>JAFGYE010000117.1 GCA_016936255.1 Marinifilaceae bacterium | reverse complement strand
CTTAGCCTTAGCTTTAAACCAATTCGCTGTCTGCCACGTTTGTTTTTTTGCGGCGTTTTACCAACTCATTGTTTTTATCGATTAATTCGGTTATGGTTTTGGCGGTAGCTTCGTAGGTGGCAGGATTTACCTTTGCCATGGTATTCATATAGCCAACCAAGTTATCATTAATCTCTGCGATAATCTTTTTCTTCAATTGACTGGCCGAAGCCAAATCCTTCTTCACACTTTCGCCTTCGGCCTGCTGCAAGGCTATATTTTCGAAATCTTTTTGGGCATCATGCAAACTTGCTGTTATTTCAGCTACTCCCTGCAATTTTGTTATGGCTGCCACAACATCAGGCCTGCTTAAATCGTTTAATAAAGACTCAACATCTGCTGATTCCTCTGCATAATCTTCATTCTGTATACTCAAACCGTACTGATTCAATACATTCTCTACTACTAATGCAGCTTCCTGCATCTCAGCAATAGGAATATGAACATAGCCTTCTACCAACTTAAACAAGGCTCTGATTGCCATATCGCGCACATTGTCTTTCTCTGCCATCTGAGAATAAGCTGTTAATCGCCTCAATGCCTCAATCAGTGCGGTGTTTGTTGCACTTACATCTTTAATGATGGGGCTTAAATAAGTGTCAGGACTCCAATCGTTTTGCGCAAATTCTTTTAGAATAAGGCTTAGTAATGCACTTGTATCGCCATTGCGGCTGTTCGGTGAAACTTTCTTGATTAATGTCATTGTCTGTAATTTTAATTTTGTATTTGTTAATTATTCAGAATCTTGTTTTCTGTTTTACTCGTATTGTTTTTTCGAATGTTCATTTTTTGCTATTGCTAATAGTAGCATTGAGTGAAAAATCAATATTTCATGCTTTGCTAATAGTAGTATTGAGTGAAAAATCAATATTTCATGCTTTGCTAATAGTAGCATTTGTCAAAAAAACCATTTTTCAGGCTTTACTAATAGTAGCATTGAGTGAAAAAACCATTTTTCGGGCTTTGCTAATAGTAGCATTGTACAAAAAATCAATATTTCATGCTTTAACGATATGATTATTGATCAAAAAACTATTTTTTCTAGTCTTTGCTCTTGTTGGTATTGATCAAAAAACGATTGTTATTCGATTTCATTTTTCTTAAGGTGAACTACTTATGTGAATATTATGTAGAGCGATTAATAAATGTAGTTATTTTTTTTATTAAACAATACATATTTGTATTTAAAATTTTCCAATCATTTTCCCCGATAAATCCCTTAAAAAGGGAGAATTCCTTCGTTCGGTAATTTCTGTCGGTAATAGAGTCTTCCCTTTTTAGGGGAAGTCCAGGCAAGGAAAGGGTGTTTTTTATAGTGAGTTCCATTGTCATCCCGGGGTATCGAGGAATCTGTGAATTAAAGAGGCAGATTCAGAATGATCATTCAATTGAACTTTTCGGACTTTTTATGTTGGTATTTCCGAAAGAATTAGATGTTTTCAGTTTGAAGGATGGGGCTTGTATTGTTGTATTTTTTATTGAACCATAAAGTACACTAAGTTTTTTATGACGCAGCACAATGGGAAAAGTGCAATTCGTGTGGCAGATCTGGAAATTCCGAAGGAATTGTATGCTTATAGTTTTCCTTCGGAATTACAGGAGAATTTGCAGGTGATTTAATGTGGTATCCTCGCCAGGTTTGGTCTGTATTCAATTTATTTGCTTGTATCTGGGCGAATTAATTGAACAAATACTCAATTCCGTTAATCTGCGCCTTTTGAATGGTATCACCAGCGCCCCAAGCCGGCGAATAGTTACTGATTATACCTATGCCGGGAGCAAACACATAAACTTGCTCTTCATCGGCCCAGCCAGAAACATCGTAGTAGAATGGCCTGCAATTGTGAAGAACGGTGTTGCCAAAATCAAAGTCGATTTTTTCTTGTACGGTAACATTCCATTGGTCGCCATTCATATTTTCTCCTGTGTATTTCCAGGATTCTCCTTCGGCAAGGGTAAAATCAGCAAAAAGAAATTCATCCGATTGATCGGTATAAAGCTTGTATACTTTGCCGTTTTCTACTCTGTAAAAATCTTCTCTGGTATCGTATAGAGTATCTGCCCTAAATATTTCACTAGTGATTAATGTATATTCCTTATTGTTGATCGTACTGCTTATGTTTGCTTTCCGGATGTAATTTTTATATTCCCATGTATCGCCAATATGCAGTGGGAAGTAATCGTTAAAACATGTTGGTATTTTATCAGGATTAGAATCCTTGTCACACGAAACTATGGTTACGAAAATAAATAAGATGGCTAAAAGTGTTTCTTTTGTTTTCATGGCAATTTAGATTTATGCTTTTGGTTACTTCTTAACTGGTAGATGAAAAAAGAGCTGTTGGTTGCTCTAAATAAGCACAAAAATTATACCATGGGGCTGGAAAAGTCTTGAAGAGTCGAAGGTCCAAAGTCTAAAGATGATTGCGATTGTTTACTGCTTATTGCGGTAATTTTTATTTAACCACAAAGTACACCAAGTTTCTTCACGAAGTAGCACAAAGTAAAAACGTAAATGCTTGACTATTGTAAATAAATATTATTTTTTAATACTCCGTGTTCTCTGTGGTGAATTTTGTTTGATAATGTCTGTGTTAATGGTTATTTATATAACCACAGAGGTCACAGAGCGAAAAAGTATTGATGGAAATAATTTTTTTTGTGTTACTTCGGGTTATCCTTTTGAGTACTTAGTGGTTAAACTTTTTAATAAATTGTTCCTTGATTACTGTTCATTGTAAACTGTTCAAGTGCATTGTAAACTTCTTCTGCATTGTGTGTATTCATTAATACATTGCGCAGAGCCGAGGCACCGGTAAATCCGCTGGTGTAAATCTTGAAAAAACGGCGCAGAATGGCGAAGTTTTTCTCGCTTCCCCAGGTTGTATCAAATACCCGGGTGTGCTCTTTTAAAAGTGCCAGCTTTTCGTTCATGCTTACATTTTTCTTATCAGGATAAAAGAACCAGGGATTCTTGAAAATACCACGGCCTACCATTACACCATCAACACCATGCTGTGCCACTTTTTGCAGTCCCTCTTCGTACGATTCCACGTCGCCGTTGCCTATTATTTTGATATGAGGTGCCAGTTGATTTCTTAATTGTACCGCTTTTGCGATTTCGTTCCAATCGGCCATTCCGTTTGATAGTTGTTTTTGTATGCGTCCGTGAATGGTCAGAGCATCTATCGGCATTTCCAAAAGGTGAGAGATCCACGATTCGGTAACAACCTCTTTAAAGCCAATGCGGGTTTTAACGCTCAAGGGCAGATTGGTGGCTTCTTTTGTGGCTAAAATAATTTCTTTGGCCAAATCGGGCTGAGCAATAAGAGCCGAACAGCAGCCATTTTTCACTACATTTTTTACCGGACAACCCATGTTGATATCAATGCCGTCAAAATTGGTTTCCCGGGCAATGTATTGAGCAGTTTTGTAGTATTTCTCCGGATCTTTTCCCCAAATCTGTGCAATTATCTTCACGTTTTTCTGCTTCAGCAATGCTTTCTCCGAATCGTTAATCCGCAGGCGGTGCTTTACTTTCTCGTGTCCTACGGGATGGCACATGCCGTCAACCGAAGTAAATTCTGAGAATAGAATGTTCAGTTTCCCTTCCTGCATGGTTTGTAAAACGATCTCGCGAAACGAGGTATCGGTTACGTCCTCCATAGGTGCGAGTGAGAAGCTGGGAGTTGGTATGTTGTGCCAAAAATTGCTCATGTTTAATTATAAATTAAGAATTATCAATTATTAATTATTAATGAAAAAGATTTATTGTTATTTATAGATTTCTCATTATTAATTTTTCTTGTACTGGTGCGCGATTGTATTGCGTTAAAAAACTCAGTGAACCTCAGTTCTCTGTTGTGAAAATTGTTTAACCACAGGGGTCACAAAGCCACACAGAGAAAAAGCATTGTGTTTTATCCTTTGCTCATCGGTCTAAAGCACGGTGCAAATGATGGTTTGTGTTCCTTACTTTTTCTTGTTCCTTTCTACTTCTCTCATTATTAATTTTTCTTGTGCTGGTGCGCGATTGTATCGCGTTAAAAAACTCAGTGAACCTCAGTGAACCTCAGTGTTCTCTGTTGTGAAAATTGTTTAACCACAGAGGCCACAAAGCTACACAGAGAAAAAGCATTGTGTTTTATCCTTTGCTCAGCGGTCTAAAGCACGGTGCAAACGATGGTTTGTGTTCCTTACTTTTTTCTTGTTCCTTTCTACTTCTCTCATTATTAATTTTTCTTGTGCTGGTGCGCGATTGTATCGCGTTAAAAATCTCAGTGAACCTCAGTTCTCTGTTGCGAAAATTGTTTAACTACAGAGGTCACAAAGCTACACAGAGAAAAAGAATTGTATTTTATCCTTTGCTCACCGGTCTAAAGCACGGTGCAGATGATGGTTTCTTTAAACTTGTCCCTTGGAGCTTTTACCTTGTCCCTTGTTCCTTAGAGCTTAATTGATTTAGCTTCGGCCTGATCCGCTGTCTGTAAATCTGACTTTTGCTGTATTTATCGTGGAATTTCGACCGCAAAAGGATGCGTTCTTCCAAGGGCAATTGAATAATTTCAGTACACTCATCGGTACAGCACCCTTTATAATGATCGCGGCATTCGCCGCACTGAATAAAGAGCAAATGGCAATCGTTGTTGGCACAATTGGTATGTGTATCGCAGGCCTTTCCACATTGGTGACACTTGGCAATTACTTCTTCGTTGATGCTTTCGCCCAACCGCTCATCAAAAACGAAATTCTTTCCTCTGAATTTTGATTCCAGTCCGAGCTGTTTTATTTCCTGTGCATAGGCAATAATACCGCCGTGCAATTGGTTTACATCTTCGAACCCGTGATGCTTTAAATAAGCACTGGCCTTTTCGCAGCGAATTCCTCCGGTGCAGTAAAGCAAAACTTTCTGATCTTTTTTATCCTTCAAATCCTCTACTACCAAATCAATTTCTTCGCGAAAAGTATCGGCATCGGGGCAAATGGCATTTTCGAAATGCCCGATTTCACTTTCGTAATGGTTGCGCATATCCACAACAATGCTATCGGGATGACTTACCTGCTCGTGAAATTCAAGCGGCGAGAGGTGATTTCCCACATTGGTAACATCAAAGGAATTGTCGTTCAGCCCGTCGG
Organism: Marinifilaceae bacterium; assembly: GCA_016936255.1. Taxonomy (GTDB): domain Bacteria; phylum Bacteroidota; class Bacteroidia; order Bacteroidales; family Marinifilaceae; genus Labilibaculum. The sequence goes on along the minus strand of JAFGYE010000117.1, from coordinate 82,266 downwards.
CAACAATTTTAGGACGCAGCTTTACAATTAGTTTGTAAAACGATTTTCCATCATCTTCAACAGCCCATTTTATGGGCATATCCTGCAATTCGGGCAAGCTGTTTAAGTGAGAAAAGAACTCTTCCAGATGGTGTTCGGGCATGCTCATTTGAGCATTAATCCCTTCGCGGGCAATGTATATTCTTCCTTTCCCTTTCAATTCAAACCATTTCTGATACAGTTTATCACGAAACTCTTGTGGATTTTCAATAATCACATATCGGTAAAAGGAAAACGTTTTTCGGCTAAAGTTTTCGTTCTCAAGTTGTTTCTTTAGTTCTTCTTTGCTAAGTTTATTGTGAAGCAGCATTTTGTTATTCTAATTTAGAATTAATAAACATTGCAAAAGTAATGGTTTTTTACATTCAAACAAGCATGAAAAAGACCTGCAAGGTGTAATTAGGACTTGTTAGTCTTAAATTGCTATGTTTGCAGAATCATTTTAACAGGAATTTATGGAAAAGAAATTTTTGATTGTAGGACAGGGGATAGCAGGATCTTTGCTTGCATACGATATGTACAGGGCCGGACTTAATTTTACAATTGTTGCGAGTCCCGATAAAAGTACTGCTTCCAATGTTGCTGCAGGAATGTATAATCCAATTGTTTTTAAGCGGCTTACCAAGAGCTGGATGGTGGATGAAGTTTTGCCTGTTATGACAAAAATGTATCAGGATTTGGAGAATGACCTGGGACATCGGTTCTTGTATCCGATGGATATTATAAAGCCTTTAGCGGATAATGAATCCAAAATGTGGGCAGAACGGATCGAAGACGGCAGCTTCTCCGATTATATTGTGGGAATGGAAAGCAATTCGATTGGGAGTGGCTTTAAAGATTTTAATTCTTATGGAAGGGTAACCAACTCCGGTTATCTTCTTTTGGACAAATTGTTGAAAAAACTGAGGAAGTTTTTTAAATCGAAAGGACTTTTGGTAGAGGCAAATTTTAAGTACAAAGATATCGGGTTTATTGATGGAGAGATTACCTGGCATGGTATTTCAGCCGAAACAATTGTTTTTTGTGAAGGACATTACGCCGCTGAAAACCCATATTTTAAGGAGGTTGGCTTTAACCCGACTAAAGGAGAATTGTTGGAAATTGAGTGCGAAGGTTTATCCGAAGATTATATTTTTAACAAGAATTTATTTGTAATGCCAATTGGAAAAAATCGTTTTAAAATAGGAGCAACCTACGATTGGAAAAATCAGAACGAGGAGCTTACACTCGAAGCCAGAAAGGACTTGCTGGGCCGTTTGGATAATTTAATTTCATTGCCCTACACGGTCGTAAATCATTGGGCTGGAATACGTCCGACAGTAATCGATCGTCGTCCGGTTTTAGGAACACATCCCTTTCACAAACATGTGGCTATTTTTAATGGATTGGGAACAAAAGGAGTAATGCTGGCACCTTATTTTGCCCGGGAAATGGTTCGTTTTCTTTCGGTTAACGATTATCCTCTTGCCAAAGAGGTTGATATTCGGAGATTTTTATAGACATAAAAAACCTCTGCTAAGTACTTTTGTATTTTTAGCAGAGGTTATATCAGTTTAGATTTCCTTTATTCTTCTTTCATTTTCGCTTTTTCAACTTTTTCTTCCAAAGCTTTTATACTGTTTTCAGCTTTCTTAATTTTTTCTGATTTTTCCTGATACATTTCATCAGAAGTTTTGCCTTCGCTTTTTTCTTTCTCCAACTTTGCCTTTGCATTCTTGATTTTTTCTTTCGCCATTTTTATTTTTTCATCCGATTGGCTTACCGTTTCGTTTAATTCCTTACGGCATTTTTCGCGGTGCATTTTTGCTTGTTCGGCTCTTTTTTGACCAAATTCCTTTCCTTCCAGTTCTTTATCTTTGCCATAAGCATGCCCTTTGTCTTTCATTTCAGATTTCATGGAATCTTTTTTTTCTTCCATTGATTCCTTGGCATCCTTGTATTTTTCCTTGTGAACCTTTGTGCTGTCCATATGTGATTCACCCTTTTCTTTCAATTTAGTCTTTTTGTCTTTCATTCCTTTTTGAATGGAATCCTTTTGAGATTTATGGACTTTTTCGATTTTTTCTTTTCCCTTTTTTTCCAATCCTTTTTGGGCCATTAGTGCCTGACTGGTGCACATCACAAAACAAATGGAAAGTAAACTTATAATTAATTTTTTCATAGCTGTTTTTTTACGGTTACAATTCTTCTAATAATTGATCCACCTCTTTAGCGGCTTCTTCAATATCATCTTTTGTTTGTTCCAATTCTGTCGCAAGAGAATCAATAAGCATTGTATCAACTTCCTGAATTTCCATTTCGGTTGTAGTTTCAACTTTTTCGGTTTTGGGCTTTTTATCGGCACAGGCCACAAATAGGAAAGAGAAGAGTACAACAAGTAAACTTAATTTTTTCATAATACTTAGGGGTTTAATTAAATAATAACTATCTCGAGGTACAAAGGAACAGAGCACAATGAGCATAAATTCCTTTTTTAGTTAGTGTTCTAAAACTTGTGTTAGTTCGGTTATTTTAGTTGCCAGATTAAATTTAAGAATATTATTTGTGTCTGACACAATAAAAATGATTTGCAACCTGGGTATTTGCAGACTGTTCGATAGAGAAAGGCACTGATCGCAGGGATTTAAGAAACAAAATAGATGCAGCTTGAAAAGCGTAGATGAAGAAGTGGAAACAAGCTGAGAAAGTATCTCAGCTTTGCTGTTTGTATCTGGGGTAAGAAATTTAGATGCGAATTTTAATGACTAGTTTTTTTACTTTCGAATTTTCACCATTTTTAATACAAGGACAATGAAGATCATTTGGAAAAAAGATAGCAAACATTCCTTGCGTTAGTTCGAACTGGGTTGATTCATTTTGATAGAATGCAACATCTTTCTCATGGTTTACAGTATGAGGAATTTGGTCACTTAAAATACGAACACCCATATTTTCTGTTCCAGAAATTACATATTGAATGTCGATGTTTTCGAAATGACTTTCCAATTTACAATCTTCCAGGTTTTTTGTGGTGTATTCCTGAACAAGAGCAAAAACATTCTCCCCGTCAATTTCATATTTTCCTACTTCGGTATTTAGTAGGTCTGTGCTGTTGATGTATGCAAATGCCTTGGCAATTCGCTCACTTAATCCAGCGTAAAGCTGTGAATTTTCAATTTTATCTATTACCATGTTTATTAATTTTTGTCAAAGTTCGAAATAATCTTGAAAATTTGTGTTTTGGCAGGGGGATTTATTTTACGAAAATTTTTTCGGGATAGAATTGTTGAAATAAGTGGAATTATATGAAATACTGGAGCGAAAAATTGGGTTTATTTTATCCATTGGTGTATTACGGCCTGTTTAATTCTTAAATAGTAAAAATGGAATGGGAAATTCACATCAGGTAAATTTCCCATTTGTATTTTTCGTTATTAAGAATGCCCCATTGCAACAATTCGAATGATCTTAATATTAAGAACAATGAACCGGTAGGCTTGATAAAAAATCATTTTCCGCCAAAATTTAGTTGTTTTGGTTGGCATCGGAGGGTAAGCTTCCTCGTAGTATCCTCTTCTTTTTGTTGTGTTCATGGTATATTGATTTTAACAAATTCGATTTTATTCTTATTCGGGTAACAACCACCAAAAAGGGTATCCTTTTGCTTTGTGCAGAAACATATAGTGCATTGTCCACTTTAGCCAATGACCTGCTAATCCGGGTTCACCCATGGTATATTTAATGCTTCGTCCCCATTCAGGATATTTGTCCCAATCCTGCACGATAGGATAAACGGTCATTGTAGCCGCCGATCCTTTCGTCATACCATATCCAGCAGATACAATACAAGCAGCTCCCATTTTAGCCATCGAAGCTCTGTGTTTTAATTTGTGTTCGCCTTTTTTTACCAAATTCACAATGTTTAAAGCAACCACTTTACCCGACACGCCTGATGGCATTCCTGTGCGTGGTGGAGAAGGAAAAATTGACGTTCCGTTTTTGCTCTTCATTGGTTTCGAAATAGAATGTGGAGGAGCAAAAGCAATTCCCGGGGCAAATATGTTTGGATAAGTAGGATTTCGGTATGTTTCCGGCCAATCTGAAGCTTTCCATTCCTCAAAATCTTTTGCCGTGTAATCGGCATCAACTTTGGTGAAGCCATTTGGTGCAAAAATAGTGGAAGTGATGTCCTCGTCATTTTTCCCAAAGGCTTTTAAGCCAACCCCCGAAAAGCCGGGAATCAGCATCGAGAAATCGAATTCTACTGAGTTTTTTTCACCATCAAGAGTTTCGTAATTTGCTTTTCCGGGTTCAATTTCAAATACGCCTGCACGTTTAATCCATTTAATTCCGTTTTCAATTAAGAAGGATTCAGCAAATACTTTGGTTGAAGTGATATAACCGCCACGTTTAATAAAGGCGCCACCCATTCCAAAATCGCCCAATTCGTATTCGTTGGTGATCCAAATCAACTCAGCCAAATGTTCCAGTTTCCGTTTTCTTATTTCGTAGGAAACATTTAAAATGTACTCGAAAGCAGCTCCTTGACAGGTTGCCATCGAATGGCCTGTTCCAATAAGAAAGGTTTGTTTTTCGCCGGCCTCCATTTTTTTGAAGCAAGCCTGTAGTTTTTCCCATGCGTGAATGGCATGATCGCAGGAGCAAACCGACTCTGTATTTTTACCGGGACCTAATCCCGGAGTGCCTTCAAAATTAAGTTTCGGTCCGGTTGCATTTACCAGATAGTCGTAATCAATTTGCTCTGTTTCACCTTTTCTTTCAGGATCGGTGTATTCAATACTTACGAACCCTTTGGTAATTTCCTGATTGCCTTCCGGATGGATTGATACAGCTTTGGCTTGCTTAAAGTCGATTTTCCATTTATCGTATACTTTTTTTAGCTTGAACCGAACCTGATCAACATTCATGCGACCTACTCCAACCCAAATGTTGGAAGGAATCCACTGGTAGTAACTGTTTGGAGAAACAACAACAACATCATGCTGTTTTCCTAATTTTTTCTTGATAAATGCAGCAGCAGTATGTCCTGAAATTCCTGCTCCTAAAACAACGATTTTGGCCATAATTTATTTTTCTTTTGTTAATTATCTAATTTAAAGAATAATATTCAGATATCTAGATGTATGGTTTGAGATATTCGTGTTTTATTGCTGATTTTGATTTTTTGCAGATTACGAATTAGAGCTTTGAGCTTGAAAATATTGGGCTTTTGAAGGAAAATTTTATTTGTTTAGAATCTTTATAAACTTATGATTGGCTGAAGAAAATAACAAACGGAAGATTAATAAAATGCTTGCCGCTTATATGTATTGATATAGGGAAAATTCCAATTCAAAGAAATAAAGCTTATTTTCACAAGCTGTAAGATAATTTTACGATTACTGTTAAAAGAGCAAAGAACATGATGGACCCCAGAATAGAGAATTTAAATGTAGGTGCAGAGCAGTCTATTATTACTCCAATAGAACTTAAAGAATTATATCCGCTTAGCGAAAAACACATCGAAACCGTTAATAACGGACAGACTACGATTAAAAATATACTAAATGGCAGTGATAAGAGAATACTTGCTATTGTTGGACCTTGCTCTATTCATGATATTAAATCGGCAAAAGAGTACGCTCAAAAATTAAAAGTACTGGCTGATGATTTAAAAGAGGATTTGTTTGTTGTGATGCGGGTTTATTTTGAAAAACCCAGAACTACAGTGGGATGGAAAGGCCTAATAAATGATCCTTACATGGATAATTCGTGCAAAATTCAGGATGGCTTAAAGCAGGCTCGCGGGCTTTTGGCTTATATTGCAGAACTTGGACTGCCGGCTGCCGGAGAGGCTTTGGATATTGTAACTCCACAGTATATTCAGGATCTGTTTTCGTGGACAGCAATTGGTGCCCGAACTACCGAATCGCAAAGTCACCGAAACATGTCAAGTGGTTTATCGTCGGTTGTTGGTTTTAAAAACGGTACCGATGGGAATATTGATATTGCCATAAACGCAATGCAGGCTGTTGCCTCTCCACATAATTTTGTGAGTATAAATCCTGAAGGAAAAGTGGCTGTGATTCGTACCTTAGGAAATCCAAACACACATATCATACTTCGAGGAGGTAAGAAGCCTAATTTTGGAGCAGAACACATTGCTGCGATTGAAAAAAAACTGTCTGATCTGCAAATTGTGCCAAGAATAATGGTCGACTGCAGTCATGCGAACTCTTCTAAAAAAGCCCAAAAACAGGAAATTGTTTTAGCCAGTCTGGCCGGGCAAATAGCCGGAGGGAATAAATCTATCATGGGATTTATGGTAGAGAGTAACCTGTTGTTTGGCAAGCAAAATATTCCAGAAGACAAATCAAAACTTAAGTATGGCGTTTCTGTGACTGATGAATGTCTTGATTTTGAATCTACAGAGCAAATTTTGCGGGATTTTTGTGCGAAGATAAAATAATACACTTCAAAAAAATAAAAATCCCGATCTGCAATTGCAAATCGGGATTTTAAATATTTTAGGCTAAGAGAGTCTTACTTTTTAGGTTTATCATTTTGCATTTCGATATAATCGGCGCTGTTTCTAAAATCGCCAAGTAAATACTTACAGAAATATTCCCCGCGTAACCAGAACGAGTATTCACTCATGTCACCAAATCCGTGGCGTTGACCGGGATAAATGAAGAAATCGAATCGTTTGTTTGCTTTGATCAAGGCATTGGCCATTCTGATTGTATTTCCAGGATGTACATTGTTGTCAATATCACCGGTAACAAGCATTAGTTTTCCTTTTAGATTTTTAGCCAAACTTGGATTATCATCAATTTTATAGGTAAAGGTAGTATCTCCCTTTTCAGATATTTCCTCTTTCACACCATGATGTGTTTCACTCCACCAGCGGTTGTAGATGTTATTGTCGTGGTTTCCGGCAGCAGAAACTGCAACTTTAAAGAAATCAGGGTAAACCAACATGGCCGCTGTAGACATGAATCCACCTCCGGAGTGACCGAAAATTCCCACTTTAGTAATATCAATAAAGTCAAATCTGTCGGCCAATTGTTCCAAACCAACTTTCTTATCTTCCAAACCATAATCTCTTAGGTTGCCATAACCATAGTTGTGGTACCATTTCGAACGGGCAGGGTGACCACCCCGATTGCCGAGAGTTACTACAATAAATCCTAACTGAGCCATACGATCGGCTCTGTCCATGCGGGTCGAGAAGCTTTTGTAAACGGCTTCGGTTTGCGGTCCCGGATACACATAGGTTAAAATTGGATATTTTTTATTCGGGTCAAAATCGAATGGCTTGTACATCACTCCATAAATATCGGTTACACCATCACCTGCTTTTACTTTAAACAGCTCGGGGAACTGATAACCGGTTTCAAATAGTCGGGAAAGATCAGTGGTTTCCAAATCGATTAATTTGCTTCCTTTCGAATTGTACAGTGCCGAAACCGGAGCTGTATTTACTCTTGATGAGTTGTTTACAAAGTAGTGGTTTTGATCATTCAGACTTACATCGTGCGAGAAATTTCCCTTGTTCAAAAGTCTCAATCCTGTACCATCAAAGTTTACACTGTAAAGGTGAGTGTAATATGGATCTTCGCCATTTTCCCGGGCATTTCCAGTAAAGTAAAGAACTCTGTTTTTTTCATCAATTCCCTGAATTCTATCGCAATGCCAAGGGCCTGATGTAATTTGATTTTTTAGATTTCCTTCCCCGTCGTAAAGGTAAAAATGTGCCCATCCGTCGCGTTCAGACCAATGAATCAGTTCGCTGCCGTTATTTACAAATCCTAATGGTCTGGTTTCTACATAGGTATTTAAACGCTCTTCAATCAAGATTTTCACTTCACCGGTTGAGGTGTTGGCGGTGCAGATATCAACACGTTTCATATCACGGCTCTGACGCTTGAAATACAATAGATCACTGCCGGCAGATAACCATTTTGAAAATTGCAGATCATCATCTGCATCCATTTTTTTCTCTGGAGCTCTTAGAATGGAAAGAGTCTGATCTTTAAATGCCGAAGCTTTTACTTTTACGGATTTTTTACTTTCCCAGTCGAAAACTAAAATTTCATATTGAGGAGCTTCTTTTTCCCCCGGCATATGATATTTGTAACTTTCTAAGGTAGGTCGTGGAGAAGCCACGGAGTTGATCACCCAAAGATCTTTTACTTTGCGCTCATCTTCTCTGGTTAGCGCAAACTTTTTTGAGTCTGCCGAGAAAGTTACATAAGCAGCTTTGCGTTTGTCTTTTTCTTCTTCTATTTCTTTATTGGTTTTACCATAAGTACCACTGCCATAGCTGTAATATTCTACACCATCTGTAGTTAACTCATGTTCAATAATAGTAGAATCTTTTTCATTCTTTTGAGCTTTTTTATAGTTTTCTGCATCCATCCAGTACAAATTGTGATGTTTTGCAAAAATTACGTATTCCTGATTTGGAGATACCGAAGCCCAATCTTTTTGCTCCAAAGGCTTTTCGAATTCATCCAGTAGATTTAGCTGTTTAGAAGCAATTTGATATTCGAAATGCCAAACTTTGGCAACCATTTTCTTTTTGGCTTTTTGCTTTTTTCCGCCCTCTTTTTCCTCTTCCTGCTTATCGCCGTTTTCGTCGTCTTTTTCTTCCTCTTCCACCAGCTTACTTTTCACTTCAAACTGAATCGTTTTTTCATTGTTGATGAATTTCAATTTGCTGATGTCCAAATGCTCTGCATCGAAAGGATCTGCCGTTAAACGGCTCATGTCAGCGGCCATTTTTACTGCATTAAACAGCTCTGATTTTGTACTGCTTACCGGATCAACCAAATAGTAGAAGTTTCCTTCCGGGGTTTTGTAGTTGTACCAGAATTTTTCACCGTTCTTTAACCAATGAGGATTGACACTGGTCGAGAATACTAATTTTTTTAGTCGGTTAGGTGAGAATTTTGCTGCCAATTCATAATTTGCTTTTGGGGCAGGAATTTCCTGCGCAAATAATCCTATTCCTATTGTTAATAATAGGAGGGTCAATAAATTTCTTTTCATGTTGTTGAGTTATGCTTGTGTTGTTTTAAGGCAACTAAAATAGAAATAGGTACAATAAGAAGACTTATTTTTTTACACTTTTCGATAAGAAGGGTGATTTTCGGGATGTATCAGCGGGTTCTTTGTATTTTGCTTAAGAGACGATTAAAATTTGTCACTAAAAGGAGCTTTGAAATTAAAGAGATAGCAGGGGCTTTTATCTATTTCTTACTGCGCGCTTCTTGATATTTTTTAGTGCTTTCTTTTGGGCTTTGGAAATTAAAGAAAGAGCGGAGTCCGAAAAGGTAAAACGATCATCATTTTCATCTAACGATTCACTGGCAATTACCCTTTGAGAATATATTTTCTGTCCTGTCTTAATTTCATAGATTACAATAATTAATTCTGATTTGCTTTTTTGAAAGCGTTTTGTCCCATTAGGACGGAATGAATCAAGTTCATTTCTTAGTTTAATTGCTTTTGTATTGATCAGAAAATTAAAACCGGTGGTGCTTTGCAGAAGAGCAAATGTATTTTCGGATGGGGCAAACTTAAACTGATCTGGTGTTAGGTAAGGGAAATTTACATCATCAATGAATTGTACCGAATCACCACCAAGTTTCTTAAGTTCTTTAGTCATATTTTTATCCAGAGCATTTTTTGCTGTCCATGGAATATCGGCTTGTATTTTATTCACCAGCCAGGTTCCATTTTCGAAATTCAATACTGGCGGAGTCTCAAATACATACTGATAGGAGGGAAAACTACAGGAACTTATGGTAAGGATGATAATCGAAATTACTACAGATTCTAAATGTGATAAAGCTTTTCTGTTCATGATCTTGTCTAATCTGTTTTAATATACATTTAAGACATCTATTTGCTTTACTACACGTATTGGTTCTTTAGATATTTTTGTATTATCTCTGCTTTATTAGTTCCAATAATTTAAGAACTGTATTCCAGTTACGGGTTGTGGCTTTCACTTTTAGCTTCGATTCCAAAAACTGATTGCTGAGCTTGGTTTTGTGATACTGCCCCGGGCAGTATATAAATACATCTTTATCGATAATTTGAAAACGATCCGGTTCAAAGCTTAATTCACTGATAGCTTCGCTTAATTCTATTTTTGGAATTTCACTTAGGAAGGTGAGGTAAAGACACTTATTTTCATAAGAATCAGTATACGGATTTGACAGAGCTGATTGTTCCCATTCGTTTCGTGTCCTCACTATTACAGGCACTTCGAAACCGTATTTCTCCAAAATGGCATCTTCTAATTTTGCTTCAAGTATAGAATTGGAGACGTTTTGATATTCAAAAATTACATTTCCGCTTTGAATGTAGCTGATACAATTTTCAAACCCCAATTCAGAATACAATTCTTTAAGATCTGCCATCAGAATTTTACGTTTGCCACCCACATTTATTCCTCTTAAAACAGAAATGTACTTTACTCTTTTACTCATAGGGCTTCAGGCTTTTATAGAAGACAACTTGATCATTGTGTTATTCGTCATGCATTTGTAATTTAGCCTTTTCGTAAGCTTCCAAAAGGCGTTCCGGAATCAATGAAGGTCTTTGTTTTTCAAGATTGTAAAAGCAACCTGTCTGCTTTCCTTTGCAATGAATTATATCACCGGAAAAGATCTCAAAATCCATTTCCCACTTGCTCGATCCCAGATTTTTAATTCTGCATGTTCCCCTTGGATGATCATGAATGGTTAACGGAACTTTGTAATGCACTTCAGTTTTAATGATAATAGGGGAGATATTGGTAGCTATCATTTCATTGTATGGAAAGTGTTTCTCCAGAAACAAATGTCTTAAATCTTCAAACCATCTGATATAGACAATATTACTTACAATTCCCATTGCGTCAATATCATAGGCCTTAATGCCTATTTCCATTTCAACGATCATTAAATCAGTTGTCATTATTTTCGATTGTTAGCGTTTATAGTTGTTGTGCGACTAAATGTACATAATCTAAATTAGTATCGAAAATAAGAATTGAGAATTAAATCGTCTTTTTTACTTCGAAGGGTTTTCCTGTGCCTGACCTAATAGCTTAAGACCTTCTAAAGCAGAGGGATCATTTGGGAAATACCACAGGCTTTTTTGAAATAAAATTAGGGCTTCTCTGTTTTTGCCCATTCTATAATCGGTCCAAGCAAGCATAATAAGTGCATCGTATCCAAATGGATATAAATCCACTACTTTTTTAAAATGTTGATGCGCTTTTTCATAATCTTCCCTTCCATAGAAAATAAGGCCTAAGCGGTAATTGGCAACGGTTTGATTGGGGGATATGTCAAGAATTTCTTTGTAGATATTTAGAACTTCGTCCCAATTTCCAATAGCCGCTTTGGGTAATACCAAGCCAAATTTCGCTTCTTCGGCATAAGGTTTTAAATTAACCGCCCGCTGATAATGAGCGATGGATTCATTAAACACACCAGCCTGATAGTTGAGCCAGCCTAAACGTAAATTAATCTCATATGAATTTTGATCGTATACTGCTTTTAGCTGATCTATGGCATGAGAGAAATCGCCTTCTTTTTCATTTTTATAGCTTTCTTCGAATGCCAGGCGTATGGTTTTAAAATCCTGACCTGTTGCGTTGTTGTATAGCAGGGAAATGAATAGTAGGGAAAAAATACTGCATTTGATTTTTTTTAGAAGTTCCATTTGATTCCTCCGGTTATTGATTGAACATTGATGTTTTGACTACTCAATTCGTCATTTATTGTGTAATCATTTTTTTCTTTTTGATTTTGCCAGATCAGGAACAGATTTAATTTTCCTTTGAATAGATATTGATAAATTGAAAACTCCTTCCGATTTTTCACAAGGTTAACGCCATTAAAAACGGAATATCCCTGATTTTCGACCTGTTGGTATAAATCTCCAAAAGTATATCCTGCATTTGCCCACGTATTTTTTGCAATTCGGAACACAACAGCAGTTTTCCAATAGCTTCTATTTAGCGAATTCTCATCTGTTTTTTCTTCTATCTGATTGGTAAAACCTACAGATAGGTTAAGATTTGTATTGCTCAAGGGATAAAATGTTAGTTTCAATTCCTGCTGCCAATGAGTAAGATCGTCTTCGTTAGAGTATAAAACTCCTGCGTTAAGTTTCCAATTGGATATATGCTGCGAAAGTCCCAGATAAGCAATAAAGTTATTTTGACTGAAGTGATAGGGAGATAGAACAATATCTGTATCAGCAGTATCTGTATTGGCGGTGTCGTTTCCATCTCCGGTTCCATCTCCACCACCAGGACCATTGCCATTTCCTCCGGCTTTTGTGAATGCGTTTTGTTGGTCAAGTGCCGTGGTAAGAGTTTCTGAATAAGGGTTTCCGTTTATTTTTATCTGCATGATATGCCCTGCGAGGATTAATTCGGTTCCTGTGCCTGCATGAAAAGAACTTTTTAAGTAATACTGATTTTGGGTAATATCTTCGTCGAAAAAGTAGGTTTCACTTACAATAGAGTTCTTTACATCAACATGACTAAATGCCTGAAACAGTGAAACCCTTTCCCCTAACTGATGATTGAGACCAATGCTATAGTGTAGAAAGTTTTTGCGAACGGTTTGTTCCTGCAATAGATCTGAAGCAATTAAATAATCATCCAATAGTTCATGTTTGATTTCCGAATACAGTCCGGAAACAATTTTTGTTTTCCCGATACCATATTTTTTCGATGTAGACTGAGCCAATCTGTTTTGCAATTGGATTGCGTCCTTTTCCCGACCGCCAAACAGATACGAAAAGTACAGATATTCTTTTATAATGGCATCTTCGCTATTTTGCAGGTACAACTGATGAAAAAGACCCGCTGATTTTCTGTATTTTTTTAGCTCATAGTAGGCAATAGCTGCACGGTACTGCAAATAATAAAAATCAATACCCTGTTTGTTGGCTTTCTCAGCTTCTATAATCAATTGTTTCCATTGCCCTTTTTGGAACAGATCAAAGCTTTCTTTGTCTACCTGAGCAACGCTAAGTTTTTTCTGCGAGTTTGCAGATAAACCGAGAAGAATAGCCAGAATTAATATGCTTGCATGTTTCCACATTTTATTTCTATTAATTTACCATTTCTACTGATTTTAATAGTTATTGAGGCACCGCTTTCTATTCTGATTTCAGAGCTTAGATGCTCCTTTTTAATTGGATAGCCCCATTCAATTTTAGATAAGAGTTCAATTTTTTCGGACTTAATTCCTTCTTTTTTATTTTGGTATTTTAATTGATAGTCTGACTGCAGATAAATGTAAAAGGGAGCGATGAAATCCTGCAGAAATAGTTTGCTTGAGCTGAAAACCTGATTCGGAGGTATTTCGGCTTTTACATTCAGGTCTTGATAATATCCCAGATAAACTTTATAGCAGGATAGATACAAATAGTAAAGCAGCGATTGTCTGTTGCCAAGATAGTTGTGGAATTGTAAAACATTCGATTCAACACTGAAAAAAGCTTTTGAATTGGTTTGCAGGCATTGAATGTAGGTATTTCCAATTGCATCGGACTTGACCTCAAAATCCCAGTTTTTTTCCATTAGAACCAATTTTTGGTCAAGACCGGATTCTATGGTTAAAGTAAATTTTTGTCCTGTCTGGAAACCAAGTGTTTGAGACAATATCGGATGGCTTTCTCCCCGCAAAAGTTTATCGTTTTGCTTTGGCCTGGAATAAGATTGCAAGCACAGAGTATTTTCCTGACGTTTAATATAATGTGGAAGTGCGGCATCAAAAGTTGAAGATCCAATATAAGGTGTGGTCTGAAATTGAAAATGAAGATGAGGGTAGGGCGATCTTCCGGAATTTCCGCAGATACCCAGCACCTCACCTTTTTTCACCATATCACCCTTTTTCACTTTAAAACAGCCTTCTTTAAAATGACTTAATTGCGAGTAAAAACTGTAATTGTGACGAATCACCAAGCTGTTGCCCCAATTCTGTTCTAAATTTACCTGCCCAATTTTGTTATCAGGAATACCATCTAAAATATTTACAACTTCTCCATCTGCCGGGCATAGTATTATTTTGTTGTAGCAGTAGTAATCTTCCACAAAATCACCATCGTTTTTGTATTGCTCATTTTTATCATCAAGTATTACGAAATCCCAGGCATGGCGCCATTCATTTTTATGGGTAAACTCACCTTCATGAGCTTGGCTTACTGACCACTCTCCAATAAACGGAAGTTGAAAATCAGGGAATACATTTGAGGACAAACGCTGAGTATTGCTTTTGAAATAGTACAAATTCTTCTCCGGAGAGTTGTGCTGTACCTGCACCTCCTGCAGTTTTCCGCTGGGTTGATGCCGCAATTTTAGAATGTATAAGAAAAGAAGAGTTACCACATTAAATGGTAATGCATAAACTGATAGTCGGTAAGGAGCAAACCAATGCATGCTGCTGAGTGTGATTAGCACCACAATTGGCAGCAAAAGAACAATCCATAAATAAGAATATGGTGATGGAATCACGTAAAATGCTCCTAGCGCAATGGAGGTTAGAATAAAGTTAAAACCAATAAAAGTATAGCCTAATTCGCTAATGTTTGCATCGATGAGAATATAGAAAAAGTAGGCAATATAATAGCCTAAAATGGCGAATGTAAAGGCAATTCGAGAATAGAAAAGCAAACCAATTAGTATTAGTAAACCAGCCAGCCAATTGCTTTGGAAGAAAATTGCCCCCAGCGATTTTAGAAATATAGAAACTGATTCATGCAATTCCCAATTTTGAATACTATGGTAGATATTTACCAGTTTCTGCCCACCAAGGCTGAATATTTCGTTGGCCTGATAAATGCCGCGTTCACTAATTCCCAGTGAGGTTAAATCACTGCTTGCAAGCATAATCATCCAGATTCCAAGCAAAAAAGGAACACTTAAAAAGGGCAGAGCGTATTTAGCCAGTACACCTTGCAGAAACAAGCAGATAAATAGGGTAAGAATGGAGGACAGAACCACCAAAACAGTTATTTCGAGTCCCGGCTGAAAATACAGGCCTATGCCTAAACCTACTAAAAGACTGTTAAATCCATAGCTGCCATCTTTAATGTAATAGGTTGAGAAGCCCATTTTGTAAGCAACTAAATTTGCTGTTAAAATGGAAATCAGACCTGCTGTTCCGGCCCAGGGGTCGAAAAAACTAACTGCCAAAAGTAATGCTGCAAAGGCTTTGTTTCGTGAGAAAAATACCTGAGCGTAGCTGTTTAGCGTCGCTTCTCCTAAAAATAGTATGTTCTGTTTAAGCTCTTTCATTATTATTTAAGATGTCCGGGGACAGTTTCCAAGGCGTTAAATTCTTCAAAGCTTTCTTTTTTACGGATAACGTGAATCTTTCTGTCTTCATCAATTAATAATACAGGCGGACGAAGTTTTATGAATTGCATCCATTGGGTCATGTTATAGGCTCCAATTCTTGGAATTACAACGGCATCGCCTTTTTGAAGCAAAGGAAATTGTATGGCCTCACGAATCACGTCAATGTTCATGCATAAAGGGCCATAAATCGTTGTATTTTCTGTTTGCTCCGAATTTAATTTAGTAGGTACAACCTCATGTTCGTACCAAAAGGAGGTGAACAACATATTTACTCCAATATCAATAACTGTAGCTCTGCGTCCATCAACCAAACGCTTGTTTGCCAAAACACTTCCTAAAGCATAACCGGCTTCATCAATCAAAGCCCTACCTGTTTCCAGCAGTAAAAGAGGTAATTTATCAGGAGGCAATTCACTTCCTAAAAGAGCAGAGGTGAGAGCTTCCGCATAATCATCGAAGGAAGGACAGGTGTCTGAACCTGGAAGATAGGCACCTTTCAGAGTATTTCTTGTCGCAAATCCGCCACCCAAATCTAAGTATTTCACATTATGGTTAAATTTTCGAAACAAGCGAACGGCCATATCTGCCAGTTTACTTGCTGCGATCGCGTAGGCACTAACAGCTGTAATGTAGGTTCCCATGTGTGTGTGTAATCCTACTAGTTCCATGTGATTGTGCAGCATAATGCGGTTTAGTGCATGCCATGCTTCTCCGTTTTCAAGGTTAAATCCAAAACGGTCCCATTGTGGATATATACCCGCATTTAAATTGATGCGCAATGCTACATTTGCTTTTTTATTCAGTTTTTGAGCCAATTCACCCAGAAAATAAAATTCATCTAAGTTGTCCAAATGAATCATTGCTCCATCGGTGATTGCTCTTTCTAAATCCTCCTTTGATTTTTCGGGTCCATTAAATATGATCTGATCGCCTGAGATGCCGTTTTCAATGGCTTTGGAGTATTCAAAACCCGAAACGACTTCAGCCCATGCTCCTTCGGAGTGAAATATTTTACAAACAGCATTTAAATAATTGGTTTTGTAGGACCATGCAAATTGCACTCGCGGATATCGAGTGGAAAATGCTTTGTAAGCGGTTCTGTATGTTTTTCTAATACAAGGCTCAGATAGTACATACACAGGTGAACCATATTCCTTTAATATATCGTGTACGGAATGTTCCTCAATATGACTAAGCGTTGCTGTTTTAGTCTTCATTCCGAATTTGTCGGGCATGCCGGCATTTACCTTATTGAGTATGGGCCTTTCGTAATCCAATTTTTTCATCTGATAGTATGTTAGGTTTTTAAGTTCTTATAATTGTGCTACTTCAAGCTGAATTATTACATTTCTCCGGTAACCGAGAGACTTCCGAATTGTTCGATATCCCCAATTAAATCATAGGAATATCTGATAAACATTTTTCCGACTTCATATTCCGAATAGTTTGGGACATCCATTTCAAAAGCTAGTTTTATGAGCGCTTCAGGCAGATTTTGTCCGGCAGCAACGGCCAAATAGACCCATGCCGGAATTCTGGGGTTAATTTCAATAAGGAAATATTCATTCTGATTGGTCTTTATCAGTTCCAATTCCATTCCACCCCGCCATTTGGTTTGTTTGATTAAATTTCTGGTTAAATCAAGCATTTTTTCATCCTTAATGGTAATTCCTCCCCAGGCTTTTCCTTTATCAGTGATGTACTGTTTTCTCATAGGCACTGCGCCAACTGTATTTCCAAGCCCATCACCCAGTGCCACAACATTTACTTCGGTACCTCGAATAAATTCCTGAATGATAACGGGCAGTCCCCATTTTGCAGAAATTTTGTTGAAATGAGTATTTACCTGTTCTGGAGTATAGGCCAAATATGCATCGTAAAATTTGCCTTTTACGAGTAAGGGATATTCAAAATCCTTTTCCAGTTCTTCAATGTCTTTTCGGCTGGTAATCGACTTGCTAAAAGGAACTTTAATCCCGTACTTTTCACCATATTCGTTAAGATTTGCCTTGTGTCGTTCCTCAAACTGCTGCATGGTTGGCAGGAAGGTACGAATGCCCATTTTCTCAAGTTTTTCCTTCGATTGAATAAAAGTGTATAATTCAGCATCCAGGTTGGGAACGATAAAATCTAGATTTTCCTTGGCATTGATATACTCAATTCGTTCAAGCACAGCATCCTTTCCTGATGATGGATAAGGAATTTGGTAGGTTTTGTCGACCAAATCGCGCATGTAAATTCCTGGCTCCAGATTTTCGTAAGCCAGACCGATTATTCTTACGTCAAAATCTTTGCTTTCTTTTAAACCTCGAATAACTGGTATTCCCGGTCCCGGATTATCGGTATTGTTTAATCCTGTGACTGCGATATTAAATTTTGGTTTTTTCATTTTATTTGTCAAGCAATTCGTTGTGTTGGAGCATTTTCAAAAAATCTTCCATGTTTTTTTCAAGAGTTACCAGATCTACTTCGTATCGATCGAGTATTAATTGGTTAATCTTTTCGATATCGTATCCTTCTTTTAAATAGTTTAATATCTCTTTTGCAATAGGATTTACGATAAAAGAGTCTCCGGTTTCAGGATTGAACAGGAACCCATTTTCACTGATGGCTATGTT
This sequence comes from Marinifilaceae bacterium, assembly GCA_016936255.1. Classification (GTDB taxonomy): domain Bacteria; phylum Bacteroidota; class Bacteroidia; order Bacteroidales; family Marinifilaceae; genus Labilibaculum. Next base: position 64,251 of record JAFGYE010000117.1, on the reverse strand, counting down.
TCTTCTTAATTTCATGATATCGGGATTAATGCTTGGTTGATGGAGACTAATGAACTTTTAGGAAATGCATGATGGAAAGTTCATTAAGCTCCTGTATTACAAAGGAAAAGGTAAGGAAATGTCTGATTGTAAGTATTACAATATTTCGTGAATAAGTTATAATATTTGGTTTTGCTAAGTGGGGAAGTGTGCCTGGTGAGTTTAATACAAGGAGTGTAAGGGCTTTTTGTTATTTTCTTGATTTTTTTTGTAATCGGTAACGGATGAGCCGGTAATTTTATGAAATTGGTTGGATAGGTATTGTACACTGCTGTAATCCATCAGGAAAGCAATTTCGCTGAGCGTGTATTCATCCTGATCAATTAGTTCTTTGATTCGTTCTATTTTATTCAGAATAATGAATCGTTCTAAGGTAATGGATTCGTGCCTGGAAAATATTTTGGACAATTGCTGATAGCTTAATCCTAGTTTGCCGACTAAATATTCCGATTTTTGGGCAATAGAATCCGCATTATTCATTTGATGAATCAATTCAATAACTGCTGTTTTTATTTGTACTACTATTTTTTGTTCATGACCAACTACTAACTCCATACCATTTTCCTGAATGATGGAATTAATTTTTTCCATGTCGAGTTCATCAGTATCGTAGGTAATTGTAGCCATTCCTAATCGAATTTTATCGACTTGAATTGAATTTTCCTTTAACGACATGCTCAAAATCCGAACACAACAATTGCAAACCATATTCTTAATGTAAATGGTCTCTGTATGCAGTTTGTCATCTTTTTGATGCATGGGCGATTGTTTCAGTACATTTTACTATTGACCGTACAATCCTAAATATAGCAATAAAATTAATTTTTCGTGAAAGAAATAAGCTTGTAAAAGGCAGAAAGATAGGCTGGTCTATCAGCGAAGGGTCTGTTTTTTTGCCTGAATTGGGAAATGTCAATGTTTATCGTCTTTTCATGATGCTTGTACTTGTTTCACTTTGGAGCGGAGGTCTTTTCGGCATAGCAATAGCGTCATCAGTCTGGTGCGGATAGGCTTGCGGTATAAAAAAATGGTCATCGCTCTCGTGCAAAAGCTTCACCGGTATAAGAATGGTATGAGGGAACGTTAGTGTCTCTATTTTTTTATTCTCGGTGGTATTCTTTTGAAATACTATTCTGTATTTAGATGAGGTATTATTGAGAGAAAAGTAAAAAAATATAACCACAGAGTACACTGAGCTTCACAGAGTCTTCTTGTTCGTTTTTCTTTTCTGCGTTACTTAGTGTTCTCAGTGGTATTCTTTTTTAATATTTTATTCGTCTATTTTAATCTCACAAAATTACCTTTTGCGAAGCCTGTGCCCTGAACAATTGAACACTTTGATGCTTTTCCATAACCGATGCTGGAATCTGTGATCTTAATTTTACCTATTTTCGAGTCTACACTACCCAATGAAATTCCTGTGTCGGGATCAATTAAATCTTCTCCTTTGCGGTAAACGGATAATTCATCTCCAATTTTTAAGCCATCGGCATCTCCTGAATTAATAAATACGACACCATCTTTCTCTGTAATTACTTTTGCCTGCCATTCAATGTTGTTGGCGCTGTTATCAATCATCAAAACGATATCTTCAATGGCTTCCCGGGCTGCTTTTCCAACAAGCGATTCATCAAAGTCTTTCTGATCTTTAAAGTTGAGTTGGTTGGTTCTTAATTTTAGTCCTTTGGCTGATTTTTGTTTCCGTACATTTTCTGCAGTAATAATTTCTCCGGTAAAAGTGTTCACCATGCGCACATCAACACCAACTGTTGCCGATTGATTGGATACACCTACACCTAATCCTTTTATGGCTCCACCAGTTTCTCCTTTTTTGTATCCAAACTCCGAAACCGAACCAATTACAGCAATTTCAACACCCAGAACACTTCCCATTTGGGCTGCGTTTTGCTGTGTCACCCGTCCGCTTTGTTCAAAATCCTGTTCGTTAAGAATCCGATCGATTTCGGCTCGTTCAATTACTCGGTAGTTGCCTGATTTTACAAGAGCTGTAGTTAGCATATCACTAACTCCATCACCAACTCCTTTGTTGTTCCACCACCGCCAGCTTTTGTCTGTTTTATCTTCGAATACAAAAACAGCAATTCTCTTTTTTATTTGTGGTTTCTGTGCAGATATTTTTGTTGCTAAAAAACAGAACAAGAAGAAACACCCACAGATCTGTAACAAATTCCCGTACTTTCTCATTTTCGGTTTAAGTTTAATTAATATCTATAAACTATTTTGTAATGAATAAGTTACGAAAAAATCAGAAGTCTGTAAAGGGGTGTCTAATACATTTACCAGCCTTTATTTAATGAGCTGAATTTCTTTAGATTGAATGATAATTAAAAATAGCACCTGTAATTTTAAATCATCTTTCATATTGTTCGTTTGGTAAATACATAATAGTTCAGATAATAATATTATGTGATTTAATAGATTGCCATAATTTCTCACTAGATTTATTGCTTAATTTGAATAATGTTATTAACATTATCCAAATTAAGATTCAATAACAACATACATTTTTACGATATGAAAAAAATCCTTTCTGTGACTCTTTGTTTGCTATTTTTAATTTTATCCTATTTAGGATTTTCTCAGTCTGACTCAGCTCCACCTGTTCCTGTTTCTTTCTCTTTTAGTCCAGACACAATCAACACCACTAACGAAGCTCAGAACGTTACTGTTTCTCTCAGGGCAACAGATGATTTAAGTGGAGTTGAATCAGCACTTGTATACTGGTTGGATCCCTTAGGAAATAACAATATTCATACAGCGTGGACATTAAATCCTGCATCAAATGATACAACTTTGACAGGTAGTACAATTTTCCCAAAAAATTCGCCAAAGGGTGACTGGGTAATTGATAGAATCGCTCTTAAAGATCGTGTAACTGATTGGAAATACTATTATACTGATGAACTTAAAGATATGGGAATATCGGCCAGGCTGCATGTAATATCCCAAACAGACTCTACACCTCCTATACCTGTTTCATTCTCTCATAGTCTGGACACGATCAATACGACTAACGAAGACCAGACTGTTTCAGTATCACTTAAGGTAACCGATGATTTAAGTGGAGTTGCATCTGTACTTGTATACTGGTTGGATCCTTTAGGGAATAACAACATTTATACTTCCTGGTATTTAAGCTCTTCGCCAAATGATACAACTTTGACAGGTAGTACAATTTTCCCAAAAAATTCTCCAGATGGCGATTGGGTGATTGATAGAATCGCTCTTAAAGATCGTGTAACTGATTGGAAATACTATTATACTGATGAACTTAAAGATATGGGAATATCGGCAAAAATACATGTTATATCCCAAACAGACTCAACCCCACCTGTACCTGTTTCATTCTTTTTTAGTCCCGACACGATCAACACATCAAACGAAGATCAAACAGTTTCAGTTTCGCTCAGAGTAACAGATGATTTAAGTGGAGTTAAATATGCACAACTATATTGGTTAGACCCTTTAGGGAATAACAATATTTATACTGCATGGACATTAGATCCTCCATCGAATGATAAAACTTTAACAGGCACTACAATATTCCCTAAAAATTCAGCTTCTGGAGATTGGGTTATCGATAGGATAGCTCTTAAAGATCAAGTAAATGATTGGAAACAATATTATACTGACGAACTGAAAGAAATGGGCATATCGGCCAAGCTTGTGAACGATCCAAGCTCAACAAGTTATCCCATTGGAGTAACTACGCTCGCAGCATCAGCAATAAGTAAAACCAGCGCACAGCTTAATGGCTTTGTCTGTTTAAATGGTGGCCAATACAAGCTTTATTTTGGCTATGGAAAAGGTGATATTATCAATCAGGAAATTGAAGTAGGTGTTAGTCTTGATGGAGTTTATAATAGCTCCTTTAATACATTTATCCAAATTACTGATCTTGCTCCAAATACTAAATACTCCTACCGACTCTTTTCTAAAGATTTTTCTGATCAGGCGCAAGAGTATGGCAACATTCTATCTTTTACTACCCTTGAAAATAAATCTCCTGTAATAAAAGACAGTACTTATCATGCAACTGAAAATCTAGATGTAAAATCTAATTTCGCAAGTCTAAGAGCTTCTGATCCAGATGGCGATATGTTGTCTTATCAAATTCTCTCAGGAAACGATGATGCCACATTTTCAATTTCATCTGAAGGGGAATTAATACTGGAAAAAGTTTTGGATTACGAAACAAAAAAACAGTATTTACTTTCTATTGAAGCATCAGACGGCTATCTTTCATATAATGCCTCTATAAATATAATCGTGGATGATAGAAATGAAGCCCCTATTGCCAGAGATTCAACTTTTATGGTAGAGGAAAACACAAGTATTCCTGCCGCAATTGGTGAACTAAACACTACTGACCCTGAAAATAATACATTAAGCTATTCGATTCTCTCAGGAAATGATGACGGTATTTTCTCTATAAATTCAGAAGGAAAATTATTACTTGAAAAGAAGGTTGATTTCGAAAGCAAAGACCAGCATTCTCTGATGGTTGATGTATCAGATGGAGAATTCAATACCAATGCCACTGTATTAGTCAATGTAGTCAATGTTAACGAAGCTCCGGTTGTGAATGATGCAACTTATTTGATTCAGGAAAATGCATCTATATCAACTGAAATAGGAAAATTAGATGCTTCTGATCCTGAAAATGATGACTTAAATTATTCTATTACTTCAGGTAATGAAGATGGTATTTTTTCCATCTCTTCAGAGGGAATAGTCATTCTAGAAAGTTCTGTTGACTATGAAGATATCACAAGTTACACGCTTGCAATTGAAATCTCTGATAGTGAATTGAGTAATACGGGTGATATTACAATAAATGTAGGTAATGTGAATGATGAAGCACCTACAAATATTCTTTTCAATAATTCTGATGAGTCATTTGTTCTAATTGGTGAATTATACACTGTTGGCCAATTGCAGATTCATTTGAGCTCAGAAGATCCGGACAGTGATACATTTACTTATTCACTAAAGGAAGGTGACGGTTCCGATGATAATGAATCGTTTGAAATTTCAGGCTCAACTCTTACCAATAAAGTAATTTTTAATGATCAGGATAAAGTGTATAGGGTAAGAATTGGAAGTTCTGATGGTGAATATTCGATTGAAGAGTCATTTGAAATTAAGGTTCAGGTAGTTGCTACTGCAATAAATGAAGTACAAGAAATTATAAGCAAAGTATATCCAAATCCTACTTCGGATAAGCTTTATTTAATCGTTTCGGAAAATATTTCTTCCGAGTTAACTGCCATTCAAATTATTGGACTTGATGGAAGAGTTTATCAAATATTAAATCCATCTTTATTAGGGAAAGGTAACATAGAAATTGATGTGAGTAGTTTACCTTGTGACACTTATATTCTGTGTTGTATTCATAAAAAGGGAGTCGATACAATTAAATTCACTAAAAAATAATTCCACTGGAATTAGCATTGTATAAGTAAATAAAAAGAGATACCAATTTTGGTATCTCTTTAGTTTTATTAAAATTTTAGCCTAAATTTACCTTCTGGCCTTATCTAACAATTTTAAATCAGCCAATGCAATTGCGGTTGCGGCTTCAATAATTACCGGAACCCGTAAAGCAATGCAGGCATCGTGCCGGCCTTCAATCAGTAAATCTTCCACTTCGCCTTTGGCAAAATTCATGGTTTTCTGATTTCTGCCAATCGATGAGGTTGGCTTTATGGCTACTCGAAATACCAGCTCGTTTCCGTTGGTAATTCCTCCGTTGATTCCTCCGGCATTATTGGTCTCCGTTTTTCCAGAGGCATCAATAAAATTATCGTTGTGTTCCGATCCTTTCATTTTTGCTGCGCCGAATCCGGAACCGAATTCAATTCCTTTGGTTGCAGGTATCGCAAAAATAAGATGCGAAATCATCGATTCCACAGAATCGAAGAAAGGTTCGCCGTATCCGATAGGAAGGTTATTGGCTCTGCATTCAACAATTCCTCCTACAGAATCGTGCTGTAGCAAAGCATCTTCAATTGCAGCATCAAAATCGCTTTGTCCGCCAACTTCGGTTAGTTTGGCATCGATTTGCACATCGCCTAATATTTTCTTGGCAACAACGCCGGCAGCTACTATCCCAAGAGTAATTCTTCCCGAAAAATGACCACCTCCGGTATAATCGTTGTGTCGGCCAAATTTATGCTGAGCTACAAAATCAGCATGTCCGGGACGCGGACTGTCCAGCAGATTGCTGTAGTCTTTCGATTTGGTATTTTTGTTATGGAACAGGATGATTAGCGGAGCACCAGTAGTTTTTCCTTCGAAGGTTCCACTCAATATGCTGGGCGTATCGGCTTCAATTCTTGGGGTTGTACCTCTTGCGCCAGACTTTCTGCGGCTTATATCGTGCAAAAGATCTTCATCGGTCAGGTCAATTTCTGATGGACATCCATCAATTGTGATACCAACTCCTTTACCGTGAGATTCTCCAAATATGCTAAGTCTAAATATTCTTCCGAAATTGTTCATTTATTATCGTTATTAGTAACCAGTCATTAGTATTTAGTAAAAATAGCTAATGTTTATTTTTCATTGGTAAGTATCGAATGAAAATTTTCTTCATTCAGTATTTGTACTCCATTTTTTGCCAGGATTTCAGCAGTAAATCCGTTCCCTTCTTTGTATTTGCCGGTGAAACTGCCGTCATAAATTTTTCCATATCCGCACGACGGACTGTTGGCCTTTAAAATTACCGTTTTACAATGTAAGGCTTTTGCCACATTCGCGGCGATTTCGGCACCCTTGGTAAATTGGGCTGTATAATCATTTTGATCCCGGCCAATTACCTTTAATTCGTTATTGATTCTCACTATTTCGCAAGGGATACGTGGCGTACTAAGGCCTCCTAAATTTTCCGGACACAGGGCGATGGCTTTGTTTTCGAGAACCAGTTTTTTAATTTCAGGAACTTCGTTGCTTTTTCCATCGTATCTGCATTCGCAACCGGCCAAACAGGCACTGACTATTATCATTTTTTTACTGTTAAGTAAGAATAAGGGGGATGAAAAGTTTGAATTGATTGTCATTCTGAGCTTGTCGAAGAATCTTTGTGTTTGAATAGCAGATGTTTCGTCCCGATAGCCATCGGGATTGCTCAATATGATGTTTTCAACTCAACTTTACTTTTCGGACACCCTATCTTTGTTTTATACAAACTGACTATCGAAATAAAACTGCGCTACGCCGCCACCAATTTTTCGTAAATCCGTAAAGAATTCAGGATATGATTTGGCAACACACTCATGCTGACCTATTTCAATCGGACTTGGTGATGCCAATGCTGTTACGGCCAGAGCCATTGCAATACGGTGATCATTATTACTTTTTGCCAGTCCTCCTTTTACTCTGCCACCAGGAATGATCATTTCATCACCTTCGATGCGAATCGGGACTCCAAGCTTTAAAAATTCTTTCTTCAGCACTAAGCCACGATTACTTTCTTTGTACTCTAATCGGTGAACTCCCTTAATTCTGCTTTCTCCCTCACAGTGACAGGCCAAAGCCACCAAAGGAGGGAAAAGATCAGGACTATGTGTGGCATCAAAATCAAAGGCATTTAAAGCTTTTTTCTCAACCGTTAAATTGTTTCCTTCCCATGCAATGGAAGCGCCGCATTTTTGCAAGGCATCCAAAATTGCCTTATCGGCCTGATAAGAATCCGGATTCATGTGTTCCAGTGTTACAATTCCTTTCAACGCTCCGGCAACTAAAAGAGGAGCAGCAGAACTCCAATCGGCTTCAATTGTGTATTCTGTTGGTTGATAAATTTGATTTCCTTTTATTTGAAAGTTCTCGTAATTCTCATGTTCTATTTCAATACCAAAATGCTTTATTAAATCGAGAGTCATATTGATATAAGGAATGCTTTTTAGATCTTTCACTTTCAGTGTTGTATCTTCTTTTCGCAAGGGCAGAGCCATTAAAAGACCCGTGAGGAATTGAGATCCAAGCGATCCGTCAATTTTCGCAAAGTTACTTTTGTAGCCGCCTTTTATTCGGATGGGCAAGAATCCCTTGCCGGGATTTTCACATTCAATACCCAAATTTTCCAATCCTTCTATAATATTATGAACGGGTCTTTTTAGGATGCTGCCTGTTCCCGTAATTTCCATTTCTTCCGGCTTCAGTGCAACAATGGGAGAGAACATTCGTAACGAAAGTCCGGATTCTCCAACATGAATGCTTTTGGGAGCTTCGCTTACTTTGGAAGTGATTTCTACCGAATTTTCCTTTTTGGTGACTACCGAACCCATCCGCTGAATGATATCTGTTGCTGCATCAGCATCTTCACATTTGCAGGGATTGTGAATTACAGAGTTTCCGTTCGCCAACATTGCAGCGGCTAAAGCTCTTTGCATCATGCTTTTCGAGGAAGGAGGCGTTAGCCTTCCTTTAATGGTTGAGGATTGAATTCGAACTCTCATAATTTTGGGTATTAATGTGGTTAATTAGGATTGGCACAAAGTGCAATCACCTTGGTTTTAAGTTCTTCAATAGGAAGGGTGACAATTGTGGCTTCTCCTATTTTTTTGAGTAGAATAAAATCAATGGCCGATCGGTTTTTCTTTTTGTCCTTGATCAGATATTGATTAATCATATCTGCGGAAACGTCATGATCCAGAGGCAATTCAAATTTTCGCAATAAGTCATTGGCTCTTTTCGCATCAACATCGCTTAGTTCACACAATTCCTGAGACAATTGGCAGGCTAAATTCATACCAACCGATACCGCTTCGCCATGAGTTAAATCTGAATTATTCTCAATAGCATGACCAATGGTGTGACCGAAATTCAACTTTTTGCGTTCGCCTTTTTCAAAAGGATCACCTTCAACAACCTCAGTCTTAATTGAAACTGCCCGGTAAACCAAATTTTCCATCAAATTCGGATCTAAGTTCAGAAGTGCCTCACAGTTATCATTCAGGAAGTTATAAAGGTCTTCATCTTTAATAAAAGCATGCTTAATTACTTCACCAAATCCACTTCTTACTTCACGTTTGGGTAAGGTTTTAAGCAATACCGGATCGCAAATCACAAACTTTGGAGGATTGAAAATGCCAATCATGTTCTTCAGTTTGCCAAAATTGATTCCGTTTTTTCCGCCAACACTGGCATCAACCTGAGACAGCAGGGATGTACTGATGAAACCAAATTCAAGCCCCCGCATAAAAATAGAAGCCACAAAACCTGTAACATCAGAAACCAAACCACCGCCCATTCCCAACAGAAAACTATTTCTGTCAGCACCTCTTTCAAGTAGCTGATCAATGATCTTTTCAACAGTTTGCCAGTTTTTGTTTCCTTCGCCACAACCCATTACGATATAATCGAATTGATTGATGAATTCGGAGTAGTGCCGGTAAATGTTCTCATCGCAAATTAGAAAGCATTTTTTCTCCGGCAGGTAGTTCTTAATATTTAGATAAGATTCTCCTACAAAAATACTGCTGTTTTGCTTTTCGATGTGTATGGTCTTCATTTGTCAAAAGAGATGTGAGAAATGAGATAATAGATATGAGAAAGAAAAAATCTCACTTCTCATATCTAAAATCTTATTGTCTCTTGTTACGAGTTCATTATTTCTTCCTGTTGGTTGATCGATTCCTGATGGATCGCTTTGAATAAGCTGTTAATGAATTGTTCGCTAAAGCCTTTTTTCTTACCATTTTCCATGCTTTTTTCCAGAATACTTCCCCAACGTTTGTTTTGCAAAACGGTGATGTTGTTTTCTTTCTTGTAGTGACCAATTGTTTTGGCTACCTGCATGCGGTTCTCTAATAACTCCAGTAATTTCTGATCGAAATCATCAATTAAATGTCTTAATTCGCCAAGAGTATTGTCAACCAATTCATTTGGTGCCTCAGGATCACGAAGTACCAAGTTAGCTAAAAGTTCCTGAAGAGCGACAGGGGTTAATTGCTGCTTGGCATCACTCCATGCTTCTTCGGGTTTGCAATGCGATTCAATTATTAATCCCTCGTAGTTCAAATCCATCGATTTTTGAGCGATTTCTTCAAGTAGGTCACGATCTCCTGTAATGTGACTAGGGTCGCAAAAGATAGGGAGTTGCGGCATTCTTCTTTTCAATTCGATAGGAATTTGCCATTGAGGATCATTTCTGTATTTCAATTTTTGGTAAGTTGAAAATCCACGGTGAATCGCAGCTAATCTGGTTAATCCAACAGCATGCAGTCTCTCAATTGCACCCATCCAAAGCTCCAAATCAGGATTAATTGGATTTTTCACCAAAACAGGAATATCATGACCGCGCAATGCATCAGCAATTTCCTGAACAGCAAATGGATTAACTGTGGTTCTTGCGCCAATCCATAAAATGTCAACCCCTGCACCCAAAGCCAATTCAACGTGACGGGCGTTGGCTACTTCTGTAGCTGTAATCAATCCGAATTCTTCTTTTACTTTTTGCAGCCAGATCAATCCTTTTGCGCCAATTCCTTCAAAGCTGTTTGGACGGGTACGTGGTTTCCAGATTCCTGCGCGGAAAATTGGAATACCTGCAGCTTTAATTCCTCTTGCTGCATCCATCACTTGTTCCTCGGTCTCTGCACTGCAAGGTCCTGCAATAACCATTGGGCGGGTACTAACGTCAACCGGCCAGCTACTTAGATCCTTAATTTCCAAATTCTTCATTGTATACTGTTTTTTTTACTCTTTTCTGAGTGATTAAAAATATGGTTTCTTTTTCTTTGGTCAATTATACTCTGAAATTAACTTCAGAGTATATTTCTATTTTCTTGTGTTTTTCCTTGATTCTTTTGGCTTATTCTTTTCCACTTAAAATTTTAAGCTCTGTTCTTAATTTTCTCAGTCTTCTCGATTGTTTCCTTCTCGTTTTTTTCTTTTTGATCAAGAACTCTTCTAATGTCGTTTGCCTCAAATATTAAATCATTAACCCCTGTCAAATCATCTTCTTCAATTAAGTCTTTAAATTGCTGAAGTGTGTTAATGTATTTTTGAAGCACTTTTCCAATGTTTTTCTTGTTCTGTTGAAAAATTGGTGTCCACATTTCGGCCGAACTCTTTGCCAATCGAACAGTAGAATCAAATCCACCACTCGCCAGTTCAAAAATGTGTTTGTCGGCTTTTTCTTTGTGCAACACCGTTAACGATAAAGCGAAAGCACTAATGTGTGATAAATGAGAAACGTAAGCCGTTTGTCTGTCATGCACTTCAGCATCCATAAATACACACCTCATTCTTAGGCAATGGAACATTTCTGTGATCAGCTTTACTGCTTTTTTATCTGAATCTTCCGGATTACAAATAATGGAACATTTTCCATCGAATAAACCAGAATGTGCTGCCTGTGGTCCTGAGAATTCAGTTCCCGCCATAGGGTGAGCAGGTACAAACTGATTTCTTTTCGGATGATTTGCAACCGACTCTATCAACTGTTCTTTTGTTGATCCTAAATCGGTAACAATCTGATGATCTATTAGATTCATAATGTTTGGTAATGCTCGTAAGCAAGCATCAACAGGAATCGCTAAAACAACCAGATCTGATGATTGTACTGCACTTTTTAAATCCTGAATTTCATCAACGAGGCCTAATTTTTTAGCCGCGTGAGCATTAAGAGTGTTGTTATCAACTCCAATCACTTTGCTGACAAAATCTCTTTTTTTCAAATCAAGAGCTATCGATCCTCCAATTAATCCCAATCCTATTACTGATAGTATCATTGCTTCGAATTTTTCGGTTCTAATTTTCTTTAATTCTATTAATGGCTTCTTCAATTACTGCCTCATTGCTGCACAATGAAATACGAATGTATTTATTTCCCTGATCTCCAAAAATTCCACCAGGAGTGATAAATACTTTTGATTCCTTAAGCACTTTATCACTTAGTTCGTAGCCATCCTTGTATTTTTCAGGAATTGCAGCCCAAACAAACATTCCGCCCTGATCTTCTCTAGGAGAACACTCAATCAGATTCATCAGCTTAAAAACCAAATCCCGTCTGGTTTTGTATACTTTATTTATGGAGTCGTACCAGCTTTGATCCTGAGCCAAGGCTTTAACAGCAGCTTGCTGAACCGGATAAAACATCCCGGAATCCATATTGGTTTTTACTTTCAATACAGGTTCCAGCATTTCCGCTTTTCCGCAAATCATTCCAACTCTCCAGCCCGGCATATTGTGCGACTTACTTAGAGAGTTTAACTCGATGCAGCAATCTTTTGCTCCTTCAATGCTCATAATACTCATCGGAGAATCGTTAAGAATAAAGCTGTAAGGATTGTCATTAACAATCAATATTTTGTGTTTTCTGCCAAAAGCAACCACTTTTTCGAGTAATTCTTTGCTTGCCCTTGCTCCGGTTGGCATATGAGGATAGTTGATCCACATGATCTTCACCTTGCTTAAATCTCTTTTTTCAAGAGCATCGAAATCAGGATGATAATTATTCTCTTCAACCAATGGATAAGAAACAATTTTTCCGCCCAGCAGGTTGGTTACCGATGTGTAAGTAGGATAGGACGGATTTGGAATTAAAACTTCGTCGCCTTCATTCAAATAAGCCAGTGAAGTAATCATGATTCCTTCTTTCGATCCCATTAAGGGCAATATCTCGTTAGCCGGATTTAAATCTACATCGAAAAAGGTTTTGTACCATTTCGAAAATCCTTCCCGTAAGGCAGGAATTCCCTGGTACGATTGGTAACCGTGGCTTTTTGGATGTTCACAGGCATCTTTAAGCATTCCCCAGGTATCTTCAGAGGGAGACATGTCCGGATCACCAATTCCCAGATTTAGAACTTTTACTTCACCTTCGTTTAGTTTCGCTATTTCTTTCAGTTTTACAGAGAAATAGTACTCTTTAACTCCTTGGGTTCTGTTTGCTGGTTGAATCATTATTCTAGTGGTTAAAATTTTGGTTCTGTTTCAAAAAAAAAAATCCTGCTCGTTTGGAACAGGATTTTTGTTATACTTTTTATTTAGAATTAGGTATAAGGCATCCCGCCCGGTCGTTGTTGTACCAGAAATAAAAATAATAATATCGAAATGCCAATCCTGAATCTGTCATTGTAATTTTAATATGAAAAAGGTCTTACCTGTTGGGCAAGACCTTTAAATGTATCTTTTCGAGTTGTTACATATCAATTCTTGCCCTTATCGTTGTGGATAACAGAAATACCAAAAATAATAAAAGTAAGTACTGAATGTTTTCATAGTAATAATCAACTGTTTCATTATTGTCTGCACCAAATGTATGAATTATTTCTTATCCTGCAAATCTATTTTTTAGAATTAATAAATTGCTAACGTTTGAATTGTTCTGGTGCGTTTAGTTGGAGGTCTAGTAAAATCAGGTAGTTTGAGCTTTTTTGATAAATAATTAGAAAATAGTATAATTTTATTTGTTGGTGTAAAATAGGGGGTATGTAAGATAATTTGAGCTTTTTATATGCAGTACCCTATTATGAATTGGGGTGGTGTTGAATGATTATAGTGTTGGGATTGGACTTGCGTGATTTAAATTAAAAAAAATAATAGTAGCTGTAAGTCTTTGTTTTAAAGGAAAAGTTTTACTTATTTTTCTTGAGTGTTGGATAATTTGTGAATTAAGATTTGGAATTTGAATAAATTATTAATTAGATTTGTAGGAAGAAAAAAAAGAAACATGATTGGAATGAATAGCAAATATTGGTGGTGGCACAATTACAAACTCTCAAAACCAGAGCAGAGGTGACCTCCGTATGTGCAAAATTTAGTTCCTAAAAATATATTAAGAACATAGCAAACGGCCTACTGATACTCAGTAGGCCGTTTTTTTTTTGAATCGAATTTAACCAGCAGCCAAATGATAAAGTTTAAATACCTAAAAAAAGAATTACTTGCCGATGTAATTACTCCGGTGAGTATGTATCTGAAATTGAGAGATCGGTTTCCGGGTGCAATATTATTGGAAAGTTCGGATTACCACAGTCCTGAAAATGCAAGCTCTTTTATTGCCTTGGAGCCAATTGCAAGCATCACTTTAAAAGATGGGCAGCTGATTGAAGAAATAGAAGGCAAAAAAGAAATTTGTGATGCTGTAGGCAAGGGGAAACGCTTTGTTTCAGGTAAGTTGAAGGACTTTGTGAATCAATTTGATCTGGAAGGAAAGGAAAATGTACCCAAGGCAAATGCACTTTTTGGTTACACAACATACGATGCAGTTCCTTATTTCGAGGACTTGGATTTTAATCTGGAGAAAAAACAGTCGGGGATTCCGCAAATGTGCTATTCTCTTTACCGGTTCATCATCGAAGTAAATCATTTCAACAATACTTTGAAGATTATTGAATTGGTGAAAAATGGGGATGAGTCCAGAATACGTGAAGTTTCTGATTTGTTGAGAAATAGAAACCTGCCGGCTTTTACTTTTTCGCTGGAAGGTGAGGAGCAATCGAATATGGACGATGAAACCTATAAAAAAATGGTGACTTTGGGTAAGAAGCACTGCAAAAGAGGTGATGTTTTTCAGATTGTTCTTTCCCGTCAGTTTTCACAAGCTTACAAAGGTGATGATTTTAATTTGTACCGTGCTTTGCGATCAGTTAATCCATCGCCTTACTTGTTTTATTTCGATTACGGATCGTTCCGGATCATGGGATCATCGCCTGAAGCACAGATTGAAATTAAAAATAAGAAGGCATACATTCACCCAATTGCAGGAACATTTAGAAGAACAGGTGATGCCGTGAAAGATGCTGAATTGGCTAAAGATCTTCTGAAGGACGAAAAAGAACAGGCTGAACACGTGATGCTGGTCGATTTGGCCAGAAACGATTTAAGTCGTGATGCACAAAATATCAAAGTAGAAACCTTTTGTGAAGTACAGTATTTTTCACACGTAATTCATTTGGTATCTAAGGTTTCCGGCGAGCTTCCTGATGATTACAACCCGTTTCAATTGATGGGAGATACATTTCCTGCAGGAACCTTATCGGGAGCACCTAAATACCGTGCTATGCAGTTGATCGATGAATACGAACCAACGGCAAGAGGTTTTTACGGCGGTTGTATTGGTTCATTGGGATTTAACGGGGAAGTAAATCAGGCAATCATGATTCGAAGCTTTTTAAGCAAGGACAATCAGCTGTACTTTCAGGCTGGTGCCGGAGTGGTTGAAAAATCGAAAGAGGAAAATGAGTTAAACGAAGTAGGTAATAAATTGGCTGCCTTGCGAAAAGCAATGGAATTGGCTCAAAATATATAGGATATGAAGATTTTAGTTTTGGATAATTACGATTCCTTCACCTATAATTTGGTGGAATATTTGCGAAAGTTAGGTGCGAAGGACATTGAAGTGCACAGAAACCGGGAAATCGATTTGAAAGAGGTGGCAAAGTTTGATAAGATCCTATTGTCGCCTGGACCAGGGATTCCTGACGAAGCAGGGATTTTAAAAGATGTGATCCGCGAATACGCAGCCACCAAATCGATATTAGGTGTTTGTTTGGGAGAACAGGCAATTGCAGAAGTGTTTGGCGGAAACATTGAGAATTTGGATAAAGTATATCATGGTGTGGCTACTTCGGTTTTTCGGACTGCTGATGACAAAGGTGTTTTGCAGGGAATCGATCAGGAGTTTACGGCAGGAAGATATCATTCATGGAATGTAACCAAAGAGAATTTGCCGGATTGCTTGCTGGTTACCTGCGAAGATGCTGAAGGACAGATCATGGGAATCCGCCACAAGGAATATGATGTGCAGGGCGTGCAGTTTCATCCCGAATCGGTATTGACTCCCAATGGATTGAAAATGATTGAAAACTGGTTAAATTCTTAAGTCTAACATCTCAATTCTTACATCTCAAATCTATATTAACAATGAAAAATATACTTCACCATTTATTTGAACACAAAACCTTAAAAAAAGAGGAAGCGAAAGAGGTTTTAATTCAGATTGCAAAAGGGAATTTTAACGAATTTCAAATTACTTCTTTTTTAACGGTTTTTATGATGCGAAGCATTACCGTTGAAGAATTAACAGGATTTCGTGAAGCACTTCTTGAATTATGCATTCCTGTTGACCTATCGGAATACAATGGCGTTGATTTGTGCGGAACCGGAGGCGATGGAAAGAACACCTTTAACATTTCAACTTTAGCTTCATTTGTGGTTGCAGGTGCCGGTGAAAAAGTAACCAAGCACGGAAATTACGGCGTATCTTCTTTTTGCGGGTCGTCTAACGTGATTGAGCATTTGGGTTACCAGTTTAAAAATAAGGAAGAGGATTTGAAACGGGATCTGGATGAAGCGGGCATCTGCTTTTTGCATGCACCCTTGTTTAATCCAGCCATGAAAAATATAGCACCAATTCGTCGCGATTTAGGAGTTCGAACATTTTTTAACATGTTGGGCCCTTTGGTAAACCCATCGCGTCCAAAGAATCAGATTGTAGGAGTTTTCGATTTGGAATTGGCCCGTTTGTACCAGTATTTGCTGCAGGAAACAGATTCGAATTTTACAATTATTCACGGAATAGATGGTTATGATGAGGTTTCATTAACCGGCAAAGTGAAATTGATTGGAAATAGAATGGAAGAGTTGTTGGAGCCTGAAGCATTTGGGAAAAGAAATTTGAATCCGGAAGAATTGTATGGCGGTGAAACGGTAGAGGAAGCGGCTAAAATTTTTGTCGATATTTTGAAAGGGAAAGGAACTTATGCACAAAACTCGGTAGTTACGATCAATGCAGGCTTGGCAATTCATTGTTTGCATCCTGAAATTAGCAGGGAAGATGCCATTGGCAGAGCTGAAGAAGCTTTGCTTTCGGGAAATTCGTATGAGGTGTTGAAGAAACTGACAAAAGGAAACTAGGCATGAATGCAAAGCAAAATATATTAGACAAAATTGTGCAGCAAAAATTGGCTGAAGTAGCTGTTCAAAAAGAGCAAATGCCCATTTTTCAGTTGATGGAGCAGGAAAATTTCAAACGAACTTGTTTTTCGGCCAAAGAATCGATTAGCAGGAAGGGCGCTTCGGGTGTGATTGCAGAATTCAAACGTCAGTCGCCTTCGAAGGGAGTGATTAATGGAACGGCAAAACCGCAGGAAGTGGTGAAAGTCTATCAGGAAGCAGGGGTTTCGATGGTTTCAGTACTGACTGATGAGGTGTTTTTTGGCGCAAAAGATTCAGATTTTGAGTTGGCCAGACAGACGTTAAGCATTCCATTGCTGCGGAAAGAATTCATAGTAGATGCCTATCAGATTTACCAGTCGAAAGCCATGGGCACCGATGTGATTTTGTTGATTGCAGCTATATTGAGTCCGCAGCGCTGCAAGGATTTTGCCTTTATCGCAAAGGACTTGGGCATGGAAGTATTGCTTGAACTGCACGATGAATCGGAATTGGAACACGTGAACCGATTTGTCGATTTGGTGGGAATCAACAACCGAAACCTGAAAGATTTTTCGGTTGATACCGATCGATCGATCCGATTGGCGGCCAAATTACCCGAAGACATAATCCGCGTAGCCGAAAGTGGTCTGGATAGTCCTGAAGTTGTTCGGAGGATGAGGGAGAATGGTTTTCAGGCATTTTTAATGGGAGAATATTTCATGAAAACAGAACAACCGGGTTTAACCTGTCGTCAATTTATATCGAATCTGTAGGGACACGCCATGGCGTGTCCGAATGGCGCATTCGAATGATGAGTTGAACAATATGACCTGTCTGTACATTACGGCAATTAAATAAAAAAACAATGAAAATAAAAGTCTGCGGTCTTCGCGATAAAATAAACCTTAAGGAGCTGACAGCATTGCCGTTGGATTACATGGGCTTTATCTTTTATTCAAAATCTGTGCGTTATGTGGGTGACGATTTTGATGCAGAAATCACGAAGATGATTCCATCGCATATCCGTAAAGTTGGTGTTTTTGTGAACGAAGCCGCAGAAAAGATTCTGACTTTGGCGAAGAAATATCAACTTGATGCAATTCAGTTGCACGGAGACGAAAGCCCTGAAGATTGTCAGCAGATAAAAGATTCTGGCTTAGAGGTGTTTAAAGCCTTTCAGGTGAATGAGTCATTTCAATTTAAAAGTCTGGATACTTATCAATCTGCATGTGATTATTTTCTATTCGATACAAAATCAGATGCGTATGGAGGAAGCGGAAAAAAGTTCGATTGGCGAATTCTCGAAAATTACAAAGGCGAAACTCCTTTTTTCCTGAGTGGAGGAATTGGAATTGATGATGTGGAGGCAATAAAAGTTTTTCAACATTCTAAATTGTTTGGTTTGGATGTGAATTCAGGATTTGAACAAAGTCCTGCAGTAAAGAATGTGGTATTGGTAAAAGAGTTTTTAAAATCAGTAAGACAAACTAAAGATGAGCAAAAATAAATATGCAGTAAATGAGCGTGGTTACTACGGGCAATTTGGCGGTGCTTACATTCCGGAATTGTTGCGTGCCAATGTTGATGAATTACGCGAAAACTATCTGAAAATTATCAATTCGGAGCAGTTTCAGAAGGATTATAAACGATTGTTGGATAATTACGTGGGCCGGCCAACACCATTAACTAAAGTTGGTAATTTATCGAAGCGTTACGGAACCAATATCTACTTAAAACGCGAAGACTTAACGCATACCGGAGCTCATAAAATAAACAATACCATTGGGCAGATTCTAATTGCCAAATACATGGGCAAAAACCGTATCATTGCTGAGACAGGAGCAGGGCAGCATGGTGTGGCAACGGCTACCGTTTGTGCTTTGTTTGGATTGGAATGCATTGTGTATATGGGCGCCCTGGATATCGAGCGTCAGGCACCAAATGTGGCTCGTATGAAAATGCTGGGCGCGAAGGTGGTTCCTGCCATTTCGGGAAATCAGACCTTGAAGGATGCCACCAACGAGGCCATCCGCGATTGGATTGCCAACCCGAATTCATTCTACCTGATTGGTTCGGTGGTTGGGCCGCATCCATATCCCGATATGGTAACCCGCTTGCAGTCGATTATATCGAAAGAAATTCGTGAGCAATTAACCATTGAGACAGGGAATCCGAATCCTGATTACGTGATTGCCTGTGTAGGTGGTGGCAGCAATGCCGCGGGAGCTTTTTATCACTATCTGGATGAAGAGGATGTGAAATTAGTGGCTGTTGAGGCTTCCGGCCTGGGTGTTAACAGTGGCGAAACAGCAGCAACCATTACCATTGGCGATGTTGGTTTTATTCACGGCAGCAAAACCATGCTGATGCAGGATGAAGATGGTCAGATTACGGAACCTTACTCTATTTCGGCAGGTTTGGATTATCCGGGCGTTGGACCTTTGCACGCACATTTGGCCGAAACGGGCAGGGCACAATTTCTCTCGGTAACCGATCAGGAAGCTTTGGATGCCGCCATGATACTGGCACAATCCGAAGGAATTATTCCCGCTCTGGAATCGGCTCACGCTTTAGCTGCCTTAGAGCAAATTCGCTTTGATAAAGATGATGTGGTAGTCGTGAATCTTTCAGGAAGAGGCGATAAGGATATGGAGACCTACATGAAAGAAATTAATAATTTGTAATTAATATTAGATAACCCCAAACCCCTAAAGGGCTTAAAAAAATCATAATATGCGTCTAAAGTTGTGAAGACTCACATATCTCACATCTCAAGTCTCACATCTCAAATCTAAACTAATGAACCGAATAGATCAATTATTTCAAAATAAAGGAAAGGATATCTTATCCATCTATTTTCCTGCCGGATATCCAAACCTGAACGATACCGTACCTAATCTGCAGCTTTTACAGGACAAAGGGGTTGATTTGGTAGAAATTGGAATCCCATTTTCCGATCCTTTGGCCGACGGACCTGTCATTCAGATTGCTGCAAAGCAATCCTTGGATCAGGGAATGAGCCTGAAACTGCTTTTTGAGCAGCTAAAGGATGTTCGCCGCAGCATTACAATGCCTTTGATATTAATGGGTTATTGGAATGTTGTTTTTAAATATGGTGTGGATGCTTTCCTGCTGGATTGCCAAAGCTGTGGTATCGACGGGGTGATTCTGCCCGATTTGCCATTGGAAGAGTACGAAGAGGAATTTAAAACAAAGTTTGAGGCGCACGGCGTGTACAATATTTTGCTGGTGACTCCTCAAACAACAGACCAGCGCATGGCGAAAATTGAAAAAGCCGCCAAAGGATTTTTATACATGGTTTCATCCTCGGCTACTACAGGTGGTGCTTTGGAGCAAAGTACCGAGAGGGAAGACTACTTTAAAAAGGTGGCAAGTCTGGATATTCCTTCCCTTATCGGATTTGGAATTCACGACAAGGCAAGCTTTCAGCATGCCTCCGGCTTTTCGAACGGAGCAATTATTGGCACCGCATTTATAAAGGCGCTAACCAGCGGTACTGCTTCCGAATTTATTGATGCTTTATTGTAAGAAATGAATAAAGTTCGCTGCTAATAATCCCGAAGGGATTTGATGTTTATAGCACATGATTAAGGGTGTGATATTTGACCCCGATGGGGTCACACCTTTACCTTCACGATTGTTGCTATAAATATTTGAATCCTGCGGATTCCATTTCTTTTGGATCTATTTAATCTTCAATCCATTTAAATAAATAATCATCCTTGAAATCAATCTCATATTTCTTTAAAAATGAAATATATTCTTCTTTAAATGATTTGCGTTTGTGATGTTCTTTCTGATTTTGAATATACCTCACTACATGATCCAATGCGGAATGAGAATATGAAAAAGCACCATAACCTTCCTGCCATTCAAACCTAAATTGTGAAAATCCTTTTTCTTTAATAAAGGTGTTCGACGATTTTTTAATTTCCCTTACCAAATCAGATAAACAACAGCTTGGTTTCATTCCTATCAAAAAATGAATATGATCTGGCGTGCCATTTACGGCAAGTATTTTCTGCCCTTTGTTTTGAACAATACCTGTTATGTATTTAAACAATTCTTCTTCCCAGTCCTTTTTTATTAAAGATTCTCGGCCTTTAACTGCAAAAATTATCTGGATATAAATTTGGGAGAATGTACCAACGCTCATTATTTCTATTTTGTTGATTTAATGAAATTTAATTGTTTGAAATTAGACATCTTTTAAAGACATTGAATGGGGATTTTAAGATGATCTTATAAAATTCCGAGAGGATTTCATGTTTATATAATTTGATGTAAATGGGGGGAATCCCAGAGGGATTTAATGTTTATAGCACATGATTAAGGGTGTAATATTCGACCCCATCGGGGTCGAACCTTTACTTTCACGTTTGTTGCTATAAACATTTGAATCCTTCGGATTCCATTTTGCATTCTTTCAGTTAAGGGAAAATCCGGCAAAATCCTTTCTTTTTGTTTGTGGGGTGCAATTAAATTATTCCTTACTGCTTCCTTCCAGTTGTTTTTGCAATTGGGAGTGGATATCTTTGCTTACAATCTCCGAAAGTACTCCTGATTTGTAGTTAAATGATCGTAGTGTTTTAGGCTCTTTTGAAGAGTTATATTTGCCATCTTCATTGTAATCAATACCAAATTGAACCAAAAGGTTTTTGCTCTCGTCAATAAATTTATAAGCGATTACATCAGCATTGTTTAAGCCAATGTCTTGTATCTTTTGCTCTTTTACAGAGTAGATGTACAGTTTTTTTAGGTCGTTGGAATTAATAACGCCATCCTTAAACGAATCGGCAGTTGCTGCCGTGAAGGCTATAAAAACATCATTTTCAAAGTACTTGATGTCTATTTTTTCAAAACTTATTCTTTCATCGAATAGCTTGTTGAGCTTCTCATTTTTTGCATCGTAAATCAACAGATTGTTGTACGAACCGTAATAAAATCTTCTGCTTCTGTATTTTACCTCGGAATCAAATTTTCCGCTCCCCATCTCAAGCAGGCCTAATACTTCATCATTTTCTATATTTTCGGGATTATTCAATGTTTTTTGAGACACAGGAATCATATAAATAAGATTTACTGTATCAACCAACTCGGGAATTTGATAGGAAACAATTTGTTGGCGTTTGTTTTCCTTTTGGAGCAACTCAATTTTCTCATCCGATAAAATACCATCTTCACTTTTGTTCCCAAAACTCGAACCAATTTCCATCCCAACAAAATACAGTATTGAAATTAAACCAATTAAGGCCATTAGAGCCACAGTTGTCCCCAAGACGGCAAGCAATTTTTGATTGTACTTTTTCACTTTCTCGATGTTCATAGGATTTGGTTTGTGTGTGGATGTCTTTGCTCTCTTATAAGCCCCTGATCTTATCAAAACCTTATCTAGCAATAGATTACCCTGGCTATTTTAGTCGGGATAACCTACTTAATTAAGTAATGTATTTTCTAAAATTTAATCGGTATAGGCAATTTAATGGATTTGTAAGATTCTAAAGCATAATTATCAGTCATTCCTGCAATATAATCGCATACAATCTGTCTTGGGATATTCTTTTCTTTTTCATACAAATTTTTCATTTTCTCTAAGTAGCGACCGAAACTAATTCCTAATGTTGAATTACTTGATTCATATTTGCTATAATCATGACCATTATTATCATATCTATCTAATAGATAGTCAAATAGTTCTTCTAATATTACTTCGCCTTTTTTTCGATACCTTAAAATGTCAGGGTGTAAATAAATATTACGGTAATTAAAATCTTTTAGAATTTTTAATTTTTCAAACATTTGATCTGAGAATCCTATTTTATTGCTTTCTTTTGAGTTATTAATCAAGTCGATAATTAATGAGTTTATTATATCACCATTTGTTTTGCCGATATAAGCTCTAATTTTTTCAGGTATATCTGATAGAGTAATATATTTTGCTACTACGGCATCTTCAATATCTCGTCCTAAATATGAAATACTGTCTGCGAAACGTACGATTATGCCTTCATAACTTGAAGCCAAATTTTCACGATTTTTAATTAAGTCTAAATTATTCTTTGATTGTGATGGTTCTAAATATTGAGAAAAGTTTTCTCCATTGTGATTTATTATTCCATCTTTTACTCCATAAGTTAAGTTTAGACCTTCTCCATCATTAGCTAAATATTGAACAACTCTATAGCTATTGACCTCATGTATAAATTTCATCTCTTTAGGTAATTTACGGTTCAATGCAGTCTCACCTGCATGTCCGAAGGGAGCATGTCCTAAATCATGTCCTAATCCGATAGCAAAGGCCATTTCTGTATTTAAATCCCATCCTTGATTATTTAACCCTTTACAAATTGTTGCTCCAATTGTTGCAACATGCATAACGTGTTCTATTCTTGTACAAATATGGTCGTTCTCAGGTGAAAAGAATACTTGTGTCTTATGCTTTAAACGTCTATAGGGCATTGAATGAATTATCGCCGTTTGGTCACGAAAGAAATCACCTCGTATTGGATATTCTTTTTTATTAACTCTTTCTAAATACTGTTCTTTAGTAAGTGGGTTTTTCATGGTATGCTATTTTTATATATTGCTTAATGTTTCGTATAAGAACAGTAGCCGACTGCGTGGCACTTTTCTGTTAAGTTATAAGAAAGTTAAAGAGGGCTTCAACCCTTAAATTTACTGCTGTCAAGGCTATTGCCTAATATAATATCAGGCAAAGTACTTATTCTTTTTTTGGTTGAACAATCATAATATCTTTAGCTGAAAATCCTTCATGTATAAAAAGTTCCGGTGTATCTTGTTCGGGAATTCCCTCTAGCATTAATAATGCTTTTGCTTGTTCAAATGCTTTCGCAACTGAATGTCCAAAGCCAATAGCCGAATAAAACTGTGATGAAAAAGTTAATGCAGCTTCATCCCCTATGCTAGTATTCATACCAATTGTTGCTTCTACATGTTCTGCGACTGCTTTTGCTTGATTTCTTGAATAACATGTATTAAAAAACACCAATCTAATCTCTTCCGATGAAGCCATCATTGTTTGAACAATTGCTTCTTTGCTCACAACTTTAGTTTGTCCACTATTCGTTTGGAAAATAATCTCATCATTATCTGAGCCATGCCCACTAAAATGAACTATTGAAGGGTTATATTCATTTATTGCTTGAAGAACATCTTTAGGTTGGACAGCCCAACATGTTTCGAATTTAATCGAATCACGATGTTTAGATTTTTTTATCATTTCTGTAATAGAACGAGCTTCTTCATCTAGTCTTAATTGAGCTTGGTCAATAGGATTTGATGCCAAAAATAAGACTACAATCTTTTCAGGAATTTGTCTAATGTTTTCCAATATAGTTAATGTTTCTTGATGCAATTGTCCATGCTGATTAAGCGTATTATTAATCGTTTTAAAACTGCGCTTTTGTTCTTGCAATAGTCTATCGGCCTCTTGTTTTCTTATTTTGGATTCTTTAAGCACCTCTTTATCAATAATTTTTTGAATACCTGCAATTTCTTTATGCTTTTTAGATATTTTAACCTCAATATCAGCAGTTTTCTTACCTAGATTAGCAGAGTCTTTTTCTAATCTAGATATTTCTTTCATTTTTGAACTAATTGTACTAGTAGACTTTGCACGACTAATTGCTTGAGAGGCATTATTTATCTTAACAGATATATCGGCTTGCTTCTTTTGTTCTTTAGCTTTATCCTGTTGTAATTTGGATAAATCTTGCATCCTTCTTTGCAGATTATTTCGATATGTATCAATTATTGCCAAATCAGTATTTTTATATTCGTTAATTATTGTGATTTCTCTACTTTAGCTCAACATAAAATATTTATATCCTTTAGCTTTTAATATGCATTTACAAATATTCCATTGGCATGTATTGCACATCTTTTATATTTATCCCCTAACAGCCTTCATCTTCACATACACCATTTTCACAATAGCCAGAGTTGCCAAAATCTTAAGCATATTTCCAGCAGCAACACCAACAGCATAACCCAAATTGTAAGGGGTAGAGTTGACATCGCTAAATGACATGTCGAATACTGTGAAAATAAGAGAAAGTAAAAAGATGCAAAATAGCATCAGAAAAAAACGGAGGGTCTTGTCGTTTGTCATTTTTAGTTTTTTAATACTTATGGTTTGGGTTGAATGTTTTTTGTCAGGTTATTTGTTTTTATAGCTTTTTCTGCATTTATCTTTTTAATCATTGCATTACCAATCAAACCGGCCAATACAAAAAAAATTAAAAAGCCTGCCGATGAAAAGATAATTTTCCAGGTTTCTCCAGTATCGAAACAATTAATCATGACAATAAAAGACCATATCAAACTTACCTTCATAGGAATAAGTACTGCAATAAATTTCTTCTTTAAGTCACTCATGTCTTATCGATTTCAATTTTACAAACTGTAATTTTGTCTCTCCTAATAGATTGTCACGATCAGAAATACTATACATTGCGTGTGTTCATTCTGTTTTTATAGGCATTTCGAATAAATCCAGATGTGGCAATAAATCCGATTGCAATAATAAATCGATATTCCTTAAAAGGATTCCAGGAAATGATATCAGTCAATGCAATAATCAGTACAATCAGCATCATCAACCAAATCAGTATGCCTAAAGCCCAAAATATTTTCGTTAATAAATTCATATCAGTCTGTTTATAAATATGTGGTGAATTTGAAATAAACACAAGGGTGTTCATTTTTTTTATCAGTTTCTTTGCCTTCCCAATAAAACACCCCAAAGCTTTTTGTATAGTAAATAGCCCTGTGTTTTCTGTTTAGCCACCGAATGTAATCATAAAATGGGAATGTGTATTTGTTTTGCATGCAAAAAATGCCTGATGCAGTCAATATTTCCAAATTTGGTACTGCATATAATTCTTTGGGCATTGCTTGTGCCGTAAGTTGTGGCATGTGTTTTCTTCCTTTTCTAAAATCTCTTGTTAGTCAGGGGTAAGAGATTTTAATGTGGTTCGTAAACTGCATTTTTCTTTTTGCTTCCTTATAATTTATTTAACGCATAAATTTTTTTCGTTGTGTTTTTTTTTATAAAATCCGCAAGGGCGTGTGTTTACTGCATCTCCAGTTGTATGCGTACATAATAATTGTGCTGTTCTGAAGTACTAATGCGCTGAAAAGTTTTTTTATTTAATAATTATTATTTAGATTCAATATGTTTTTGTTAAGCAGTTGTTCCCGGCCGGGGCGGTACAATCAAAACAAAATTTGTGTGGATGAACAGGTGAGGAAGGATAGTATTCACTTTTTTAAAACTATTATTATGTCTGATCAACAAGATTTGTTGAATTATTTGGAAGAAATTAAGGCAGTGCCCGATGAAAAGATTGTGTATTGCGATCTGCCCTACAAGGTATTTATCGACGAATGTGAAGGGCTTCACTCTCGTGCAAGTATCGATTTGCCTTTGTTGCAGGCTTTTAATTTTAATCCTGAAAAATTGGATCGTCTTTTGGGTTTAACCAGGGCGCTGCGCACCTCTCAATCGAACTGGGAATCGATGAAAACCGATAAGAAAATGGCAATGGATATTTGGGAAGCCGAAGCTCCTGCCATGTATATGTTTCATCATGAATTAATTGCTCATATGGGTTTTGCATTTAGAGCTGATCCAGGCTTGCTAAAAATGTTAGACCTTATTAAAGAGGGCGATTCCAGAGCCGATACGATTCAGGATTTGGCCAGCTTGTCGATTTTAGGTAAGGAAAATCAAGATTTATTAACTGCTATTAATTTTGATTTGTCTCAACTGGATACTGCAGCCGAAATGGCCGACAGAATGGGGCGTTTGTTAGGTGATATTAATGGTAGAATGTATTTTGAGGATGAGATTAAACTAATCCGCGATAAAGCCTACACCTTAACAAAAGAAGTGGTTGATGACATTCGTGCTTACGGCAAATTTGCATTTAGAAATAAGGAAGTAAAGCTGCACGGGTACGCCAGTAAATACAACCGCGAACGTGTGGCAGCATACCGAAAGGCTAAGGCCGGGGAAGAAATTATTTAAATGCCTGAGGATGCTGCTGTCATCCTCTTTTGTTACTTGTTTTTGATGTTTAAGTTGTATGGAGAGCAGATTTGCTCTCCATTTTTTTATTTCTGTACGCTAAGGATAGTCATTTGCACGCAGGGATGGACTTCCGTTACGCCGGTTTTTTGTTCCGTACGCTTCGGTGAAAGTTCTGTTACCTGATTTTATCATTCGTAGGCCAAGGAATGTGTTCCGGTATTTGGGTTTGGTGCTGCGTACGCAATTTTAGTTGTTCCGTAACAAGGGGTAGGTATTCCTTGTTGTCACGGAAGTCTTACTCCATGTCACGGAAGTTTCATCCCATGTCACGGAAACCTTTCCCCATGTCACGGAAGAGCAATTTTCGGACACGGATTGGCTTATTGCGGCGCACAAATCTATTTTGTCCGCAAATGAGCCTGTTTTGCAAATAGAAGTACTCCGTCAGGCTGCTGCGATTTTAGACTAACCGGTATTTATAGGTTTGAATCCTTTCGTAAGCGATTGCTGTTATGCTGTTTTGCATCACCCCAAACTCCTAAAGGAGCTTAAAAAAAACAGCAGATGTAGCAGGTCCCCTTTAGGGGATTTAGGGGTGGTTTCGAGCAGTGAGTTTTAATGATTGTTGTGAGGCAGAGCACTGTGAGGGTAAAATTTGCGAATTATGAGTTGCGAATTTGTACCTTATGAAATGTTTATACCAAAATGATTTTGACACACAGGGGCATGATTGTTCCAGCATGGCAGGTTCTCCCGATAAATTCGGGACAGGCTATATGGTAAACTTAAAATTATAGTCATATGATATAACGTAAGCCATGTATCCTTTTTTTTCCACAGAGGCACCGAGTGTGATTTTATAATTGGTTTAATTTGCAGTTTATGCTTTATGGGGCAGTCAATGTCTGTTTAAAAAAAACAGTACAATTTCTTAATTAAAGAAAATATTCCGCAATTGACTTACTGCCTTACTGTGAATTATTTACTGCCGCAATTTTTCATTGGATATTTATATTTTCGATTTTTTACCGCATTTATAACGTTATAAATATTCCTTTTTCTGTCCGGCAGCGTTTGCATGCAAATTGATGAAAAAACAATATGTTAATTGTGCAAAAAACGAACAAAAAATTCACAAAAAAATAATATAAAAAAGGACGGTAAGGCGTTATTATTCGGAATAAAATCAATAACTTTAATGAAAATCCAACTTTTTTTTATGATAAAATGGCTATCTAACCATTTGTAAATCAATCCTAACATCGTTTGCGTATGGACTACCTCAAGTTTGATAAGGCTCAATTGGTAAATACCGAGTATTCTTTAAAAAAAGAATACATTAGAACCAATCGTGCTGGCTCTTTTGCCAGTTCAACTATTATTAACTGCAACACACGAAAATATCATGGGCTGTTAATATGTCCAATAGATCATTTTGGTGGAGATAATCATGTGTTGTTATCTTCCTTGGATGAAACAATAATTCAGCATGATGCTCCTTTTAATTTGGGAATCCATAAATTCCCCGGAGAATACAGTCCGAAAGGGAACAAGTATGTACGTGAATATATCATGGATCCAACTCCTACAATAATCTACCGGGTAGGGGGTGTGATTTTAAGAAAGGAATTTCTTTTGGTTGAAAAAGAACAACGTGTTTTGGTTCGTTATACTTTGCTCGAGGCTAATTCTCCAACAACACTTCGATTACAACCTTTTTTGGCTTTTAGGAACATTCATTCCTTAACCAAAGCAAATTTGGATGCCAATACCCGATCAGAAGACGTTGACAATGGGGTTAAGATCCGTTTGTATCAGGATTTCCCATATTTATATATGCAGACTTCTGTTGAATCAGAGTTTGTTCATGTGCCCGATTGGTATTACAATATAGAGTACAAGGAAGAAAAGAAAAGAGGATACGATTGTCATGAGGATTTGTTTGTTCCCGGATATTTTGAGATGAATATTAAAAAAGGAGAATCAATAGTATTCTCGGCCGGTACAAAAGAGATTTCCCCCGATGCAATATCCAAACAATTTGCTTCGGAACTAAAGAAGAGGGTGATCCGTGATAGTTTTGAAAATTGTCTGGAAAATTCAGCGGTACAGTTCTTTTCAAAGAATGGTCAGGGAACAGGAATTATTAATGGTTTTCCCTGGTTTAGTACCAGCGAACGAAATACTTATTTGTCCTTGCCGGGATTGACTTTGGCACGAGGCGATCAGAAGACTTTTCTGGAGGTATTTGATAATGCATTTAAGCGGGTTTGCAATCGCTTTTCAATGGATCCTGCCGTAAACGAAGGAAGGTTTTCGGTTGACGTTCCCTTGTGGGCGTTTTGGACGTTGCAAAAATACATTGAAGCTGGTGCAGACAGAAAGGAGATTTGGAAAAAACACAGCAAAAAGATTAAGGAGATATTGCAGTACTATAAACATGGATCGAACTTGGCCATCAGCATGCATGAAAATGGAATGCTATGGATAACAGAGCAAGGCGTAACCTGGATGAATATCAAGCATCATGGGCTTTGTTTGAATCGGCGTATGGGGTATGTTGTTGAGATTAATGCGCTTTGGTACAATGCCATTTGTTTTGCATTGGAAATGGCAGGGGAAGCTAAAGACAAAGAGTTTGCAGCGGAATGGTCAGGTGTTAAAGAAAATTTGAAAGAATCATTTATTGAAACTTTTTGTGATGAAAGTAAAACGTATCTGGCCGATTATGTAGACGATACTCATAAGAGTTGGGCTGTTCGCCCCAATCAATTATTTGCAGTATCACTGCCTCATTCCTGTCTTTCCGACGATCAGAAGAAAGGTGTGCTGGATGTAATTGAGAAGGAGCTGTTAACGCCAAGAGGTTTGCGGACACTTTCGCCTAAAAATCATGAATATGTGGGTGTGATTGCAGGCAACGAGGAAGAGAGAAATAAGGCTTTCCACAATGGATCTGTTTTTCCTTGGTTGATCGGACATTTTGCTGAAGCTTATTTAAAGCTTTACAAATTGGGGGGTGAGACTAAGATTCAAAGATGGTTGGCCGTATTTGAAGACAGTTTGCTCGAGCATGGAGTGGGCACTGTATCTGAAATTTACAGCGGAAATCCGCCTCACAAGCCAAATGAGGCTACTTCTTATGCGTTGAGTGTTGCAGAAGTTATTAGAGTGAATAAAATGTTTAATGAATCATTTTTAAAATAGTCTTACTATGAAAGTTTTAATGTTTGGGTGGGAGTTTCCACCTCATATTTCTGGCGGATTGGGTACGGCTTGTTACGGATTAACTAAAGGCTTGGCAAAAATTGATGATTTAGATATTGTTTTTGTCGTCCCAAAAGCACACGGTGACGAAGATCAGAGTACAATGAGTCTGGTTGGTGCCAATTCGGTAACTATTGGGCAGGTTCAGTCTCATGTCGAAAAATTTAAATCTCAGCACACCTATCTGGAGGTGGAATCGCAATTGGTACCCTATAATGATCCTGATGAATATTATACGTTTAGGAGTCAGGATCTGTATGGAAAAAATAAGTTGATTAAAGTTGATAAGGAGGGGAAACTGGAATTTAGCGGAAAGTACGGTGCCGACCTTATGGAAGAAATCTATAA
Organism: Marinifilaceae bacterium; assembly: GCA_016936255.1. Lineage (GTDB taxonomy): Bacteria > Bacteroidota > Bacteroidia > Bacteroidales > Marinifilaceae > Labilibaculum. Next base: position 33,611 of record JAFGYE010000117.1, on the reverse strand, counting down.
GTATGCGTTTGTTGCTTCATCAATTTCTGCAGATCATGAACATGATGTGATTCATGCACATGACTGGCTTTGTTACCCTGCAGGGATAGCTGCAAAAGAGGTGTCGGGAAAACCATTGGTAATTCATGTACATGCCACCGATTTCGATAGAAGTGGAGGAAATGTAAATCCAAAGGTTTACGAGATAGAAAAAAAGGGAATGGATGCCGCCGATAAAATTATTGCCGTGAGCAATTTGACCCGCAATATTGTGATCGAAAAATATGGACAGGATCCCAGTAAGGTGGTTACTGTTTACAATGCTGTTGAACCTGTTTCAATGGAAGAAAAGCTTAAAATTAAAAAAGGTGTAAAAGAAAAAGTAGTGACTTTTTTAGGGCGGATAACCATGCAGAAAGGACCGGAATATTTTGTTGAAGCAGCTTATCAGGTTTTGAAAAGAACAAATGATGTGCGGTTCGTAATGGCTGGCAGTGGGGATATGCTGGAGGAAATGGTAGACCGGGCCGCTCAATTGGGAATAAGTGATAAGTTTCATTTTACGGGATTTTTAAAGGGAGATGATGTGTTTAATATGTTCCTTTTAAGTGATGTGTATGTAATGCCTTCTGTATCTGAGCCATTTGGGATATCTCCCTTGGAGGCGATGCAATCAAATGTACCGGTTATTATATCGAAGCAATCAGGAGTTTCAGAAATACTGACTCATGCTGTAAAGGTAGATTATTGGGATATTGATGCTATGGCCGATGCCATTTACGGAATTATTAAATATGAAGCTCTTTCGAAAGTTTTTAAGGAAGAGGGTAAAGAGGAAGTGGATAATTTGAAGTGGGCCAATGCGGCTGTTAATGTTCATGATGTCTATGTTTCCGCAATCAAATTATTCGAACCATTAGTAAAAAATTAAGATTATGAAGGCACTTTGTTTATATTTTCAGATTCATCAACCCTTACGTTTAAAAAGATATCGTTTTTTTGATATTGGCAATGATCACTACTATTACGATGATTATACCAATGAGTCGATCATGAGAAAAATTGCAGATGAGTGTTATCTGCCTGCAAATAAAATTGTTTTGGAATTATTAAAAAACAACAAAGGCAAGTTTAAAATATCATTTTCTATCACGGGCATTGCCTTGGATCAACTCGAGCAATATGCACCGGAAGTTATTGATACTTTCAAAGATCTGGCCAAAACGGGAGATGTTGAGTTTTTAGCAGAAACTTATTCTCATTCTCTTGCTTCATTAATCAATAAAGAGGAGTTTGTTCAGCAAGTGACAAGTCACAGCGATAAAATAGAAGCTCTTTTTGGAGTTCGGCCATCTGTATTTCGAAACACAGAAATGATTTATTCGGACGAAATTGGGGAAATGGTTTCCAAAATGGGGTATAAGGCAATTTTAACAGAAGGAGCCAAGCACATCTTGGGTTGGAAGAGTCCAAATTATTTGTACTGCAACGCAATCAATCCCAAGCTAAAAGTTTTAATGCGTAATTACAAACTAAGTGATGATATTTCATTCCGGTTTTCATCTGAAGGATGGAAGGAATGGCCGTTAACAACAACTAAATTTGTTGGCTGGCTGAATGAAATGGATGAAAAAGAAGATTTTGTGAATATATTTATGGATTATGAAACCTTCGGTGAACATCAGAAGAAGAAATCTGGAATTTTTGAATTCTTAGCTCACCTTCCTCAGGAGGTTATTTCGAAATCGAAATATAAATTTGCAACTCCTTCTGAGCTTGCTTCTGAATTTCATCCAATTGCTCAGGCGCATGTGCCTAATGCAATTTCATGGGCAGATGAAGAGCGTGATTTGTCGGCATGGCTGGGCAACAAACTTCAGGATGAAGCTTTCCGAAAATTATATGCATTACGTGACGATGTTGCAGCTGTAAATGATGACCGAATTAACTTGGATTGGAAATTTTTACAAGCCAGCGATCATTTTTACTACATGTGTACCAAGTTTGCTTCTGATGGTGATGTGCATTCTTATTTTAATCCGTACAGCTCACCTTACGATGCATTTATTAATTATATGAATGTATTAAGTGATTTTCAGATACGCTTGAAATTGATTAAAGATGGTTTAGCCCTTGATCCCGAAGAATTGCAATATCAAATTTCACAAAAGGATGAATTAATTGCTAAATATGAAAGGGAGCTAAGTGAATTGAAAAATTAATCCTTAAAAAGGAAATCGTAAAAAATGTTCAGTTTATTAGTAATTATCAGATTTTAATGTAGTCAACACTTTAGCTGGGTCTAATAGCTAAAAGTAATTCGTAATGATATATGGGTATGGATAATAGGGATGTAATTCCGGATTTTATATTTGAAATTAGTTGGGAAGTTTGCAATAAGGTAGGTGGAATTCATACGGTTATTTCTACAAAGGCCTTGTCGCTTAAACCAGTGTTTAACGATCGGATCATTTATATAGGACCGGATTTTAATAAAACCGAACACCGGGAGAAAGAGTTTCAGGAAGATGAAAAATTGTTTCCGGAATGGAGAGAGAAATTAAAAGCTGATGGTTTGTCGGTTCGGATTGGATATTGGAAAATACCGGGAAATCCAATTGTGATTTTGATTGATTTTTCGGATTTTCTGGCGAAGAAAGACGCTATTTACAGTCAGTTGTGGGAAATTTACCGGTTGGAATCTTTATATGGACAGGATGATTATAATGATGCTGCAATGTTTGGTTATGCAAGTGGTAAAGTCATTGAGAGTTTTGTACAGTTTAATGATTTGTCGAAAAATAAAATAGTTGCTCAGTTTCATGAGTGGATGACAGGTGCCGGACTCTTGTATTTGAAAGATCAAGCGCCTGATATTGCAACAATTTTCACGACTCATGCAAGTATGCTTGGACGGGTATTGGCCAGTAATTATGAAAACTTGTACGATAATCTGCTTCATTTTAATCCAATTGAAAAGCCAAGACAGTACAATGTTACGGCCAAATGCTCAATGGAAAAATGTGTTGCTCTGGCAGCAGATTGTTCTTCAACTGTGAGTGATATCACAGCACGGGAATGCAGGCAATTTCATGGGCGCGCTGTAGATGTGGTGATGCCAAATGGTTTTGAAGATGATTTTGTACCGAATCCCGAACAGCTTGAAATTACCAGACAGAAATCAAAAAAAGAATTCACGAAAGTAGCCGAATCGCTTTTGGGTTATGAAATAAAGGAGAATACATTGTTTGTAGGAACAGGTGGTCGTTACGAGTTCAAAAACAAAGGCCTTGATGTGTTTTTGGAAGCTTTGGCCCAATTGAATGCAAATAAATATATGGATCGTGATATTGTAGCTTTCTTTTTGATTCCAGGAGATCAGCGGGGTCCCCGAAAGGATTTACAGGAGAATTTGGCGGAATATCCGAAAAAAAAGTTTCTGACAAAACCTTATTTAACCCATAACCTGGGCAATGAAGACAGGGATGAGATCTTAAAAAAGATCAAGTCTTTGGGTTTTAGTAATGGTGAAGATGAGAGAGTTAAAGTTATTTTTGTGCCAACCTATCTGGATGGAAAGGATGGCATATTTAATAAGTCTTATTATGAGCTTTTGATGGGATTGGACCTGTCAGTTTTTCCATCTTATTATGAACCTTGGGGATATACTCCAATGGAGAGTGTTGCTTTTAGCGTTCCTACCATAACAACTTCATTATCCGGATTTGGACAATGGGTTCAAATGATTGGAGAGGCAGACAAAGGCGGCGTTGCAGTTGTGGAACGAAATGATTCCAATCGAAAAGAAGTTGTAGAAAATATTTCTTCTCATATATTTAATTTTTCAACAAAATCAGAGGATCATATAATTCGGTGCAGGGAAAATGCAGGCAGTATTGCCAAAAGGACGTTGTGGAAAAATTTTATTGGAAATTATTACAAGGCTTACGAATTAGCAATCAAAAATAATATGAAAAAGGAAAACGAATCACCTGTGCAGGTTTTGGTTGAAAATCATTTGAACGTACCAAAAAGCAATCAAATAAGTTGGCGGAAATTAATTATTGAGACCAATCTTCCTAAGGAATTACTTGGACTGGAGGAATTGTCTAAAAATTTATGGTGGTGTTGGAATTATAAAGCTATTGACCTTTACGAATCGGTGGATTCCAAGTTATGGCATAGTTGTAAAAAAAATCCAATTTTACTGCTTAAGCAAGTCTCAAGTGCACGAATGAAAGAATTGGCGGCTGATGAGTCTTTTATGCAAAATTATACTGCTGTAATTCAGGATTTTAAAAACTACATGGCCGAAAAGCCGGCCGAAGGACAACCTAAGATTGCTTATTTCAGTATGGAGTACGGTTTAAATAATAACCTGAAAATTTATTCCGGTGGATTGGGAATATTAGCGGGCGATTATTTAAAAGAAGCCAGTGACTCAAATGTGGATATGGTTGCGGTTGGTTTTATGTATCGGTTTGGATATTTTACCCAGCGTTTATCTTTAAATGGCGAGCAATTGGTTGAGCTGGACGAACAAAAATTTTCTCAGTTGCCAATAAGCAGGGTGAGAGATAGTTCTGGTTTTGCAAAAACCATTTCTTTTCCTTTGGAAGGAAGAACTGTTACAGCAAAAATATGGAAGGTTGAAGTGGGTAGAATTTCCTTATATCTTTTGGATACGGAAACCGAAATGAATGATGAGCAAGATCGTTCTTTAACTCACCAACTATATGGAGGCGATTGGGATCACCGGATTAAGCAGGAAATTCTTTTGGGAATGGGAGGTATCAAAACCCTCGATGCTGTTGGTATCAAGCCTGACTTATACCATTGCAACGAAGGACATGCGGCATTAATAAATGTAGAACGTTTGATTAATCTGATTTCTGATGGTTATCAATTCGAAGTAGCCTTGGAAATCGTAAGGGCTTCTTCTCTTTTTACTACTCATACGCCGGTACCAGCCGGACATGACACTTTTTCTCCTGATATGATCAGACATTACCTGTCTTATGTTCCTGAAAAATTGAAATTAGGATGGGATCAATTTCTTGCTCTGGGCAGGGAAAATCCTTTGGATTATAACGAGAGATTTTCGATGAGTAATTTGGCCGCCAATACGTCGGTTGCCATGAATGGAGTAAGTATGCTTCACGGCAAAATTTCTCAGGAAATGTTCAATAATCTTTATCAGGGATATTTTCCTGAGGAATTGCATATTGGTTACGTAACAAATGGAGTGCATTATCCTAGCTGGACTGCAAAAGAATGGAGAACCTTGCACGAACAGGAATTTGATAAAGGATTCTTAAATGATTTGTCGAACAAAGAATATTGGAGAAAAATATATGATGTTGCAGATGAGAAAATCTGGGCGATAAAAAATGTATTGCGTAAAAAACTGATTGATTTTGCGAAGGATCGGTTCAAAAAGAATTGGATTAAAAGATATGAGGATCCTCGTTCTTTAGTTGAGATTATGAATTCGATAGATGAGAATGCTCTTACCATTGGGTTTGCGCGTCGATTCGCCACCTACAAGCGTGCTCATTTATTATTTAGTGATATAGAGCGATTGGCCGAACTTTTAAATAATCCTGAAAAACCAGTGCAATTTATTTTTGCGGGGAAAGCACATCCTGCGGATAAAGCAGGACAGGATTTGATTAAGCGAATTGTTGATGTGTCTCGTCGTCCTGAATTTGAAGGGAAAATTTTATTCCTTGAGAATTATGACATGGAATTAGGCCAGCGATTGGTTAAAGGTGTTGATATCTGGATGAACACTCCAACCCGTCCATTGGAAGCTTCCGGAACATCGGGTGAAAAGGCTGTTATGAATGGAGTTCTTAATTTTAGTGTTCTCGACGGATGGTGGCTGGAAGGTTATCGTGAAGGAGCAGGATGGGCACTGACTGATAACAGAACCTATGAAAATCAATCGTTTCAGGATGAATTAGATGCACAGACAATTTACTCAATGTTCGAAAATGAAATAATACCTCTGTATTATAAGCGTGATGAGAACAATATACCGGTTGACTGGATTCAGTACATTAAAAAATGTATAGCTGAAATTGCACCTGAATATACAACCAAACGTATGATTGACGATTACAAAAATCATTTTTACAGTAAAATGCATCAACGTGTTCTGAAATTAAAGGAGAAAGACTACGAAATGGCAAAAGATACTGCCAAATGGAAAAAGAAAATTCTTACAGCATGGGATCATATTGAAGTGGTTTCTGTGGATGCACCAAGTACTCCGAAACACAAATATTTGTCAGGTGAAAATTATCATGTAGAAGTTGCACTTGATTTAAAGGATTTGATTGATGAAGATATTTGTGTTGAATTGGTAATAAGAGCAACCATAGATCCTCAGAAACCTGGACCGATTCGAACTGAACAATTAATTCTTGACCGTAAGGTAGATTCACTGGCATTCTATCGTTTGGATCTGGTGTTGAATGATCCGGGAATCTTCGATTTTGGATTGAGAATGTATGCTTGTAACTGCAACCTTCCGCATCGTCAGGATTTTAACTATGTAAAATGGATTTAGAATAAAATAGGTATGAAAAAAGGCTGTTTCAATTTTGAAACAGCCTTTTTTTTGTATTTGGAACTAATGAAATTATTTTTTATTAGCTTTTTTCTCTCTTTTTTCTTCTTTTTTTTCTTTCGCCGTTTTTGTCGATTCCTTTTTAACGTTTTTCTTAGCGTCTTGTGACTTAGCCATGATATTTTAAATTAAGTTTCTATTTTTATTACTTATAACGAGTTACTTCAAATTTACGAAATAAATTGGCATTTAACATTTTTTGTGTTTGGTTAAAGCAATTTTAATACCCATAGTTCTATCATTTCTTCGTGGCGCCAATTTTGATTTCTTTTTGTATTCTTTGAAGCTGATCTGACTTTTTTATGCAAAAGTAATTCTTTTTCAAAACGACCGCCTTCAGCCAATTCTTTTTCGATAGGGTGACTTTGCTTCTGATTTGTAATTTGTGCCAGATTTGAAAACAGAATTACAACACGACCATTAAGTCTGGTGTGTTTTTTTGCTTCTGCAAAAAAGCGTGGAAACAAATCTTTTTCATAGTAGATCGCATTGTCAATTCCTTCCGATTTGTTTGATGCCGGCAACCAGGGAGGATTAAATACAATTAAATCTGATTTGCTGTCGTTTTGGGCAAATAAATCTCCGAATAAAAGTTCTATTTTCGAGTTTAATTTGCTGTTCTTCAGACTTTGTGTCAAGCCAATAATTGCATTCGGATTGTTATCTGTACCACAAACCTTCTGAAAACCATGCTTCAACAGTTGAAAACTTAAAATGCCAGAACCAATTCCAACATCAATAGCAGATTTTTTTTCTCCCTTGTAACGTTCCAACCATTTATCGAATAGCTTTAAATGTTCAAATCGGGTAGGGAAATAGGTGCCATAAAACGGATGTATTTTTCTGTCGATAACAGGAATGAAAATACCTTTGTCGTACCATTGCCACGAACTGTTTAATCCTTGAACCAGAGAAAATGGCAGCAGAAATTCAGTGAAATCAGGATATAGTGTTTCTAACCAGCCAATTTCCGGAGCTTTTCTAACCGTGAGTTTGTTGTTTGTTATGTGCAGAAGCAGTTTATGAGAAAGCTCGCGATAAGTTTTGCGCAATTCACGTTGTCCCTTAAACGATTGATCCGTATATTTTTTCTCCAGATGTTTTTTTAATTCGCTGAGTACAGCAAGTCCGCTGCTATAGTAATCAACAATTAAAACCGAATAGCCTTCAATAAGTGCATCTATGGCATCCATAGGATCCATGCGTCTTTTGTAGGGAACCACCTCGATATCTGCAACAATTGGTTCTGGTCTGTTTACTGATATTTTTTTACCTGATATGATCAGCTCTAATTCGTTCTTTAACATTTCTTATTTGTTTTTCGCGTTTAGCAAAACCAAGGTCAAACTCCTAAGCAATGTTTATTTCGCAGTTGATTTTTAAAAATTGTGTAAACGTAGTACAATTACTGATGATATTACGATCTATTCACTCAATTAATTGCAATAACAGCATATAAATCAGTGATTTTTTTTAATATCTAATTTCAAACAGAAGATATTGATAGCCGGGAATGTTTAGAGCCAGTCCTTTTCCAGATGTTTCTTCACAGGTTAGATTAACTTTAGCATTTGATTGTATATTAACAAAGCTCAATTCTATCGGACAAGGAATATTCATTGTTTCCAGGGCATGTGTTGGTATTTTTACCTGCAAATGTTGAGTGTGATCATCGAAATTACAAATCACCAATAGTTTTTGATCAGCAGTATGTCGCAGAAAAGCGTAAACTTTATCCGAATTAAAAATGTTTGAATCTGTGTTTTGCCACATAATGTCATAAAATTCACCAAAGACAATAGCCGGAAGTTGTGCGTATTTTAGAATGTCCTCATAGGCTGTTTTCAGTTTTTTTTGCTGATCAGATAATAAATCACCATCGAACTTACCATTATTCATCCATTTTTGATGTTCTGGTAAATTCCAGTAATCGAATATGGTAGATCGTCCATCAGATCCGCTGTAACCGGATACTTCCATTCCTGTCTCGGCAAATTCCTGTCCTGAATAAATTAGTAAAGGTCCTCGGTGCATGCAAAGTGACAGGATCATCCCGGGAAGGGCTTTGATAGGATTGGAAGCGAAATAGGGTGAAGCAATTCTTTGCTCATCGTGATTCTCCAGAAATCGAAGCATGTATTCGTCCAGATTATTTAAGGATTGCCAACATTGTGAAATATCTCTTGCCGGGCGTTCTCCGCGGATTACTCCTTTTAGAGTATCGTACAAACCTACTTTGTCGTACAAATAATCGAATTTTCCGTTTTTAATATAGGTTTCGTACAAATAAGGATTGTATACTTCAGCAATAAAAAGGATATCAGGAAATACCGATTTTATTTCACCAATAACCCAATGCCAAAATTCTACGGGTACCATTTCGGCCATATCACAACGGAAAGCATCAATTTCTTTTTTTGCCCAATAGAGTAAAATGTCTTTCATTTTCAACCAAGTATCTGGAATTGGATGAAAATGAGCGGAGTGTCCATTCAGGTAATCAACGCCATAATTTAGTTTAACGGTTTCGTACCAATCGTTAAGTTGCGGATGTGCAGTAAATTGATCATTTCCGGTTGTCTTTGCAGGAAATTCCTGATAATCTGTATTTGGAAACCGATTTCTTATTTCATCAGACAAATGCAATTCTTGGTGTGGCAAATAGTAGAAATTGTTAGTGGCCGAAAATGCTTTACTATTATCATCATGGTCACCAAAATCAGAAATACCTTCCGGTTTTGCATCCGAATGATATTCCCGGGCCAGATGATTGGGAACAAAATCGATAATTACCTTCATATTGTTCTGATGGGTTCGGGCAACAAGATCTTGAAACTCCTGAATTCTATTATTTACATCCTTTGCCAAATCAGGATTCACATCGTAATAATCTTTAATTGCATAAGGAGATCCTGCTTTTCCTTTAATCACTAAAGGATTTCCATGAGGGATTCCAGCATCAGGATAAGCTTCAACAATCGCATGCTCGATGATTCCGGTATACCAAACATGAGTAATTCCAAGTTTTTTTATTTCCTGTAGTGCAGTGTTGCTGATGTCATTGAACTTTCCGGTTCCATTTTCACTTCGGGAGCCATCAACAACAGGCTTCGTGTTTTTGTTTCCAAATAAACGGGGAAGCAATTGATATATAATTGGTTTGGGAATGCCCATATTTAAAAGATACTTTTTGATGGAATATACTTGAATACCAAAGCTGTTCTACTTGGTAAATAAAGGTATACCCTGTGGTTTTTCGACATTGAAACTTCAGGTTTGGAATAGTAAAGCAGGCTGCCATCCACACGATCGAAGCCTCCATATTTATTCTCGTCTGAATTAAGTACAAGCTGATATTTTCCTGATTTTGCTGGAATTCCGTAATAAGTAAACGATTCGTTTGGATTGAGATTGAAAACAAATAGTAAATCTTTTCTCAGAATAGCCAAAATTTGATTTTGCTCATCCGATTGAACGCATTTAATGTGAGGTTCGTTCATGAATTCCTCTTTGTTTTGTAATGCGATCATATCCCTGTCAAATTCGTTTAAATATTCGAAACGTAAGAGGTGATTGTCGACTAAACTCCATTGGCGCCGTGCATGTTTGTAGGACCAATTATTTCCGGCGCGGGGAAAATCAATCCATTCGGGATGGCCAAATTCATTCCCCATAAAATTTAGGTAGCCATTTCCGGAACAGGAAAAGGTTAGTAGTCGGATTAATTTGTGAAGAGCAATTCCACGATCGACCACTAAGCTTACACTTGATTTGTCCATGCTGTCATACATTGACTTTTCAATTAAACGGAAAATAAGCGTTTGATCGCCAACCAAAGCCTGATCGTGAGATTCTGCATAGCTAATGGTTTTTTCTTCGGCTCGTTTGTTGGATAATTCGTAAAATATATTGCCTACATTCCAGTCTTCATCATGTGTTTCCTTAATCAGCTTGATCCAATAATCGGGAATTCCCATGGCTAATCTAAAATCAAAACCCAAGCCTCCATCCTCCAAAGAAGATGCTAAGCCGGGATATCCGCTCATTTCTTCTGCAACACTAATCGCATTGGGATTGTATTCGTGAATCAACTTGTTGGCTAAGCTTAGGTAGCAAATTGCATCCTCATCTTGTCCGCCGTCAAAATACATTTCATAGCTTGTAAAATCTCTCGATAAACCATGATCGTAGTAAAGCATACTTGTCACGCCATCAAAACGATATCCATCGAAATGATATTCTTCCAACCAGTATTTTATATTGGATAACAGAAGGTGAAGAACTTCATTTTTCCCATAATTGTAACACAAAGAATCCCATGCTATGTGTTCTCTTCGTTCATCTGCATGAAAAAATTGATGTGGCGAACCATCGAAATTACCAATGCCTTCCAGTTCATTTTTTACCGCATGCGAGTGAACGATATCCATAATCACCATAATGCCTAAGGAATGTGCTGCATCAATTAGTTGTTTCAATTCTTCGGGCGTTCCGAAGCGGGAAGATGCTGCGAATAAGCTGGAAACATGATATCCAAAAGAGCCATAGTACGGATGTTCCTGAATGGCCATTAATTGAATGGTATTGTAACCGGCGCGGTGAATTCTGGGCAATACGAGTTCACTAAATTCCTTATAAGTGCCAACGCTTTCTTTTTCTGTAGCCATTCCAATATGGGCTTCATAAATAAGAGGCGATTTGTATTTGACTCTATTGGTATCAAATTTCCATTCAAAAGGCTTTTCGTTTTGCCACACTTGAGCTGAATAAATAAGTGTATCAGGATCTTGTACCACTCGTGTGCACCAAACAGGAATACGTTCTCCTTTTCCTCCCGGCCAATAAATCAGTAATTTATATAAATCAGCTTGTTTTAATGAAGCTAACGGTAGTTTCAACTCAAAATTACCATTGGCAATTCTTTCGAATTGATAGTTCGTTTGCTCTTGCCAGTTCGAAAATTCACCAATAAGATACATTTTATCGGCATTTGGAGCCCATTCCCGAATAATCCAGTTTTCAGAATCTTGATGGAGACCATAATAATGATGTCCATTGGCAAAGGCTGAAAGCGTAGTTTCTGTTAGTTCCTTTTCCTTTTGGAAAGCTGCATTTAATCTTTTTTGAATCACATATTGATAATCGTATAACATGGGATCCGAGTCAACTATTTTAAGATGTTTAATCATAAGCGGTATAAGAGTTCCGGATTAGGAAGTAAGTTGTTGGTGCAACAAGTTTAAAGATACAATTTATCTGATGTAATTATTTTAAAAAGGAGTGAAGTTTTTGAGATTTTTTCCTTGCTGATAAAGAGGTTGAGTTGTGTGAATGCAGCAGTCTTTGTCCAGCAGCAAATATTTCTGAAAATAGTTTATCTCCTCGTTAATTTCAATCTGTTTTCTTATCTTAATCGGATCAATTGATATATGTATATGTACGGGGGAGAAATATAATTATATGAGATCAGAGAAATTTCAAAATGAAGTTGATTTAAAGTACAAATTGTACAACAGTATATTTTTGACATTGCCATTGGATGGTATTCATAAAACGGGAATATTAATTCCCATTTTAAAAGAAGAATGCTCGAAGGGATTGGAGACAGGAAAATCACCGGTTGAAATATTCGAGGATTTTTTTGAGAAGCAAACCTCCTTTAAAACAGAGGAGGAAGAATTTGATTTCATGTTTCGGGTAATTCATTACATCGAAAGACAGGTGGTTTTGCTGGATGCCGTGGAGGATGCAGTCTTTGGCAAAATGAATGATTTAGATGGTGCCGGCAGTTTGAAAGCATTAAAGTCGAAGATCAAACAAACCGGTAAATGGGAGGATTTTAAAAATGATTTAGAGCATTTTGCTGTGCGGGTTGTGTTAACTGCTCATCCTACGCAATTTTATCCCAGCACTGTTCTTGCCATTATTAATGATTTGATAAAAGCCATTCAAAAAAGCGATTTACTTCAAATTAAGTTATTGCTTACCCAGTTGGGGAAAACACCGTTTTTTAAGAAGGAACGTCCTACGCCATATGATGAGGCAAAAAGTTTGAGCTGGTATCTTGAGAATATATTTTATCAGTCGGCTTCCGATTTGTATTCAGAATTGTTAAAAAGCGAAGACTTTTCTAATGAAAAGGTTGGTTCTGTAATCTCATTTGGTTTTTGGCCGGGAGGCGACCGTGATGGAAATCCTTATGTAAATACTGAAACAACACTGAAAGTTGCAGAAAGACTTCGGTATATTTTGTTTTTGAATTATTACAAAGATTTGAGACTTTTGCGCAGGCGCTTAAGCTTTAAGGGGGTGCATGAGTTAATTGTGAATTTGGAAGAAAGGGTTCTTACTGCTTTGAATGATAGTGATAAAAGTGCAGGAATCACTCTTGCTGAGATTACTGATTGTTTGAATAAAATTGAGAGAATATTAGTGGAGCAACACGATGGTTTCTTTCTCGATTTATTGAGGAAGTTTCAGAATAAAGTGAAACTGTTTGGTTCTCATTTTGCTAATATTGACATCCGGCAGGATAGTCGGATTATTGGTAAAGCTTTTGATGTTTTGTGTAAATCTTCTACCTTTTTAACGAATCAAATTGGCGATGTTTCTCTTGAAAGTTTATTTGAAGTAAAAGGATCGGTTAGCTATTTTAAAACAGAAGATGAGGTGAGCAGAGACACGATAAGTGTTTTTTCCACAATGAAAGAGATTCAGGAAAGAAATGGAGAATTGGCTTGTAATCGGTTTATCATCAGTAATTGCCAAACTTCGGTTGATGTGGCCCGGGTTTATGCTATGGCTAAGCTTTGTGCCTGGGAAGGTACTTTACCATTAGACATTGTACCACTATTCGAAACGATTGATGATTTGGAGAAAGCGGATGAAACAATGAGGAAATTGTTTGAAAATAAGGTGTACTATCAGCATTTAGTTTCGAGAGGAAAGAAGCAAACCATTATGCTTGGTTTTTCTGACGGGACCAAAGATGGTGGTTATTTTTCAGCAAATTGGAGTATTTATAAAGCAAAAGAAAACATTACACGATTGGCACGTGAAAAGGGAATTGTAGTTGTCTTTTTTGATGGGCGTGGGGGACCTCCGGCACGGGGAGGAGGGAACACACACAAATTTTATTCTTCTCTGGGAAATAATATCGAAAACCAGGAAATACAGGTAACCATTCAGGGTCAGACGATTAGTTCGAAGTTTGGAACCAAGGCATCGGCTAAATATTATCAGGAATTACTGATTACCGCCGGATTGGGAAACCGTTTGTTCGAGGATCAAAGCAAACAATTTTGTACAGAGGACAGAGAAATAATGGAGGCTCTCTCACAATACAGTTTGGAAGAGTATCAGCGATTTAAATCATCGGATAAGTTTGTGCCTTATTTAGAGAAAATGAGTGCCTTGAAATACTATGGAGAGGCAAAAATTGGAAGTCGCCCCAGCAAACGAAATGCATCATCCGAATTAAACTTTGAAGATTTACGGGCAATTCCTTTTGTAGGAGCCTGGAGTCAGATGAAGCAAAATGTACCTGGTTTTTTTGGTGTTGGAGCATCTATAAAAAGATTGAAAGAAGAAGGACGAATGGAAGGGTGTAAGAGTTTGTATACTAATTCTCTGTTTTTTAGAACTTTGGTTGAAAATAGCATGCAGTCAATAAGTAAATCTTATTTTTCATTGACTCAATACATGAAAAAAGATAAAGAATTTGGTGAATTTTGGAATTGGATTTATAAAGAATATCAATTGAGCATTGATATGTTGTTGGAAGTATCCGGACAAGAAGAGATTATGGAATTATCATTGGAATTAAAGGATTCTATTCATTTACGGGAAGAGATTGTATTGCCTTTGATATGTATTCAGCAATTTGCTCTGATGAAAATCCGGGAGATGGATTTATCTGGGAATATTGATCAAAATAAATATAACATACTGCAAAACTTGGTTATTCGATCACTTTATGGTAATATTAATGCCAGTAGAAATTCAGCATAAATAAGTTTAAGAAATATTACTCAATACTAACAATTTTCTAAGTAGAATATCGTTTTCTTTGTAATTGAGAAACGAATTAAAACAAAAAGAATCCCAATGAAGTTGTACAAAACATTATTTTCAACCGTCCTTTTCATCTTGTTTTCATTTGCAATATTTGCACAGACAACAGAAACTGCTGCCGAGGTAAAAACAGAAGTGAAGAAACAAGAAACAGCTAAGCAGGAGCTTACTGCTCCGAAAGTTGAGAAACCTGTCGTAAGAAAGCCTGTAAAAGCTTATCTTGATGAAGGAACCATTAAAGAGCAGTTTGATTATATGATGACAAAATCCAATCGGTATGAAGATTATAAAGTTGTTAAAATCAGCTCTTTAGAGAAGTTTCAATTGAATGTTACTGATTCGTTGAACTTTGTGAAAAAGAATTTGTTGGATACAAAATCTTTACTTGAAAATCAAAATGATGAAATTACTTCCCTAAAAAAAGAATTGCAAACAGTAAAAAATCAATTGGAAGAAACGATTAATTCAAAAGATAGTATGAACCTAATGGGAATGCAGCTTTCAAAATCAAGTTACAGCACCATTATGTGGGTTTTAATATTAGGATCGCTTGGGATTGCCGGATTGTGCTTCTTCTTATTTAAAAGAAGTAATATTGTAACAGTTGAAACCAAAGAAACATTGGAGGAGGTGCGTGAGGAATTCGATACTCATCGTAAAAATGCACTTGTGCGTGAGCAAAAATTGGCAAGAAAACTTCAGGATGAGGTGATAAAAAATAAGAATTTAGGTTTGTAATAATCTAATTTTATAGCAGTAAAAAGAGGATCGTCTGAATAGTCGATCCTCTTTTTTATAAGCCAGATAAATATAATAGTAAGTGTTTTAAATTGGTTTTTTATTGAAAAAACTTTTTAAAAAGAACATCACACCAACAAAAGATAAAATCACAAGAGACAGCCCAAATTTACAATAGAACCCACAGTAAAATTCATCCTGAGCTCCCAATTCAAAAGCTGACCATCCAAAGGCAATAAGTATTACATAGTCAATAAATATTATTGAGCTAAGGAGTAATAATATAAGGATCGCTTTTTTCATGATTCCTTCGCTTATTGTAAAGTTACAACCTAAGTTATGGATGTAATAATTACTTATTGTGAATGTTTTATCATATCTTTGTGATATATATTACATCATTATGTTACTACAACCTAACACTTCTGTTTTTTCGAATTGCGAAACTTGTATAGACAAATCTTGTGCTGTTCAAATGCTGTCTAACGATGACTTGTCTTTGTTAAGTGATAACTATCATGAAGCTTCATTTGAAAAGGGAGAAATCATATTGTCGGAGGGTTCTTTAGCGGATCATGTTGTATACTTAAGAAGTGGTCTTGTGAAAGAATATGGGAAAGGTGATCAGCATCAGGAATATATTCTGCAGCTTATTAAGCCTCATTCTTATTTGGGCTTACATTCTATCTTTAGCAACAGCATAACTCACTATTCTTACATGGCTTTAACCAATGTAACCGTTTGTTATATCAAGCTTTCTGTTTTTTCTTCGTTTATTAAAGAAAATGGAAGGTTTGGTTATGAGATATTGTCTTCGGTATGTAACGATAGTGTGAGGAATTACCATCGTTTTATTGATCAGCATCAAAAAAAGATTTTTGGCAAAGTTGCCGATGCTCTTTTGTATTTCTCAATTGTGATTTTTAATTCCCCTAATTTTGTTTTACCTCTTAGTCGTAAAGAAATTGCTTACATGATTGGCACCAGTCGAGAGAGTGTGTCGAAGCAGATTTGCGGTTTTGAATCTGACAAGATCATAAAGGTAAATGGTCGTTGTATTTCAATACTGGATATGGATAAATTAAAGCAGATTAGCCGTGTAGGGTAATTTGTTCCTTTTTTAATACCTATATGTAGGTATTTATCATCTCTTATTTTTTTCCCATCTTTAATTATTGAAAAGAGCACCAGCTTTCTGTTTTGGGCTTTTTTTGTTTTTATATTGCCTCTGAAAAAAGAGGCTGCGTTACTAATTTTGAATTTTATATGAATTGGCTAAAGAAAAACAGGGGATGGATTTTAGTTTGCATCATTGCGTTTGTGCCTTTGTTGAGCTTGTACGAATTGGCAAATTTTAATTTTGAGGATAACAGTTATGATTTTCTCATTTTTGATGATTACGAACTATCTCCCAAATTAGCTGAAAAAATGGATGTTGATGCAATACCAGGAATTAAATATGCCATTCATATAACAGGAGAATGGGCCATTCGTTTTCTAATTGCCATTTTAATGTGTACTCCTGTACGTATTCTTTTTGGGTGGACAAGTAATTTGCGAACTCGTCAGGCCATCGGCATATCAACAGGTGTTTATGTTCTTTTACATTTTACTTTTTTTATAAAGTACGAGGGATTCTTGGCCATTTTTAGTGAAGTAAAACTTGTGCCTGGATTCTTGGCTGGAATTATTGTTTTTGCATTAATGATTACATCCAATAAAAGATCAATGAGATTCCTGAAAAAGACTTGGAAAAAACTTCATAAATTGGCTTATGTAGCTGCTGGTTTGGTCGTTTTGCATGTAATTTTGCTTAAAGAAGACTGGCTTGTTTATTTTTGTTTATTGGGGTTGGGTTTTATAATTAGGTACAAACCAATACGTTCTCGTTTGGAGCAGTTACGGGCTAAAGATGCCAAAACTTTTGTTTAGATTTGTTATCAAACTAATTTTGTCGGTATTTTAATAGTAATATTTCCGTTTCATTTTATCTTGTTTCAAGTTAATTTTACAGCTTGTTGTCAAAAAAATTTAAGGTCAGGATATAACAACTGGTGTGTTGTGTTTTCTTTTAAAGTGATCTTCCAATTCTTGAAAGCCTTAATCTTAGGAAAAATTGCTATTTTCAGGTCTTCAAAACCCAACTAAATTTATTCCCCTATGAAATTATTGTTGAAAGCGAAGATAAAATATCTCTTTTTGCTCCTATTTGTTTTTTTACTGTCATGCTCACCTCATAATAAATCCACCAATTCAATTAGTGTTTTTGCAGCAGCAAGTGTTACCGATGTGATGAATGAAATTGCCCAAGAGTTTAAGAAGGAGACAGGAATAAATGTTCGTTTGAATTTTGCATCATCGGGTATATTGGCCAGACAAATTGAAAGTGGTGCCGAGTTCGATTATTATGTTTCTGCAAGCAAGGACTGGATGGATTATTTGGATTCTTTACAATTGGTTGATCGAAATTCGATTACGAGCCTGGTTGAAAATAGAATGGTAGCTATTGTACCCATTGAGAATACGGATTTGTATCTGGATTCTGTTTCGATAGTTGATTTCCCCGATTTATTCAAAGGTCGAATTTCCATTGGCGATCCTGCTCATGTGCCTGCAGGTAAATATGCTATGCAAATCATGATCAATAATTCGTGGGAAAATAAACTTGCAAAACGAATATTGCCTGCTAAAGATGTCAGAGACGCACTTTTTATGGTTGAGATGGGTGAGGTGGAAATGGGAATGGTGTATTTATCAGATGCACAGAAATCTAAAAAAGTAAAAATGGTTTATGAGTTTGCAGTGAAAGACTGTGATCCGATGTTGTATTATGGTTCAGGTAAGGTTAAATCAGATAAAAATCTAAAGGCATTTATTTCTTTTTTAAACGAGGATAAAGCCAAATCTATTTGGAAAAAAAATGGTTTTAAAATAGACTAATTATGGAGCATTGGTTTGTATTCTCGGAAACAGAAATGAGTGCAATAGGCCTTTCTTTTAAAGTGGCTTTATGGTGTGCTGTTTTGGTTTTACCCATTGCTATTTTGATGGGCTGGTGGTTGGCCCGAAAAACTTTTCGGGGAAAATCTTTAATTGAAGGATTTATCAATTTACCCCTGGTTTTACCGCCGGTTGCTACAGGTTTTATTCTGTTGCTTTTATTAGGTACAAAAGGACTGATTGGCCAATGGTTGAATGAATTGTTCGGAATCAGGATCGCCTTTACTTATTATGCTGCAGTAATTGCTTCTATGATTGTTTCTTTTCCATTGGCTGTGCGTGCCATTCGTCTTTCCATTGAAATGGTGGATCCAGGATTTGAAGAAGCAGCGAAAACTTTGGGGGCAAGTACTTTTCAGAGTTTTGCAAGAGTGACTTTACCATTAGCTTTGCCTGGTATTATAAGTGGTTTTGTTCTTTCATTTGCAAGATCGTTAGGTGAATTTGGAGCCACCATTATATTCGCAGGAAATATTTCAGGCGAAACTCAAACCATTCCATTGGCTTTGTTCAATCAGATTCAAATGCCAGGAATGGAAAGTTCGGCATTTAGATTGCTTATGGTTGCAGTGCTTTTTTCTTTTTTGGCCATGGCTTTTTCCGAATATTTAGTGAAGAAATTACACAAGAGAAATTAAGCTTGATAAATTCTATTGTAAGAATTAGTTTTAATCGAAAAATCAGTTGTTTATGCACGCTTTGTCAGCACATTTAAAACGTAGTAAGGGTGATTTTTCTCTGGATATTGAAGTGGATTTTATTCAGGGAATTACTGGGATTTTTGGGCCGTCGGGAGCAGGTAAAACAACTTTAATGCATTTGTTGGTTGGTTTGGAGCATCCAGATGAAGGGTTCATGAAAATAGAAGATACTACTATGGTAGATACTTTTAAAAATATTTGGGAACCGCCCCGAAATCGCAAAGTTGGATATGTGTTTCAGGAAGGAAGATTGTTTCCGCACATGAATGTTCGGAAAAATTTACTTTTTGCAGCAAAATACATCCCGAAAGGGAAACAAGTAATAGAATTTGCGGAGATGGTTAATTTGCTGGAACTAAATAATTTGCTTGAGAAACGGCCTAAACAGTTATCAGGAGGTGAGAAGCAACGAGTGGCCATTGGGCGCGCTTTACTTAGTTCTCCCAAGCTTTTACTGATGGATGAACCCTTTTCATCCTTGGATGTGAAGTTACGCCGGCAGATTATTCCTTACCTGATTAAGATCAATCGAAAATTTAACATTCCAATGTTGGTGGTTAGTCACGATTTGCCTGATTTGTTGAGCTTAACACGGGAGTTGTTTTTGCTTAAAAATGGTCGCGTTGTGGGGCAGGGTAACTACCTTGATTTACTTGAGCAGGAAAATATGCTTGAACTAATGCGTGGTGCAGGTTTGATGAACGTTATACAATTTAAGGTTGAAGCTCACGGCAAGAAGAACGGATTGACCATTCTATCAAACAAATACGCAAGTGAAGAAATTAGTATTGAGAGGGAAATGGTTCTTGATTGTTGCCAAATTGGTGATGAAATAAATGTGTCGCTTCGTCCTGAGGATATTGCTTTAACATTGGCGAAAATTCCAAATATCTCTATTCGGAATCAGTTGCCGGGAACGATAGTAAAGGTGATTCAAAAAGAGAACCGCAACTACTGTCTTGTTGATGTCGGCTTTAAATTATTGGTTTCGATAACTCATGCTTCCCTTTTAAAAATGGAACTTTCCGAAGGGAAAAAAGTGTGGTGTTTATTTAAATCAATGGCCTTGCAAACAAATTTTTAGAGTAATTTATGAATCGATCCTTTTTGAAGACATCCGTAAAAATTTATTTTTAATTGCCTAATTCTCACTGGTACTTCCTGCAAAGCGGTCTTAACATTCCCTCTAATCCGTTTAGTTTTATTTCGTACATGGATGCAAGCATTTCGCCTAATTTTCCAGGAGGAAAACCTTTTTGCCGGTACCAAACCAAATAAGGCTCGGGAATATCAATCAGATATCTTCCTTTGTATTTCCCATAGGGCATTCTCATTCGAATTAATTTAATTAACTCTTCATTCATAAAATCCCCATCTATATTTTCCATATCGTTTTGTAAATTGTTCTGCACAAAGATATTTTAGAATTTAATATTATTGGGAAATAAAGACTGAAATTTACTGTTGGCATTCTGTTTAATTTTTCCATAACTTTACTTAAGGAGTAATAAATAGATAGAGATGAATGCAATAGAAAATCAACATGTAAATCTGAATATTTTGTCGAAATGGCAGGAGAAAATAGATCTACTGGAGGATTTGTTGAAAGTATCAGCAATTCTGATTATGAAACTGCATCCTCATGAACTGGAAGTATTAGTTCGTTCCCGAAACGAGAATAACCCATATTTGATCGGAGATAGGGGAGAGCTAAATATTGGTTCCTACTGTGATTCGGTTGTTGCGGGCAAAACTAAAGTTCAAATTAAAGATGCATCAATGGATGATTACTGGCAGGATAAATTAAAGTATAACAGCGGAATGTGCTGTTATCTTGGTTTGCCAATTTTCTATCCTAATGAGGAATTATTCGGAACACTTTGTGTGTTAAATAAGGAGCGCAGAGAATTTGATGATCTGGATCAAAAATTAGTGGATCATTTCAAGAAAAGTATTGAATCAGATTTGATCATAGATGAGCAGAATGAAATTATCCGGAATGCATCAATTTATTAACCGGGAACTACTCGGCAAAACCGCCTCCAATAAGTTTATCACCAATATAGAATGCCACGGGTTGTCCGGGTGCAATAGCCCAAGCCGGATCTTCTAATTTCACCTCAAGTTCAGTGTTATTGTTAATTTTAATACAGCTGTATTTTTGCGGATTTCGGCCCAAACCCCGCACAATAGTTCTAATATTTGGTAAATTACTATCCTCAATATCATTAAAATAATAATTGGAAACCTTTAAACTCATTTTATTCAGATCATCTTTCTTTTCGAGGATAAGTGTGTTGGTATCGGCATCGATCCGGCTCACCATCAAACCTGATTTTTCTTTTAGTTCCAGACCTCGTTTCTGACCGATTGTGTAGTAGGGATATCCATCGTGCCAGCCCAAATGATTGCCTTTGGTATCGGTTAGCTTTCCACGGCCTATCTTTTGATCCAAATCAGGAATCATCTCTTTTAAAAAATCGCGGTAATCCATGCGGTCCATAAAACAGATGCCCATGCTTTCTTTCTTTTTTGCTACTTCTTCAAAACCAAAATTCCTGGCTATTTCCCGAACTTCTGTCTTGGTATATTTTCCAAGAGGAGTAAGTGTTCTCGACAAAATATCCTGGCCCAAATTCCATAGAAAATAGGATTGATCTTTTGCAGGATCTTTGCCTTTGCAGATATAATATCCATTGGTTTCTTTGCAAATCCGAATGTAATGACCGGTAGCAATTAATTCACAATCCAGTTCGTTTGCCTTTTCCAGAAGCAGTTTCCATTTTAACCGGGGGTTGCACTGAATACAAGGACTGGGAGTTCGTCCTGCCATATATTCATCCAAAAAGAATTGAATAATGGTATCGCGAAATTCTTTGCGGGCATCAATCACATGATGTTCGAGGCCTAATTGTTGCGCCAATTTTTGAGCTTCAATAATAAAATCGGGTAGAGAATCAGAAGGATCAAAGGAATTATCTGCACCAAAAAACCAAATAGATACACCAATAACATGGTAGCCTTGTTCCTTTAGCATCATTGCAGCAACTGACGAATCGGTTCCTCCGCTCATTCCCAATACCACCCTGGCTTTTTTATCCATCTCCTCGTTCATATAATTCTCCATTTTGTAGTTGTTTGCAAAAATATCTCTTTAAAAGCGGATAACAAAATTAGTCTTGTCGGGTGAATCATAATGATTATCGAAAAAATAGGAGGATTTTGTTGGTTTTTTCTAATTTTGGGGCGAATAAAAACAAATAGTATTAACAACAAATCGCATAAAATGAATATTAAAAGATTGTCAGGTGGAATTCTGAGCGCAGGTTTGGCTCTTTCCATTATGGTAGGTTGTGCTGAAAAAGCACCCAAAGGTGCTGGAGTACTAAAAAAAGAAGACATGAACCTGACTGTAAATCCAGGTGATGATTTTTTTGAATATGCCAATGGTACTTGGATGAAAAATACTCCGATTCCTGCGGATAGAAGCCGATATGGTGCCTTCGATATTTTAGGAGAAAGTGCTAATGGTGCTGTACATGATTTGTTGGAAGAGGCAGCAAAAACAGAAAATGCCGAAGCAGGAAGCAATCTGAAAAAGATTCAGGATTTTTACGCTACAGGTATGGATGTTGAAAAAATTAATTCTGTTGGTATAAAGCCATTGTTGCCCGAATTTGAAAGAATTGCAGCAATTTCGAATCCGGTTGATTTGCGTCATACTTTGGTTCACCTGCATAAAATGGGAATAAGTGCTTTGTTTGGTGCCGGCGTTGAACAAGATATGAAGAACACAAGTGTTCACAGAATGTATTTGTCGGAATCGGGTATTTCCTTATCGGATCGTGATTACTACACAGCAGATAACGAAACAAGCGCCAACATTCGTGTTGAGTTTGTGAAGCACGTAGCTAAGATGTTCGAATTGATTGGCGAAAATGCAGCTGTTGCTAAAACAAATGCTGAAAAAATCATGAGATTCGAGACCCGCATGGCAAGCAAATTCAATACAAATCTGGAAAACAGAAATTATCCAGCCATGTACAATCCTAAAACAGTTGAAACATTGGCTTCTGAATATCCAAATTTTGATTGGGCAGCTTATTTTAAAGAGATAGGTGCTGATATTAAAGAGTATGTAATTACGACTCATCCAAAATACACAGCCGAGCTAAATAAGATGTTGGCTGATGAAAAACTGGAAGATATTAAATTGTACTTAAAATGGAGAGTTCTTGACGAATCGGCCAGTTATTTAACGACTGAGCTTGAAGAGCAAAATTTCGCATTTTTTGGAACTGTTCTTTCCGGAACAAAAGAGCAGTTGCCACGATGGAGACGTATGTCATCTGCAACAGGTGGTGTGCTGGGCGAAGCTGTTGGACAATTGTATGTAGAAAAATATTTCCCTGCTGAAGCAAAAGAGAGAATGGACAAGTTGGTGAACAACTTGAAAATTGTTTTGCGCGGAAGAATTGAGAAGTTGGATTGGATGAGTGAAGACACCAGAAAAGAGGCATTGGCAAAATTGGATGCTTTTGGTGTGAAAATCGGTTATCCTGAGAAATGGGAGGACTATTCGAAACTGGAAGTAGCTACCGATTCGTATGTTCAGAACATGTGGAGAGCTTCTGAGTTTGAATACGGGAAAAACATTGCAAAATTAGGTGAACCTGTTGATACTAAGAAATGGGGAATGACTCCTCAAACTGTGAATGCATATTATCACCCATTGTTAAACGAAGTAGTATTTCCTGCTGCAATTCTTCAGCCTCCTTTCTTTTACATGAATGGCGATGATGCAGTAAACTACGGTGCTATTGGCGTGGTAATTGGTCATGAAATGACTCACGGTTTTGATGATTCGGGACGTAGATTCGATAAAGATGGAAACATGATTGATTGGTGGACTGAAGAGGATACCGAGAAATTCAACGCTAAAGCAGAGAAATTGGTTGAGCAGTTTAACGGATTTCAGGTATTTGATGATTTGAATGTGGATGGTAAATTAACTCTTGGTGAGAACATTGCTGATTATGGTGGATTAACCATTGCTTTGGAAGCTTACAAAATGTCATTAAATGGAGAAACACCTGCCGATGTGGATGGTTTTAACAACATGCAGCGTTTCTTCCTTTCTTACTCAAAAGTGTGGAGAGGTAATGTAAGAGATACTTACTTAAGAAAGTTGATTAAAGAAGATGTTCACTCACCAGGAAAATATCGTGTGAATGGTGGATTGTTCAATATTCCTGAATTCTACGCGGCTTTCGACATCAGCCCCGAAGCTCCTTTGTACCGTACCGAAGAGCAAAGAGCTAAAATTTGGTAAGAATAGAAATTAGTACAAAGTAAATAGTAATTGGACTGATTTACTTAATGTATAAAAATACAAACCGTCTCAAGCAATTGGGGCGGTTTTTTTGTTTGAATCCAATTCGACGAGGATGATCTTTCCCTTTTTAACGCAAAAATGTATTTCTACGACTGGTTCTCTATATATTTTACGGCAAATAAAGAGTTCTATCGGTCTGATTGTCAAAATTTAGCTATTCATAATGTCTTTGTTGAGGCTGTTTGCTCTAAATTTGTCATGAAATTTTGAATTCAGATATGAAAAATACCCGTTTGCCCTTCATTTTTGCCTCCGCAGATAAGATTTATACAAATTCTACATTCAATATCTCATTAATAGCTGCGAAAAATACCAATGTGCTCTTCGATTTTAAGCCAACAAGCCCTTCGAACACAATTTTGGCCTTTAATTTGGCATCAACAGCCTTGTTGAAGATCTTTTTCACATGTGAAATTTGCTTTGCAGCTCCGTTCGCCTAAAATTCACACTTAGTTTTCTGTTTACAGATGGGAAAGCCTAAATGTAAGATCTTAAATTAATGTTTTATTATGATTGAAATTGTTTATGATAATTATAAAGATTTGTTAGCTTTGGGATTGTTAAATGAAATGATAGAGCTTTTAAGAATGTTGAAAACTGAAATAATGAAAATAAAACAATACAAACTAATTTTTTTATTGATAGGATTGATGTTTTTTCAATCTTGCAACTCACAAACCAAGAATGGGACTGATTGGGAGGCTGATTTGGATTACATCTACAAGGAATTATCCCAAAAACATTGTAATTTTTTCACTGTTAAAAGTAAAAAGGAGTTTGCTGAAGGAATTGAGAAATTAAAAGGGAAAAAGCTAACTGGTATCGATTGTGCCTTGAGTTTACAGCAAGTTGCAGCAAGTTTTGGTGATTCACACACAAGGGTAAATTGGGGACAGTTTATTGACAAAAAGCAAATGCTGCCATTGTATGTGTATTGGTTTAAGGATGGAATTTATATTTTAAAGACAAACGAAGAAAACAAAAAGATTTTAGGAAATAAGCTTCTTTCAATAAATCAGATTCCGATACAATCAATCATTGATAGTATAAGTACACTAATTACTGTTGACAATCAGGCATTGGTGAAGAAAGCAATTCCTGAGATTATTCCTTGTGTTCAGGTTCTTAGGTATTTTGGAATAGCCAAAGGAGATTCTGTTGAATTGGAATTGGAAGACTTGACAGGGAAAACGCTAAACTATTCCCTTCAAACTTCTGCGATGAATAAAAGTAACCGAGTGGTAGTAATATCTGATTCCATACCACTTTGCGTGCAAAATAGAGGATTGTGGTTCTCTGATTATTACTCAGATAAGGATGATGTTTATTATTTGCAGTACAATAATTGTTGGAGCCGGGAGTTGGAAATTGAATTCAAAGGAACTAAGAATGCTGCCGAGATGCTATCTTTTCAGGAATTTGAAGAGAGAATATTTACAAGCTTACAAAAGAAACCAATTGGAAAAATAGTTTTTGATTTAAGGTATAATGGAGGAGGTGGTTCTGAACAAGGAACCGACTTTATTAAAAAACTGGCAGAATACAGCAAACAGAATTCTGATTTAAAGCTATATGTTGTGTTGGGAAGAAAAACCTTTTCGTCGGCAATTATTAATGCGATGGATTTTAAAAAAATGACCAATGCGGTATTTGTTGGGGAAGAGACAGGAGGAAAACCAAATCATTTTGGAGAAGTAAAAAGGTTTAAATTACCAAACTCAGAGGTACAGGTAAATTATTCAACGAAGTATTTTAAAAGGGCTAAGGAAGATCTGAATACTATAACTCCTGATGTATTGATTGAATCTAGTTTTATAGATTATAAAAACGGAATTGATCCGGTATATGAATGGATTCGAGATCAGAAATGAAATATCGAAGTATATAATTTGCACACAATATGATATTCAATTATAAGAAAAAACAAGCCGCACAATTAAAAGCCTCCTTTGGGAAACTGAAAGATGAATCGTACAATTTTGAATTAATAGAGAAGTACTTTCGGAACAATATTCATTCTGAAAGTTTGCAGGTGCTTTCAGATAAAACTTGTACCGATCTCGATTTTGAGGAGCTGTTCATGTTTTTGGATCGCGCGAATTCAAAACCAGGACAACAATACCTGTACAATAAATTGAGAGAGATTCCTTCTGATTCAAAGCATTTAGAGTTGGATGAGGAACTGATCAATAAACTTGCAAATGATTCTGATTTCAGACTTGAGATTCAGGTGGAGTTAACAAAACTGGATAAACGGGAGGCTTATTATATTTCCACTTTGTTTCAGGAAGCGCATTTAGAGCAGCCAAAATGGTTTTTTGTGATTCGATTGCTATCCTTTACCAGTATTTTGTCTGTTCTTCTTTTGCCTTTTAATTCTCAATTGTTTTTCGTTTTAATAGGGGTTTTTATTATCAACATCTGCTTTCATTTATGGAACAAAAAAAACTTGTCGACTTATTCTGGTTCAATTCCCCAGCTCCTGAGCCTTAAGCGTGTTGCGAATAATTTATTTCAACACGAGAGTTTAAAAAAGATCAGCCCAGCTTTGAATGAATCGATTAAAATAATTGATCAGCTTAGAAACCGAATGCTCATTTTTAAATTGGAATCACATATTCAGGGAGATATGCAGGTGATATTCTGGTCTTTTATGGAGCTTATTAAAATACTATTTCTATTGGAACCATTGCTTTTATTTGGTGTATTGAAATGTTTAGATGCTCGTAGAGAGGAAATTGAGACGGTATTCTCTTTTGTCGGACGTGTTGATGCTTTAATTTCCATAGCTTCCTTACGAGAAGGCGAAGAAGCACATTGTATTCCTGAAATATGCGAAGAGAATACCCGAATTATTGGAGATCAAATTTATCACCCATTACTTATCGACTGCGTTGTAAATCATATTAATGTGAATGATAAATCTGTTTTGCTGACAGGTTCAAATATGTCTGGTAAAACTACTTTTATACGGGCAATAGGTATTAATGTAATTACCGGTTTATGCATTAATACTTGCTTTGCTAAATCGATGGTGATTCCGCGCACTTGCATTCATTCAGCCATTCGTATTAGCGATGATCTGATGAATGACAGGAGTTATTACTTCGAAGAGGTTCTCACGATTAAGGATATGATTGACAATGCAGGAAAGGGTACAGCCAATTTGTTCCTGCTCGATGAGATTTTTAAGGGCACAAATACCGTTGAACGGATTTCGGCAGGCAAGGCCGTATTGTCCTCATTGGCAAAAAACGAAAATATTGTTTTTGTGTCTACCCACGATATCGAATTAACCGATTTATTAACGGATGAATACGAATTGTATCACTTTAGTGAAATTGTAAGCGATAAATCGGTCGACTTCGATTACAAATTGAAGGAAGGCAAGCTGAAAAATAGAAATGCCATCAGAATTCTTCAAATTAACGGTTACCCGGATGAGGTAATCCAAGAGGCAATGAGCTTAGCTGAGGAATTAGACCGAAATAAGGTTTTACAAAGCTAAGAGGTCTTTTTCATCCAACAGATAAAAAAAATCGAGGAATGACTCCGAACACTTTTTCTTGAAGCCCACTCATATTAGGAATTTTGACAAAAAAAGCTGTAGTTTTGCCGTTCTTACTCAAAGTGAGGCCATCAATCAGTTTAAATTGACAATAATGAATATAAAAATAGTTGATTACGGAATTTGTAAAGCGATAGGAGAGACCAAGAAAGACATTGTTCCGGGTAGTACAACAGGATACTTTTTGCATTCTGACGATATGGAGTTTGTGGAAAAAACCAATCTTATTCATCCTAAAGTAGGATTGAGTTTTGGGATCAGTTATCAATTCGAAATTGATTCAGAGGAAGCGGAACTTGTTGATTTTGTGAGCAGAATTAGACATCCTAAGTTGGTGAATCCAATTAGTAAGGAACAATTTATTGAAACAACGGAGGAAAAAGATTGCTATAGTGACGAGTTAGGCTATGACTTCTATACCTTTGAATTAGACTGGGAAATGCAGCTGGGGGAATGGATTTTTGAGATTATCTATGATGATAAGATAATGTGCAGCCAGACATTTATTTTGAGAGAATAAAGCAAATTGATACACTTGGGACTCCTACTTTAAATGGGACTTCCAATACAAATAAACGAATGCTCATCTGAACTATATTCAGATGAGCATTTTGCATTTTTAATATTTTTTAAATAGAATTGCCAATTAAAAAACAATCGTACGGGTACCATCCACAATAATGCGGTGCTCTGCTTTGTAGGCAAGGGCACGGGCCAGTACGATCCGCTCCAGATCGCGGCCTTTTCGGATCAAATCTTTAATGGTGTCTTTGTGGGTGATACGCATAATATCCTGCTCAATAATTGGTCCTTCGTCCAAATCCTCGGTAACAAAGTGACTGGTAGCTCCAATCATTTTTACCCCTCGTTCGTAAGCTTGTTTGTATGGGTTTCCACCAACAAAGCCTGGTAAAAAAGAGTGATGTATGTTGATAATTTTATTTTTGAACTCACGAATAAAGTTGGGCGATAAAACCTGCATGTAACGGGCTAACACCACCAAATCGATATTGTGTTCTCTTAGTAAAGCAATTTCGTTGGCTTCCTGTTCCTGTTTGGTTTCCTTGGTAATTGGAAAAACATAGTATGGAATTCCGGCAGCATCAGCAATAGGTTTTAAATCCGGGTGATTCGATACGATCAAAGGAATTTCGATGTCGTACTCACTCATGTTATAGCGCCAAAGTATTTCCTGCAGACAATGGTCGTATTTCGAAACGAAAATGGCTACGCGTTGCTTCTGATTTGAAAATTCGATTCTCCAATGTGCATCAAACTTTTTGGCCAGTGGTTCGAACGTTTCGTGAAGCTTGGAAGCCGGAATTGTTGAGTTAGACATGTTCCATGCAATTCGTAAAGAGAAAAACTGCTGGTTTTGGTTTACATGCTCATCCAAATCGATGATGTTGCCGCCTATTTCGTAAATAAATTGAGTGATTTTGGCTACAATCCCGTTTTTATCGGGACAAGTGAAGAGTAAAAATGCGTTTACATTATTTTCAGACATAGTTATTACATTGATATCGGAATAATAAATTCCGTGAATTAAAGTTCAAGTTATTAATTTGCTTCAATATTGAACGATTTGTCCGTCAGGTAAGTGGTGTGTGATGCAAAAGTAGAAAAATAAGTTTCAAGTGCAAAGGATCAAGGTAAAAGGGAAAGTGAAAAATTAAAAAGAATCAGTTACCAAGTATGATGTGTAAAAAGGAAAGACAAAGCTGGATTATCATCTGGTTCTGCCAGTTATCGGGAAGAGTGAGGTCTTTTTGCGTGGAAGAAAAGGCAGTCAGATTTGAAATTCTAACTGCCTTTATAATCTTTTTAACTTTCTCTTTTTTCAAGATCTCTCGATTCCTCTGGATGACATGGTTTTGTGTCTTTTTCCTTGATACTTGGAGCTTGTTCCTTTCTCCTTTACTCCCAATTCAAAATCTTGCTGAAAATGTAGTTTTCCGCATCAGGAAGATATTCTTTGGCAGCTTCAACATCTTCGGCAGTAAGATAATGCAAATTGTAGTTTAAAACAGATTGCACGCGCTGACTGTTTACATCAACCAATCGTGGTTTCACTTTTCCGTTTTCGTCTTCTACATCTTTTAAGAATAGAGGAGAAGTATCACCTACAGGATCGACAGTCACCATACATTTCGAATGACCTTGCTTGAACAAGGTGTAAACGCCATTTCCTAACAAGGTACACAAGCTAAGATCAAAGCCGATTGGCCGGCAGCAACGGATCTCAAATCCCAATTCAACCGGGCGGGTACCAATGTTAAGATTATAGGTTTTCATTTTGCGCTGAATTACCATATTAAAAACGTGCGCTTTGCTTACATTGAACAATTCGGGATGTCCGTGAGCATCGTAGGTAAAGTTTACACCTGTGCTTTTGATTTCTTCATCACTCATAAAATGGAAAACTCCTTCACTGATTATAGCTGCTCCGTAGTTTAAGCCCATTATTCTTCTCTTTATGATAGAGGAGATAACCAATTGAGCAATTTTTTCAGCTGAAATGTTGGTTTTGTTGAACATTTCAGGAATAATAATCATTGGAAAATGGCAGGCGGTACCAATTCCGAAAGCCAGATGACCGGCTTCTCGTCCCATGGCGGCCAATACGAACCAATTTTGTGAAGTCCGGGCATCTTCGTAAACTGTGGTTGCAATCTTAACTCCTTCGTCTTTTGCTGAGTGAAAACCAAATGTTGGAGATCCTTCCGGCAAAGGAAGATCGTTGTCGATGGTTTTTGGTACGTGAATGTTAGAGATGTTTACCTTGTTTTCTTCCAGATATTTTGAAATTCGGTTTGCAGTAGATGCTGTATCATCACCCCCCACAGTAACCAATAGTTTTACATTGTTTTCAACAAAAAAATCGGTTGAGAAATCTGAATTTTTTGGTTTGAAACGACTCATTTTTAGATGTGAACCGCCTCTTGTAAAGATTCCATCAAGAGTTTCAAAGTCTAGTTCTTCCATTTTACGATCTTTGGAGAAAAGACCTTTGTAGCCTTCGTGCAAACCAATTACCCGATAACCGTTTTTTAAAAATACTTTTCCTACACTACTAATCACGGTGTTTATGCCCGGAGC
Source organism: Marinifilaceae bacterium (assembly GCA_016936255.1). Lineage (GTDB taxonomy): Bacteria > Bacteroidota > Bacteroidia > Bacteroidales > Marinifilaceae > Labilibaculum. The sequence goes on along the minus strand of JAFGYE010000117.1, from coordinate 2,424 downwards.
CGGACCACCACCACACAGAATTACAACAGATTCTTTCATTGGATAAATGGATGTTTTATTTTAAAGATCCGGCAAAGATAAAGGAATTTGGTAAACATTGCCTGTTTTTTTGTTTCGGGTAGGTGCTGATTGCATACGGATATTTTGCGTTAAGGATTGCAGTGGAAACCCCGGAACCTTCCTGCAGCGGTGAGAGAGGAAGTGAGGAGTTGAAACGGAAAGCCTGACCCGTGTGATGGTTTGTGCGCAGGATAGGGAAACGCCCCAAAAACTGTTTTTGAAGAAGATGAGTTGATGTGAAATAATATTTTGTAAGCCGATCACTTTGTCCTATTTTTACATATGCACCACTTCCTTAAGTACTTAAATAGATTTTCTAACCTTATTAAATCACAATTATGAAACGTAATTATTTGATTTTATTTGCCCTTTTACTCGTGTTGGCAGCTTGTCAGCCCGAAAAAAAAGTTGTTGAGATTCCTTCTTATAGTATCGAACAGTTTTATAAAAACACCAATGTGAGTGGCGGATCGTTCTCAAGCGATGGCAGTAAATTGTTGGTGAGTAGTAATGAAACAGGTATCTACAATCTGTTTGAGATTCCTGTTGATGGTTCTCCTGCCAAACAATTAACCAATTCGGAAAAGGAATCATTTTTTGGGTTGGCTTACTTTCCAAACAGCGATAAGGTGCTTTTGTCGTATGATCAGGGGGGGAATGAGAACAATCATATTTACATGAGAGACGTGGATGGTACGATTACAGATTTAACACCTTTTGAAGGCGCAAGAGCTGGATTTTGGGGCTGGGACCGTGATGAAAAATCGTTTTATTACCAAAGCAATAAACGAAATCCAAAGTTTATGGATTTGTATCAGATTGGTATGGAATCTATTGAAAAAGGCGATTTTACTGCGAAGTTACTGTATGAAAATAACGATGGAATAAATGTTGCCACTAAAAGTGAGGACAATAGATACCTTGCTTTAACACAAAGCATTACTACAAATAATAATGAAATGTATTTGTACGATAGAAAGTCAGGTAAGAAAATGCACATTTCGGAGCACACCGGTGATGCGACCTACAATCCTCAGTTTTTTAGTTTGGATAACAAGTATTTGTACTATTTGTGTAATGAGGATTCCGATTTTGTTTATCTGAATAAATACAATATTGAATCGGGTGAAAAGGAATTGGTTTTTAAAGCCGATTGGGATGTTTGGTATGCCTATGATTCTTTTAACGAAAAGTACCGGATTATTGGGATTAATGAAGATGGGAAGACAAATGTTAAGATGATTGATTTGGCAACAAATGAGGAAGTGAAACTGCCCGAAATTAAAGGTGGTGATATAAAATCGGTTGGTCTCACAAAAGACGAAAGTCGTGTTCGCCTGGTTGTTGGTACGTCGGTTTCTCCGAATAACATTTATGTTTTTGATATGGGAGATACTGAAGCGAAAAAATTGACTGAGACTCTAAATCCGGAAATTGATCCTGCAAATTTAGTGGAAGCGAAAGTGGTTCGTTACGAATCGTTTGATGGTGTTCAGATTCCGGCCATTTACTATCAGCCTAAAATTGCAGCTGCAGATCGTAAAGTGCCTGCTGTGGTTTGGGTGCATGGAGGTCCGGGTGGACAATCGAGAGTAAGTTACTTCTCTTTGATTCAGTTTATGGTGAATCATGGCTATGCTGTTTTGGCGGTGAATAATAGAGGCAGTAGTGGTTATGGTAAGAAGTTTTACGCAATGGATGATAAGAAGCATGGTGACGAGGATTTGAAGGATTGTATCTGGGGTAAGAAATTTTTGGTTTCGACAGGTGTTGTTGATGAGACAAAAATTGGAATTATCGGTGGTTCTTATGGTGGTTACATGACCATGGCTGCTTTGACTTTTGCTCCTGAGGAATTTGAGGCTGGCGTTAATATTTTTGGAGTGACCAATTGGTTGCGGACCTTAAAATCAATTCCTCCTTATTGGGAATCATTCCGAAATGCTTTGTATGCCGAAATAGGAGATCCTACAAGCATCGATTCGGTTGCCTTATACAATAAATCGCCTCTGTTTTTTGCAGAAAAAGTAACAAAGCCATTGATGGTATTGCAGGGAGCAAATGATGTTCGTGTTTTGCAGGCAGAATCGGATGAGATTGTTGAAGCTGTTAAAAAGAATGGCATACCAGTTGAATACATCGTGTTTGATGATGAAGGACATGGTTTCCGTAAAAAGGAAAATGAGATTAAAGGATACGGTCAGGTGGTAGTATTCCTTGATAAATATTTGAAAAAAGAAGAGACTCCGGTGGCTGAATAAGCGGAACAGTCAATACAAAAAAAATGAGGCTGTCTCAAATGAGATAGTCTCTTTTTCGTTTTATAGTTTTTTATATTTATCACTGATTTCTTATTTTAGAGAT
>JAFGYE010000116.1 GCA_016936255.1 Marinifilaceae bacterium | reverse complement strand
AAGCCATCAAATGATTGAACAAAGCTTCCAAATGAGATCACAAAGCCATCAAATGATTGAACAAAGCTTCCAAATGAGATCACAAAGTCACCAAATGATTGAACAAAGCTTCCAAATGAAATCACAAAGCCGATCCTGAACTGAACCAGGTCTTCGAATGATGCCGGAACAGACTTCTGTTAATTCACTGATCAGCAATGGAGCCGAAGAGAAGCGGTATTCCTTGTGAGTCATTCATTTTTGGCCGGAGCACTTCTGTTCCTGTGTTTAACAATGATTTATAACTGAAAATAATTGAAATGAAGCTGTTTTAATTGGCTGAGAAATGTGTTTACGCAATCAGTAAATGATACAAATAGTAGAAGTAGTTATCCTTGTGCGATTGGAAACGCAAATGATATTGGATTTTATTTACAGCAATAGTGAGATGGTAAATAAACCCGAGGGCGATTTGGTGCAGTACTGAAAGACATCTGGATATTCATGTTTAATTGTTTTTGGCAGGTGTCTGTTCTCTTGATACCGGATTCTTATTTTTTCGGTATCTCTACATTCAAATTGATATTTTCCTTTTCCATATCAACCTGCAAACAAAGAATTAAAACAGCTGTATCATAATTCTAAATTAAATGTAGAAAAAAATCTTTATATAATCCAAATAAAAGTTTAATAAAAATTAAAATAAATACAAATAGTCAATGAAAATGGTACATTCGTCAGGATTATCGGCTTTTTAGTCTATTTGTGGGGCGGTCGGGGAGGCTATTTTTCGGAAGGCTCTGACTTAAAAGTTTGGAAGCGTGGAAAGTTTAAAAGTCTTGAAGAGTCAAACAGTCGAAGGTCCAAAAGTCTTGAAGAGTCTTGAAGAGTCAAACAGTCGAAAATCGAAAAGTCTTGAAAAGTAGAAGGTCCAAAAGTTTTGAATTCCGATCTGTTTGATCCATGCGATAAAATAAGGATGGTTTTGCTTTAGCCGGTGGATTCAAAGTCAAATAGCCTTGAAAGATGTAAAAGTCCCCTTCAGGGGATTTAGGGGTAGTAAAAGCAGCAATACATTTTTTGAATTCAAATACCATGAAAACAAAAGCTCCAAAAGAAATCATCTTTTGGAGCTTTTTGTACGTATTGGATTCTTAAATGCAAAAATCCAATACTTTAGCGGCATTTTCCTGATCTCCTTTTTCCAAAAGGCGGGTTGCCATTTGAATCAGTTGGTTTTCTTCCATGCCATTTTTAATCGCATCTGCGATTTCCTTTGGTAAATTTTCCATTGGTAAAAAATATTGCAGTAGTAGTGTATAATTTCGCTGTAAAATTAAACAAAAAAAATGAAAAGCCAAGCTGTCAAACTTGTCAGGTTAATTTGTTTGTCTTTGTTTCATGTGCTTTAAATGTGGATTTTGGTTCGTTCGTGGAATTCGGGGGGCAAAGATTCCCAAGTTGATTCTGATAATTCTCCCATTTCAAGGGGAGATGCCGGCAGGGAGAGGGGGGCATTGAAAAGTCCAACAGTTGAAAGTCTAAAAGTCTTGAAGAGTCAAATAGTCGAAGGTCCGAAAGTCTTGAAAAGTCGAACAGTCGAAGGTCAAACAGTCGAAGGTCCGAAAGTCTTGAAAGGTCTTGAAGAGTCTAACAGTCGAAGGTCCAAAAGTCCAACAGTCCAACAGTCTCGAAAAGTCTTGAAAAGTCCAACAGTCAATCAGTCAAACAGTCGAAGGTCCAAAAGTTTTGAATTCCGATCTGTTTGGTCCATGGGATAAAATGAGGATGGTTTTGCTTTAGCCGGTGGATTTAAAAGTCCAAAATCGATTCTAATAATTCTTTTTTTAAGGAGAGATGCCGGCAGGGAGAGGGGTGCTTTGCAAAGAAAAAGTGTTCAATAAACAAGCATTCAAAAAAAAACCGGTTTTTAGGTTTCTATGTAAAGAATTATGTGTTATATTTATGCGTTAATATTGTGAGAGTACCTGAATGTTAAATATCCGGATTCTTGCATTTTCTGTTTCAATGACTACTGACTACTTATATAATATACCGGAAATGAAGAAACACCAGATTTTAATCGTTGATGATATACCAGATAACATTAAAGTATTACAATCCATTCTTTCCGGCGATTCCTACGAAATTAGTTACGCATTAAATGGGAAAGATGCCATAATGTTATGCGTAACAAAAAGTTTTGATTTGATTTTGCTGGACATCATGATGCCTGAAATGGATGGTTATGAGGTTTGTGAGTATTTTAAATCAAAAGAGAAAACAAAAGATATCCCTGTAATTTTCCTCACTGCCAGAGTTGATGAAGAATCCATAATTAAAGGTTTCGAAGCGGGAGCTCAGGATTATGTCACCAAACCATTCAATCCACAGGAATTAGTTGCCAGAGTGAATACGCATCTTGATCTAAAAAGTAAAAATCAGGAGCTGAAAATGATGAATCTGGAATTGGAAGAGAGGGTTGCTGCCCGAACCATGGAGTTGGTTGAGTCAAACCAAAGTCTTGAGCATGCAAACCATCAGCTTTCTACTCTCGAAGATGCTAAAAACGATTTTCTGTCACTGATGTCAACAGAACTGAGGGAACCGCTAAATGGTATTGTGGGGTTTGCTGAAATGTTGGAATTTTCCATTAAAAATAAAACCAATTTAAAATATGTGCGTTACATCATTCAGGCTTGTGAAAAGCTGACTGGTGTTTCGGATATGGCCCTGCTTCTTTCTGCTTTGCGTTTCGATCGATACGAAATGAAAATTTTGGGAATTTCTGTTTACGAGATAGTCAAAAACAGCATCGAAAAATTAAAACCGTTGATTGCTGAGCGAAAGATTAAAGTAAAGGTAGAGATCCCTAAGAATTACATCATTCGCGGTGACGAGAAATTATTTGGCATCAGCATGGAGAAAGTAATTGAAAATGCAGTTACCAATGCACCTTCGCGTTCCGAAGTTTTGGTTGGTGCTTCCTTGGAAGGCCAAAGTGTTACCGTTTTTGTTCAGGATTTAGGGGTTCAATTCACTCCATCCGAAGTGAATTATACATTCCACTTTTTTGAACTAAACAAAGAAGACCGAAGACAGGATTTTAAACGTTTTACCGCTGGTCTGGTAGTCGTGAAATTGGTTATGGATCTGCATAAGGCCGTTGTTGATGTTGAGAATCTCAGCGAAGGCGGGGTTCGGGTTTCATTTCATTTGCCGGTGTACTAACTCGAAAGTCTTGAAGGGTCGAAAAAGTCTCGAAATGTCGAAGCGTCAAACAGTTTTGAACAGTCCAAAGGTCATCAGTCGTATTCTCAAAAATAGGAGTACAGATCGTGTGTAAAATTATGGGGTTGTAGAGTCTGGAAATGTTGAATGGTCTAATTGTCCGGAGGTAATTGATTACTTTTTAAGGTATTTCATAAGATTTACAATTCCTCCAGATAAATAACTGCATTTTTTACGGAACTCTTCTGCCTCTTTTGGGGAGGTGTATTTTAGATCTTCGGCTAGATACAACATGCTGCGTACTTCTCCACATGAAGCTTTGGCAATATCCAGAAATCTTTTAAATTCTGCATCTGAATTTCGTTCGAATCCTTCTGCAATATTATTCATGACGGATACAGAGGCTCTTTGTATCTGATCTTTAAAACCAAAATCCCTATTAGTCTGCATTAAGTTATATATTAAAGCAACTAGACTTCGGGAATCTTGCCATATTTTTAAATCTTCAAAACTTTCAATATTTGCCATTTATTTTAAACTAATATAAATACTAATGTTTGATTATTCTTACTTTATACGTGGACTATTTCACTATTTGACTGTTCGACTATTAGACTGTTGAACTTTTTCAGCTCTTTCCAGACCCTTCTACATTTCAAGACTCTTCCAGACCTTTCGATACTTTTCCAGACCTTTCGAGACTTTTCCAGACTCTTCAAGACTTCGTAATCTTTTTTAGTACCAAACTTGTCTTATCAGCTTTTGCAAGCTCTTTTCTAAATGAGCGAAACTCTTCGTAGCGGGATGCTTTAAATGTGTTTTTACTTTTGCGGAAAATTCGTGTGTAGTAAACTTTATTGTCAATCAATTTAGCATTGCTTTGATAGTACCCAAAGTCCGATTCGATTATTTTTTCATCGGGGAGACTTTCAATTTCGTAACCTTCAGGTAGTATAAAACAGATGCTGTCTTTATCTTCAGTTGATCTGATATAACGAATGTCGGTGAGTCTGTTTTCTAATTTTTTCGGAATGTAAGTAATTCTGTTGATTTTATTCAAAGGGACGAACAAACGATCCCCCGTTTGTGAAGCATAGTTTCTGATATCAAGATTTAGATTTAAAACGGACGATGGAATTTGTTTTTTATCTTCCTGAAAACTATAATCATTAATTGTGAAATCGGGTAGGGTGATGTGTTCTTCGTAAAGGAATTTCTTTTGATCATCCACACTGCTTCTATGGTAAAGGGTTTCAATGTTTTCGTATTGAATTCCACTGTAAACAGTCGAGATTTCAGCATGAGCGTTTCCATTTTCCAATAGGGTGAAAATGCCATTTTGAATTTGCTGGTTTTGTTCGATAGTATATATCGGAGTATGGCATAGTTCTCCGCCGTTATCATTTACACACAGCACATCGCGGTCGTCGGTAAAGGTTCCCAGATAGCCAAAAGGCATCTTCTGACTTGTGCATTCGAGCCAAATGGTGTCTTTCTGAAGTGGCACCCTCAAAATAGCATGATTGAAATAGCTGTGTACAAAATCCGTATGCTGCAGGTTATTGCTTTCCCCGGCTTTCACCAAAGTGTAATTGGATGGAATGTTCACAACTTTAAGCAGGGATTTCATATAGTTCGACAATGCTTTGCAATCACCATACCCTTTTTCCGAAACCATTTCAGCCGGAAAACTTTGCCAGCCGCCTATTCCTAATTGTATGCCAACATAACGTGTTTTCGATTGCATGTATTCATACAGTATTTTTACTTTTTCAATATCTGTCTGGCAGTCTTTGGTGAGTTTTATGATTTGTGCCTTCTCTTCTTCAGGAATTTGATCGCGTCCTTGATTTAAAACAGCCGACCATTTCCCCAGACTGTTCCAGCTTTCTAAACTGCCTGGGTAATTATCCATTTCAAAATCCATCGGAGCCAGCAGAATTTGAGGAGATTGGGAGAGTACCCCTGTAGAGTAGGGTTCACTTTTTAAGGCAGGTAAACTATCAATACCCCATTGGTAGATGTTCTGATCATTTATGCTTGTGGTGCAGATTGGATCTTTAAAATTGATGCATTTGTATCGTAATTTTTCTTCTGAAGGAACAATGACTTTCATTCTGGATTTTTCAACACCGACTAAATAGCCGGGATAGGCTTTCCAGCTTGGGTAAACAAAAAGACCTTTGTAGTCTGACACCGATTCGTATTCAATAGTATATGGATATTGTTTCTGAATTGGTTCGTAAATTTTGAAACGTGAATCCCCGATCAGTTCACCCGCAGAGCTATAACTATAATCTTTAATTTCTGATTCCTTTACTTTTTTAATCACCTGGCCTAAGGAATTATAAATGGTGATTTTTAAGCTTTCCAGTGTTTCAAATTTGCTGTACCCAAAAGGAATTGATGCGTAATCTTCTCCTTTTTTATTTAGAATTGTAATCACCATTTTTTGTGTCAGGCTGGAGCTTTTTCTCGAGTGCACTGTAAATTCGGCTTCATCCAAACGAACTACGGCATTGGCATTTTTTTTAAGTTCGGCAGGAATTGTAAATGCAGGATATTTAAATGTTTCTTTTTTAGCAAAGGCAGGTGTAAGTAATAAATAGGTAATCAGACTTAGTAGTGTTAGTTGCTTCATTTTGTTTGTTTTTGATCTGATAAGTGTAGTCTTTTGTCAACTTTCAATCTTAATTGTACTTAATCGACAGGGCTTTGTAAAGCTCATCTAATATAGTAAACGAACATAAAAGAATGAATCTAAATCTGCATCTGCCTGCTTTTATCAATTAAAAAGAAACGGGTAATTTTAATTGTGCCGACTGCCGTCAATAAGAAAACCTTTTCTTTTAGGACGCTGAGAGTGATCTGCTCCGACTAAGAAAAGGCTTTTCATGATTTGGGTTTTATCAAAATTAATGAGGGAATATCAACATAAGTGATGCTCTCGCTTTTTATAAATCTGCTAATATTTCGTTTAGATATGCATTAAGGGTTTGTAAGCTTGAGAAACATTTTAAAATTTCATCGGAAAATTGTTCTGATAAAACGATCTGATCCGGCACCATTTTCCCGACCGCATAGTTTTTGAAATTTAGCAGGTCGATGTATTCAAAATCTTTAGGATAACCACGTGGAGCAGTTTTTAGTTTTTCACCGTACATTTCAGGAAAATGAGATGCAAATTCTTTATTCGTGATGATTTCTTTAAATTCCAGTGGGTTGTGAAATATTTCTTCACGAATGGCTTTAAGCACATTAGGTTCAGGCATGTAGCAACCGCCCCCTAAAAAACTTCCTTCGGGTTCAATATGAATGTAATAACCTCCATATCTGCTTTTCCGACCATTTTTAGCCAGAAAAGCTCCAAAATGTGTTTTGTAAGGTTGTTTATTTTCAGAAAACCGAACATCCCGGAATATTCTAAAAATGCAGTCTTTGGCATTTAGACCTGATAGATCCGGGTCGATGAGTTTGATTTGCTCTATGCTTAGTTCAACGAAAAGTTCAAAATCCTTTTTGGCCTTATCGTATTTTTCCTTGTTTGCATGAAACCAATCTCTGTTGTTGTTCACTCTTAGTTCGAGTAAGAACTCATAAATACTTTTGCTTAGCATATTGTCTTGTTAAAAGGTAATTACTTTATCGTTTTTTCGAAGGCATTAGCCTGCTTGTTTTTCCATGAACTTTGCATCAATACCTAAATTTTTCAAGTTGAGGAGAAACGCCGTACATATCAGCGCAGGCTTTGCACGCAAAAATGGATATCTTTTCTTCCTGCTTTTTTTTAGTGCATGTTTGAAACTCTGCATCTTGACTTAAACGTTTTGAATATAATTCCCAAACAATGAGCTTAACTTCGGTCCTCCAGCTTATTTTATTAGCATCATAGGTGTGCATATATACCTTTTAGGCACTGCAACACAGTCTCCACTTGTCCGGATTACAGCTAATTTTTGTTTGGTTCATATCTTGTTTCTGACCCTTAGTGATTTGATTATAAGAATTTGTTGAAATTGAAAAAGATATCTAAAAGGAGGAGAAATATTGAGGGGAGAATATTTTTCATGGAGAAATACTTTTGATTAATAGATGAATATCATGTTTTTGGCTAAGAAATTTATTTTTTTTAATAAAAGATAAAATCAGTCAAGTCAAAAAAAGAGCCTTACGTCCTAAAATAAAAATTACTTATCAAAAAAAACAAACTTATTAATGATTAAACCCGTTATAAAGGTGAATATTGCAGGTAATTTAAAATAAAAAGAGCGAATGTGGAAATTACTACGAATATTAATTCTCTTGTTTCTGCTGATTCCGGTCATTTCGTGGATCAGTTGGAAGTTTAAAGATAAGGTTCAGATGAATCTCTTAGTTGTGGATAAAGCTTCTGTAAACATCAATTATTCAGAACATCTGTCTTTTTTTTGGCTTGTCAATCAAAAACGATGGGTAAAATCGAATGGAGAGGAATATAACTTCGCAGAAGATTTTTACGGCTTTCATCCCGGAGATGATGGAAGGTATATGATCAAGGATCTGCGCATTTTTGAAAAACAAGGATTATCTGCGCTTGCTGATTCTCTGGATCTTGTATTTTTTGCCGATACATACGGTATTTATAATTCCAACTGGAAAGATCATCCTGATTATGGAAAGGATACAATATCCTTATTTTATGGTGGATTACAAACGGCAGAGTTCAACTTGCTAAGAGAGATGAAGAGAAAAGGCAAAACGATTATTGCAGAGTTTAATTTTTTCGCTTCACCTACTTCGGAACTGGTTCGAAAACAAACGGAACAATTGCTGGGGGTAAAATGGAGTGGTTGGGTTGGTAAATATTACTCTACTTTAGATACAGTCCTCGATCCGGAAATTCCTCGTTGGGTGCCGGATTTGTATAAAAAGAATTACAGGAAAGAGTATGATTTTAAAAATGCCGGAATAGTCTTGGTTGATAATAATGAGAGAATTGTTATTCTGGACTCTAAAAGGCATTTAAACGGACATTTTCCCGTGTTGAAAAGTGAGTTGAGTACACAAATACAATACAATGTACCTGAATCGGTATATTATCCATTTTGGTTTGATATCAATTCAACCGATTCGCGTAACCATGTTTTGGCATGGTTCAATTTAGATGTGAATGAGGAAGGAAAGGCTTTATTGGATCAGTTTAATTTGCCCAAAAAGTTTCCGGCAATTTTGGAACACGATCAGGATTATCGATTTATTTATTTTGCCTGTGATTTTTCAGACAATGAAATGGGAATCTATTCTTCCTACTTTAATGGAGTGAATAAATTGAGCCGTGTGTTTTACAATGCAAACCAGTTTAAAGACAGGGAAATGTTTTTCTGGAAGTATTACCGACCGTTTATGTCGACTGTGATGGATAGTATATCAGCAAGAAAGGACCAAGAGGTGGTGTTTGTGGATTAAGTTTAATATTGTATAGTTGGAGTGAAATATTCGTGGTTTATTTTTAAAGAAAGAGTTTTAGTAAACATAAATTGTAATTTTGCATGGTGAAATTTTTATCTCTTATTACGCTTTTACTATTCTGTATGATTGGGCACGGACTGGCCCAGGAATCTTCTGTGCCTAAGAAAAATAGTTTGGATGAATTTAAACGGGCGAGGGAATTGGCATTTGCAGGAAATCGGGAAGAAGCCCGAAGCATTTGTTATGAGATTTTGAATGAGAATCCTGAGTTTTACGATGCCGGAATATTAATCGGAAGAACTTTCGCCTGGGATAAAAATTTTAAATCAGGGAGAGAGGAATTGCAAAAGGTTTTGGATCTTGATTTTGATAATAGTGATGCCATATTTGCCATGATTGATCTGGAAAAATGGGCAGGAGATGCTAATAAAGCAGTTTTTTATTGTGAGTATGGTCTTTCTATCTTTCCCAATGAAGAGGCTTTTTTGGTTGAGAAAATTAAATTGCTGCAAGATATAGGAGAGGAAGATAAATCGCTGCTTGTTTTGGATGAATTATTGGAGCTGAATCCAGGCAGCGAAGAGGGCTTGGCTTTGATGGATAAATACAAGTCATCCAGAATGATTTATAAAGCGGTTTATCAGCATGATTACGAGTATTTCAAAGAACCGTACAATCGAAAGTGGCATTTAAGCTCGTTTCAATTGGCTCGGCGCAATAGCTGGGGTACTGTCATCGGGAAGATCAATTTAGGTGATTTGATTTTTGATGGTGAAAGTTTTTGGTCCGGGGGGGTCGCGAAACAATTTGAAATTGATGCCTATCCGCGTGTGACTAAAAAAAGTTATGCATATTTAAATTATGGATATTCTCCCGATAATTTGTTTCCTAAACATCGTGCAGGTGCAGAATTGTATCATAAATTACCAGAGGCATTTGGGTTCTCTGCAGGCATGCGGTTTCTTCAGTTCGATTCCGATGCGGGGAATAAGAATATTTATATTTATACAGCGTCGCTGGAAAAATATTACAGGAATTACTGGTTTTCTTTTCGAACCTACCTCACACCAAAAAATGGTAATGTCTCACAATCGTATTGGTTAACAACAAGGAGGTATTTAAGAGATTCGAAGAATTACATTGGACTGGAATTAGCGGCAGGTGTTTCGCCCGATGAACCCAGAGGAAATCTTTCGTCCCCGGATATGTACAAATACAAAAGTAGAAAAGTAAGATTGTCTTATCAGGATCGCTTAGGGACAGATCGTTTGCTTTGCCTGCTTAAATTTGGTTATGAACGGGAAGAGTATTCGGTTAATGAATGGAGAAATGTACTTTCTTTTTCAGTGAAGTTGTCTTATCAATTTTAATGTCTTATGAACAGATTATTCCAATTAGTATTAGATAGTATTCACGAAGTTTGCATTCAGTTTCTTCAGTGTATATCTAATGCCTTGAATAAGGAAATTGAAGTCTTGGCAGGAAGGATAAGACATTCTGTTTATTGTGATATCCATAAAATGTATACCAATACAGAATTTGAGATAAATATTCATTCAGAAATTGGAAATGTGAACGGTGCCGGAGCTTTTGTTTCCGGCTTGAAATCATTTATAGATCAAGGGATAAAAGCGGTGAAAAAAGAGTTGGAAATTAAGAGGTAGGATGGAGATAAAGTTTTTATATATAATTTTAATTGAGATACTCGAGCGTGCTGACCATGTTCAGGGAATGGTATTCTCATTTTTTGATTTATCAAAGACATTTATTGAGAGAATCCAGTCAATTGTAAATTATGCATTTGAACGGCTTCCATACAATGTGCTGAATAGACTGATCATTTACATGATCCTTGTTTTCTTTATTGCATTGGCTTTGCTTCTTCCATCTATTCTGTTTTCTAAATTACACCTTTCTTATCAGAAGAAGAAAATGGAATTATTGCATCAAAAATATTCAAAATTAATTGTTCGGTTTTTGATCGATGATTTGTCGAAGAAGGAATTGGCAGATTTGAAAAGTATTAAGTCTAAATTTCATAGAAAGATATTGATAGCTGTTTTAATTTCAATTGATACGGCAGAAAGTAAGCAGGTGAGCAGTGAAATTAGAAAGTTGTATCTGGACATGAAATTAAATGAGGATTCTGTAAGAAAACTTCGTAAAAGATGGCACCATAAAATTAAAGGGATTCGTGAACTTAGTCACATGAGAGTAAAGAGTGAGAATAAAAACATTATGGAGTTTCTTAAAAGGCCGAATGAAATTCTTAGGATTGAATCTCAAATGGGATTGATTAAGTTGCTTCCTTTTGTGCCCTTTGCTTTTTTGGATTCTCAGGAAAAGCCGTTCACCATTTGGGAGCAGATTAATGTTTTTGATTTAATTCGCAAAAAGAGAATTGAAATACCTGAATTTCATCTGTGGCTCGATCACTGGAATGACTCTGTGGTGATGTTTTGTCTGGATATGATACGCGTTTTAAAACAAAGGGAAGCTGCACCCAAAGTGATGGAGTTGCTAAATCATGACAATGATTTGGTAAAAGGAAAGGTTATTAAAACTCTGATTGATTTGGAGAGTAAGGAGGCAGTTGTTAAATTAAAAGAGCTTTTTTTATTAGAGGAACTTCCTAATCAGATTAATATCATAAGATCGATTGGTAAATTGGGTTTGGAGAGTGAAATGAACTTTCTTGTAGAAAATATTAATGATGAGGAGTTTAAAATTAGGATGGAGTGCTGTAAGTCTCTGGTGCTTGTTGGTGAACCTGGTATTGTGAAGCTGCAATCACTTTCAGAAAACGGGGATGAAGAATTGAAGAGGATAATTAGTCATGTTTTAGATCCAAGAATATGAATTACGATGAGTTTATAAGATTTATAAGTTATTTTTTGGATGGGATTTTTATTTCCTATGCATTTCTTTTAATTTTTAGTTACACACTCCTGAGTATAATTTCCGGACTTTCTCTGAATTATTATTTGAAGAAAAATAGTTTTGTGGACTATAATGTTATACTTGATTCTCCTCTGACTCCTTCGGTTTCGGTGCTTGTGCCGGCATTTAACGAGGCTAAAACCATTGTGGATAATATTGAGTCCATTTATACAATTCATTACAATAATTTTGATGTTATTATTATTAATGACGGGAGTACCGATTCAACGTTTGAGGAGATGCAGACGGCGTTTAAATTGGAGAAGGTCAATTTTGCTGTTAACATGGAGATTCCAACTAAAGAAGTGAGAGGAGTATATAAATCTATGCTTTCTACTTATTCCAATTTGGTGGTTATCGACAAGGAAAACGGAGGGAAAGCGGATGCTTTGAATGCAGGAATTAACGTATCGGATAAAGCTTTATTTATGGCTATTGATGCTGATTCTATTTTGGAGCCGGATGCCGTTTTGAAATTGGTAAAACCATTCTTGGAACGAACCGACAGAAGGGTGATTGCGGCTGGTGGTGTTGTTCGGATAGCCAACTCGTGTTTGGTTGAAAACGGAAGAATCGCCGATGTGAAAGTTCCCCGGAATATTTTGGCCAGAATGCAGGTTTTGGAATATACCCGCTCATTTTTAATGGGCAGAATGGCTTGGGCTCAGCTCGATGGATTGATTATTATTTCAGGTGCAATGGGAATGTTCGACCGGGAAGTGGTGGTACAAAGTGGCGGGTATGCGCATTCGATTGGTGAGGATATGGAATTGGTAGTTCGAATTCGAAGATATATGTCTGAGAATCGCGAGAAGTATAAGATTGAATATGTTCCTGATCCTTTGTGTTGGACAGAAGCTCCTGTGAATTTGAAAGTGTTTGGCAGACAGAGAAGTAGATGGACCCGTGGTACGATTGAAACACTGACTGATCATTCAAAAATATTTCTTTCTCCACAATATGGTTCCATGGGTTTGTTGGGATATCCTTTTTGGTTTTTGTTTGAGTGGTTAGCACCCCTTGTTGAAGTGCTGGGAATTATTTACATGACTGTTTTGTTTTTTACAGATAATTTAAGTTTGAGTTTTATACTGGTTACTTCTTTGTTTGTGTATACTTTTGCTGTGTTTTTTTCTACATGGGCAATCTTGTATGAGGAGTTAACTTTTCATCGTTACGAGCGGAAAATGGATGTTTTTCGCTTGTGGATTGCGGCTTTGTTAGAGCCATTTATTCTTCATCCTATAAGTTTATTTTTTGCTGTAAAAGGAAATGTAGAATATTTAATGGGGAATAGAAGTTGGGGTAAAATGGAGCGTAAAGGATTTCTTCACCGAAATGAGAAAATTAAAAAGAAAAGTTCCAGGTCCTAAATTAGTTTGTGTATCTGTTTCTAATGCTAATCTTCTGTAGCTTTTCCCCTTTCTATTAAATAGGAATGTAGAACTCGAATTTTGAACCAATGCCGATAGTCGATTCGAAGAATAATTCACCTTGTAAAAGTTCTGCCAATCCTTTTGAAATAGGGAGTCCAAGACCGGCCCCTCCAAATTGACGGGTGTATGCGTTTTCTACCTGCCCGAAACGTTCAAATATTATATTCTGTTTTTCTTTCGGAATGCCAATGCCTGTATCTTCAACGGTAATATATAGTCTCGATTTTTCAATTCGGGATGATATGGTAATGTTGCCTTTTTCGGTAAATTTTAAAGCGTTATTTATTAAATTAATAAGGATCTGTTTAATCTTACCGGAGTCAGAATATATTTCATCTTGTGCAAGGGAGATCTTGTTGTTGAAACGAATTTCTATCTGATCTTTCTTGTATCTGATATTTTCCACTGCAAAAAGTAACTGCAGATCATCAATCATTTTTTTTACGGAAAAAACATTATTATTAACCTTCAGCTGGTTAACTTCCAAAGAAGAAATGTCAATTATATTGTTGATTATTTCTAAAAGTTGTTTCCCGTTTTGTGTAAGTATGTCAAGGTATTTTTCTTTTTTTTCCTGATCTAGATTCTCTTTTTGCAACAACTGACTGAAACCCAGTATTCCGTTCATTGGAGTTCGTATTTCATGACTCATATTGGCTAAAAATGCAGATTTTAAGCGGTCACTTTCTTCTGCATGTTTCAAGGCCAGGCTTAGTTTATTCTCTGCTTCTTTTATGGCTGAAATATCGACAATAAAAGCTAAAAATTCATGATTGATTAATTGAACTGCACTAATGTATACGGGAATGTCTTTGCCGGATGTGGTTTGAATGAATACTTCTCCCTGAATTTTACCACCGGTTAAGAGTTGATTTAAAAGGCTTTTGTTTTGTTCTTGATGTGAGGGAGAAAAAAGATCAAGGATAGAAATTTCCTTTAATTTTGATTCTGGAATTTCCAGCAGTTCAATAAAGGCCTGATTAGCAAAACTTAACTTTGTACTTGGTTTAAAAATAACAAGTCCGTTGGGAGATTCTTCAATGTAAGTTCTTAGTTTATTTTCACTGGAGATAAGAGCATTTTGTGTTTTTAATCTTTCAGATATGTCATTCATCAGCCAAATTTCTTTATTGTCAAACTTATAAGCGTGAAATTCAACATCCTTAAGCTCTCCATTCTTACATGTAATACTTGTAATTGAAGCAATGTTAAATTTGTTAATTTTATTTTCCAGATACAATTGTATCTGTTTCGACTTGTCTTTTGGGTAAAGGGTTGAAAACCATGAGTCGATATTTGGCAATTCAGAATTGGTATACCCGGTAATCTCAAATGTTTTTTTATTGGTGAACAGGCTTTCATCTTCTTCCACTAAAATAGCTCCTGACGGCAGATTTTCAATCATCTCACGAAATCTTTTTTCAGATTGCTTAAGGGCTGCTACAGTTCTGATTCTTTCTGATATTTCATTTTGCAATTCGATGTTTTTTTTGCGTAGGCTTGATGTCTGTTTCGAAACAGCTTTCTGCAATTGTTTGTTAAAGAAATACAAGTAGTAAGATATGGCAATTACGATAGCGCTAATTGATATAGCAATTCCAAGTATCCATTTAAGCCATGTAGGAGTGTTGTATGCCTCTTGTTGGTATATAAAACCTCTTAAGTCGTAATTTTTTGAGATCATTCCCATTTTAGAGCATATTTCGGCAATGTTTTCCCATCTGCCGGGATTGATATGGCCAATCTCGACATATTCATTCAGAATTAGTTTTTGAATTTCATTTGCTTCAAATTCTAAATGCGCCCTGGTTTTGTTTGTTGAATATTTTTCAAGAATTAAATCAATAATTTCTTTTTTATTCTCTAACGCATATTCCCAGCCCTTTTTGCTGGCTTCTATAAATGCCTTCACTCTTTGTGGGTGGTTTTCGATTTCTTTTTCACTTGTGAACAGGCAGTCACCATAAAAATCAATACCGTAGGTTTTGGGTGATATAATAGTGTACGGAATGTTTCTTTCTTTCAAAAAAAAGGCCTCGTTGGTAGAGTAAGCATTTAATACATCAGTTTTTCCATCAATTAAATCATTAATGTTGTATGTTGTGCTAATTCGGTTGATGTCATTTATTTGAATCCCTTCCTTATAAAAAATCGCCATCAGTTCCGGATCCCTGTATTCATCGAGCAACATGATTCTTTTGTTGATGAGATCATGCGCCGTATGAATGTTTGATTTTTGCAGGCAGATAAATATGGATGGAGAGCTTTGGAATATAGAGGCTAGTAAGACTATTGGTTTGTTGTTAAGGCGTTCTATTAGAAGATCGTTTGCTGCGATGCCGTAATCAGCCTCACCGTTTAGAATTTTACTAATTGAGTTTATTGTACCTCCTTCAATTAATTCAACTGTTAATCCAGCATCTTGATAAAACCCTTTGTGAAGAGCGGCATAATAGCCGGCAAATTGAAATTGATGGAAGTATTTAAGTTGTAGGGTGATTTTTTCGTTTTCACGTGATGTATTAGGCGGTAAACCGAAAGAGTATAAGTTTGATAGAAGTAAAAGAAGGACAAAAAAGCACCTTGAAAAAGTGCTTTGGATATGTTTATTTTCTTTTGTATTCATACCATCCTAAAATTGAAACGATTACCATTAAAGTTACATTTATCAGTTCAAGGAAAAAATTTTTAGACAGTATAATTTTAGGCTATGGCTCAAAGCCATTAAAATAAACCCCAAAAGTTAGATATAACAATTGGGGTTTTCTTTATTTGGAACAGGACTTGCTGTTTATTTTTGAGCCCAGTTTATTGATTCTGCGTTTAGCTGAGCTTTAATGTCTGCAAGGTTATTTGTGTTTTGATCGAAAGTTACGGTTTGACCATCAGGCTTGTATATGTGAATTAAATTCGCTTCAATATTTAGATCAACAAGTTTCTGAAGTTCTTTGTTGCCGTCTTTTAAACTCCATGAGTTATTTTCAGGATTGAAGATTAATTCTGCTGTATCGCCTTTATTAGCACCTTGAAGTTGTTCTATGTGAAATTTATTTTGCGTAGCTGTAATGCGGTATTTGTTGCCGTCTTTTTTTACGATTTGAACATCTTTATCATTTTCGGTCATGGTAACAGGATTATCTCCGGTCCAAAATTCAATGGTGTTTAATACAACACCGTCAACGAAAACAGCAACTTCGTAAACCGGAATAACAATAAATGCAAAAAATACCAGTGCGTTAATAAATTTGTCACCTACTGTGCCATTCCATTCATGTAAATTTTTTGTCAGGCGAAATGGCCCATAACATCCGGATTGTCCTATGCTTAGCACTAGGAAAAAACAGGCTAATAAAAACACATTTACTTTCTTCATTTGATTCATTTTTATTTGATTTAAAAGTTTGTATTTACTCATTCTAAGTTAACGTAGAATTTTATATGAAATTACAAATTATTTAAAATAAACATAGATAAACAAAAAATAAATGGCAGGGAACAAACATTGTACCTTGCCATTTGTGAGAAACGAGTTAGTTAGAAAGTGTTAGTGGTATGCTTTTTCTCCATGTTCATAGATGTCAAGACCTTCTTCCTCAACACGGGCAGATACTCTTAATCCAACGGTAATCTTTAATATTTTAAAGATAATATATGCTGTGCCTAAAGCCCATGCCGCAACTGCAGCAACACCTAAAACCTGAATTCCCAGCAGACTGAAACCTCCTCCGTAGAATACACCACCTTCTTTGGCGAAAAATCCGACTAAAATTGTTCCCAGGGCACCATTGATTCCGTGCACTGTTACAGCACCTACCGGATCATCAATTCGTAAAACTTTGTCAATAAATTCTACTCCAAATACGAGTACTGTACCAGCAATTAAGCCAATGATGATGGCAGATTCCGGCGATACAATATCACAACCAGCAGTAATTGCTACCAAGCCGGCTAATGAACCGTTCAGGCTTAAAGAAAGAGTAGGGCGTTTATAGCGAATCCAGCTAATTACCAGTGCGGCTATGGTACCTGCCGTGGCAGATAAATTGGTTGTCAGGAATATATGAGATATTGCAACTGTATTTGCTGTGCCGTTAGCGGCTAATTGAGAGCCTGCATTAAAACCAAACCATCCAAACCAAAGAATGAATACGCCAAGTGCGGCAAAGGTAAGATTGTGACCGGGAATGGCATTTACTTTGCCATTATATTTTCCTATTCTAGGGCCGATTATAGCGGCTCCGACAAGTCCCATCCATGCTCCAACGGAGTGAACAACAGTTGATCCGGCAAAATCGTGAAAGCCAAGTTCGCTTAACCATCCACCACCCCAAATCCAGTGCCCTGATATTGGGTAAACAATGGCTGTAGTCACAATACTAAAAAGCACGTAGGCTTTAAATTCAGTTCGTTCAGCGACAGCACCGGATACAATGGTAGCTGCTGTTGCTGCAAAAACGGTTTGGAACATTAAAAATGATAAGTCAATATCAGGTCTTACATCTTCCATAAATGGAAGTTTACCTATCAATCCTCCTATATCTGTGCCAAACATCAGGGCGTATCCAATGAGGAAAAATGCAATGGATCCAACAGCAAAGTCAACAAGATTTTTCATTAAAATATTAGCTGTGTTCTTTGATCTTGTAAAACCAGCTTCAGCCATGGCAAATCCTGGCTGCATAAACATAACAAGTGCTGTTGCTATTAAAACCCAAACAATATCAATTGAGTGTCCCGTTTCGGCAACGGCTGCTTGTAAAGTATTTAAAGTAAGTGTCTCTTCCATGATAGGTAATTTAAATTGTGAAAAATTAGTTGCTGATTACTCTTCGTCGTATAGGGAACGATCACCCGAATCACCTGTTCGAATACGGTAAGCATCCTCAACATTGTAAACGAAAATTCTTCCGTCTCCAACTTCTCCGGTGAAAGCATTTTCACGAATGCTTACAATACAGCTATCAACATATTTATCCCGCACAATGAAAGAAATTAATGTTCTTTCGATACTGCTGGTGTCGTAGATTACACCTCGATAAACTCTCTCTTCTACTGATTTTCCTACGCCTCTTACATCCCAAAATGACAAGTAGTCAATTCCGATATTGTGCAGGCCTTTTTTTACGTCTTCAAATTTTGTTTTACGGATAATTGCTTCGATCTTTTTCATGAGCTAATTGTTTAAATTGTTTTTTAAATCATACTCTTTCATTTTTGGCTGGTTGAAACACCGAGATTCCCCGGATTAAGGAATCTCGGGTTTCGGGTTTAGACCAAGCGTAAATTCGACCGTTGTCGAAAATTTGAAGAAAGGGATTGCTCTTTTTTATCTTCGGAATGCAATGTGGCTTTGTTTCGAAGAGCTAAATAATGTTTTTGCATGTGGTAAAAATTTAGGTTTTCTATAATAGTTAGTAAAAATGGTTTATTTCAATCAGACTATTCGGAATGTGGGGGTATCGGCTTATAAAATGTGGTTTTTTTTAATGTGACCCCTATATTTAATAGTTTGATTTTGTAAAAGTATTAAAAAAATCAAAAACACAATAGAAAAATAGGGGGTAATTTATAAAAAATGATGTTTTTAGTATTTATAACGATTACGATAAGGGGTATAAGGAAGAAAAATTGTTTTTTTTGAGATGACCCCCATATAAGGTTTGGTTTTGTATCGTAAAATGTCATGTAATTTATTACATGCAGCCTAAATCAGGTGTTGTTAATTTAAGTTTATATTATTGTAATTCTTTGAGTCTGAATTTGGATGCTTAAAATATTTTACTAATCTTTGTGGCATATCAAAAAAGAAAAAATGAAATTTACTGCAATTCATCATCATCATCATTATACTTACCAACCGGTGAGCTGAGGATGTTATGCAGTATTTCTAAAGATATTTTAACTAACATTTAAACGCCCGCTGGTAACAGTCGGGCGTTTTTTATTGCCTAAAACTGATACCAGAAGGCACCAAAATTTTTAACCATGGGAGAAAAATTAACAATTGCAGTACAAAAATCTGGAAGACTGCAGGAAGATTCCTTGCGAATTCTGAAAGAGTGTGGTATTTCCATCGATAATGGAAAAGATCAATTGAAAGCAAACGCTTCCAATTTTCCACTCGAAGTTTTATACCTAAGAAATTCAGATATTCCTCAGTACGTTCAGGATGGTGTCGCGGATATTGCTATCATAGGAGAGAATGTAATTATCGAAAAGCAAAAGGAACTTGAGATCCTTCAGAAATTAGGTTTTTCAAAGTGTAGGTTGGCAATGGCTTTGCCGAAAGATGTAGAGTATACAGGATTGGAGTATTTTAATGGGAAAAAATTAGCCACGTCCTATCCAAATTCCTTGCAGCAGTTTTTGGATGCCAATAACTTAGATTGTGAAATTCACGTAATTTCCGGTTCTGTTGAAATTGCGCCTAATATTGGTTTGGCCGATGGAATTTGCGATTTGGTGAGTTCCGGTAGTACATTGTTCAAGAATGGACTGGTTGAGGTGGAAGAGGTTTTGGTTTCGGAGGCCTGTTTGGTTGCGAATAAAAATATCAGCAATCTAAAGAGTGCTATATTGGAACGACTGCTGTTTCGAATGAAATCTGTTTTAACCGCAAAAAACAACAAATATATTTTGCTGAATGCGCCCAATGATAAAGTGGAGGATATCATTAAGGTGCTGCCTGGAATGAAAAGCCCGACTGTATTGCCTTTGGCACAGGAAGGATGGAGTTCTATTCACTCTGTTATAAACGAGAATGATTTTTGGGGAGTCATTGATCAGTTAAAATTGAATGGTGCAGAAGGAATATTGATTATTCCAATTCAGAAAATGGTGTTGTAAGTTTAATTCCTACGAAAATGCAAGTAATAAAGTACCCGGCGAAAGAATCTTGGAATAGTGTATTAACCCGTCCTATCTTTAATGTGGATGAGTTAGAGGATGCCGTAAATCTGGTTTTTGGAGAAATAAAACGGGATGGCGATAAAGCATTGTTTAAATATACCCTGCAGTATGATGGCGTAAATATTAATAAAACGGAAGTTAACCGAGCTGATATCGATGCATCGGAGAGTATGCTCGATGGTGAATTAAAACAAGCTTTGGTAATTGCAGCAAAGAATATCCGGACATTTCATGAGGCTCAATTTCAGGATTCTGAGGTGATTGAGACAAGTGAAGGAGTTCGTTGCTGGAGGAAATCAACAGCAATCGAAAAGGTTGGTTTGTATGTTCCGGGTGGAAGCGCTCCTTTGTTTTCAACGGTGTTAATGTTAGGCATTCCTGCAAAATTGGCTGGTTGTGGTGAGCTTGTTCTTTGTACACCTCCAGGGAAGAATGGAAAAATTAATCCGGCCATTCTATATGCCTGCAAGTTGGTTGGAATCGATCGGGTTTTTCAGGTTGGCGGCATTCAGGCAATTGGAGGAATGGCATATGGAACCGAATCGATACCAAAAGTTCATAAAATATTCGGACCGGGAAATCAGTATGTGACTGCGGCCAAACAACGCGCAAATAGAATAGGAGTGGCAATTGATATGCCGGCGGGACCTTCGGAGGTAATGATTTTGGCTGATGAAACAGCAGAACCGGAATTTGTTGCCGCAGATTTATTGTCTCAGGCAGAGCATGGTGCTGATAGTCAGGTGGTATTAGTGACTTGGGCTGAGCAGCTGATAGAAGGAGTTGAGCAAGAACTTGAAAAACAATTGCAGGCTCTTTCGAGAAGAGATGTTGCTGCCAAAGCATTGGAGAACTCGAAAATTGTTTTGGTGAAATCAAAGGAAGAAGCTCTTGAATTAAGCAATTCGTATGCGCCGGAACATCTTATTGTATCAGTAAAAGATGAAGATTTGTTGATTGATGGAATCAAAAATGCCGGATCTGTTTTTTTAGGAAATTATACTCCGGAAAGTGCAGGCGATTATGCATCTGGAACCAATCACACCTTACCAACAAACGGAGCCGCAAAGGCGTATTCCGGTGTGAGTCTTGACTCTTTTATGAAGAGTATCAGTTTCCAAAAAATAAGTGAGAAGGGCTTGCTGAATTTGGGGCCTGTAATTGAAATCATGGCGAAAGCCGAACAATTGGATGCTCACAGTAATGCAGTAACGGTTCGTTTGAATAAGATAAAATTAAATTCATGATGGGAGCAAAAATAAAATCAAGCATAGACTTGAATAAATTGGTTCGGGAGAACGTGAAAAGACTGGTGCCGTATTCTTCTGCAAGAGATGAATTTTCAGGAAAGGGATCTGTCTTTTTGGATGCCAACGAAAATCCGTATGAAAATGGAGTAAATCGCTATCCGGATCCTATGCAAAGAACATTAAAAGCACGTTTGGGAGAATTGAAAGCTGTGAATTCTGAAAATATGATTCTTGGAAATGGCAGTGATGAGGTTATTGATCTTTTGTTTAGAGCATTTTGTGAGCCGAATATCGATAATGTAATTATTTGTACGCCAACCTATGGGATGTATGAAGTTGCAGCAGGAATCAATGCGATTGAGAATCGTGAAGTGCCGCTTGATAAGGATTTTCAGCCGGAAGTAAATGCTGTTCTTTCAGTTGCCGATCAGAATTCGAAACTGTTATTTCTATGTTCGCCGAATAATCCAACAGCTAATTTGTTGGATGAGAGTAAGCTTGTTGAATTACTGGATAAATTTAAAGGAATTGTTATTATTGATGAGGCTTACATTGATTTTGCTCCAGGCAAAACTATGGTAGATAAATTAGCCGATTATTCCAATTTAGTGATACTGCAAACATTGTCAAAAGCATGGGGAATGGCAGGAATTCGTTTGGGTATTGGTTTGGCTTCCAAGGAAATCATCAATGTCTTGAATAGAATAAAGCCGCCTTATAACGTGAATTGTCTGACTCAGACCAAAGCTCTTGAATTATTGGAAACTGTTGATTTGTATGACGAGCAAGTGAAGAATATCATCACAGAAAGAGAAGGTTTGATCACATTTTTGAATGGTTTGCCTTTTATTGAGAAAGTATATCCTACTGATGCTAATTTTATTTTGATTCGTGTGAATGATGCAAGAGGCTTATATGATTATTTGCTTACCGATGAAATCATTATTCGGGACCGGTCAAAAATTCAAAGTCTGGGAAACTGTGTTCGCATTAGTATTGGTACAAGTGAGGAAAATGCGATTTTGAAAAATACATTAACAAAATTTGAATTGAAATCATGAAGGATACAACTGCAAAAAAGAAAGTTCTGTTTATTGATAGAGATGGAACATTGATTCTGGAGCCTCCTGTTGATTATCAGGTGGATAGTCTGGAGAAATTAGAGTATTATCCTGGTGTTTTTAATGGGCTGGCGAAAATTGTAAAGCAACTTGATTTTGAACTGGTGATGGTTACCAATCAGGATGGTTTGGGAACCGGTTCATATCCTGAGGATACCTTTTGGCCGGCTCAGAATAAAATGATGCAGGCATTTTCCAGTGAAGGAATTGAATTCGCAGATGTATGCATTGATAAAACTTTTCCTCATGAAAATGCACCAACAAGAAAACCCGGTACCGCTTTGTTGACAAAGTATTTTTCGGAAGAGTATGATTTGGAAAATTCGTTTGTGATTGGTGATCGTTGGACTGATGTTGAATTGGCTAAGAATTTGAATGCAAAAGCAATTTTTATTTCATCAAGTGGAAATATTGGTGATGATGAGTTGTCGGAATCGAAACAGGAACTGGAAGCTTGTATTGAATTGCGCACAGAATCGTGGGAGAAAATATATGAGTTTTTGCGCTTAAGTGAACGAACCGCAACGGTTGAAAGGAATACGAACGAAACAAAGATTAAAATTGTTTTGGATCTGGATGGTGAAGGAAAAGGCTCGTTTAATACAGGAATCGGATTTTTTGATCACATGCTCGATCAGATTGCCAAACACTCCGGAGTGAACTTGAGCGTTATCGTAAAAGGAGATTTGGAAGTTGATGAACATCACACCATAGAAGATACTGCAATTGCTTTGGGAGAAGCATTTAAGTTAGCTCTTGGCAATAAATTGGGATTGGATCGTTATGGTTTTTGTTTGCCGATGGATGACTGTTTGGCGCAGGTTGCTATTGATTTTGGAGGTAGAAACTGGTTGGTTTGGGAGGCTGAATTCAATCGCGAAATGATTGGAGGAATGCCAACAGAGATGTTTTTCCACTTTTTTAAGTCATTCTCCGATGGAGCTTCATGCAATCTGAACATCAAGGCCGAAGGACAAAATGAGCATCATAAAATAGAAGGCATTTTTAAAGCTTTGGCCAGGGCCATCCGCATGGCGATTCGAAGAGACGCAAATTGTTTGCAATTGCCATCTACGAAGGGGAAGCTTTAAAAGTTTAAATAAATGTGTAAGGGAAGTGATTTATCTAATCCCGGGAATTCGGGACTCTCATCTTAGTCTAAATAAAATGAAAGATCAGAAAATTGTTATCATCGATTATGATGCAGGAAATATTCAATCGGTAAAATATGCTTTTGAGCGATTAGGAATTACTCCTGTTGTTTCAAATGATGAAGAAGTGATTCGCAGTGCAGATAAAGTGATATTTCCCGGAGTTGGTGAAGCCGCCTGGGCCATGAATTCGCTTCGGAAGAATGGCTTGGATCAATTGATTCCTCAATTGACACAACCCGTGTTAGGTATTTGTTTGGGAATGCAGCTGATGTGCGAAAGCTCCGAAGAAAGTGATACAAAAGGATTGGGTATTTTCCCTCTGCAAGTAAAACGCTTTACCAATGAACGCAAAGTGCCTCATATGGGATGGAATCAGTTGGAGGAACTGAAAGGCAGTTTGTTTAAAGGAGTCTCTGAAATGGAATTTGCCTATTTTGTACATTCTTACTATGTGCCAAGTTCTTCGGAGACTGTTGCATCTTGTAACTATATATTGAATTTCAGTGCTTCACTTCAGAAAGATAATTTCTATGCCTGTCAGTTTCATCCTGAAAAATCGGGAGAAGTAGGAGTTAGGATACTCGAAAATTTTATCAATCTGTAAAAGGAATTGGAATTTATTGTGAGAAAATCGGAGAATGTGCGCTAATCTCGTATATCAAATCTCACATCTCATGTCTTATATCTAAAAAAAATGACCAAAATAAAAATAATACCAGCCATCGATACCATAAAAGGGAGATGTGTTCGACTAACAAAAGGAGATTACGATACCGAAAAAGTATATAGTGAAGATCCGTTGCAGGTAGCAAAGGGCTTTGAAGAATTAGGAATTACCCGTCTGCATTTGGTTGATCTGGAAGGTGCTAAATCAGGACATATTTGCAATTCGGAAGTGTTGCGGAGAGTGGCTTCCGGAACCAATCTGAAAATCGATTTTGGTGGAGGAGTGAAATCTGATGAAGATATCGAATTGGCTTTTCAGTGCGGAGCGAATCAGGTTACAGGTGGCAGCATTGCCGTTTCGAATCCTGACATGTTCGAAAAATGGATGGAAAAATATGGTTCGGATAAAATGATTTTGGGAGCCGATGTTCGAAATGAAATGGTTTCAATTTCCGGATGGAAAGAAGATTCTGATTATCATTTGTTCAGGTTTTTGGAGAATTATCAGAAAAAAGGAGTGAAAACTGTAATCTGTACCGATATTTCGAAAGATGGAATGCTGCAGGGGCCAGCTGTTGAGTTGTATCAATCGGTAATGAAAGAATTTCCCAATTTAGAACTGGTTGCAAGCGGAGGAGTTGGTAATATCGAAGATGTTCGCATTTTGAATGAGATTGGCTGTTGGGGCGTGATTATCGGCAAGGCGATTTACGAAAATCGAATTGATATGAATGAATTGGTTAACGAATTTATCCTGTAAATATGCTGTCGAAACGAATAATACCCTGTTTGGATGTAAAAGACGGAAGAACGGTTAAAGGAGTTAATTTTGTCGATTTACGAGACGCCGGTGATGCTGTTGAATTGGCTGCGTATTATGCAGAGCAAGGAGCGGACGAATTGGTCTTTTTAGACATTACAGCCACTCATGAAAAGAGGAAAACACTTATTGATTTGGTGCAGAAAGTAGCAAAAGAACTAAATATACCTTTCACTGTTGGTGGAGGAATTTCTACACCGGAGGATGTTGGCATTCTCTTGAATGCCGGAGCTGATAAGGTATCCATAAATTCTTCGGCTGTCCGAAATCCAAAGCTAATATCAGACTTGGCTTCCCGATTCGGCAGTCAGTGCGTTGTTGTTGCCGTAGATGCCCGCTTTGCCGACGGCAAATGGGAAGTCTATTTAAATGGCGGAAGATTAGCTGCCGGAATTGATTTGTTCGATTGGATTCTGGAAGCAGAGAGATTGGGTGCAGGAGAAATCTTGTTTACGTCAATGAATCACGATGGAACCAAGAATGGATTTGCGAATGAAACTTTGGCGAAACTATCCGAGATGATAAATATTCCAATTATAGCTTCGGGCGGAGCTGGAAATATGGAACATTTTGCAGATACATTTACCGAAGGGAAGGCTGATGCCGCTTTGGCAGCCAGTGTTTTTCATTTTAAGGAAATAGAAATTCCCAATTTGAAAACATATCTAAAAAGTAAGAATATACCAGTAAGAATATAAACGAACCACAATTATAAAAGATGAATTTTAAAGATCTGACAAACCAAATTGATTTCGAAAAAGGAGAAGGACTTGTGCCTGCAATTATTCAAGATGTTAAAACACAAAAGGTGTTGATGCTGGGATACATGAATAAGGAATCGTACGAAAAAACAATCGAGACTGGAAAAGTGACTTTCTATAGCAGAAATAAAAAAAGACTTTGGACCAAAGGAGAAGAAAGTGGTAATTTTCTTGAATTGAAAGATTTAAGTTTAGATTGTGATAATGACACTTTACTGATAAAAGTGGCACCGGTAGGTCCGGTTTGTCACAAAGGAACAGATACTTGCTGGGCAGAAGAGAACCAAGCATCTTCCATTGATTTTTTGCTGCAGTTGCAACAGGTGATTAATGAGAGAAAGAAGAATTTGTCTGAGAAATCTTATACCGCAAGTCTTTTTAATAAAGGAATTAATAAGATTGCCCAAAAGGTAGGAGAAGAGGCTGTTGAGCTGGTGATTGAAGCCAAAGATGACAATAAAGATTTATTTATGGGTGAAGCTGCTGATTTGATGTTTCATTACCTGGTGCTCCTTGCAGCTAAAGATTACAAGTTGGAAGAAGTCGTTAGCCT
Source organism: Marinifilaceae bacterium (assembly GCA_016936255.1). Taxonomy (GTDB): domain Bacteria; phylum Bacteroidota; class Bacteroidia; order Bacteroidales; family Marinifilaceae; genus Labilibaculum. The sequence continues at coordinate 77,738 of JAFGYE010000116.1, read as the reverse complement.
TTTGGTAGAACGCCACAGCAAATAAAAATTTGTTTGAAAGAAAGAAAAGAGGGTGTCTAAAAAGTTTTGTTCTATTGTCATTCTGATCCCGATGAATCGGGACGAAGAATCTTTTACTTTAGAAAACAGCTGTTTCGTTCCGATAGCCATTGGGATCGGTTAACATGACAATCCATTACAAAATATTCCTTTTTGGACACCTTCTTAGTCGTATTTTAAAATGTGTTCATATGAATTTTTTCTTTTTTGAGAAAAGTTTCATCGCGACCTGCTTTCTCGCCATCTTTATAGCCGATAGCAATAATTGCCAGAATTTTAATATTTGCAGGCATGTTTACCACTTCCTGAATATAAGATTCTGCTGATTGCTCATCATTGTATTCTCTTTCTCTTATCTGAATCCAACAGGTTCCCAATCCCTCCTTTTCCGCTTGTAACTGAATAAAAGTGGATGCAATAGCACAATCTTCTATCCAAACATCACTTTTATCAGCGTCGCCTGCTACTACAATAGAACAAGCTGCATTTTTTAGGAATCCAGCTCCAAGTGGTTTGCAAACTGAAAGTTTATCATTGATTTCCTTTTGGTCAACAATTACAAATTCACATGGATATGAACTTTTTGATGAAGGAGCCAATAAGGCGGCTTGCATAATTCGCTCAAGTTTTGCTGCTTCGATAGGTTTGTCGGTAAATTTTCGAATGCTTCGTCGTTTGTAAAATAATTCTAACATGAGTTTGATTTTTAGCTTCGTTCCAAAAGTAGGAATAAATGTTTTTTTTTCATCCTGCTAAACCAGATTAGTACTGATGATGTAGCGGAATTCCATTTTAAACTCCCGTAAATGTTGCAAAGTCCGGATTTTAATGCTGAAAATTATCCTTAGATTTGAAATTAGTTAAACACTTATTTTATTACTTTTTTTTTTAAATAAAAATAAATACATTGCTTGATATGAGAACAACATTGCTAATCGTTTTGATGCTAACTGTTATTGCTTTGGGAAAGGCTCAGGATCAGGCGAGATCATATATGTGCTATAAAACTTCTAATCCAATAAATATAGATGGAGTTTTAAGTAATTCGGAGTGGGGAGATATAAATTGGTCAGAATATTTTGTGGATATAGAAGGAGATAAAAAACCTTTGCCTACCTATAAAACTCATGTTAAAATGGCATGGGATGAGGATTATTTTTATGTGGCTGCAGAATTGGAAGAACCACATGTTTGGGCAAAGTTAAAACAACGGGATACAGTAATATTTTACGATAATGATTTTGAGGTATTTATTGATCCTCAAGGGGATAATCACCGATATTATGAGTTTGAAATGAATGCATTAAATACCATTTGGGATTTGATGATCGCAAAACCATATCGTGATGGAGCACCGGCAATTAATGCGTGGGATATCAAAGGATTAAAATCGGCAACGGCTATTTACGGAACAATAAACAATTCTTCGGATAAAGACGAGAAATGGACATTGGAAATTGCTTTTCCCTGGGATGTATTAAAAGAATGTGCTCCTGAGCAGCGGAAGCCAAAAAACGGAGAACAATGGCGGGTTAATTTTTCACGGGTAAATTGGGATGTAAAAGCAGAAAAAGGGGCTTATTCCAAGTGCATTAATCCCGAAACAGGAAAAGCTTATCCGGAGCACAACTGGGTGTGGTCTCCGCAAGGTGTTATTGCTATGCATCAGCCGGAAACATGGGGGTATGTGCAGTTTTCAACAAATGTGGCAGGTAAGGGTGCTGATATTTTTGTTTCAGATGAAGATTATCCTTTAAAAATGGAGCTTATAAAATTGTATAATCATCAGAAGCAGTATTACAATGAGAAGGGATCATATCAAAAAGAAGTAAAATCAGTTTTTCCTGTTCATGTAGAAATTACGAAATTGCAATTTCTAATTTATGCCAAAGGAAAAACCGGGAAAACCTGGTATATCGATCACGAAAGTAAGATTTGGAGTGAGTAGGAAGGAAGGTGTTGTTTTTGCAACATCTTTTTTTTATATGTTTATTTTAAATTCTTGATAAATATTTTAAAATAAAGTGTTTTTTCAATTCTAAAATCAAATTTCATATGATTTAAATGTCAATTTTGAAAAATAGTAAGCAAGAATGGAAATAAATAAGGGAGAGTGATATTATAAAACGCCAATCGAATTATGTTGAGAAATTGTTGTGCAATCATTAAGGTTTTAACAAATATTAACATTTTGCAGTATTGCTAATATTTAACAGAATAATTTAGTCTTGAGGGTTTAATATGTTGATTGTTAATAATTATGAATAAAAGATTTGAAGGTTTGAAATAGTATTTTGTATTTTAGGCTTACCTAATTATAATCTAATCTATTTTTAATATGAAGAATGTTAAATTACTATTCCTGATTATTGCAATGGCAGGTTTCTTGCCTAATGCTTTTTCGCAAGGGGTAACAACCTCTTCAATGCGGGGGAAAATTGTTGATTCAGGCAATGCTCCTGTTTTTGCGGCTACAATAGTCGCTACTCATACTCCTACCGGAACTCAGTATGGCACTATTACACAAGATGATGGTCGTTTTGATATCCGAAATATGAAAATTGGGGGACCTTACACAGTAACTGTAACTTTTATTGGTTATAGGGAAACGAAACAAGACAACATTTATTTGCAGTTGAATAAATCGGCCGAGATTAATCTTGTTCTTCACGAAGACAATGTTCAGATTGATGAAATCACAATTGTTTATGACAAGAACGACATAATTAGTCAGGACAGGACTGGAGCTCAGACCAATGTCAACCGAGAGAAAATTATCGCTTTACCGACAATTTCGAGGTCACAGGGTGATTTAACCAGATTAACGCCGGAATCGGATGGAAACAGTTTTGGAGGGCGAAACAATCTCTATAATAACTTCTCGTTGGATGGTTCGATTTTTAATAACTCCTTTGGATTGGATGTTTCTACTCCTGGAGGTCAGGCTGATGCTCAACCTGTTTCTTTAGATGCAATTGACCAAATTCAAGTTTCTTTGGCTCCTTTTGATGTTCGCGAAGGAGGTTTTACCGGGGCCGGTGTAAATGCGGTAACCAAATCGGGGACTAATGATTTTAAGGGGACAACTTACTACTATTTCCGTAATGAAAAGATGATTGGTAATAAGGTGAGTGGTTTAAAAGTAAAAAACTTCGATTTTAGCACAAAGCAATATGGAGTTAGTGTTGGAGGCCCGCTGATCAAAAATAAATTGTTCTTCTTCGTTAATTACGAGCAGGAAAGAAGAGATCAGCTAGCACATGGTTTTGTGGCTGATGATGGCACGAACAGAGGAAATTCGAATACAACTAGTGTGCCCGAAGCTGATATTAAAGCGGTTCAGAGTCATTTAAGAGACCGATGGGGTTATGATCCGGGTAGGTATCAGGGATATAACCACGAAACGTCGAATGATAAATTCTTGATTAAACTGGATGCGAATTTGTCGCGTAATCATAAATTAGTTCTTCGTTACAATATGCTGGATGCATGGAAAGATATTCTTCCGCATCCCGAAGCTGTTGGTGGCCGTGGGGCAACAAGTTACCGTTTGCCATTCGAAAATTCCTCCTACCGGATTTTTAATAAGATCAACTCAGTGGTTGGAGAATTAAATTCCAGATTTTCAAGTAAAATATCCAATAAATTATTGCTTGGATATACATCTTTCCGTGATAAGCGAAATCCACATTCTGAACCTTTTCCGGTTATCGATATTTTGAACGATCAAGGTCAGGTTGCAATTACTGCAGGTTCTGAAATGTTTTCAACGAGCAATGTTTTGAATCAGGATGTGTACCAAATTTCTGATAATTTAACTTACTATTCAGATCGTCATGCAATTACAGTTGGTTTTAATTATGAGCGGTTTAAATTCGAAAATTCATTCAACCTGTTCTATTATCCTTGGATTACAGCCTTTAGTACTCAGAATTTTTTAAATGATGATTTCGCCTATTTTGTTGGTAATCCAACGAATGATTTGAATCAAGATGTAACAGAAGCCAATAAAAATGCTTTTGCATGGTCGGATGTTGATGTGGCTCAAATTGCTTTTTATGCTCAGGATGAGTTTCAGGTGAATGATGATCTGAAATTGACTTTGGGATTGCGTATTGATCTTCCTAAGTATTACAATGATATTCCACAAGATGAAGCTACCGACCGGGGAAAGAATTTTGATGGTTGGGTGAATGAAAAAGGAAATTCAGTGAGATTGGATCCTGCAACCTGGCCAAATTCTAATATTATGTGGTCGCCACGATTTGGATTTAATTATGATGTAAAAGGGGATAATACCATGCAATTACGGGGAGGATCAGGAATTTTCACCGGTCGTATTCCTTTTGTTTGGTTAGGAAACCAATCTACCAATGCACGAATCGATGCTGGTTATGAATTTCAATTGAATTCAACTGCTGATGATTTTAAATATCCTCAGGTTTGGAAAAACAACCTGGCAATGGATGTGAAATTTGGAGATGGCTGGTTAGCAACTTTGGAGGGGATTTATTCGAAGGATGTTAATGCTGTTGTTCACAGAAATTACAATATGCTGCCACCATCAGGAAATCTGTCGGGAACAGGAGATGCACGTGCTCGATTTGTCGGATTTAATGAGGTGAATATTTATTCAGCTTCTGCCGGATCAGAATCTTTTCTGGATGCTGGGGCAATCGTATTGGATAATACAAAAAAAGGGTATCAGTTTACAACAACGGCAAAGTTATCCAAACGATGGGATTCAGGTTTGTCAGCAGATGTTGCTTATACTTATTTAAGTGCAAAGGATTTGACTTCTATTCCAGCTGAAATTGCGGCAGATGCATTCCAAAGAAATCCTGTTGTTGGTAATCCAAACAGTCCGGTTTATTCTTGGTCAAGATATGGTTTGCAGCACAGAGTGATTGCTTCGGCTATGTATAAAGTAAGCTATGGTAAATTTGCTTCTTCGTTTGCAATGTTCTACGAAGCCGGGAAAGGAAACCGTTACTCTTATACCTATACGGGTGATATTAATGGTGATGCCATTGCAAACAATGATTTAATTTATGTTCCAAGAAGTTCTGGAGATATTAATTTTGGTACGGTTGATGAAAATGGTGTTGGTGTTGTTGCTTCCAATGCTTCAGAACAATGGATAGCTCTGGATAAATTTATTAGTCAGGATAATTATCTGGAGGACAGAAGAGGAAAGTATGCTGAGCGTAACGGTGCCATGTTGCCTTGGTATGGACAATTGGATTTTCGATTCATGCAGGATTATAACTTTATGGCCGGCAAAAAGAAAAATACACTTCAATTTTCAATTGATGTTCTGAATTTAGGAAATATGATTAGTTCCAATTGGGGAGTTCGTCAATTTGCAAATACAACCAATCCAATCACTGTGAATGGTGTTGATGGTAACGGTACGCCATGGCTGCAGTTCGATCCAAATTTAAAGGATTCTTATATTGATGATGTATCCGTTAACTCAAAATGGCAATTGCAAATTGGATTGCGTTACATTTTCAACTAAAAAGAATTTAGCTTTAAAAAAATAGGCTGATATAAATCAAAGAGCTGTTGCAATGCAACGGCTCTTTTTTTGCGGCAAAAGCTTTGTTATGTATAAATCCTATTTATCTTTAGAATTCTGAATCATTTAGTAAACCAAACATGAGCACAGCAAAATTTATCTCAATCATTTTAGCCTTTTTTCTTCTTGTTTTTTCATGTAGTGTTCCTCCTAAATCAAAATCCTATGATAACGGGGTTGTGGTAACGGCTCATTATTTGGCTTCCGAAGTTGGGAGGGAAATATTGCAAAAAGGTGGAAATGCCTTCGATGCGGCTGTAGCCGTACAATTTGCGTTGGCGGTTGTTTACCCGCGAGCCGGAAATATTGCCGGAGGAGGTTTTGCTGTTATCCGAACTTCTAAGGGAGAATACAATTCGCTGGACTTTAGAGAAACAGCACCAAAAGCTGCATTTGAACAGATGTATTGCGATGAGGATGGAAATGTTAATTCTGATTTGAGTCAAAAAGGGCATTTGGCCGTTGGAGTTCCGGGTACGGTTGATGGAATGGTTAAACTTCATCAGAAATACGGAAAAATGGAATGGAAGGCATTGCTGGTTCCAGCAATTAAATTGGCAAGGAATGGTGTAGCTTTGAGTTTATTGGAAGCAAATAAATTAAATGATTATCGAGATCAGATAAAAAATCAGAATTTAGGAGAAGATTCAAATCCGTATGTTGGAGTTCATCTTTTTAGAGAAGGAGACAGCTTAAAAAATACAGCCTTAGCAAGAGTATTGCTGCGAATAAAAGTAAACGGACGGGATGGGTTTTATGCTGGAGAAACTTCTGATTTAATCGTTTCTGAAATGGAGAGGAATGGTGGTATTATTACAGCTAAAGATCTTCAGGAGTATCAATCGGTATGGAGAGTTCCTTTAATCGGAGATTATCGGGGACATAAAATCATTTCAATGCCTCCGCCATCAAGTGGAGGAGTTGCATTACTGCAATTATTAAGAGGTGCAGAGCAGTATAAAATGAATAAGTATCGTTTTGGATCTTTTGAGCACATCCATTTAATGGTGGAATTGGAGAGAAGAGTGTATGCCGATCGGGCAACCTGGCTTGGTGATCCGGATTATTACGAGGTTCCTGTTAATCGATTAATCGATGAGGTGTATTTGGAGAATCGATTTGCAGCTATTGAAATGGATGAAAAGTCAAACTCTCAAGATATAAAAGCCGGAAGTGTTGAGCTTATAGAGAGTTTTGAAACCACTCATTTTTCTATTGCCGATTCGGAAGGGAATGCCATTGCTATCACTACAACTTTAAACGGCAATTACGGAAGTAAAGTGGTGGTGGAAGGTGGTGGCTTTTTCCTAAATAATGAAATGGATGATTTTAGCAGTAAACAAGGCTTTCCAAATCAGTTTGGATTGGTTGGCGGTGAAGCGAATGCTATTAAGTCGGGAAAGCGGATGCTGAGTAGTATGACGCCTGCAATTGTTGAGAAAAATGGCAAACTGTTTATGGTGTTGGGATCCCCGGGAGGATCGACTATTATTACAGCAGTATTTCAAAACATTATTAATGCAATTGATTTTGAAATGTCACCTCAGCAAGTTGTTGATGCTCCCCGTGTTCATTCACAATGGTTGCCCGATGAAGTGTATGTTGAGACAGATTTTCCATCGAAAAATGTTTTAGATCAACTCGAAGCTGCAGGACATGTAATAAAGTCTCAGGCAAAAATAGGAATGATGGCCAATATTTTTGTTTCCGAATCGGGAGAATACATTGGTGTTGCTGATACTAAAAGGCATAAAGACAGCCGGGCGTCTGGTTATTAGTAAAAAAGGCAAATTTCAATCGAAATTTGCCTTTTTTGATTTTATGGTAGTTGGGTTAGAAATTTATTCTTGGTTTTAATTTCGCAAATAAAAATAATGGGCGGCCAGAATATCTTTTTTTAATCAGTAATAGCGACTTAATGAAACATGAAAAAGATAAACCCCAATAAATGTGTCAGGATAGAAACGAGGTTGGCTCGTCCCATTAGTAATTTGCTTCGTTTTAAAAGTAATAACTTTTTGAAAATATCAAACAGCTAAATAGGAATCATAGGCTTATTTTTTGTCAATCCAAATAAATTTAGTGCTAATATCCAGTTAAAAATGTCGTTTTATTATTGTAAAGCCAATTTCATTCCAGTAGATTTGCTGTTCATAAAAAAAAGTAGAAGATGAGTCCAACATTCCCTCAAAAAGTAATTAAATATTGTCCCAAATGTGGCGGAGAGAAGTTTCTTTACAAAAGTGATAATTCATTTTTGTGTGAGAACTGTCATTTTCATTTGTATGTAAATGCCTCTGCTGCAGTCGCTGCTTTAATAGTTAACGAAAAAGGAGAGTTGTTACTTGCCAAACGAGCTGTTGAACCCCAGAAAGGAATGCTCGATTTACCAGGAGGCTTTGTGGATGTAATGGAAACCGCAGAACAGGCACTTTGCCGTGAAATTAAAGAAGAGTTGAATTTAGAAGTTGCAGAATTGTCCTATTTTATGTCTTGTCCAAACGAATATGTTTTTGGTGGATTATCTGTATTTACCTTAGATTTGGCCTATATTTGCAAAATAAAATCTTTTAAAGAAATTGATGCAAATGATGACATTTCTGGATTTAAGTTTTATGAGACAGAATCTATTCCTTATCAGGAAATAGGATCCATTTCAATGAAAGAAATTGTTAAATCTTTTGTAAAAAAACATAAGCATGATATTTAAATATTTTAAAAACGTTCTTGTTCTTTCCATACTGTTACTTGGTGTTGTTTCCTCTTATAGTCAAAAAAGAGAGATCACCTATGAAGCTCAAGTGATGAGCCAGTTTTCCGATAAGGGCATCATGCCTTTTTGGTTGGTTAGTAATAAATATGGTATTATACCAAATGAAAATAGTGGTGTTGTAAATTTGCAGATCTACAGTAATTCACATGTAAATAAACAAGGACTGAAATTTAATTATGGAACCTCAATTATAGGAAGTCAAGGTGAAGAATCGGAGGCTTTTATTGATGAACTTTACGTTTCAGCAATATGGAATGGATTAAGTGTTGATTTAGGGATGCAACATCGGGATGTGAAATTTGATGGTTTGTCTGCAACTAATGGTGATTTGCTTTATTCAGGAAATGCTAGAATGTATCCTGAATTAAAATTTCAATTAACGGAATTTCTTCCGGTACCATTTACGAATAATTGGTTATCAGTAAAAGGTAGTTTTGGCAATGGAATTATGTATGATGATCGATATGTCAATCGTACGAATGTACATCATAAAAATGCATTTTTAAGAATTGGAAAACAAGATGGTCTATCATTTACTATTGGACTTGATCATTATGCTCAATGGGGAGGAATCTCTCCTAAATGGGGTAATTTAGGAGGTTTTGATGCGTTTGCAGATGCTGTTTTCGTAAGAGGAGGTAAAGTGTTAGTTGACGAAAACGGGAATGAATCAATAAACGAGAGTTACAACAAATCAGGAAATCATATCGGACAAAATATGTTTGAATTTTCATATTCGACTTCGAAAATAGAATCGGTGTTGAGTTTTAAAAATATGTACGAGGATAAGTCAGGTGATTTTAAGCATATCAATAAGGTGAAGGATTGGAATATGAGTTTCTTTCTTAAATTCAAAGAATCAAAATTGATTTCATCCTTTATTTATGAGTATTATTATACCAAAGACCAAGGGGGCTACAGCATTCGTCCAAATCATCCAATTGAACCGGTAATTGGGTTTGATGGGTACTTCTCTAATGGTATTTTTCAATCAGGTTGGACAAATCATCAACGAATTATTGGTTTGCCTTTGTTTACACCATCTCTTGCGAATGGTGTGGTGAATGGCATTACAAATAATGCTATTGTGGCTCATCATTTAGGAATTACAGGTTTTATAGGGAAATTGAAGTACAAAACACTGCTTACTTTTTCAGAGAACTATGGACGGGCATTGCTTGTAAATGATGGGCAGGGGAATCAGGAAGAAAACTATTCAAAAAGTTATACTTACCCGGATGGCCTTTCTCAACAATCCTATCTCGTAGAACTAATTTTCCCTAAATGGGAAAAATTTCCTTTTGAAGTTTCAACAAGTATTGCATTGGATCAAGGGAAATATCTTGAGGAGAATGTGGGGTTTCAAATAAAGTTGGTTAAAAAAGGGATTTTGACCGGGAAAAGATATTAACTATTAAATGATACCAGAGAATGGTTTTAACATATTATGTTGTAAAATTTCCTTATAAAATGGTTTGGAATTTTCTTAATTTAATTAAGAAAAGAACTGATATTGTATTTTACTGTGCTAATGAATTGGATTTGGAAATTTTTAAAAATGTACAAAGACATTTAAATCCAATTCATGTTGTTGCAAAAAATCGCAGCCTACAAAAGAAATTGCTTGAAAAAGGAATAAAAGCAAGGGTGATGCCCGTATTTCCCAAGGCAGTGATAATGTGCCGTCAGGCATGTTATTTATTTCCGGAATCAAAAATTATTAGAATTGGGATTGCGCATGGAGCATATCATTTTAAACCTTTTGCCAATGTAAATGGACACAATATGTTTAATCAATTTCATTTTACCAGTTCAAAAGAGGTGGAGGAAGCCCGATTGATTGGAATTACATCTGGGGTTGGCTTAGGTTTCCCAAAAATGGATGATGCTTTTAATGGTACTTACTCTGAAGAGGTTCTTGGTAAGTTGAAGGAGGAATTAAATATTGATCCTAATAAAAAGACTGTTTTGTTTTCAGCTACTTGGGATGGCTCGCAAATGTCAGCAGTTCACGAATGGTACAATAAATTATCCAATTTCACTAATGAATACAATGTTTTGGTTACTCTTCACGTTTGGACTTCAAAAAAATATAAAAGTGTGATCAAGAATACTCCGGAAGTCATTTATATTGAGTCGCAGGATATTACGCCGTATATCATGATTTCGGATATTTGTGTTGGAGATACAAGTTCAATATTATCAGAAATGAGTGCTTTATACAAACCAATAGTTTCTTTTAAAGTCCCGTCTGTAAAAAGAACTGTTCCTGAAGTCCGGGAAATTATTAAATCGATTAGTTTTCAGATTGAGAAAGTTAGCGAATTGGATGAAATGTTAGAATATGCCTACCAAAATATAAACCAAAAGAAAATTGATCAGGAGGTAGCAAATAAACGAATGTTTGAAACATTAGATGGACGGGCGGGAGAACGTGTGGCAAATAAAATTATTGAGTTATTGCCTGAACTTGACAAAAAAGAGGGACGGAAGATTTCGGAACTAAAAATACGCTGCAAAGTAAATAATGATTATTCGTTTCTGTCAGATTTTGTTAAGGATTTGCCATATATTTTTGAAAAACAGGGGACTTGTATTTATGAAGGGCGAAATACAATCAAAACTTTTAATTGTGGAGGGCTCTTGGTTAATGTAAAATCTTTTAAAATTCCACATTTAATTAATAAAATTGCCTATGCATGGCTGAGAGGTTCAAAAGCCAAACATTCCTATTTGTATGCAATGAAATTGATTAAAAAGGGAACCAGTACCCCAGAGCCGGTTGCTTGTGTAGAAGTGTTGAAAAATGGATTATTTAACCGCAGTTTTTATGTGAGTATTCACCAAAAATACGATTTTACAATTCGTGATTTAATTGGATTTGAATTTCCAGATAAAGAAAATATTCTTAGACAATTTGCAGTCTTTACTTATGAGAAATTACATAAGAATGGTGTTCATCATCTGGATTATTCAAGAGGGAATATATTAATAAACCGATTGGCTGATTCTAAATATAAATTTAGTATTGTCGATATTAACAGAATGAGATTTGAAGAAATGGGCTATCAAAAAGGTCTTCAAAACTTTTCTCAGATTTGGGCAAACGAAGATGAATTGGAAATTGTTGCTCGGGAATATGCAAGAATAAATGGCAAGGATGGGAACGAAGCAGTAAAGCTATTGGTTCAATTTGATAAAGAGCATAAAGCAAAAATCAACCGAAAAAAGGTTTTGAAGTCCAAATTAAGAAAATAGAGGGAGTATGAAAAAAAGTATTGCCCCTTTAAAAGATGCAAAAAAGATTATTGTGCAATTACCCATTTTTTGGTGATTCAATAATGACTACTTCTGATTTGGGTGTGATGTTTCATAATAGTTTTGTGAATGCGTTGATACTGAAATCTTGCAAAATTAAATAACTTATTGGCTACAATAATGAATCGAGGAAGTTGATTTGCTAATGATTTACCTGTTGTTGGATTGGGATCAGGGAATGATATTCAGGGAAGCAGAGCCTATATAAATCAATTGTCTTTGGAATTGATTCATCTTTTGTTGGAAAAGCAACAATACAATCTGGTTTTGATTGGAGATAAAAACGATGCCAAAAGAAATAATTTTTATTTCGATCAAATTCCACAAGAATTAAGAGGACGAATTCTAAATTATTCGGGAAAGACTGATGTGGGTACCCACATAAATATCATTAAAAAACAGGATGTTCTGATTACAATTGACTCTAGTCCAATGCATGTTGCTGTGATGGTATTAACTCCATTTATTGTATTGTTAGGAAAATCAACTAGTGCTTTTAGCACAGTACAACCAAAAGTTGATTTTGGTGTTTATTTAAAACGAGAAAATAATCTGATTGATGATGATCAATTCATTTATCAAATAGAACCTTCTGATATTTTGGGTGAATTGCAAGCTATGGATAAGAAAAGATGCAAATTCGAAATAGTGAACTGAAGCATTTAATATGTTTTACTTTTCTTACGTGATCAGGTTTCTTGAAATAAATAGTCCTTGTTTGCCCGTATTTATCTTTCTTGGATAGATTTATTATATATAATGAATCTTAATAGGTTTATGTAATCAAGTTTGTATTCATGTTTAATCAGCAATGTAAAGTGGCTTTGTTTATTGTGTTTTTGCTAAATTGTATGGTGATTAGATATTTCCGTCATTGTTGTTTTGTCTGCTTGTAAGGGTTATGAAAATAGCCGGATTTGGTTTGTTTTATTATATGTTAATCTGCTTACAAGCATTTTTTTTATCGTATTAATAAAAAGTTAAAGCATCATTAAATTGATGTAATGATTTCTATTTTTGGATTGGTTTGATTTTTGGAAAATGTCTCAAACTCAAAGATTGAGACTACTACGATTAACTTTTTATTATATGAGTTCGACTGAATATTTTGTTGTTTTTTATACAGAACACCTTTACTATATTCCACAATATTTGCCCGTTGCCAGAGAATTAGAAAAACGAGGATTAAGCTATCTGTTTGTAATCAAAGAAAGTGGCAAACGTGATATTTTTGATCAAAATCAAATTATTCGAAATGTTTGCGAAAAAGAGGCTCTACCTTTCCAAATAGGTGAGGATGGATTGGATAATGCAAATGTAGAATATTTAATTTGTGGAGGAGATCAATATCCTGAAACAAAAATACCACATAGGCAAAATGCATTGATAATTCACGGAATTGGAACCAAAGTGAGTGCATTTACCGAAGAGAAAAACAGATACAACATTCGTTTTGTTGAGGGAGATTTTCGTCTGCGAAGATTGAATGAGCTGTTTCCAAATGAAAAAGTAATCTGGGAAAATGTTGGGTTTTCAAAACTTGATGATGTGTTTAGATATACTGAAGAAGATAAGACGGAATTGCTTTCTAAAATGGGTTTGGATCCTAAGAAACAAACATTATTGTATGCACCTACATTTTATCCAAGTTCAATAGAGAAAATGTCAGAGAAATTTCCTGCTGATTTTGAAGAATTTAATATCATTATTAAGCCACATTATTTTAGTTATTTGCGCAAAAGGTACAAAGCTCAACGTGAAAAATTTGAGAAGTGGCTCAAATATAATAATGTATATTTTGCGGGTTTTGAAGATTACAATATCGCACCTTTTTTTGCAGTCGCAGACTTGTTAATTTCTGATGAGTCATCGGTTGTTTTTGAATTTGCTGCACTTGATAAACCAGTAATTTGTAATCGTTTTATTCACTTACGTCTTTCATACCGACTTTTTGGAAGATACAAGTTTAATAAACGCATGGAAAATGCAATGAATCGTTTCAGAGATATTGGTGAGAATGTTTGGAGTTATAAGAAATTAAGAACGGCAGTTGAAGAAGGATTGAAAAATCCGGAAGTAAATAATGAGAAACGAAAAGAATATACAAAGGAGATCATTGGTCCTGTTGACGGAAAGGTATCAGTTCGGATGGTTGATCTGTTAGTGAAAAATTATTCATTGAATCAGAATTAATCTTGAGAAAGGCAACAATAAAAAGAGCACATAGTGCTCTTTTTATTCACAGTTGTATCCTCCATCAAGTTGAATGACCTGACCGGTTAAGTATTTATTTTGTGTGATTTGATAACATAATAGTGCAATTTCTTCGGTTCGTCCAAATCTTTCCAATGCAATCTTTTTAGTTATTTTTTCCCGAAGCCAATCTGGTTTTTCTTTTTGCCAATCAGTATCTACAAAACCTGGAGCAATTGCATTTATTGTAATTTTATCTTTTGAAAGAAATTTTACCATATTTTTAACCAAAGAATGAATTGCACTTTTAGTAACTCCATAAGACACAGAAACTGAATGAGGGATATTGCCTAACATGGAACCTATAAAAATAATATTTCCTCCTTTGGTAATGCTTGGTAATAGTTCTTGCATTAAGAAAAAGGGAACATTTACATTAGCATTGAATACGGTAAGCCAATCTTTTTGTTTTATTTCACCGAAAGAATTTCTGTCTGTTAAACCTGCATTAAAAACAAGCAAATCAATTTTAGGAAGAAGTTGTTTCAATTTAGTCACAACTGTTTCAACCTGATTTAAATCAGATAAATCAGCTTTAAGGATCGCATAATAATCGGAATATTGAACATCGATTTCGGCTTCTAAAAGTTCTGCACCATTTTCAGATTTATAGTAATTAAAAACTACAAAATATCCTTTCTGTAATAATTTAATGCCAATTGCTTTCCCAATTCCTTTAGTAGAACCAGTCACGAATGCGTATTTCATCTACTTGTTATTTGAGTTTTTTATGATGTCAGGATTTCCATGATTATCAATTCTCTTTTTAATTTCAGAATAGCTGTCATATATTTTTTTCTTAAGCACGGTACTGCTCGTTCCCGCACCATATGGGAAATAAAAAACTTTTACTCCTTGGTCTTCAAGATAATCGTACTTGCCAGTCCAGTCGTCACCAACCACGAAAATGTCAATATGAAGTTTCTTTACTATTTCAGTATGGTCAAGTGATCTTTGTGGAATAACCATATCCGGAGCTTTCATACCTTCAATAATCGCTAATCTTTCTTCAAAGGGAACAATTGGAGGTGCTTTATAAGAACTAACTAGCTCGTCAGTACTGACACCAACAATCAATATATCACCTAATGCTTTGGCATAGTTAACCATTTTTAGATGATTACTGTGAAACATGTCGAATGTCCCTGAGGTATATACGATAATTCGTTCTTTATTCATGTGTTTTAGTTTAGTGCATCTATCTAATAATACTGATATCAAAAGATTGATTTATAATTGTTGTTTTTTAAGTAAATTTTAAAAATAGCTTATTTTTTGCGGATATTTTTTCTAGAATAGATTAATAAAGAATATGTCAAGCAGACTGACATATTATTAAATGAAATGGAAGTTTAGTGAAGATTATTTTATGGATTTTAGGATTTCTTCCCCCAACACTAAATCTCCTTCAAAAGTAATTTTGATGTTGGATTCATCACCTTCAACAATGTAGATGGCTTCTGTTGGTAGATATTTCAATACAACACCACAATCATCTGTTGCCACAAAATCAGGATCTTTTAAAGCAATTTCATAAGCTGATTTAATTGTATGGTAAGGGAAGGCCTGAGGCGTTTGTGCTCTTCTTAAAAAACTTCTTTGCGGAACAGAAATAATTTTGTTTTTCTCGTCAACTTCAAAAATGGTATCAACAGTTGTTATGGCAACAGCAACTGATTTTCCAGCATTAAGTTCTCGAATTACATTAGAAATAATTTCACTTGAAACAAAGGGGCGTACAGCATCATGAAAGATTAAGTTGATATTTTGTTCTTCTTGATATGCATGAATAGCAGCGAGACTTGAATCACTTCTTTCTTTGCCTCCAGGCAAAATGTGCTTCACTTTATTGAAGTTATTCTCTTTTACAATGCATTCAACTTCATGAATAAAATCAGCCTGCATAATGATGCATATTTCATCGATATCCGGGTGATTTTCAAACGCTTCGATTGAGTGCTGAATGATTGGTTTCTCTCCAAGAATCAGGAATTGTTTAGGTAATGATCCTCCCATACGTTTTCCGCTTCCTCCGGCCAATATAACAGCTGCATTTTTCATGTGTTTATAATTTGATTTTTATTTGTCACATGGAACTTACCGTTTGCAAACAATTACCCCCATTGTGAGTTGATAATTATTTACTTACGGACGTTTCATTTTTCTGATATCAATTAACGTCTCGAAATTACAATTAAATCGACGTTTTAAAAAGCAAAAAAGAACCGTTCCAAAATTGATTTTGAAACGGTTTCTTTTGATATTTATCAGGAAGTAAGCTTTTACAGATATCTACTTAAAAATATCGTATTCACCTACATCCGAAAGAATTTCAAATCCATCTTCAGTTACTAAAACAGTATGTTCAAATTGAGCCGATAACTTCTTATCAATCGTACGGGCTGTCCAGCCATCTCTTTCATCAACAATAGCTCTTGGTTTCCCCAAATTAATCATTGGCTCAATGGTGAAAATCATACCTGCTTTCATTTTTGGCCCTGAATTTTTAGGCGCTATATGTTCAACCTGAGGCGCTTCGTGAAAGTCGATGCCAACACCATGACCGCAAAATTCGTAAACAACGCTGTATTTTTTTCCTTTGGCAAAGCGCCCAATCATAAAGCCGATATTGCCAAAGTAGTTGCCAGGTTTTACTTGCTCAATTCCTAAATACAAAGCATGCTCGGTATCTTCAACCAGTTTTGCCGCTTGTTCCGAAATTTCACCAATAGTAAACATGGAGCTTGTATCGCCATAGTAACCATCTAAAATTGTCGTTACATCAATATTTAAAATATCACCATTTTTAAGAATGGTTTTTTCATCCGGAATACCGTGGCAGATCACATTATTTAAAGAAATACAACATGATTTTGGAAAACCATGATAATTTAAAGGCGCAGGTATTGCACCATTATTTCGAATGTATTCTTCAATTAATTGATTTAAGTATTCTGTGCTAACTCCTTCTTTAACGAAATCGCTAATGTATTTTAGAGTATTTCCGGCCAATTGAGCACTTTTTCGAATTCCTTCAATTTGCTCCGGAGTTTTAATAATTATTTCACTCATAATTTTGTGTTTGCAACAACCTGATTGTTTTGCATATTTAGGAAGGCAAAGGTCTGCATAGAAATTGAATTTTGCAAATCAAATTAGGCTTCTGATCCAATCTGTTTACTGCAAAAAAAAATGACTGCAATAAGTAGGAGGCAAGCACAGAAAATCAAGATAAAAGAAGATTTATCCTGATTCGTGTGTTTTACTAATTTCTGCAACAGCGATATTTCCGTATTTAGAGTATCTTTTGAAGTCAAAAAAAACGGGAATGCTTCTTGCTTCGCTTCATTAATCATTTTCAAGTTGCCTTTTAAATTCATCTACATGCGATAAAGTTTCCTCGTCGAGACTTGGTTCTACCATGTCTTTGAACGATTGCAGGCTTTGAAGTATCGTTTCAGCAACAATCAACCTGGCGGTTGCCTTGTCGTCTGCAGGAACAACATACCAGGGAGCACAATCTTTTGATGTACGATTAATAGCATCTTCGTAACATTCCTGATATGAACTCCACGACTTTCGTTCCTTCAAATCATCTTTTGAAAACTTCCAGTTTTTTTCTTTGCGGCTAAGTCTTCGAAACAATCTCTTTTTCTGTTCCTCTTTGGAGAGATGTAAAAAGAATTTTAATATGATAGTTCCACTTTCGGCAATGTGCTCTTCAAAATTTACAATCCGTTCCATGCGATTGTGATAAAAGGCATCGTTCAAATCGTCGAGACCGGTTACTGAAGGAATGTTTTCACCCAAAATATATTCCGGGTGCACCCTGGTAACCAAAACATTTTCGTAATGGGTACGGTTAAAAACGCAAATCTTGCCCCTTTGCGGCAGTGCCATGTAATGCCGCCACAAAAAATCATGTTTTAATTCAGCTGAAGTAGGAGTTTTAAAGCTATGTACCACAACACCTCTTGCGTTTACATCTTTAAATACTTCTCTAACCAAACTATCCTTTCCCGATGTGTCCATACCTTGCAGACAAATAAGCATATTGTATTTGCCATGGGCATACATTATATCCTGCAATTCGCTGATTTTTCTGCGGATGTGTTTTAGTTTTTCTTTCGCATCTTCAATTTCTTTCAAAGTGTCTGTCTTGGCTAAGCTTATATTTTTCGATATTTTATATTGATTGATATTCATAGGGAAGTTTATATTCAATTAAAAATAAGTATTTTTAGTGGCTTATAAAATTAATATTTATTCGGAATTGCGAGCTTACGTGTGCTGTTTTGATGGCATTTAGTTTAATTGTTGTTCTCTGTATATGAGGTTTTGTTCCGATATATCAATATTATAAATTTTCCCGATACTGTTTTAAACGTACAAGCAAGAATATTACTCTTTTGATATGATGAAATTTGTTAGAATATGTTTTGTTTTTTTCTTTTTGATAACAACCTGCAGCCTTGCCAGAGGACAATATTTTAGTACCGGCCAAGACCCTGCCTCCATAAGATGGAAACAAATTAATACGAACGAATTTCAAATTATATTTCCTGAAGCTTACGAAGAAAAGGCCAGATATATGGCTGCTGTTTTTCAGGATTTACTTTTAAAGGGTGGAAAGGATCTCCAACATCAAGCTAAAAAGTTTTCGGTTGTTGTGCATACCCAAAGTGCCACAACTAATGGGATGGTTGCCTGGGCACCGAAGCGAATGGAATTGTACAATACCTCTGCGCCCGATAATGATGCTCAGGTTTGGATCGATCATGTAACTACTCATGAATACAGGCATGTGCTGCAGTTGGATAAAATAGAACAGGGATTTACTCGTTTCTTGAATTATATATTTGGTCAGCAGTCTACCATTGTTGTGGTGGGGCTGTATTTACCTCCATGGTTTTTAGAAGGTGATGCTGTTTGTTCCGAAACAGCCTTAAGTGAGTCGGGGCGGGGACGATTGCCATTTTTTGAGCAGGAGCTGCGTGCTCAATTGATCGAAAAAGGCAACTATTCCTATGATAAGGCAATCAATGGATCGTATCAGGATTATGCCACCGATCGTTACAAGTTGGGCTATTATTTGGTTGGCAAAGCAAGAACCCATTATGGGGATCAACTTTGGGAGAAAACTCTCAGTCGGGTTGGGCGAAGACCTTTGGGATTAACAAGGTTTGCTGATGGAATTAAGCAGGGAATGGATGCAAATAGAGATGCCGTATTTGCCTCTTTATCCGAAAAGCAAAAAGAGATTCTTGCCCAGGGAATAAAGGTAGAGGATATCGATTGGGCACAGGTAAAAGAGAAAAATACCAGGGCCGATGGCAAGCTGATGCTGTATTACGATACCATGAAGGAATTGCAATGGGAGTGGAAAGTTCAAGATGCACAATTGAATCTTACCGATTTTGAATTTGCAGCGAACCGGGAGGAAATCTATACCAACAAGCGATTTCCTCATGTGAGTGAATCGGGCGAAGTAATTGTACTGAAAGAGGGTTTGGCGGATGCTGCATATTTCGAGAGAATCAGTAAAGAAGGGAAACAAGAGAAACTTTTCGTTCCCGGGTATGATTTTAATACTGGCTTCGATTATCGGAATGGCAAGCTCATTTGGTCAGAAAGAAAAGACCATTTGCGTTGGGAAAAAGCCGATAAAAGTGTTTTGGTAATTTATGATACCAAATTGAAAAGAAGAAGCAGGTTTAAGCACAGGAATAGCTTGTTTGCACCTGCTTTTTCGGAGGATGGGAAGCTGATTGCAGCAGTTGAAACAGATGAACTGGGCGATAATTACCTGGTAATTATCAACACAGAGAGTCAGTTGGCCGGCAAACGGATCCCTATGGGCAAAGATGAATTTGTTTTATCACCCAAGTGGGATGGGAATAGTTCGATTGTATACATTCTTTTGAATAAAGATGGAAAGCAATTGGTATCTCTCGATTTAAATTCCAGAAACAGAACCTGCTTGTTTTCTTCAGGGAAACAGGAAATGTCCCAGTTAGAGGTAACCCCAAAGCATATCTTTTTTACAGCCGGTTTTACAGGTATCGATAATGTTTTTGCTTTTGATAAATCAAGCAAAAAAATCTATCAGGTAACATCATCGAGGTTTGGTGCGCGCGATCTTCATGCAAATGGCAATCAACTTTATTATTCCGATTACACATCCGATGGCTATTTGCCCGTAAAAACAGATTACCAAGCCAATAATTGGAAGGAATGGGAGGGCGATTGCGCGGTATTTCCATTGGCAGAAAGTCTATCAGAGCAATTGGGTGAAAAGTTATCTCCCGACACAACAGATTTGGGTCGTTTTCAGGTGAAGAACTATTCGAAATTGGGCCATCTGTTCAATTTTCATTCCTGGGCTCCTCTGTTTATCGATGGGCTGGAACAGGAATCTGATATAGGCGTATCTGTTGCCTCGCAAAACAAGTTGAGTACTTTGTTAACTACCGTAGGGTATAAGAAAGAACAAGGCTATAAAAACGGACAGTTTTATGTGAACATGTCTTATCGGGGATGGTTTCCCATTTTCGATTCGAAACTAACTGTAGGGAATAAGGAAGCACAGTTTCCGATGGAGGCAAATAGAATATCACCTCCTCAGAAAGACACAATCTTAGTGTATCGCAAACTAAAGCAGTGGGGATGGGAGAATAGCATCAGTTTGCCGTTCGATCTTTCAGGAGGAAAATATTCAACGCGCATTATTCCTAAGCTAACCTATAGTTTGGCAAAGCTGGCCAATATAAAATATACGCTTTTGGCTACAACACAAGCAAATTCATTGGGCTTAGGCGAGTACGATTTTGGTGATAACAGTTTCTCTCAGGAGATTATGCAGTATCAGATTTTTGCCTATAACATTGCAAAAACGGCTCCGCGCGATGTGCAGTACCAATGGGCGCAGATACTGGAATTGAACTATCGCCACACGCCTTTTGGCGATTCCAGTCTGGGAGAAACCTGGTCGGCCGAAAGTCATCTGTATTTTCCCGGATTTGTAAAGCATCATGGCATTAAATTGTATGGAGGATATCAAAACCGATCCAGCTACAATTCCCGTTTTTCAAATACGATTAAGAGTCCAAGGGGGATGACGGATATTTATGGTGAGGATATTTTCTCGACAGGATTTGATTATGCATTGCCTCTGTTTTATCCGGATTGGAATTTGGGTCCGTTGGTTTACTTTAAACGGGTAAAAATGAATGCTTTTTTCGATTATGGCTATCAGAAAGGAAAGGTTTTGGATCTGAATCAGAATCTGTTCAGTTATAAAGAGGCATTTACATCCTTTGGCGCTGAGCTAAGTACCGACTTGCATGTGCTTCGCTTTTCGGCTCCTGTCGATTTGGGAATTCGTGTCGGATATGAGGATCAAACGGGCAGTATGTTTGCGAATTTGCTGATATCCTTTTCTTTGAGTGCGTTTTAGGAATTCCAGTTGAGACGCAAGATCTTGCGTCTGTACGGGATTTTCGTTGAGATGAAAGATTTCCTCGTTGAGATTGAAAATCTTGCGTCTGTACGATATTATTTATGAAATTTATCTTCTTCCCATTTTGCGGGATTGTTCAGAATGTAATCATGTATTCGTTGGTAGGCGATATCATTTCTGATGATGTGATCGTGGTAAAGAGATTGCCAGGCAAATTCGATTTGGTGCATGGTGGCATATTTTTTCACCCCAATTTTAAACCCGCGGACAATTGACGCCAGATTTTTGGATTGTGGCCCGAATTGGTTTTTTGTGGATACTGTGGAGACACAAGATTTTCTGTCTTTACAATGTCTATCATCAGCTTTGTTGATCACAATTATGCCATGCACATGGTTGGGCATTACCACAAAGGCATCCAGCTGCACAAAGGGAAAGTGTTCGGGTATGGCCAGCCAAAAGGTTTCGGTCATTCTTCCGATTTCCGATAATTGCATCAGCCCATTTAGCACCTGCCCGAAAAAATGTTTCCTGTTTGCGGTACAGATGGTAACAAAATAGGGTGCATTTGATGCAAAAAAAACAGGCAACCCATTGGCCGAGCATCTTCAACTTTTGCGGGTAGGAAATGCAGCCAGTGGTAACAATGTAAACACCGAGTTGTTTAAGGTGTATCCGAGTATTTCGGGGGTGTTTGTTAACGAGAGCGATGGTTTCGACAAAAAGCGTCACGCCATTCGTTTGAACCTGAATGCAGGCAGTCGTTTGGCCCAAGCGGTTAATTCGATAGAATTGCGTAAGGTCGAAATATCTGTGGCACAGCCGGTGATTCAGCAGTTCGCCGATTTAAAAACCAAAGCCATCAACGAGACTTTTAGTCCGGGTCAGATTGCTTCCCTAAAAGGATCGCTTTTAAAATTCGATGAGGCGGATGAAAATCAGGGAATCTTTTTTATTGCCGGTGATGGTACTGCCACTAAAGCAGGTAATGTTGTGAAAAACAAACCATCGGAATTGTTGTTTTTTGTACCCGATACTTTGAATACAGGCAGTTTTCAGGTAGAGGTGAGAGTTGCTTTAAAAGACAGTAAAAACATAAAAGTGGGACGCTTGTTAATCGACTTGTTACCTGTTGGTTAATTGTCTGATGTTATTTTAAATAGGCCGCAGCAAACAAACTATTATTGATTGTAATGAAAGCCAATTCTAACCAATTGGCTCTTATTTTGTGGTATTTTTACTGCTTATAATTATTTTAAGAATAAGACTGGTACTACTCCGATGCCTGGAGTAGTAGTACTCCGATCGTTGGAGTAGTATACCTCCGATAATAGAACTAAGATTTTAAAAGCACAACATCAAAAAAAGGACTCTTTCGAGTCCTTTCTGTTTTATTTATTTTTTAGCAGATCGCGTATTTCTGTTAACAGTACTTCCTCTTTGCTTGGAGTGGCTGGTGCCGCAGGTGCTTCTTCTGCTTTCTTTTCCATTTTCTCTTTCATTTTATTGAATGATTTTACAAGCATAAAAATAGCGAAGGCAACAATCAGGAAGGTAATAATTGCATTAATAAACAAACCATAAGCAATTGCTACCTCGCCAACAGCATCGCCGGCACCGGGTGCCGATTCCAGAACAGCCGACTGCAGAATTATTTTCAGATCAGAGAAATCAACTCCGCCTAATACAATTCCTACCGGAGGCATAATAATATCATTTACCAATGATTTAACAATGGCACCAAAGTAAAGAGCCATAATCAGACCGACAGCCATTTCAAGTACATTTCCTTTGGCTATAAATTTCTTGAATTCGTTCATAGAAAAAATGTTTAGTTCGTAGTAAGAAATGAAGGTAGTAATCCGAAAATCTTGACAGTATGTAATAAGGGGTGTTTGGAACTGTCAATGTATCAAATCACTAAGTCTGTTAAATGTACAAAATAAAAATGTATTGTCATTGGTTTTTTTGCGCGTTTTGTTCTCCTTCACCATCAGGAGAAGGGCCGGGGATGAGGTGTAAAAATAAAAAAAGGACACGCAAGTGCGCATCCTTATCTATAATTTCAGAATCTGTTTACAACCAGATGTGTTCGCGTTAGTCTGCGTTCAGTTAGGTCAGTTCCACCAAGGTAATTTCGGGTGGCATACCAACCCGGCCGGGGAATCCGATATAACCAAAACCACGATTCACATAAAGGTATTGATTCCCTTGCTGGTACAATCCGCCCCAGCGGGGATATTTGTACTGTACCGGACTCCATTTTATGCCTGCCCGTTCGAGCCCAAATTGCATTCCATGTGTATGACCCGAGAAGGTAAGGGCAATATCAGTATCCAAAACCTGCGCATCCCAATGCGAAGGATCGTGACTCATCAAAATTTTAAAGGGCAGATTGGCCGATCCGTTGATGGCTTTTTGTAAATCGCCATGCTGAGGGAAAGGAGGTTTACCCCAGTTTTCGACACCAACCAGTGCAATTTCTTCACCATTTAATGATATGGTTTCCGATTCGTTCAGAAGCAGCTTAAAGCCCATTTCGTGGTGAAAATCTTTAATTGTTTGTAAATTTTGGGCTTTGTCGGCAGGTGATTTCCAGTAAGAATAATCACCGTAGTCGTGATTCCCCATGATGGAATATTTTCCAATTTTCGCATTCATTTTAGACAATATCGGTGCCCATCCTTCTGTTTCTTCGGCAAAGTTATTTACCAAATCGCCTGTGAATAGAATCAGGTCCGGTTCTTGTTCGTTGATCAGTTCAACAGCCTTGGTTATTTTCTCAAAATTCTTATTGAAACTGCCCAGATGCATGTCGGATATTTGAACGATTTTGAGCCCTTTAAATGACTTGGGAAGATGATCGAAGCTGATCTTTTCCCTCATTACCCTGTAGTTAAATTTCCCTTTGGTTACACCATATAAAATTGATGCAAACGGAATGGCTGCTAAAATCAATCCCATTTGATACAAAAACTCGGATCTCTCCATTTTTCTCTTCGAATTAAATTGTGGTACACTTTTTTTCTTTCTCTCCCCGAACCAATTAATGATTCCTGCAATCGCTCCTAGTATATCTTTTAATAGAACGAAAAGTACAAATACAAACTTTGGAATATAAAACAATGAAAAACCAGCTACCAGGTATCCAACATAGATATAGGTTTCAGATTGTTGTACATGCTTAATCCCGAACATAAACAGGGTAAAACCAGCAAAAACTAAAACTGAAATACCCCAAAACAGGATGCTTAATGATTGTCTTGCCGGTGAATATTTTATCTTGGCAATCAGAGGTTTCACACCACGGTAGGTATAAATGTCTACCAACAGCATAAATAGTAACAGAGGAATCAATAAATATACACTTGCTTTCATTCAAGTTATTATAAGTGGTTCATTGATTATTAAATAGGCCCAAATATAGACAATAAAATACAAGCAAGTCCTTAATTTTTGTTAAAATATGCTTATCTTCAAAGCTGTGTAATTCTTTACCAAAACCTACCCCGGTATCGCCATTTTACTGATGTAAGGACATTTTTTCATTATAAACCGATAGAGCAATGAGTGCTGAAATTCATGAATTGATAGACAAACGATGGAGTCCGAGAGCCTTTGGGGACAAAGAAATTGAACCTGCCAAGATTGAAAAATTATTCGAGGCTGCATCATTTGCCGCGTCTTGTTTTAATGAACAACCGTGGAGGTTTGTTTACGCAACAAAAGATTACCCGGAGCGATACGATCAATTGTTGTCTTGTTTGGGAGAGTTTAATCAGATGTGGGTAAAAACAGCACCCATGATTATTTTGACACTAGCTGCAAAAAAGTTTGCTCAGAATCAAAAAGAAAATCATCATGCGCGTCATGATTTGGGTTTGGCCATTGGAAACATGTCTGCTCAGGCAACGAGTATGGATTTATATATGCATCAAATGGCTGGTTTTAGTGTTGAAAAAGCTCGGGAGATGTTCGAAATTCCTTTCGATTTTGATATTGTAACAATGATCGCTGTTGGTTATAGAGGCGATCCAATGCAATTACCCGAAAATATTAGAGAAATGGAATCGAGTAAAAGGGAACGGCGTTCTTTGGATAAAATTTTGTTTGACGGCGATTGGGACGATATGAAATAAGATATAGATTATACAATTGGGCTTATCCTTAAGGATGAGCCTTTTTCTTTGAAAGTATTGGAAACTTGTTGTAACTTGAACGAAGCTCAACGGGTTAATTAGAAGTGTTTTGAATTGTAAATTTTCAGGATGTGAAACGTTCATAAAAGGCAGTTGCGGCATGCAGGGCATGATTATTTACTCATGGTAATAAAATAAAAAATACAAACAGATGAAAGCGGTAGTTATGAAAAAGTACGGGGCTCCGGATGTATTAGAGATAGCTAATCTTGCTCGCCCTCAGGTAGATCATAATCAGGTTCTGGTTGAGGTTTATGCATCTTCTGTCAATCCTGTCGATTGGAAAATCCGTAAAGGCAGTTTGAAACTATTCATGAGAAAGAAACTGCCCTGTGTATTAGGAGGAGATATTGCTGGCCGAATTGTAGAAATTGGTAAAAATGTTCAGTTCTTTAGAGTCGGCGATGAGGTTTTTGGAAAAATTGATATTACAAAGAATGGTGCCTATGCTGAATATGTAGCTACTTCTGCATGTCATCTGGCATTAAAACCGCAAAAAATGAATTTTGAAGAGGCGGCAACTTTGCCTTTGGCAGGATTAACAGCACTGCAGGCACTTCGGAACATGGGTAATATCCGAAAAGGAATGAGTGTTTTGGTGAATGGTTGCTCGGGAGGTGTTGGGTCTTTTGCTGTGCAATTGGCTAAAGCTTACGACTGCAAGGTTACAGGGGTGTGCAGCAACAGAAATGTACAATTTGCAAAAGAGTTAGGTGCCGATCAGGTCGTTGACTATTTTGAACAAGATATTGTTTCGCTTCAGGAAGAGTATGACATTTTTTTCGATGTAGTAGGAAATCAGGAATATTCAAAAGTAAAACATATTTTGCAGCGGGGTGGGGTTTTTGTGACTACACTTCCTTCGTTCAATATTCTCTTGCTCGGATCTATTCATAATCTGGTTAGTTCAAAAAAAATGAAGAAGATCTTTGTACAGGAAAGTAAGGCAGATCTGGAATTATTGGCTGATTTTGTTGATGCAGGCCTTTTAAAAACTTACATCGATAAATCTTACGATCTAATTGATATTGACAAGGCTCATCAGTACAGTGAAACGGGCAGGGTGGTTGGAAAGCTGTCTTTAAAAATTGCCGAATAAACAGGAACCAATTCAGCAGGTTGGAATGCAATTGAATTATAGTAAAGATCCAGGCATCATTTGATGTCTGGATCTTTTTTCTTGGTGATTTCCTTATCCTTTGGTTTTAATTCCACAACCAATTGCTTTTGTCGAAGTAACTTCTGGTTTTTTATTTTGTAAGAGTGCATCTACAGCATCCTCAACATATCTGCTTGTAACCTGAGATGCGTCTTTGTAATTGTTATCGATCGCACCAATATATTCCACTGTGTATTCTCCGCTCTTATTGCTTAAAATAAAAACGTGAGGAGTTTTGGTTGCGCCAAATCTTTTAAATACTTCCTGTGTTTCATCCATCAGATAAGGGAATGTAAATCCTTTTTCCTTTGCCCGTACAATCATATTGTCGAAAGAATCGCTTTCGTACAATTCCGGATCGTTTGGATTGATAGCAATTACCGGGAATCCTTTTTCCTTGTATTTTTTGTCAATTTCGAGAATCCGATCTTCATAAGCTACAGAATAAGGACAATGATTGCATGTGAAAATCACAATGAATCCTTTGGCATCCTTGTAATCGGCTAGCGAAATCTGTTTCCCATCAACATTTTTCAGTTTAAAGTCTTTCGCCTTGTCGCCTATCTGGTAGCCTTGAGCTCGTATTCCCATTGTGGCCAATATAAACAGACCCAAAATCAATACTTTCTTCATAATTATAAATTTTAATTCGGTTGATTATTTAATTTATCAATTGAGCCCGCCAATTCGTCGTACGAAATCTGACGGGTAAAAACTTTTCGAATCCCTTTTTTATAGATAAGAGTAGCAGGAAGAGCACCATCCCAGTCTTTATCAACTTTTCCAATCCAGCTATTTGCATCCGGATCATCGAGTAAAACAACTTCAGCATTTATATTTTTTTTCTTTAAAAAGCCGAGTAAGCGCTCTTCTACATTTTTTCCAAAATCGAGACTAACCAGTATTACTTTTACCTTTTTACCTGTATAATCTTTACGGATATCTTCAAATTCAGGAAGTTCTTCAACACATGGTTTGCACCACATCGCCCAAAAGTTAATCACGTAAGTGGTATCATTCTGATGATGAAGAATAGGTTCCAGGTCCTTAAAATTGTGGGATTTAATTTCCTGAGCGCTTACTGATTTTATTGAAATAATAAGCAAGCTAAGTAGTAATAATTGGCATCTAAATTTCATTTCCGATATATAAAGACATTGAAGTATTAAATATACTACTATTGGTTGAGAAAGTACAGGGGTGGTTGTTATTGATCTGTTAAAAATTAGAATCAATAAAAAAGATAGGTATTGAGAAGAATTACCAGCAGTCATATCATAACATTGAGAGGTTTAACGGCATTGCTGCCTGCATGAGTATGATAATTCTCAGGTTGTATGAAATATTTTTTTACCTTTGAAAAGAATTAGTACAGAAAGTATGAGTAATAATATGCATATCGGGCGATTTTTCTTTTTTAGCAGTTGTTGTTAGAAGAGGATTCACGTACTATTTAATTGATGATGAGCCTCTGTAAGGGCTCTTTTTTTTTGACTATATGAAACGTCCATATCAAAGCGATTTTGACACACAGAGGGATGATTATCTCAGAATGGTAAGTTCTCCCGAAACAAGTTCGGGACAGGCTATATGGTAATTAAAAATCAAATTATAAACACATGAAATGTCCATGTATAAAGCTTTCTACACACAGGGAAATGATTATATGGTAAGTTCCATCTGACAAAAACTTAAAATTATAAACAGATGAAAACAGTATTTTTTAAGAGTTGGTTTTTTATTTTTTTCTTTTTTAGCGGAGAGAAGAACAGGATTCCTATGAAATAAAATGTAATATTATTCACAAAGGGTCCTGATTAATCGGGACTCTTTTTTGTGATACAAAATCTAACTATAACCATGAAGAAAAGAAAAATTGTAATTCAAGGAGTTGAGGGGTGTTTTCACCATTTGGCTGCCAATGCCTATTACGGAGAAGATGTTGAAATTATTCCTGCCGGTAATTTCGCCACACTTGTTGAATTAATACAGGATGAATCGGTATGCGATGGTGGAATAATGGCGATTGAAAATTCTATTGCCGGAAGTATTCTTCAGAATTACGGGCTTCTTCAGGATTCCGGTCTTGTAATTGAAGGGGAGATATTTTTGAGAATTAAGCAAAATTTAATGGCTTTGCCCGGGCAAAAAATTGAAGATTTAAAAGAGGTTCATTCTCATCCAATGGCAATTCATCAGTGTCGTGCTTTCTTTCACGATCATCCAAATATTAAATTGGTGGAAATGGAGGATACGGCCTTAAGTGCGAAGAATGTAAGAAACAATCAATTGATGGGTGTGGGAGCTATTGCCGGTGATTATCCGGCAGAATTGTATGGATTGGAAATTATAGCTGAGGAAATTGAAAGCATAAAAGACAATCAAACCCGTTTTTTTGTTTTAAAGAGAAAGAAAGATGTTGTTCCAAACGGAGGGTACAATAAAGCATCACTATACTTTAGTACCAGTCATAAACCGGGGAGCTTGTCTTATATTTTGGATTGTTTTGCCAAGGAGAACATTAATCTTTCGAAGATTCAATCTTTACCAATTCCGGGTATCAATTGGCAATACTTTTTTCATGTCGATTTGGAATTTCAGGGGCCAAGGCAGTTTAGGAATGCCTTAGATAAAATATCAGACTATACGAAAGGAATGCAAGTATTGGGTACTTATAACAAAGGTATTGTGATCACCTAAAAGACTTTCATCGAGTCAAATATTTTGTCGATGCTTTTGGCAAGGATAATGTCTTTTTTTGTGATTTTACCCTTGGAGTGAGTGGTTAAAATTAGGCGTACATTTTTGTAATTGTACAGTTTAATATCTGGATGATGATTCATGTTTTCAGCTTCTGAAGCCACTAAGTTTATAAAATTTATCGCCTCAATGAAGTTTGGGAGTTCATAATTTTTAACCAATTTACTGTCAATTTCGCTCCAACCTTGATCCAATAATATATCCATGATATTTTCATTTAGTAATTAAAGATACGTAAAGTCTAAACCAAAGTAAATAGAAAACTACTGGGCAGCTATTTTGGCTGCCCAGTAATTTACATCTATGGTAAAAGATTAATTATGTGTTTTATAAAGCAAGCTCACGATCTAATTCTTCACCCATTATTTGGGCTCCACTATAAAGCACTGATCTTTCCTCTGCCTCCATATAAATATCGAATGGTAAGGAAATTTCATAGGTCGATTGAACTATTGCTGCGATATCATCTCTGGCACCTAAGTGTGTTCGCCAGTTGGTTTCTGTTTTGTCAAGAAGGTATGCATAAACAGGGCCGGAAAAATATGCGAAACAGTTTACAAAAGAAGGAGATTCCCACATTGAATGCAGCTTATTTTGCAAGTATATCTTTAAATCTTTATCGTTTCTGCATAGTTTTTGAGCTGTATATTCCGCCATGCCTTCATGAATCTCAAATCGATTCTCACAGCCGTCACATTTGCCAAACAAAGCTCTGCGGTAATGTCGAAAACAGAGCGCATCAGTAATTGCTTGTTTTTTATTTTCCCCCTCGCTTTGCAGCGCCAGTTCAAGTGCTTTCCACTCCAGTTTCAACCAAAAACGAGCTTCCATTTCGTCCATATGGTTGTTGTTATAAGGTTCTGGTTTCAAATCCATTTCAGGTTGAACACAATGAAATGCTTCATGAAGAATAATACATTGTTTTTCAATTTTATCTTCAGGCAATGGAAGTGGGATAACGGCCCAAATTTGATTGCCGATTTTGGCTGGTCCTTTTATCACATCAACAAAATTTGGGAGAATACCGGTGTAAATTTCATTATAGGGGTTTAAACCTAGCTTCTTGCTATTTTTATTTGAGTAGATTCTTCCATTTTCTTTATCGATCAAAAGAATTGGAACATCAAGAGTTCTTCCCCAAAGCATGCCATTGTCTTCCAAACACAAGGCTTTGGTATCCTTCAGAATATCCTCAATTTCTTTAAGTTCATATGACTTAGCCATACTCAATGAACAGGACATTAATTCTATGCCTAGAAAGAGGAAAATCCATATAAAACAATAGTTTTTCATTTGAGTTGGTTAATTCGTTAATTGTTTTTTAATTCAATAAAATTATGATTCGTATTAAATCATACTTGTTTTACACTTTTTATATATCAGGATTTGTGCCATTAGCTGTAATTGTGTGTGTGTCAGAATGTAGCGGACTTGGGTTGTTTTTATGCAGTCTTAATAGTGTTGGATATCGTACAGTTGGTGTTCGGATATGAACAATTTAAATGTTTGTGAGGCAACTACTAGAGTAGTAAACCTGTTTTTTCATTATCAATCCGCATTATTTTAATGAATCGGCACTCTAATTTTTTTTCCAAATAAATGGCTAATCAATTTACCTCGTTGCTTTGATTGATATAATTCTGTATCTTAAAATTGGAATAAGTAAGACAAATGCAAACGATCTTTTTAACCTTAATCTAATTGAATGAATAATTATTTGGAAATATTTGTTTTAATCATGGGGTTTTTAATTGTTGCAGTTGCTGCAAATAGAATCTCACGTTATTTTCCTAAGGTTAAATTACCTATTATAACAGGTCTTCTCTTTATTGGAATTCTCTCAGGACCATTTATTTTAAACTTCGTCCCGCTAAAGGCCATTACGCAACTGCATTTCATAAACGAAATATGTTTGGCTTTTATTGCTTTTGCTGCAGGGGCAGAACTTTACTTAAAGGAGTTGAAGGGAAGGATGAAAAGTATTAAATGGATGACTTTTAGTCAGCTTTTTTTTACATTTGGTTTGAGTGTTTTCGCGATTTTCTTTTTATCAAGAAGACTACCATTTATGGCACAGCTCGAATGGCAAGTGAAACTTGCCATTGCTTTGCTTGTTGGGACCATCTTTATTACCCGCTCTCCGGCATCTGCAATTGCAGTAATTAATGAGATGAGGGCGAAAGGGCCATATACACAAACCGCTATTGGAGTTACCGTAATAAAGGATGTTCTGGTAATCATTTTGTTTACCATTTGTTTTGCCATTTCCGGAGCTTTAATTTCTAAAGTTCCATTTGATATTTGGTTAGTTGTTATTCTAATTGGAGAATTATGTCTTTCTATTTTAATCGGTTTTTTGCTGGGTCAAACTATTAATTGGCTTTTGGCTCGTGGAATACCTACCATGCAAAAAGCCATTCTTCTCGTTGTAATGGGATATGGCATTTATTTGTTGGCTCATTTCGTAGGCGCAGAAAGCCAAAATTTACTTGGGTTTGAATTGTATATCGAACCTTTGTTGATTTGTATTATTGGAAGCTTTGTTGTAGTTAATTTTGGAAGCTATCGCAGAGAGTTTATTAAAATTATTGAATTGGTTGTTCCAACTATTTACATTATTTTTTATACTCTAACTGGTGCATCAGTTTCTTTAGATATTCTAGCTCAAACATGGGCGGTGGCACTGTTGTTCTTTGCAATTAGACTGATCAGTATGGCTATTGGGGCATTTATCGGAGGAACTTTAGGAGGTGATCCGTTCAGGATAAACAGGTTTTCGTGGATGCCATATGTTACTCAGGCTGGAGTTGCAATTGGATTAGTATCGGTAGTGGCAGTGAAATATCCCGACTGGGGGCCTCAATTTGGAGCTATATTAATTGGAGTTATTGTACTCAATGAGATATGCGGTCCGCCACTTTTTAAATGGTTTATTTTAATGGTTGGAGAGAGCCATAAGAAGAAAGAACTATTGCATGAAAATAAGATTCAAAAAGCGATTATTTTTGGTTTGGAGGGACAATCACTTGCTTTAGCACGTCAGTTAATGGAACATGGCTGGGTTGTTAAATTAGTAACCCGTAATGAGGAGAGAGCCAAGCTGGAATACCATGGGGTAGATGTAACTCATGTAAAAGAATTAAGTCTGATTGAATTAAAGAGACTTGAAGTGGATAAAGCCGATGCCATAGTATTATTGAACCAAGATGAGGAAAATCTTAAGTTTTGTGAATTAGCTTACGAGCATTTTGGGACCCGGGATGTGGTTGTTAGGGTAAATGAGAGGAGTTATGTAAGCAAGTTCCACGAGCTTGGAGCTCTGATTGTTGAACCCTCTACTGTAATGGTAAGCTTAATGGATCACCTGGTGCGATCACCTATTGCAACCTCATTGTTACTTGGTATGGAGAAAGATCAGGATACTGTAGACATTGAAATGCAAAATAAAGAATTGCATGGCATCACTTTAAGGGATCTGCAAATTCCTACTGATGTTATTATTTTGGCTACCAAACGTAATAATAACACCTTGATTTCAACTGGATATACACGACTTCGATTGGGTGATGTACTAACCGTTGTTGGTTCTGTGGAAAGCCTGGAAAAAGTTCGTTTAAAAATGGAAGATACAGACTTACCTAGTTATAATAAAGCTCGTTTTAAGGGGAAATCAATTTCGTTCAAAAGAAAGTCAATCAAGACCGATTTAGATTTACCAGGTTAAAAATACAGTAGTCCAGAATGCCAAAGGAACTACAGTATTCCAGATCACTTCTTCCCGATGGCGAGCCCGGTAAAGTCGTTCATTTTCGACTTGAAATCGAATTGACTGCAGCATCGCATCATAATTTTGTTGTGCTGTTATTTCCCGTTCTTTTTGAATGTTATCAAGATAAATAATTACCTCCCGGCTTTTATTTGGATTGCTGTTTAAGACTTCGATTAAATCAGATTCTGATTCGTTTAAACGATTTAGGTGGTAAAGTGCCATGCCTCTTTGTAGTCGTACTTCCGATAAATAAGGTTTTTTGCTCAACACATGATCAAAATCAAGAATTGCTTCGGCGTATTTCTTTAATTGCATTTTTGCGTATCCACGATCTTGAAAAATGGTGGAATAGTATGGCATAATATTAATTGCAGTGTCTAAGTAAAGGACGGCTTTTTCATATTCTCCCTGTAATATAAGCGTTCTCCCTTTATCATGATATTCCATGTATCTTTCAACATTCTGGGAAAATACACCGGAAAAACCGAAAATACCAATAACTAAAAACAACAGATTTTTCATCGCAAAACAATTTATATTCCATTAAATTATCTTGTAAATAATAACATAAATTGTACCAAACTGCATAAAAAAACCCTTCAATTATTTTGAAGGGTTTAAAAATATCTAAGATATCCTTATGATTTCTTACAACATTCTTTTTTGCAGTCTTTAGTGCATTTTGTATCTGTCTTAGCTTCTTTAGTACAACAAGATTTTTTACTGTCTTTTTCACACTTTTCTGCTTTGGCTTCCTTTGTGCATTTTTTTGCCTTATCACATTTTTCAGCTTTAGCGTCTTTTGTGCAACAGGCTTTTGTGCAGTTTTTTTCACATTTTTTCTTTTCAACTTTTTTCTTCTCCTGATCCTGTTTTTGATCTTGATCCTGAGATAAAGAAATTTCATTATCGATGATTGAAATTGCAGGTTGTGCAGCAAAGCTTACTACATTTACAGCAAATACAAATAGAAGTCCAAATAATAACTTTTTCATGTTTTTTAATTTAAATGTTAATATAATTCGTTTTAGTCTTATTTTGAATTGTATTCTAAAGAACGTAAAAGATCTTTTTATCTCTTGTTAATAAATTGTTAAAGCATTAAAAACTCTTAAAATTTAAACTAATTTTGGCTTGTAAAAAGATCATAAAATAAGGATGTTAAGGAGGGGTATTAGGCTATGAGTTTGTTGTTTAAAAATACAATTCGAAAATTTAAAATATATAGAATCCAGATATTTATTGTTATATCAATAATTGTTCTGCTTCTTCTTCTTTTAATTCAAATTCGATGGATAAGCAGAGCCCGAAGCTTAAATGAAGAGCAATTCAATCATCGGGTTGGTTTGGCCTTGCATGAGTCCGTTGATGAGTTTACAAAGGATCAGGAAAGTTGTGAAAAGATGCGTGAGTGCATGTCTAAATCTAAATACAATGCTTCGGATAGTGAGCTTTTAAAGATGGAGGTGAGTCGCTTGGATTCTATTATTCATCAGCAATTCAAAAATTATCAGATTCAATCGCCATATACCATCGAAGTGCTTAGTACTGCTGACGAGCAGCCTAAAAGTAAATGCTTCTATTATAGTTTGCGGAAAGCATTAAGTCATGATAAGGCAATATTAAATGTCTATTTCCAAAAAAGAGAGAAGAATTTAATGGATAGCATGGGAAGTATGTTTATTTGCTCATTAATTCTCATCTTAATTCTTTGTACATTTTTCGGGATAACTGTTTTTTCATTGATTAATGACAAAAAAATTTTGGGTCGAACTACAGATCTAATAAATAATATCGCACACGAGTTTAAGACCCCAATGGCAACAATTTCATTGGCCAGTGGAATGTTAAAACGAAATAAGATTCATGCAGATCCCGATCAGGTTGTTCATTATTCAAGCATGATTTTTTCAGAGAATAATCGCTTGAAAAGTCAAGTAGATCAGTTGTTGAAACTGGCTTGTATGGAACGCGGAGAATTGCAGTTAAATTCAGATCAAATAAATTT
Organism: Marinifilaceae bacterium; assembly: GCA_016936255.1. Taxonomy (GTDB): domain Bacteria; phylum Bacteroidota; class Bacteroidia; order Bacteroidales; family Marinifilaceae; genus Labilibaculum. The sequence goes on along the minus strand of JAFGYE010000116.1, from coordinate 42,420 downwards.
GCACTCCTTATTAAAAGAGTGTTCCGATTTTATTTCCGTGCAATTGGCAGAGCGGGAAGGAACCATAACGTACAGGCTGAATGCGGAAAATGATATGGTTTGTGGTGATAAAGATTTACTGCAGAATGTATTGTTAAATCTTCTGGATAATGCAGTGAAGTATTCCGAATCTAAACCAGAAATAGAAGTTGAGACTAAAAACACGAATGGAGACCTTTATATTGCGGTAACCGATAAGGGAATTGGAATGACTAAAGAGGAGCAGAAGCATGTATTCGATAGATATTACAGAGCTCCAACCGGCGACTTGCATGATGTGAAAGGTTTTGGTATTGGCTTGTCCTATTCAAAAATGATCATTGATTCTCATAAAGGTTCAATAAATGTTTTGAGCAAAAGAAACTCTGGCAGTACCTTTACTATTGTTTTGCCATCAATCTAAAATTATTTTATGACCAATTCTAAAAATATATTGCTAGTTGAGGATGATTCTAATTTAGGTCTTGTTTTAAATGAATTTCTAAAAATGGAGGGCTTTTCGGTATGTTTAGCCCGAGATGGGGAGAAAGGATTCGAGTCTTTCTCTAATTCTAAGTTTGACCTTTGTTTATTGGATTGCATGATGCCAAAAATGGATGGTTTTACTTTGGGGAAAAAGATTCGTGAAATTAATCAAGAGGTTCCCATTATCTTTTTAACTGCGAAATCGCTGAAGGAGGATAAGTTAAAAGGTTTTGATTTGGGTGGAGATGATTATATCACGAAACCTTTTGATGAGGATGAGTTAGTCCGAAGAATTAATGCTGTATTAAAACGTGTTAACACAACACCCGAAATAAAAGAACAAATATTTAAAGTGGGAAAATTTATATACGATCATGCAAATCTTAATTTGACATTAAATGGAGAGGTTTCCCGTATTACCCAAAAGGAGGGTGATGTTTTGTATCTGCTATTGCAAAATAAAAACAACGTATTGCGAAGAGAAGATATCCTGGTAAACGTTTGGGGCGAGAATGATTATTTTATGGGACGAAGCCTGGATGTTTTTATTACGAAATTAAGGAAGCACTTAAAATTGGATTCTACCATAAAAATTGAAAATGTGCATGGAGTTGGTTTTATTTTATCAGAAAATAATTAAAATCCCAAACAACACATCAAAATCCATAAAAGTTGTAATTTTGAATCTGAAATTTAAAATCTGCAATTTGCCATGAGCATACCTCAAATAATTAACACTATTCTAGCGAAAATTCCTGCTGACGTAAAATTGGTAGCAGTATCAAAAACCAAACCTAAAGAGGATATAATAGAAGCCTATGAAGGTGGATACCGGATTTTTGGTGAAAATAAACCACAGGAATTAGCGCAAAAATATCACGAACTTCCCAAGGATATAGAATGGCATTTTATTGGTCATCTTCAGACCAATAAGGTAAAGTATATCGCACCGTTCGTGCAGCTTATCCATGCTGTTGATAGTATTAAATTACTGAAAGAAATTAATAGGCAGGCAGAGAAGAATAACAGAGTTATTAAATGCTTGCTGCAATTTCATATTGCTTCGGAGGAAACTAAATTTGGTCTTACTATTGATGAGGCAAAAGAACTGCTTACCTCGGAAGATTTTAATTCATTAAAATCAATTGAGATTGTGGGTGTAATGGGAATGGCTACATACACTAACAACGAAGTTCAGATTAGAAATGAGTTTGGTAATCTGAAATCCATATTTGAAAGTTTAAAATCCGATTTCTTTGCAGATAGAGAAGAATTTAAAGAAATTTCAATGGGAATGTCAGATGATTATATGCTGGCAATAAGTGAGGGAAGTACTATGATAAGAGTAGGAAGTACAATATTCGGATCGAGATATTAAATTCTGAGGATTTTAATAGTTTAAGTCACTACTAAGGATGTAAATATCTCTTTTGAATTTACTATATTTGTTCGTTACCGATTGAAAAATATTAAAAAATCAAATAGCATGATTAATCTTGAAACCACTTATATGGGATTGCAGTTAAAGAATCCTTTAATTGTCAGCAGTTCCGGACTTACAAATTCTGTAAGAAAAATTAAAATTATTGAAGAGAAAGGGGCTGGAGCAGTTGTTTTAAAGTCTTTATTCGAAGAACAAATCAGCAACGAAGCTAAAAATCTGATTGGTAAGGATCCTGCAAATACGAGTTATCCCGAAGCTGAAGATTATATTCAGACTTACATCAAAGGAAATTCTGTTTCAAATTATTTGACTCTTATCAAGGAAGCCAAGAAGGCTGTTTCGATTCCTGTAATTGCAAGTATCAATTGTGTTTCTTCATCGGATTGGACTTCTTTTGCTAAAGAAATTGAAAAAGCCGGCGCAGATGCTATTGAGCTAAATGTGTTTATCGTTCCAAGTGATAGAAACATGAGTTCTACACAATACGAAAATTTATATTACAATATATTTAATGCAGTTAAAAAGGAAGTGCATATTCCAATATCAATGAAGCTTGGAATATATTTCACCAATTTATTTTCTGTTGCTAATCGTTTAAATGCAGATGGAGCAGATGCATTGGTGCTGTTTAATCGTTTTTACGAACCTGATATCGATATTGAGAAAATGAAAATTACAAGTGCTGAGGTTTTGAGCTCTGCAAGTGATATTCGCAAATCTCTTCGTTGGGTTGGTATGTTGTCTGATAAAATTAAAGGAATCGATATTTCTGCTTCAACAGGTATTCATAATGGTGAGGCTGCAATCAAGCAATTGTTGGCAGGTGCTAAAACAGTACAGATTTGTTCGACTGTATATGAGCATGGTTTCGATCAGATTACCAATATATTGGGAGATATAACCAGTTGGATGAGCAAAAAAGGATTTAAGACTGTTGATGAATTTCGTGGCAGTTTAAATTATGGAAGCATTCAGAATCCAGGTTTGTATGAAAGAGCACAGTTTATGAGGTACTTTTCGAATAATGAAAAGGACGTTTTAATATAAAAAATAAAAGCCGCTTCAAAAGCGGCTTTTTCTTTCTTATAGTTGATCGATTATATGAATTGCTTCATGAAGTATTCCCTTTTTTTCAGGAGATACTTCTGAAATGGCATCCTTAAGTTTCGCCATCTCCACAGGCTTACTTTCTTCTGATATTTTTTCTGTAAGATTTTCGATTACAGTAAATGCTTCAAAGGAAGTTTCAAAATCAGACACAATTAACAAATCAACAAAAGTTGAGATGTATTTTGAAAAATCAATACTGGCTTCCCAGCAAATCGAGACTAGGATTTTTTTAATTGTTAAATACTTTTTATTAGCGATTGCCTCTATAATAATTTTAGCCGAATCCTGATTTTTTAGATCTGCAAGAAAATTATGGATTGATAATTGTATTTCCTTATCGGAATTAGAAATCATTAGATCTAACAGAGGTGCGATATCTTCTGGTTTTCCTTCTTTCCGTAATTGACTGATTGAATTGAGTACCACTTTATTATCCAAAGAGCTAAGTCCTAAGATTATGGAGTTGTGTAAGTCTTTTTTGCTAATATTGCTCATTAAATTGTTCATTTATTCGATGTAAAACTAGTAAATTTTATTTGTTTTATCGCCTCACTATGTCATCTGAATTTTAATTAGCCTGAGTTTGATTTAAGCCTAATTGATTGGGACAAAATAATTGAAGATAAAGGAAAGGACAGCTTTGAATTGCATTTTTTTTATAAAAAATATGTGTTTGCATATGTTGATTTTATAAGCAGAAATCATACAATAATTTTATATTGAGTGTTAGGAGATAAATAGTTTTGTGTAAAGAACATTAATTTTAAATTCAAAATATTCTTTTCCGTTTTATTTTGTATTGTGAAATATTTTTGAAAAAATAGATGTTATTTTCTTAGAAAATTGTAATTTAAATTCAATGAAAGTAAGATGTTAATCTTCAGAATGAGTTCAATGAGAAAAATTATTTGGAGTTTGGGAATTATACTACTGTTCAATTCATGCAATTTGTTTTCATCAAAAAATAAGGAGCAGGCATCTGGGGGAGAATTGTTGGATTATCAGTTGATGCAGGAAAATACGGAAAAGATGAAGAGAATTTTCTTTGTACTTCCCAGCCCAATTGAAATTTCTTTATTAATAAAAAAATCAGGAGTTCATTTTAGGGCAGATTTGTTGAATAATATGGAGAATTTACCTGGATATTCAACAAGCCCATCAAGATCAATAGCACTAGGTGTGTATTGTGCTGATTTAAGCTATGCAAGCTTGAATGAACAATATCAGATCTCAATTGAGTATCTGAATGTGTCCAGAAGTCTTGCAGAATCGTTAGGTGTACTCAGAACAGTTGGACAAGATAAAATTCGTTTGCTTGAAAGCAATGTGACAAATAAGGAGCTGATTGTTGATATTATATCTGAGATTTATATGGAATCGAATCAGCAATTACGTGAGCAGGACAGGTATCCACTGGCTACTTTGATGCTAATTGGAGGCTGGGTGGAGTGTCTGTATATAGCGACTCAGAGTGTTGACCTAAAAGAGAAGTCACATGAGGAATTAATCAAACAAATTTTAAATCAAAAATTGTCTGTTGAGATTGTAAAAACGATCCTGCGGGACAATAAGGCAGATCCAATTATTAAACCCATTTATCAGGATGTTTTGGAACTTGAGATATTATTTGAAATGAGTATAAAAGCTTCAGATATGAAAGAGGGGACTGATTTTATTGATTCTGTTGATGAATTGGGATTTGTAAAATTAGTTGCTAAAATAGGTGATATGAGAGATTATTTAGTTCATTAGTGTGAAAATAACTTAAGAGTTACACATACAGCATTTTTAATATGAAATATTATTTACTGTCGACCTTATTTGTATTCTTTTTTTCAGGTAATCCTGTATTTTCTCAATGTCGGGATTTTGCAAAAGAGCATTGTAAACCTAAACTTGAAAATTACATTCATGATGGCAATTACAATGGTGTAGTTTTAAATCAAGATGAGGAAGTTGAATTGCACAAAGTTTTTTTTAGCGGACAAAAATATCGTATAGTAGTTGGTTGTGAAGATAATATGCCAACAATGCATTTTAAAATTACCGACTCGGATCTGAATCTGATTTTTGACAATGAGGAAAGTAATTACTCCGATATTTTTGATTTTGAATTGGATGAGGCTAAAACACTAATCATATCTTTGGATTTTGTCAAAAAAGAAGATACAGAATCCCAACATGAAAGTGGTTGTGTCTCTATTTTATTTGGTTTAAAATTATAAAAAAAGGTTCCTAAAGAACCTTTTTTTTACAATTTTTCTTTTAAATATTGTCCCGTGTAGGATTCTGTGCAATGAATAGCATCTTCTGGAATTCCCTCAAAAACAATTTGTCCACCATTAATTCCACCTTCAGGACCTAAATCAATTAACCAATCAGCACATTTTATTATTTCCATATTGTGTTCTATAATAATTAGCGTATGTCCTCTTGATATAAGGGCATTAAATGCATCCATTAATTTATGGATATCATGAAAATGCAAGCCTGTTGTTGGTTCATCAAATACAAATAGGCAAGGTTCTGCTTTTTCTTTAGCCAAAAAGGAAGCAAGTTTTACTCTTTGACTTTCACCTCCACTTAAAGTGCTTGATGATTGTCCTAATTTTACGTAACCTAATCCTACATCAACCAGTGGTTGTAATCGCTGAACAATTTTCTTTTCGGTTGTACTTTTACCCTGGGAAAAGAATTCAACCGACTCGTTTACAGTCATCTCCAATACGTCATGAATGTTTTTTTGATTGTATCGAATTTGAAGGATATCATCTTTAAATCTTTTGCCCTTACAACTTTCGCATTGCAGGTAAATATCAGCCATAAACTGCATTTCTACCTTTATAATTCCTTCACCCTGACATTCATCACATCTGCCTCCGTCAATATTGAAGGAAAAATGTGAAGGTTTAAAACCACTATACTTTGATGCTTTTTGATCGGCGAATAATTTTCGGATCTCGTCATATGCTTTTAAGTAGGTAACAGGGTTCGATCGGGATGATTTACCAATTGGATTCTGATCGACAAACTCGATATCTTTAATAAGATGGAGATCGCCTTTAAGGGCATCAAAATGGCCGGTTTTGTCGGAGTATCCACCGTAATGTTTCTTTAGGGCCGGATACAAAATCGTCTTGATTAAAGAAGATTTTCCGGAGCCACTTACGCCGGTGATTACCGACATGATATTTAAAGGAAATTTAATGTTTAAACCTTTTAAATTATTTTCCCTTGCACCAATTATTTCAATGAAATTATTCCATTTTTTTCGTGCCGCAGGCACAGGAATCATCATTTTTCGGGATATGTATTGAGAAGTTAAACTTTTTGATGACTCTTTTAACTGATCAAGATTTCCTTGGAATACTACTTCTCCGCCAAGCCTGCCGGCATATGGCCCGATATCGATAAGTTCATCAGCAGCTAAAATTATATCTTCATCGTGCTCAACAACGATAACCGTATTTCCTAGATCGCGCAATTCCCTCAAAACTTTTATGAGCAATTCAGTGTCCCGTGAATGAAGTCCGATACTTGGTTCATCCAGAATGTATAGGGAACCAACAAGACTGCTTCCTAATGACGTTGCTAAATTAATTCGTTGAGATTCTCCACCGGACAGGCTGCTGGACAATCGATTAAGGGTTAGGTATCCCAATCCAACATCCGATAAGAAATTAATGCGGTTTTTAATATCTAAAAGTAACCGACTGGCAATTTTCTCATCCGTTTTATCCAAATGTAAATTCTGAAAAAAATCGTTGAGCTCATTCAATGGCATTAACACCAAATCCTGAATGTTTTTATCATTCACTTTTACATAGCCGGCTTCTTTCTTTAATCGGGTTCCTCTGCAGTCAGGGCAAACTGTTTTTCCTCTATAGCGAGATAACATAACCCGGTATTGAATCTTATATTGTTTTGCTTCCAGATATTTGAAAAAATCATTAAGCCCTTTAAAATGCTTGTTCCCAGTCCAAAGTAAAAGTTTTTCCTCTTCACTTAATTCAAAATAGGATCGATGAATGGGGAAATTAAATTTATCAGCAGAGTAGATTAATTTATTTTTCCATTCCTGCATTTTCTCACCCTTCCAGCAAACAACTGCATCGTCGTAGATGCTTAGTGTTTTGTTTGGGATAACCAGATCTTCATCAATACCAATTACCTTTCCAAAGCCTTCACAGGTTGGACATGCACCAAGTGGATTGTTAAAGCTGAATGTGTGAATATTTGGATCTTCAAATACAATTCCATCGGCCTCGAAACGATTCGAGAAAGCTTGGTAATCAGTATTTCCATTAATAGAAAGCAGGCATTCACCTTTTCCTTCGTAAAATGCAGTTTGCAGGGAATCAGCTATTCTGTTTTGAGTATCTTCATCTGAAGAAACTCTTATTCGATCAATTACGATATGGATTGGCTCATCATCTTGAAGAAGACCAGGATTCTCAATTGCTTCAAAAATCTTATGGATTTCTCCTTTATTTTCAACTCTTGAAAATCCTTGTTGAGATAAAACTTCCAGCTGCTCTTTTTTACTTCGGTCGCCATTGTGCATTTCCGCTAAAATAATTACCGGAACACCTTCTTCCTGACTAAGGATATACTTCACAACATCAGTAATGGAGTGCCTCTTTACGAGGGTATTTGAAATGGGCGAGTAGGTTCTCCCTATTCTTGCGAAAAGAAGTTTAAGATAATCGTAAATCTCTGTTGATGTGCCAACAGTTGAGCGTGGATTACGGGTATTTACCTTCTGTTCAATTGCGATGGCAGGAGGTATCCCTTTAATAAAATCAACCTCAGGCTTGTCAATTCGTCCTAAAAATTGTCTTGCATAAGAAGATAAACTTTCAACATACCTTCGTTGCCCTTCGGCGTAAAGAGTGTCAAATGCCAATGATGATTTTCCTGATCCTGATAGCCCTGTGATAACAATAAACTTATTTCTGGGAATCTTAAGGTCGATGTTCTTTAGATTATGAACTTTTGCCCCTTTTATATAAATGTATTTTTCTAAATTCTTGTCTGCCATATTTGTAATTCGACCCTAGATTAGGTTTCTTGTAAGTTTACTAAAATCGAATCTACAAAGATATTTAACTTCTAAACATTTTCAAATCTCATTAAAAATTAGTTTATTGCATGTTGTTAAGGATATTTATTAACCATCAATTAAAAAGGAGACATTGCTTATAGAATAATTTTTACACTGTTTAATTAATAGCTGTGAAATTGAGAAAGATTGATCCTACCGATTATGATCTCGTTAAGCAATTCATTGATGGTAATCCTGATAGCATTGATACTCTTGTAACCCGGCATAGGGACAGAGTATATACTTATATCTATCTAATCGTAAAAAACCATCAGCTTTCCGAAGATTTATTTCAGGATACCTTTATTAAGGTAATCCGATCGCTCCGTATGGGGAAATATCAAGACAATGGGAAATTTTTGGCCTGGGTGCTGCGAATAGCTCATAATTTAATTATAGATCATTTTAGAAAAGAGAAACAGAACAATACCTTTTCTAAAGATGATTATGAATTGGATATTTTCAATTCTTCTAAATATTGTGAAGGCAACTATGAAGATGAACTTATTCAAAATCAGATTCATGATGATGTTCGTAAATTGGTTGATGAACTTCCTGATGATCAGAGAGAAGTAGTAATTTTGCGGCATTATAAAGGTCTAAGTTTTAAGGAGATTGCCGAGCATACTGATGTTAGTATCAATACCGCTCTGGGGCGGATGAGATATGCGTTAATTAATATGCGGAAAACAATTGAAGAAAAAAACATGAGTCTAACTCTTTAGTAAGAATATATCATTTAAAAATAAATTGACTGGGAGGTCTAAGTTTTTCAGTCTTTTTTGATGCTGGATACTAAAAGGGAACTTTAAGCGTTAATTAGGACAATAGAAATAATTATTTGCCTATGAATGATGTTTATACTCTTTTAAATTTAGACCGTAAAAATACAGGACAAGAAATGATTTCGCTTATGGATCGGATTGCAAATTCAGATGTTTTCGAATCTGTTGAATTCGTTGAATATCTGGACAGATTCAAAGTAAAGTCTCAATCAAATCTTTTGCATCGTATTTTAGGATTTCGTCAGTCCACGAAAAATGTAAATCTGAAATTTCCAGATATTACAGAAATCACACTAAATTAAGAAATAGCCGGAGTATTTGTACTCCGGTTTTTTTGTCTCAAATTTTCTCAATTTAAAATTAAGTCGTATATTTAATATCAAAATGATATCAAACTAAATTATTATGAGAGAAGAAAAGAGTTATTCTGGAAAGTCAGGATTTTTAATGGTTTTTATTGTGCTGGCTATGTTGGTAATTGGCATATTGGGATTGGTAATGGTAAGGAACCCGTTCTTCGTTATTTTTATTCCTTTGATAATAGCTTTTATCCCGGGGTTTACAATCGTTAATCCAAACGAAACTTCAGTTTTAGTGCTGTTTGGAGCATATAAAGGAACCATAATGACCAATGGATTCTTTTGGGTAAATCCGTTTATGGTAAAAAAGAAAGTAAGTTTGAGAGCCCGGAATTTGGATAGTGATCCTATAAAGGTGAATGACAAAATTGGAAATCCAATTATGATTGGAGTTGTTTTGGTTTGGAGAGTTCGTGATACTTACAAAGCTGCTTTTGACGTGGATAACTTCGAACATTTTGTGAATATTCAGTCTGAGGCGGCTATTCGACATATGGCAGGTTCGTATCCGTATGATAATTTTGAGGACGAACAGGCTGAGATTACATTGCGTTCGGGAGGAAATAATGTAAGTGAATTGTTGGAAAGTGAGTTGACTAATCGATTGGAAATTGCCGGAATTGAAGTGATGGAAGCCAGAATTAACTACCTTGCATACGCTTCTGAAATTGCCGGAGCTATGCTGCGTCGTCAGCAGGCAACGGCAGTGGTTGCTGCACGTTTTAAAATTGTTGAAGGTGCCGTTAGTATGGTTGATATGGCATTGGAGCAATTGGCAGAAAAAAACATTGTTGATCTTGATGAGGATAAAAAAGCAACAATGGTCAGTAATTTGATGGTTGTGCTTTGTTCCGATAAAGATGTAACTCCTGTTGTAAATACCGGAACTTTGTATCAATAATTGATTAACTATGGCAAAAAAGAAATCATTTGTTCTGCGTCTTGATCCTGAGATGTACAAAAAGTTGGAAAGGTGGGCTGTTGATGAATTTCGTAGTACGAATGGACAAATTGAATGGATTTTGAATAAAGCCTTGAATGAAGCAGGACGGAAAAAAGATAATGGCACCGAAGATGCCGGCAAATTAGAAGAATAAAAAAAGCCCAAATGTTAAAATGTAACATTTGGGCTTAAGTTATAAAGAGGATTTTTTTAGTGATTTTTGCATGATGGAATTACCATCTTTATCGGATGCTTCAAATCCCATTTTCTCCATATATTTTAGATTCATTCCCGTGTCGAAATAAACGGAATTGATATCGTGTTTCTGTAAAATATCACTTAATTGATTGTACAAATAAGCACCAACTTTAAAGTCGCGGTACTGAGGTAATGCATAATCCAATTCAATTCTTAGTTCTGTTTGATCTTTGGATCCGATAAAAATTCCTGCAACTGCCATATCTCTTAGTACAAACATTCCCAATTGGCCTTTTCTCATTTTATAATCAGGAAAGAAACTCTTAATGTCCTTTTTATAAAAGTCAAGAAAATGTGTTAACAGCTCGTCATTTTCTTTTATCTCAATGATTTTAAAGTCTTCTTTTCGCTTATACATTTTCTGCAGATTGTACAGGTTTGCACAGACAATGAGAAAATTCATGATTCCTACAGGTAAAGAGCCAATTAAAAATCCGTAAGCAGAAAAAAGAATTGCTCCAGTCAAATTGTACCATCTCAATTTTACAATTGAAGTCATTGTTAAAGAAATCAAAACCAAAACTGAGGCTACATAGCCAATCCATTCAAGTAATTGAATGCCTAAGATATTATATTCCAGCATAATAAAATTAATTGTGAAAAAATAAATTTCGAAGAGGATTCAAAAATGGTTAGGGAATTCTAAAAAAAGCAGAAACCTTTCGTTAGAGAAAGGTTTCCAAATATACTAAACTTTTTTTTCTTACAATCCAGTCATTAAAAATAATGGTTGCATTTCGAAGCTGTTGTATTTCGGTCTTAATCGATCTGTATTGTAATATCGGTCAACATCCACCAATTTTTTAGAGCTGGTAACAATATCTATCGGAGCATTATCATATCTTCCATTGCGAAGTGTTATTAATCTGCCGTGAACTCCTTTAATGATTAAATCCAATGCCAGATTTCCAAATGCCATAGGAACTATGGAATCAATAGCATCCGGATCACCGCAACGAACCAGATAACCTAACTTTTGATTGATAACATTAATCGGTTTTGAATTGTTGTATTTTGGAGACAATTGTTTCAGGTGTTCGGATACACGGTCACCAATACCGCCTAATTTTCTATGTCCGTAATCGTCTCTGACATCATCCTGGAAAATCATATCCCCGCCTGAGAAACTAGCTCCTTCTGAAATTAACACAACCGAATAATGACTGGGATTTGAGAAGCGGTCCTGTATCATTAGCTCGGTTAAGCGTTCTATGTCAAAATTGTATTCTGGAATTACACATCGGTTTGCGGCACCGGCCAGTGTTGGTAAAATTGCTGTAAATCCCGCATAACGGCCGAAAACTTCCAACACCAGCAATCTTTCATGCGAACCAGCTGATGTTCTTAGGCTGTGCGTTAATGAAATGGTACGTGTGATACATGTACTAAATCCAATACAGTAGTCAGTTCCGGGAACATCGTTATCCATAGTTTTAGGTATGGCAATAACTTTAAATCCTTCTTTGTACAATCGTACACCATAACTAAGAGTATCGTCACCTCCAATTGGAATTAAATAGTCAATGTTCAGAAAAGCCAGATTGGCAAGAACTTCTTCTGTTAAATCATTAACATCTTCGTTGTATTTTTCTTTTAGATGTGTTGGAATTCTATCTCTTGAGGTTTTTGAAGGATTAACTCTGGAAGTGTGAAGAAATGTGCCGCCAGTTCTACCTACTTTGTTTACCAGCTCTTCACTTAATGAAATATAATTCTCGCTGTTATCTGATTTTTTATCTCGGATAATATCAATTAAGCCTCTCCAGCCTTTGCGAATGCCTATTACCTGATACCCTTCCCTTATTGCTCTGATTGTGACAGCACGAATAGCGGGATTTAATCCGGGAACATCACCACCACCTGTTAGAATTCCAATAATTCCTTTCGTTGAATTTGCCATAGTAATATCTTAAGTTACTGAAAACAATGTAATATCAGTATAAGATATCATTTTGTTAAGGGAAATTCAAACCAAATGAGGAGGAAGATTTGTTTATGGTAAGAGAATAAGGTAATTAAGAATAATTCTAATTACTAAAGGAGTAGGAAATAATGTTTGCACCCATTTTTAGTGCTTTTTGATGATTGATTTCTGTATCGTTATGAACAGAAGGATCTTCCCAGCCATCACCCAAATCAGTTTCGTAAGAATAAAAACAAACCAATCTGCCTTTGTGGAAAATGCCGAAGCCCTGGGGTGCTTTCCCATCGTGTTCATGTATTTTAGGAAGTCCGTTTGGGAATTCGTACACTTGATGATAAATTGGGTGAGAAAAGGGTAACTCAATCAGTTTTTCGTTCGGAAACACCTTTTTTATCTCGCGTCTGAAATAGGCATTTAAGCCATAGTTGTCATCAACATGAAGAAAGCCTCCACCTTCAAGGTACTTCCTTAAATTTGTAACTTCCTGATTGTTCAAAACAATATTTCCGTGCCCGGTTAAGTGAACAAAGGGATAGGAGAATAGCTCAGGACTTCCCACTTCTACAATATTGGCATCTTTATAGATGTTTGCAATGTTGTTGCGATTGCAAAATTCGATGAGATTGGGTAGTGATCCTGGATTTGCGTACCAATCACCTCCGCCATTGTATTTAAGTAAACCAATTCGAACTGATGTGTTTTGTGAAAAGGAGCACAAGCTAATGAGCAAAAAAAATGCGATATGAATTATTCTACTCATCAAATTATTATTGATTTTCTAAACTAATGATATTACAAGCTACAACTCCAGCTGTTTCTGTTCTCAAGCGGCTTTCTCCCAGACTGATCTCTTTAAAGCCATTTTCTTTAGCCAGATTTACTTCCTCAATACTGAAATCACCTTCCGGGCCAATTAAGATTAATGCATTTTGTTTTGCCTGATAAAGGTTTTTCAGATGCGTTTTTTCACCTTCGTTGCAGTGAGCTATGTATTTTTCTCCATCGAATGGGGATGTTACCAAATCGGAAAATTTGGTTTGTTCATTTAAAATTGGATGGTAAGCTTTAAGCGATTGTTTAACTGCAGAAGTAATTACTTTGAACAAACGTTCATGTTTCACAACCTTTCTCTCAGAGTGCTGGCATAGAAGAGGAGTGAATTCATGAATACCAATTTCGGTGCATTTTTCCATAAACCATTCTGTTCGATCCATATTTTTTGTAGGAGCCAGAGCAATGTGCAGCTGGTAATTCAGTTTCCCAAATTCCTTCTGAGTTTCAATGCACTCAACGGTGCATCTTTTAGGATGAGCATCAATTATTTTTGCTTTGTAAAGAGAGCCCTTGCCATCAATAAGATGAATAATATCTTCTTCTTTTAACCGAAGTACTCTAATGCAATGTTTTGATTCAATTTCATCCAATTGATAAAATTGATTTTGGATATCTGGTGTATAAAATAAGTTCATAAGCTTTCAGAAGTAATAAAAAACATGATGTTGCAAAGTTAGCTTATGTATTTCTTTTCACGGATTATTTTGAAATAAAAATTTACCAAACCATTGGTTGGTAAATTGCAGCCAGAATAAATGTTAGAACAGAAAAGATGAGGCCAAACATAAATATGGTATAGGAAATTCGTAAAAAACGATATTTTCTACCCAAAACCTTCCCCAGAAAATATTGGTCTCTTATTAAACTGTCATACAGGTCATCGTAATCCGACATCATTCCTTTTAATGCGTCTGAATAATCGGTAAGAGCCATTTTATGGAAATTTCCGAAAAACATTAAATTTACTCTCTTCTTTTTGATGTCTTCCTGCGAGAATGTTCCTGACGTAACAATAGGCCGGGTTGCCAATACAGAATACGTAATGGTGAACAAACATACTATCAAAAGAATAACACAAGGGATAATAAAATGAGGAACATCCATTATATTTTTGAAAATAAAGAAGATGGCCGAGATGATGATTGAATTGACAGAGATCATTAAGTTGGCTTTTTTATCGGCAATGGAACTTAAATTAATCTGATTTCTTGAAGTTACTTTAAACATGGTTTCAATGCCACGCTGCGGAGTTTTCAATTTTATGTTTTGTTGTTCCAGTTTGCTTACCATTTCGGTAAGTTTCTTTATTTCTTTAGACTGAAAACCAGCTACTTTCTCAACTACTTTTTGATAATTCACCTCTTTCTTTTTAGCCAAAGTTTTTTTGCCGTAATTGGTATGATAATGATGATCTTTTAAAAAACGCAAGGTTTCTTCCCAATACAATTTAGGGTGAATGTCGTGGTGAAGAATTCGACTTCTTTCTTCTCTCAGTTTTTCGGATATTTTTATGTAATCCTTTGTTGATAAGTGGTGTAAATCGGCATCGCAAAGAACATTACATATTTTTTCATCACAAGGAAGGTGCGGCATCTTTGTGTGTAAAATAGCTTCAGTTATTTGTTTTATTTTTTCCTCAGGGTAATTTTTTTCTTCGAGAAATTTTCTGGCATGTGCAGCGCTTATTTCTTCATGTTTAGCAAAGTTTTCATAGTAACCGGTGTCATGAAACCAGGCTGCTAAAATGAGATTTTCCATTTCGTCGGGAGATAATCCTGTTTCCAACCCGATTTTTTTTGCTTGTTTAACCACATTTTGAGTATGTTCCAAATTGTGATAGGTAAAGATAGGTTGGTGGGTACTTTCGATTAAATTAGTAACAAATGTTTCCGCTTCATGGATGATATTCATTTCTCTTTTTTTTCTAATGTTGACTAAATGAAATTGCAATGAATAAATATAGTCATTATAGTGGAAAACGATTTGAAAAATTTATAATAATGCCTTGCTTTCCTCTTTTTTGTTGGGAATTGAGCCTTATTTATGTAATTTTAAGTTCCTATTAAATCCGCAAAAGATACTTTCAAATAATGAACAGATTTTTAATTTTCTTTATTATTCTTCCAAGTTTTCTAGCCTTTTTTGAATCGTGTAAGCAGAAATCTGCTGATTTAAAAATGGTATATGAATTGGATTCTACCTATCAATTTCCTTACTCTTTAATGGACGCTGATGAGAAATATGATTTGAAAGATGAGCTAAGAGAGATTTCAGGATTATCTTATTATAATGATCACAGTTTACTTTGTGTGAACGATGAGAAAGGAATTATTTACAAGTACAGTCTAAAGAAGAAAGAGATTACGAAAAAATATGTATTTGATAAATCGGGAGATTATGAAGGCATTGAAGTTGTAGGTGATCAGGTTTTTGTATTGCGGTCAGATGGAAACATTTTTGCAGTTGATCATATGAAAAGTGAGGATATTTTATCTGTGAAAATTAAAACACAATTAAATGCAGGAAACGATACTGAAGGTTTAGGTTATGATTCCCAAAGCAATAGTCTTCTTGTTGCATGCAAAGGAAAACCCGGCATTAATAATGATTTTAAAGGGAAAAGAGCAATTTATAAGTATTCACTTGACTCAAATAAATTATCTGATTGTCCGGCCTATTTGATTGATCAGGAACAAATAAGGAGAATTCTTGATTTTGATGGATATACAAACTTTTCTGTGACATTGTTGGAAAGTATTAATCCATCGCAGGGAGATGTTACATTTCAACCATCGGCTGTGGCAATGCATCCCATCAGCAACAACTTGTATGTATTAGGATCTGTTGGTAAATTATTACTGGTGCTTAATCCGCAAGGCGATGTTTTGGCTATTGTGAAATTGAAACGCAAGCTATTTAGACAGCCGGAAGGAATTTGTTTTGCTCCTGATGGAACTATGTATATTTCCAATGAAGGAAAAGGAAGAGCTGCAAATATCTACCGGTTCAGCTACCGTAAATAAATTGCAATTTGATGAATGTATCTTAAATTTTAATAATACGATGAAGAGGATTTTATTATATATCAGTGTTTTCATTTCAATAAATACTGTATTTGCTCAAAATACTAAGTTGCCGGAAGCTCCTGCATCAACATTGCTCGATCATTCCATTTTTTTTATCGGTGATGTTGGCGAAGCTGCCATTGTTGATTCAAATATCGACATGCTAAAAGGTCAAATGAATGAAGTTGGGCAGAAAGGGACACTCGTATTTTTAGGCAACACTTTCCCGAAAGGATATTTAGAGGATGAATTAGAGGATATAGACGCAGAGAATTCGGATGTAATAAAATTGTTAAATTCATTAAAGGATTTTAAAGGACAACTTGTTTTTATTCCGGGCGAAAAAGAATGGAACGAGGGACGACGTCATGGATGGGAAGCCATACAGAATACCGAAACATTTGTAGAGGATTATTTGGATCGGGGAGATGTTTTTCTTCCTTCGGGAGGTTGTCCCGGCCCTGTAGAGATTGACTTAACGGATGAAGTGGTTTTACTGATTGTGGATTCACAGTGGTGGCTACACTTGGGAGATAAACCAGAGTCGGAGTGTGGTTTGGAAAGCAATGATGATTTTTTAATTCTATTAAATGATGCCATAAAAAGAAATAAGAATAAGAAAATTGTATTTGCCACGCATCATCCTATTTACAGTGCAGGAAAGCATGGAGGAAATTTTGCTTTTCCCGGTCCGGTAGAATTGTATCGGAAACTTTTTGGAACGCCGCAGGATTTTGCCTACCCTTTTTACAAACAGATGAGGTATATGTCTCGAAAAATTGGTGTGGGATACGATAACATTGTTGTTGTTGCAGCTCATGATAACAGCTTGCAATTCGCTAAAAAGGATGATTCCTTTTTTATTGTTTCAGGTTCGGGGAGCAAGAGTGACTACGTGTATAAAAATAAAATGGATATAGCTATGCGTGAGGTTGGTTTCTCGCGAATTAATTTTTACTCAAATGATGAGGTTTGGCTGGAATTTTGGTCGGTGGGTGCTGAAGGAGAGAAAGAACCTCATCTGGCATTTAGGGAAAAACTATATACTAAGCATGTTCCTACAAAGGAAGATTTAATTAGCAGATACAAAGAGATTGATTATTCGGATAGTACTATAACTGTTGCTGCAAGTACGTTTTATGAAACAGATGGAAGATTAAAAACGAAAATTTTGGGGCAGAATTACCGAAAGGATTGGGCTGTGCCTATAACAGTTCCGGTTTTTGATATCGCAACGGAAAAAGGTGGACTGAAAATTTTGAAAAGAGGAGGAGGACAGCAAACCAGATCTTTAAGGTTAGAGGCCAAAGATGGGAAACAATATGTGTTACGCTCGGTAGAGAAGTATACCGAGAAAGCAATTCCTCCTGGATTGGAAGGAACCTTTGCTGCCAAAATTGTTCAGGATGGAATTTCCGAATCTTATCCTTATGCAGCTTTAGCTGTTCCAAAAATGGCGAAAGCAGTAGGTGTTTATCATACCAATCCAAAAATTGTTTATGTTCCCGATGATCCCCGCTTTGGAATTTATCAGGATGGTTTTAAGAATGAATTGTTTCTTTTCGAAGAGCGTCCCAACGGCGATGTATCTGATATGGATAATTTTGGGAACTCTCATGATATTTTAGGAACAGATAAGTTGCTTAAAAAGAGATTCAAAAATTCAGACCTTCAGATTGATGAAACTGCTGTGCTGCGAGCCCGTTTATTCGATATCTTTTTAAATGACTGGGATCGGCACGATGATCAGTGGAGGTGGGCAACCTTCAAAAAAGATGGCAAAACAATTGCGAGGCCGATTCCAAGAGACCGCGATCAGGCTTTTTTCTTTAGCGATGGAGCAATTCCCTGGTTGATTCGAAGAAAATGGGCTATGCCTAAATTTCAATCATTCGATTCAGTTGTAGAAAATGTGGTAGGACTGGGTTTTAATGCCCGTTATTTTGATCGAAATTTTTTACAATCCAAGGATAAAAATGATTGGATTGAAATGGCAAAGGAACTTCAAAGAAAATTAAGCGATGATGTTATTCAAGAATCGGTTAAAGGTTTGCCACAGGAAGTTTATGCAATTTCGGGTGACGAAATTACGCAAAAACTAAAGGCTCGAAGAGATCAGTTACCAGCATTGGCAGAGGAGTTTTATAATTTTTTGGCAAAAGAAGTTGATGTGGTAGGTACGAATGATAGCGAGAGTTTTGAAATTAAATGGATTGAAAATGGAAAATTAATTGTTGAAAGTTATCGGTTGAGTAGTAAAGGGAATAAAAAGGAACTGTTATTTCGTAGAACTTTTAGCAAGGATGAAACCAATGAGGTGAGAATTTTTGGCCTCGATGGAAAAGATAAGTTTAAGGTAAATGGAAATAACAAAAATGGAGTGAAACTTCGGATTATCGGAGGAAAAGGAAAAGATAAGTTTAAACTGGCAGATACCGGGAAACGAAATCTGCTTATTTACGACAAACCAAAAACTATTGTTAAGGGAGATGGAGCTTACAAGAAGAGATTCGGGAAAAGTTCTGAAGTAAATTCATACGATAGAAAAGCATTTAAGTATAATGTTGTAAGTCCTGGTGCCAACCTTAATTTCATTAGTGATGATGGTTTGGTTTTAGGAGCTGGTGTGAATGTTAAAAACCAGGGGTTTAAGAAAGAACCATATGGATCATTTCATAAATTTATTGTTAATTATGCATTTGCATATCCATCGGTAGAGTTAAAATATTCCGGTGAGTTTAAGCAGGTGTTTCGAAAAACTGATTTTCTGGCAGATATTCATTATAATACACCTAATTTTCAGGGCTACTATTACGGATTGGGAAATGAAACAGAAAAATCCAAAACCGATGATGATGCTTATAATAGGATTAGAATGGCTCAGTTTTTTATTCATCCACAATTAAAACAACAAGTTGGGGAGAACCATTTTATTTCAATTGGATCATTTTATCAACAACTGGAGTTGAAAGCCACACCAAATCGTTTCATAACCGATTTTACCAATCCAGATAATGATTTAAATCGTTTAACTGATTTTAATACCAGAAGATATTTAGGACTTAGTATCAATTATTTGTGGGATTCAAGGGACAATATGGTGCTTCCCGCAAGAGGAATTTATTGGTTATCCAGTTGGAAATACTATAAAGGATTGGAGAGTAATGATGATAATTTTTATAAAATGGAGACTGATATGCGAATGTATGTTAGTTTTGGCAGACCTCAAAGAACAATATTGGCGGTAAGGACCGGTGCCAGTCATAACAGTAATGGGTATTCATTTTATCAGGCGAATAAATTAGGTTTAAAATCAAATTTAAGAGGATATCGTCAGGATCGGTTCGCAGGAGATGATATTGTATTTCAAAACACTGATTTAAGACTTCGCATTGCTCGTTTTAAATCTTATTTTTTGGGAGGTGAAGTGGGTATTTTGGGTTTTAATGATTTTGGTAAGGTATGGGTTGATAATGAGAGTTCTAGTAAATGGCACCATGGATATGGCGGAGGAATTTGGCTTGCACCTTATAAATTAATGGTAATTACTGCTAATTTTAGCCATTCAATCGAAGATGATATTCTTTCAATCGAATTTAAATACTTGTTTTAGTTATTTAATATGATAATTGAATAAAACAATACATATTTACATTGAATACTAATAAAATTGAAATAATGGACGAAGAAAAGCCTAAACTTGATAATGGTAGAATACTCTTGGTAGAGGACGATTTCGTGAATGGTAAAATTATATCTCGTCTGTTGGAAATGGATAATATTCCTACCGATTGGGTGAAAAATGGTCGGGAAGCTCTTGATTTTTATCAGAAAAATAAAGAATCTGTTTTGATGGTGTTTATGGATTTGCAAATGCCTATTGTAGATGGTTATCAGGCAACTGTTGCATTGCGGGAGAATGGGTTCGACAGACCAATTATTGCTATGACAGCAAATGCATTTTCTGATGATGATGTGAAATCTGTGGAAGCAGGAATGGACGATTTTCTGTTAAAACCGGTTTCAAAAATAGAATTGTTCACGATGGTTGAGAAGTGGATAAAGTGGGAAAGAAATGAATAAAAATGATATTACAGAATAAATTGTTTGGTTCCTTAAATCAGGAATCTGATTTTTTGTAAAATGTTCAAGAATATATTGCCTAAAAAACAAGAGGAGTAAAGCATGATAGTTTGTATAGCTGAGAAACCAAGTGTAGCACGTGAAATTGCCCTGATACTAGGTGCCAAAAGTAAAAAGGATGGATATTACGAAGGAAACGGATATCAAATATCGTGGACTTTTGGTCATCTGTGTGGCTTGAAAGAACCTCATGAATACGATCTTAATTGGAAATACTGGCATTTAAACGATTTGCCAATTATTCCTCCGCGTTTTGGAATTCGGGTAATTCCTGATAAAGGCGTTCAGAAACAATTTGACACTCTTAAAAAGCTAATTGCAAATGCCACCAAAGTGATAAACTGCGGTGATGCCGGAATAGAAGGGGAAGTGATTCAACGATGGGTTTTGCACAAAGCTAGGTGTAAGGTGCCTGTTAAACGACTTTGGATTTCATCTCTAACGGAAGAGGCTATTCGTGACGGCTTTAATAATTTACGTGACAGTAAGGAGTTTGATAAGTTATACGCTGCTGGATCATCAAGATCCATTGGAGACTGGCTGTTGGGAATTAATGCAACACGACTTTACACACTTAAATATGCGAATGGTAAGTCGGTACTTTCAATTGGCCGTGTGCAAACACCTACTTTGGCTTTGATTGTGAATCGCCAAAAAGAGATTGATAATTTTATTCCTCAAACTTATTGGGAACTAAAAACCACTTATCGTGATGTGAGTTTTGCTGCGACTCATGGTCGGTTTGAACAAAAAGAGCAGGGGATTGAGTTTCTTGATAAAATTAATTCGGAACCATTCGAAATTGTATCGGTCGAGAAAAAGAGTGGAACAGAATTACCTCCCAGATTATATGATTTAACCTCATTGCAGGTAGATTGTAACCGGAAACTGGGTTTTTCGGCAGAAGATACGCTGCGAATGATTCAAAGTTTGTACGAGAAGAAACTAACCACTTACCCAAGAGTTGATACAACTTACCTTACCGATGATTTGTACAAAAAGATTCCGGGAATTCTTCAAAAGCTAACATCATTTAGCGAATTTACCGAGCCTCTTTTAAAAGCCAAAATAAAAAAATCGAAGAAGGTTTTTGATGATAAAAAGGTGACCGATCACCATGCCATTATTCCAACAGGTGTTGTGCCTGGGACTTTGTCGTATGATGAGAAACAGGTTTACGATATTGTAACCCGACGGTTTATTTCGGTATTCTATCCGGATTGTAAAGTGAGTAATACCACCGTTTTGGGAAAGGTGACCACCATAGATTTTAAAGCAACCGGGAAACAGATTTTGGAACCAGGATGGCGCGTTTTATATGCTAAAGACGGTAATATTGGCGATGGAGTTATTCTTCCTGATTTTGTGAAAGGGGAGAGTGGAGAACATACGCCCGATTTGGCCGAGAAACAGACGCAGGCTCCTAAATATTATTCGGAAGCAACTTTGCTTCGTGCCATGGAAACCGCCGGCAAACAGGTCGATGATGATGAGTTAAGGGATTTAATGAAAGAGAACGGAATTGGCCGTCCTTCCACCCGGGCGAATATTATTGAGACTCTGTTTAAAAGAAAGTACATTAAAAGAGACAAGAAACGACTCGAGGCTACTGTTACCGGAATTCAGTTAATTGATACGATTCAGAATGAACTGCTAAAATCGGCAGAACTTACCGGACAATGGGAAAAGAAGCTTCGGGAAATTGAGCTGGGCAACTACGAAGTAAATCAGTTTATGGCCGAATTGAAGAATATGGTTGTAGGAATTGTTTGGGACGTAAAATCGCGGAAAAATATCAGTCAAATTGAAGTGATTGATGAGGAGAAGGAAAAAGAAAAGAAAAAAGCAAAGGCAAAACCAGCAACCAAGAAGGAATTAATTTGTCCTAAATGCGGAGAAGGGAAGATTTTAAAAGGCAATAATGCCTGGGGATGCTCCAATTGGGGAAATGGATGTAAAATTCTTATTCCTTTTGAATTTGAAGGAAAGAAATTAACCGATAAGCAGGTTGAGGCATTGGTACTGAAAAAAATAACGCCTAAAATTAAGGGATTCGAAATTGATGGGAAAAAGCAAAATGGACAATTAGGCTTAACACCCGATTTCAGTATCGAGTTTATAGCCGGGGAAGCAGAATCATGGACTTGTCCGCTTTGCAAAACAGGTACACTATTAAAGGGGAATGCTGCCTATGGTTGCTCCAATTACCGAAATGGCTGCAGGTTTATTGTTCCTTTTGTTTTTATGGAGAAAAAACTCAGCGAAGCCCAAATAAAATCATTGGCAACTCAGGGAAAAACGCCTCTGATTAAAGGCTTTAAAGATCCGCAAACACAGGAAGTTGTTGATGGTAAATTGATTTTGGATAATCAGGGAAAAATAATTTTTGGGAAACAGTAATTGAAAATATTTCTTGTAGTGTTGCGTTAATCTGTAAGAGGTTATTTTTCTAATTTGCCATTCTTAGTACTTCCTTTTTAATACTTTCCATCATTATAGAATCTGATTTTTTTTCATCTGATAATCCTTTGGGCGATTGAGGAATTTGAAGAGGTTTATAATACTCTTTATCAAAATATATTTGGTCTTTTATTTCATATAAATAATTTGAGATTTTAAGAAAATCCATTAATCCATAGGTGAAAAGTTTCAAGGTGTCTTTTCTATTATGAACGATTTCAAATCTTAAGTTAGCGTGATGATTTAGGATATTACGTTTTTGTAATTTTGAGTAGATGGTTTCGAAATTCAAGGTGTCAGATTTGCTATACAGATATAAACGTTTTTCATAATTCATTTTACCCTTTATACCATCGTCTATTAAAACCTGAATAAAAACGCTATCATTGTTTTTAGTGATAATATCTGTTTGATAATCTTCTCCAGCGCAGATGCAAAAATTACTATAAACAACTAATGTGTCTAATTCCGTCATTAATTCGGAGAAATTTCCAATATCTCTCACTAAATTAAATGATCTATCAGTGGATTGACTATAAACCAATACTCTCGAGCTTAGAATTATTACTAAAATGAAGAACGTTTTCATGTTGCGATTATAATCATTATAAGTTTGTTAATAACATTCACCTACTTCGCCTCTTTATATTTCTTTGGGTACTCGTAAAAGGCCAGTTTTCCTGTTCTTACTTCAATGTCAGCCCACTCATCAACCTGAAAATCGATACCGATAACTGTGCATGTTGGAACAGCCTTATAAAACTCTTCGGTTAGGTTAAAGGCTAAATATTCAATGCTGGGGTTGTGTCCAACCACCATAACTGTTTCATTTTCTTTTCCCAACTGATCGAGTAAAGCGAGAAATTCGTTGGTTGTAAAACCATCGTATAAATCATCATTTTGCTCGATTTCATCAACTGGGTATTGCAGCGCATCAGCAAACAGCAAAGCAGTCTCAATAGCTCTGTTGGCCGGACTCGAAATCATCAAGTCAGGAATGATATTCTTTAAGAACAGCTTGTTGGCAATCAATTTGGAATCATTTATTCCTCTGTTCACCAAGCTGCGCTGATAATCCGAAATGTCGTATCGAATAACTTCTGTTTTTGCGTGTCTTACAAGAATAAGTCGTTTCATTGGGTTTTAAAGGTTTGGGTTAAAATAATATGATCTTAAACTGAATCTTTTGCTACACGGTTTTTTCTCGATTTACTCGCAATTTCTTTTTTGTTTAAGTAGGCAAAAATTTCCTTTTGCGATTGAATCTTCTTTACTTTTCCATTGATTGGAATGGGTAAGTTATTTAATTTCCCATCCAATATTCGGGCACTGACATTATCTTTAAGTTGTATGTTTAAAATATCAATCAGTTCTTTTTTTATTTTCTTATCATGAATAGGGAAAGCACATTCAATTCGCCGATGCAAATTTCGATTCATCCAATCAGCCGATGACAGGTACAGAAGCTCTTCACCCAAATTGTGAAAGTAAAAGATTCTTCCGTGCTCCAGAAATTGATCAACAATACGAATGATCCGAATGTTTTTTGCGTACGTTTTATTTGGTTTCAGACAACAAATTCCCCGAATGATGAGGTCAATTTTCACTCCATTTTCACTGGCTTCATATAATTTAGTGATCATATCACGTTCCTGAAGGCCATTCATTTTAAGAATAATATAGCCTTTATGTCCATTTTTTACATTCTGAATTTCCTGATCAATTAATCCAATTAAGCTTCTTCTCAAGTTAAATCGTCCAACCAAAAGTTTTCTGAACTCATATCCTTCAGTTTGATTTTCAAGATAATCAAAGAGTTGTTTTAGTTCAGTAATAATTACTTCATTCGAAGTTAGTAAACCATGGTCTGAATATATTTTGGCTGTTTTCTCGTTAAAATTTCCGGTACTTAAAAAGGCATAATCCTTTTTATCTCCTTTGCGCAATACCAAAGCTAGTTTGGCATGAACTTTAAGACCAGGAATACTGTCAATAATTTTTACGCCGGCTTTTCGCATTTCATTTGCAGATCTAAGATTGGCTTCTTCATCGAACCGGGCTTTTACTTCAACAAATACAGTCACCTTTTTGCCGTTTAAAGCGGCATTAATTAATGCATTTACAACGGCAGAATTATCAGCAACCCGATATTGCGTTGCTTTAATTTCGACAACTTTAGGGTCGACTGCAGCTTCGTTTAAAAAGCGAATTACATATTCGTACGATTGATAAGGAAAATGAAGAATCTGATCTTTTAGCCGAATGGTTTTAAAAACAGATTTATTGCCTTGTAAATCTTCCACTTTTAAGGGGTGAAACGATTCTATTTCTAATTCAGGATATTTTGGATTGGGAAAACCGAAAAAGTCCTGAAAATTATGATATCGTGCCCCCTTAACCATGTCATTGTTTTGCAGGTTAAAGGAGTCTTTTAAAAATTTCAAAAAATCTTTTGGGATCGAGGCATCATATAAAAAACGGGAAGGAGAACCTGTTTCCCGTTTTTTTAAACTGTTCTCAATCATTTTAATTAAATCGCCCGAATATTCATCTTCAATCAGCAAATCCGCATCCCGGCTAAGCTTAAAACTGTAGCTTGAATCAATCTTGTAACCTGGAAATAACAGCTTCATCCGCAATTTAATAATGTCGTCTAAAAACATGATAAAGTGCTTGCCATCCTTATCAGGCAATTCAATAAAGCGAGGGAAACGATGACTCGGAACTTTAATAATTGCATATCTTGAACGACGGGATCTTGGAGCTCTGGATTCTTCTTCTTTTTTGCTTTTTTTAAACAATTTAACTGCAATATAAATCACGTTATTTTGAAGAAAAGGCTGAATTTGCTTTTTTAACAATAGTATGGGTTGAACATGGGGCAACAAATTATCAAGAAAAAAATCTTTTACAAACTGATGATGTTCTTCGCACAAGTCTTGGTCTCGTATCAAAATGATATTCTCCTTTTCCAGTGCAGGAATAATTTCCTGCGTAAAAATGTTCCCAAATTCATTCTGCTGACGATCAACTTCAGCGTTGATATTTTTTAATATTGCATCAGGATTCTCTCTCAGAATATCTTTGTCTTCGGCAGGCAATTCGGTAAACCGTTTGTAGGTACCCAGGCGCACGCGATAAAATTCATCAAGGTTTGAAGAATATATAGCTAGAAATTTAATTCTTTCGTATAATGGCAATTTTGTATTCGAAGCCTCTTGTAATACTCTTTTATTGAAGGATAACCAACTTAAATCTCTATTTAGAAATTGATATTTTTGCATATGATGATTGACTAAGGACTATTTATCTACTTAGATAAAATTAATCATTTTTTTGTTTTGATGGCAATGAATCTCGGCTAATACAAGGTGATTTGGAGAATTGGTATTTTTTGTCAGCGAATGATAGTTTCGATCTGCTAACTTTAATTTGTGGAAATTGTTACGTTGGCATAGCTTAGGTTCTTCAAAAAATCAATGTATGCACCGTCTTTTTTAATCGACATTTTATGCTTTAATCCATTGGAAAATTCGAAGGACAGTTTCACATTCTTTTTTGATTCCCGTATGCGGATCATTTTAATATCCCGGAAGGCAAATTCCTTCCCATCCATCGCTTTGGCCTTTTTGTATTGTAATATCGAAATAATTGTTAGTCCAAAACTTATTAAGAGGACGGAAAGGAAAACAATCATTTCGTTTAGGGCTTCATCCTTATATGCACTGTAAATATTCAGCACATTTGAAATAACTAAAATGGGAATAATAATAATGGGCACAGTAAAACTGAGGAGATCCTTTTGGAAACTCAGTTTGGTGTAAGAGAATAAGATGTGACCGTTAAATGAGAATCTTGCTTTTACAGACTGATGATTTGTTGTGTTCATTCTTTTGCTTAGTTGTGAAGTAGAATCGGCTTTGTGTTATGTTTATATAAATATACGAAAAATTTGCAGTATTGAATTATTTATACCTAGTGTGTTGTTTGCTGCAATTTGTTTGCTAAAAAAAAACAGACATGAATTATTAGATTTTTAAAAGATACAAGAGTTTTGGTTTGCTTGTATAAATTGAAATTTTACTCCAGTCTTTTGCGGGGCTAAACTATTAATCGTGTAGAATTTGATACTAAATAAAAACAAGTCTTGTTTTTAGAATTAACGATTTATTTAATTGAGAATACAAAATCTCTAAAAGCCTGTATATTTGTAATCGCGATAAATCAAAATAAAAATGAAATGAAAGACGGAACTAAGAGAGGGGATATTCATCCAGGTTTAGTGGTGAAAATTGTGTTGAAAGCAGATCAGCGATCAGGAAAGTTGACGGAGGGGGTTGTGAAAAAGTTGTTAACCAATTCGCATTTGCATCCACATGGCATAAAGGTAATGCTTGAAGATGGGCAGGTTGGCCGTGTTAAGGAGATAATAGAATAGCACAAAATAATATCAGAGGCGCAGTATGCTGCGCCTCTGATATTATTAAATACTACAAATTAAATTGTTTTAGGAATTTCGTTTTCTGTGAACGGGGGCAGATAATATACGAATACGGATTTTTCTTTAACGGATCTTTAAATTCACGTTTGTCATCCTTGGTTTCGTGCAGTATGGTATTAAATTCCTCGTTCGATGATCTTACAAACATCACTCCATGGTGATATTCGAAAAAGAACCATGTCGATTTATCAATTTCAAGATACATAGTAAGACGGTTGCCACTTCGTTTTTTGTTCAATTCTATTTTTCCTTTTACACTTTTATTAATTTGTTTGTCGTTAATATTTCCAATTCCAATCTCTCCAATTGATTGATATGCCTTTGCTTCTTTGTCCCAGATAAAATCGAGATTATTGAAATACAGGGTATGCAAAAGCTCATTGGGCAGGGTTTTAAAAGTGCCGTTGAGATCCATTTCCTGCACGGCTAATTCGGCTCTTTTGCGGCCCATTATTTCAGTCAGGTTTCTGGTGTAGTTCTGTTTGTTGATGTTTGTGCGTTTTAAATTAGCCTGTGTAAATGCTGTTTCCATAATCTTCATGGCCTGATCATTCATAAAGAAATCAACACCAAAGATCAAGTCCAGGGTCACAATATCACTCGATAAATCGTGTTCGATAGCACCGGCTGAAATCTGTTTTATTTGTCCCAATCCGGCACCTAAATCAATCAAACCTTCTCCTCTCATATTACAATTGCCCTGATAGAACGAAAGGATACTTCCACTTGCGTCCATATCTTGTAATTTGTCTTTCGATGCAATTTGATAAGCCTGTAAATTCGGCTTATAGGTCAGGAATCCTCTTGCTTCCAATAGCACGTTGTCCGTGTAAAATATTCTGCGTGATAAAAATGATGAATAGATATGAATGGAATCATTCGTTAAGAAAAAACTATTGTAAAGCATCAGGCTTTCATCATCGGTTACGTGCAAATCAACAGGGATGTAAATTTCTTTCGGGTCAATCTGAGAATTGAAATCAAGCCATTTGTCGCCAATGCTTTCGCATTTGTTATGAATTTTGGTCTGACCATGAAAGAAAAGTGATTTTTCCCGTGCTTCCAGTCTCACTTTCCCTTTGTAGTCAAAATCAGGACTTAAGCTAAACGATTTTTCTTCCGGCAAATTTCCCATGGCAATAGTTTGTCCGAGGCTATCGACATCTATCACATCAAAAAACAGTTCCTGCTCATTTTCTTCGGCATCCAGGTAGGTGTAACTACCCGATCCGGAATAGGAGTTTTTGCTGTGAATATTTATGGTGGCATTAAAAATGTTGTGAAATGAATTAAGAGTGTCGGCAAGTACTATCGAGTTACGAAGCGTTTGTATCTGTCCCTCTTCTTCAATGTTCACATCTCCTTTGTCGGGATATATTTTTGCATCAGCAACAGCCAGATCTGTTACATATTTTGCTTTAATTGTATGGTCTATGGAATTGTATCGAGCCAATGGGGTAAGGAAACTTAGGGAATCCTGTTTCAGACTTGTCGAGATAAATTCGTTATAAGCTGTTTTTGGCAGGCTTTCCATTTTATCCTGATCCCATAAAGCGGCCAGTGAGTTTTTATCTTCGTTTCCAAATAGAAGCTCTTGCTGTTCCATTTCCCAGGCAAAACTATTGATGTAGGCCATGTATTTGTTCGATGGGAACTCGCTGATGCTTCCTTCTGTTGTGCTTGTAAACTGTCCGGTTCTGCTGATAAAGTCGATATGTGCTTTTACATCTTTACTTTCAAAGGCATAACCTTCCGAATCTGTATTTTTTAATTTGAAAATTGCTGTATCTGCAACAATGGTTTTAGGCGTGTAGGTAAAATAATCCGATTGAAGTTCAGCGTTTACCAATTCCATATTGCCAAGTCCGGTAATTTCTGTTGGAGTAATTTTCAGCGTTCCGGCAAGGGTTGCCAGCTTTTTATACATGTCGATAGGTAAGGCCGTACTCTTCACGTAAAGTTCTTCTTTGTACGGATACCATGTTGCAAAAATTTTCTCGCCGTTTACCTCAGGATTGTTCATATGCGAAGCCAGTTCCTTTAATTCGAAACTTTCGGCCTGAGTGGTCATAATTTCCGGTCTGAATACTAATTTTTCAGATTTTGTAATAGAGGTAAGGTAGTTTAGTGTTCCATCACCAATTAATCCTTCGTTAGAAAGGTGTATGCTATCAGTAAAAGTTCCTTTCCCGTAAACAGGCAATCCTTCTTTAGGCGTTACGTGGTAGAATCCCAGCGAATTATCATCATTAATGCTTAGAGTTTCTCTAAATGTTGGGAATATGCTGTCGGAAACAAAAGTTCCTTTTAACGAAATGTCTTCCTTTTTAAAGTCGTTTATATTGTTGATTGTGTAGGGATCAACCTTGAAATAGAATTCTTCCTTTTTATAGGCTCCATCCTGTATTTTTTTGCTGTCGTAGTACACAAAACAAGAATCAGAACTATTAAAAATCGGATATTCCGCGTAGTTTTTTAATCCCGACTTGTTGTTGGGATCATCAATTAATAAATTTCCTGTTATTTTTTCCAATACACTTCCCAATTGTGTTGTGTATCTTCTGCCATAGTTAGAAAGTGAATCAGTTACAATGTTTATTTGCAGAGAGTCAATCAGGTCGAGGTCAATTTTGAACTTTTCGTAAGAGAAATTAAAATCCTTCCCGTACATATCCAGTAATCCGGCCATTATTTTTCCATCGAACTGGAAATCACGATTCTTTTTAAGGGTTATTTTCTGATGCTTCGGAAAGATCACCACATTTTGAGAATCACTTACAGCAATGTGTTTAACACCGTTAATATCCAAATTGTAACTTCCCATTCGAAGAGTAGCATCATCTTCATTATTTTCTGTTTGCGTGGTGAAACGAATTACGTCATAATCCTGTCGTCCCATTCCCGATTTAATGTAATCGGTAAGTCGTTGTTGTAATGTAACTTCATCGGTGTTTCTATTGTAGATTACGAAGCCTTGAAACGATAAGCCAATAATTTGCTGGCGCACATGGTTAACCGGTTTTTTAATGAAGTTGGCGTATTCCATTGCGGTAAATGTTTCTACGTAAGAATAATCGGCATATTTACGCAGTAAAACCAGCGGATTCTCCTGATCCATGCCCTGAATTTTCATGAATCGGTTGAGACTAAAATAATTCATCGACTCGAAATGAGCCTGACGACTGGTAGCGCCTTTCATACTTCCAAAGTGCATTAAATTTTCATCCATATTCCATACCAACATTCCAAAATCCATAATCAGATTGTGATAGGTGTTGAAGTAGGGACTCAAGGCAATTCCTTCTCCTTCTCGGATTAAATTAACTTCTTTTTTGTCTGGGTAGTATTGAAACAACAGTCCGGGGTGATAAATTTGACAGGTGTCGATCAGGATTTCAATTTCGGTATCTTTTCCAACAACACGATTGTTGTTAAATGAGAAGTGTTCCGATCGTGCCCGTAAAAATAAGGTATCATGTCTGGATAACTCTATTACAGATGGGATTTCGGGACTTCCTTTTCCCAAAAATTTTGCCCCGTGAATGGCAACACCTCCCTTGTAATTAAGATTTTCGAATAGATTTTTAATTTCGATTTCTTTTTCGAAGGATTCAAAACGAGGGTAGATTGCCAAAGATGGATCTTTCACTGAGTTCATCTTCTCAGAGAGACTGCCCTCAATTTTATCATCAAAAAGTTCTTTGTTGTAATAGCTGACAGTATCAACCTGGAAAGATGTTTTTTGGGTGTCAACAGAGTAAGAATCAAATACAGCGTATTCTTCTGTATCGCTTTTCCCCGCTCTGGTCCATGTTACTTTTCCTTTGTTTCCATTCCAGATTTTTTCAAACGGATGATATATTCCGCTTGTATTGTATATGCAGGAACTGTCGCGTTGTGCGATGCAATATAGGTCTGCCTGATCGAATTGGATACTTAGTACTTTATCGAAGAGAAACTTGAATTTTGCATTCTCACATTTCCATTTGGCAGCGTACGATTCATTTATTATTGTATCCTTTAAAAGGTTTTGTGTTTGAATTAGAAAGTCTTGTGTTGCACTTAACTTATTCTTTTTATCACTGATCTGATGGATTAAACCCTTCTCCCAATTGGAATAATCCTTTTTGTCACGATTTTGTTGCTGAAACAACATCAGTGTTTCGAAATAGTTGTAAAAATCAGGAAACGATCTTGCTTTTCTCGACAGGAAAATATCAAATATCTGGTAGATGTTCTGTCGTCTGTCTTTTGTCATTTCCGGCGAAAACCAGAAGGCGGGGAATTGCTCTTTAAACTCTTTGCTTTCTTTTTTTTTGGTTGGATGATCCATGAACTTCAAAAAATCATCTTGAAAGATGATTGAGTCATGAGAAAATGACTTGATACTTTGTGCTAAAACGGATTGGGTTGAAATTATTATTCCCAAAAAAAGAATAACGGAGAAGAGAAGCTTATTCATTGTAAATGAAGTTTCGGGTATGGATATATTTGCAAAGGTAATTTAACAAATTTGATGGGATCTGAAAAGTAAAACGCCGGTTCTCTGTCTTCTTTATAGAATAACAGATACCGGCAAAATATTGTATTTTACTTTTTTGAGAAACGAACAGCAACCCAATTTAAATCAACTTTGTGGCTGATGTATTCTAAATTGTTTTTTTCAGCTTCCTCTTTAATGTGCTTTAAATCTTCAGTATAAAATCCACTCATCACCAATTCTCCGTTTTGCGGAAGACAGGCAACGTAATGTTTCATGTCGTTAAGCAATATGTTTCTGTTGATGTTGGCCAAAACAACATCATATTGTTTTCCTTCCAATAAAGCTGCATCACCCAAAAAAACAGATACATTATCAGCCTTATTGTTTTTGATATTTTCCAGTGAGTTGGTATAAGGCCATTCGTCAATATCAATCGCATCTACTTTTTCAGCGTTTCGTTTCGATGCCAAAATTGCAAGCAGACTGGTGCCACAGCCCATATCCAAGACTGATTTCCCTTCCAGATCCAATTCAAGAATGCTCTGAACCATTAACGAAGTGGTAGAGTGGTGTCCTGTTCCAAACGACATTTTTGGATCAATTACGATATCGTAAGGAACTTTTGGAGTGTCGGTATGGAAAGAGGCTCTGATCACTACCTGATCTGAGATGATAACCGGACTGAAATTGGATTCCCAAAGCGCGTTCCAATCCTGAGATGCAATTGTTTTGTTCGAGTAGCTCAATTTAAAAGGAGCATTCGGCAACTGATTAATGCTAAGTTGCTCTACCTCTTTCATATCAAACAGAGGCGCCTGTATGTATGCTTCAACAGCATCTTCACTTTGTGTAAAACTCTCGTAATCCAACTCGCCAAGTTCTGCAATTAATATTTCTGCAATTTCTTCAGAGAAAGGTTGGATCTGACATTTCAGTTCGATATAATCCATTTTTTATTTGTCTAATAATAGTATGGGTAACAAGTTAATTTAATCCTGATCAAAAAACAAAAGCCGACACTGGTGTATCGGCTTTAATCGTATGTGTTTACGCTATTAAAAAGCAGTAATAATTCCCATGAAATCTTCTGCATTAAGAGAAGCTCCACCAATTAAACCTCCGTCTACATCAGGGTTTTCGAATAATTCTTTCGCATTGGAAGGTTTGCAGCTTCCTCCGTAAAGAATAGATGTATTATCTGCAACTTCCTGACCATATTGAGCAACCAAAGTCTGACGAATAAATGCGTGCATTTCCTGAGCCTGAGCAGAAGAAGCTGTTACACCTGTTCCAATAGCCCAAACTGGTTCGTAAGCCAACACAACTTTCCCAAAATCTTCAGCTGATAAGTTGAATAATCCTTCTGCAATCTGGCTTTTTACAACATCAAAATGTTTTTCAGATTGACGTTCTTCCAAAACCTCACCAAAACAGAAAATTGGAGTAAGACCGTTTTCAAGACTTAGAGCTACTTTTTTAACCAACTTCTCACTGGTTTCGCCATAGTATTCTCTGCGTTCCGAGTGACCTAGAATTACGTATTTACTGCCTGTTGATTTAATCATCGAAGCCGAAACCTCTCCTGTGTAGGCTCCGCTAACTTCATCGGCACAGTTTTGAGCAGCAACACCAATTTTATCGCCAACAATTTTGTTCACTTCAGTTAGGTGAATAAAAGGGGTACCAATAACAACATCTACACCATTAAGCTCAGTTTTCTCAACTAAATCATTGATTTGTCCCGCCAATACAATACCTTCTTCAAGTGTATTGTTCATTTTCCAGTTTCCTGCAACAATTTTCTTTCTCATAATCGTAATCTGTTTTTTGCTTCTGCAAGTCGTATTCTTATCAAACTGAAAAGAACAAGAAGCAATAGCAAAGTTGAAGTAATACTAATAATAAATAGATTGATATTTAGTGTTTGATGTTTTGTAATAGAGTAGGCCGCAAGATCGCCTTGAAGCTGATTTGTTCCGGGAAAATCTCTGAAATGCCATTTGTCAAGAATGGTTCCTTTTTTGAGTAGAACTAAACCTGGATTCGAACGAATGATTGTTTTTAATTGAATCTCGTCGGTGTTGTAAAAATCAAAAGGCAGCTCATTAGTGGTTTTAAAGCCTTGCATAACATCTTCACCCGAAGCAGTAAGGCCAATAAACTGTATGTTGTTCCCGAGAGCGTAGAATGCAAGTTCTTTAATTTTTAGTAAAGCACTTTCGTTAATTTCACTAAGGTTTTTTGAAACCAAAAGGAAAGTATATCCATTGTCGGATAAAACCATATTGGTAATGTCTCCTTCTGTCTCATTCGAGATTGAAAAATCATGAATCGGAGGAGTGTATCCTTCTTTTATTTTTATTTGCTCAGAATCAACATATTTCCAGCTTGTATCCTGCCATGGATAATTGGTTTCGTCAAATTCTTTTACCACGCCATCTTTTTGATACTTAAAAAGACTTCGGTATTCGTCAGCGGGAGCTCCCTCCGGAATTCTCATTCCATCAGAAATATTGGCGCCGATATGGTACGGTCTAAAATCGATAAGAGGCAAATGACGATAAGAGTAGGTTGAGATCCATACGGAAACAATAAGGGCGAATCCAATCAGTAAATTTTGTTCCCAAATTGGATGCTGATTTTCATCCTTTTTCCTTCTTAAAAAGATCACTAAAGTGAACGCAAGAATTACAATGTTTTTCCAGAACGTTTCCCAATTGCTTAGAACCAATGCATCTCCAAAACATCCGCAGTCGGTTACAGGATTTTGAATTGCTAAAATAAATGTAAGAGGGGTGAAAAAAAGCATAAACAGGAGTGCCAACCATGCGGTAATATTTTTTCTGCTGTTGAATATCAAGGCCATCCCAAGGGTGAATTCGAGAGTAGATAAAAGAATTGCAAGAGGAAAAGCAATCTCTTTTAAAGCATCTGTGCCAAAGGCCAGAAAATAATCTGTAAACTTGAAGGTAGATCCCATAGGATCAACAGCTTTTACAAATCCGGAGAAGATAAAAATAAGACCAACAAAAAGACGACTTACAAATTGTAATACTCTCATAATTCAATGAATCATATTAGGCGTTTTCGAACTCAATTTTAATTAATCCAAAAACCGCGTAGTTAATCATATCGAAATAGTTGGCATCAATACCTTCTGATATTAATGTTTTCCCTTGCAGATCTTCAATTTGCTTGGTTCTGTTAATTTTCATCAGGATTAAGTCTGTATACGAGCTTACCCTCATGCTTCGCCAAGCTTCATCGTAATCGTGATTTTTGGCTTCCATTAATTCTTTGGCTTCAGCAAAATATTTAGAATACAACTCAAGAGCTTTTTCATTAGCGAGCTCTTCCTCAGAGGGTCCAAGTTCCAGTTGTATAATGCCCATAATGGCATAATTTACAATTCCGATAAACTCATCCCGGATATTATCCTCTATTTTGCTTACTCCTTTGATCTCAAGACTTCTTATCCGCTGTGCTTTAATGTATATTTGATCGGTTATGGAACTTGGACGAAGAATTCTCCAGGCGGTCCCGTAATCGTGCATTTTTTTTGTGAAGATATCTGTACAGATTTTAATAATCGAATTGTACTGTTGGTCTGTTTTATTCATAATTAGTGTTAGAAATTTCCTTTGTAAAAGTAAGAAAATAGCTTAAGACATGGTATTTTATTTTACTTTTGCTTCGAAATTTGTTCAAAAAAAACGGTGATGCAAAATTACAAAACAAATTGTTTTAACAGCGATAATCTTTCTATTAAGTGTGGGGATCGGTCAATAAATTTTGAAAAGCCTTTGGTTATGGGGATTCTGAATCTCACTCCCGACTCATTTTATGATGGCGGTTCTTATCTTAACAAAACAGCCATTTTGAAACGAAGCGAGCAAATTTTGTCCGAAGGAGCTGAAATTATTGATCTTGGGGCTTACTCTACTCGTCCTGGTGCTGCAGATGTTTCAGCTGAGGAAGAAATTCTCAGAATGCTTCCGGCAGTAGAATGTATTCGAAAGGAATTTCCAAATTGTTTATTGTCTATCGATACTTTTAGAGCGGAAGTAGCTAAAAGAACTGTCACCGATTTTGGAGCCTGCATTATTAATGATATCTCAGGAGGAACGATGGATGATAAAATGTTCTCTGTTATTGGAGAACTAAAAGTTCCATATATCATGATGCATATCAAGGGAACGCCCCAAACAATGCAGCAAAATCCGGTTTATCATCATTTAGTGAATGACATGCTTGCTTTTTTTCGATCGCAGATTAAAGGTTTGAATGAATTCGGAGCCAAAGACATTATTATTGATCCCGGTTTTGGATTTGGGAAAACGTTGGATCATAATTATGAAATTATAGCTAATTTACAGGAATTTAAGCAGCTTGACTTGCCAATATTGATTGGTGTGTCGCGTAAGTCGATGATTTATAAATTTTTAGGTGGGGACCCGTCTACGAGTTTGAATGGCACTACTGCGTTGAATATGATGGCATTGGATCAGGGAGCGGATATTCTGAGAGTACACGATGTGAAAGAAGCTGTTGAATGCGTAAAGCTGTATTCAAAGATCAAATCCTCATTGCAGTAATATGTCCAATAAAATTGTAATTTTGTTAACATACTGAATTTAATAGAAAAAAAAATGACCGCAGCATTTATTACACTTGGACTTTTTGATATTCTTGATATTTTACTGGTTGCCTTTTTACTTTATCAGGTTTACATGTTAATCAAAGGAACTGTTGCTATCAATATATTTGTTGGGTTGTCTCTTTTTTATCTAATGTGGTTGTTGGTCCGTGCCCTAAATATGGAATTGTTAAGTAGTATTCTTGGGCAGTTTATTGGAGTGGGGGTAATTGCATTAATTATTGTATTTCAACAGGAAATCAGGAGGTTTCTTCTTTTGCTTGGAACCAGATATAATGTGAGCCAGAAGTTTAATTTGAATAATTGGTTTGCTCTTGATGAAAGAGGAATTCCGGATATCGAAATCAGATCAGTTGTTAGCGCATGTGAACACATGTCAAAAACGAAAACTGGTGCTCTGATTGTAATCGCAAAAAATATGGATTTACAAAATTATGCGGATACAGGACAAATTTTAAAAGCAAGGGTATCAAAAAACCTTTTGGAAACTATTTTTTTTAAAAATTCACCTCTTCACGACGGGGCTGTTATTTGGGCTAATAATAGAATACTTGCAGCACGATGTATATTGCCTGTTACGGATGATACAAATATTCCGGGCAGCCTCGGATTAAGACATCGGGCAGCGATTGGAATGACTCAGGCAACCGACTCTCATGTAATAACAGTCTCTGAGGAAACAGGAAACATATCGTATGTTATGGGAGGGAATATTAAGGTGAGGATTACAACAAACGAATTACGAAAATTTTTGGAGGGAGATTTTTCAAGTTTTATCATTTAAATTCAAAGAAATGAAAATTGGAATTACCGGGGGATCAGGTTTAATTGGTTCTCATTTAACAGAAAAATTAAGAGGTGATTTTAATGCTGATATTCTTTTAATTCCAAGAAAACTCCTTTACGGAAATGTTCAGGATCTTTGCAGTTTTATTAAATCTTGCGAAGTTATTATTCATCTTTCCGGTGCTTCTGTAATTTGCAGGTGGAATCCCAAAAACAAACAAATCCTGCGTAGTAGCCGCATTACCACAACTAAAAATCTGAGCAATGCAATTGGTTTGATGGAAATTAAACCTAAGTTATTTATTTCAACTTCCGCAGTGGGGATTTACGACGCCAAACATACACACAACGAGTATAGTACAAAATTTTCGAATGATTTCTTAGGTGAACTTTGTATTGATTGGGAAAAGGCTGCCAATGAGGTAAAAAAACAAGCTGTTCGAACAGTAATTTTTCGCTTAGGTGTTGTTTTGAGCGACAAAGGAGGGGCTTTGGCAAAAGCTCTGCCAATTTTTCGGTATGCTTTAGGCGGTAAGTTGGGAAATGGAAATCAAGCATTTCCGTTTATTCATATAAAAGATCTTATTAATGCCTATTCTTATGTTATTTTAAATAAAGAAATGGAGGGAACGTACAATCTAACAGCTCCTGAATTAATTACGAATCGGGACTATACCAAAGCACTTAGTTCTTTTTTAAATAGACCTGCATTTTTTCATGTTCCTGCATCAATTCTCAGAGTCCTTTTGGGGGAAGGTTCAAATGTTCTTCTTTCAGGCCAGAGAGTTGTTCCTGAACGCCTTGTAAATTCAGGGTTTATGTTCGATTTCCCAACTTTACGCGCTACTCTTAATTCATTTTCAAGTTGCAAATTATCAAACTCTTAATAGCCGTTTTCGGATAGTTAGCCACTGTTATATGTATTCCTAAGTACGTTAAGTTACCTTTAATCATAAAGAGGTTGATTTTTTGGTGCATTAGCTTTAATTTTGATTAAACAATCTTAGTATGGAATAAATAGTGCCCTGTGAGGGTATTTTTTTTCTTTTAAAGTGTGTGCCACTAACTCGAAACCTATGGAATTGGATTTTACACCCCAATTATTGATTGTTGATGACCGTGCCGAAAACTTGGAATTACTAAAAGCCTTGTTGGGAAAGTTGCATGTTGACCTAGAGTTAATTCAATCACCAATAAAAGCTTTGCAGGATATCGAGAATAAGGAATATGCTCTTATCATTCTTGATGTTCAAATGCCACAGATGGATGGATTTTTACTTGCTCAAAAAATTCGAAGTGGTCATGTGAATAAATCAACACCAATAATTTTTTTAACAGCAATATTTTTAGATAAACAAAGTGAATCAAAGGCCTATAAATGCGGTGGTGTTGACTTTATTATGAAACCATTTGATCATGCAATCTTAATTAATAAGATCAATATCTTTTTGGAATTATATACCAATCGGAAATTGGTTGAATCACAGAATAAGAAGTTAACTTTCGCTCTTAACGAGAAGGATTTGTTAGAGGGGCGTTTACGAAATCTTGCATCCAATTACCGATCTATTCTGGAGGGGCAATCGGAGCTTATTTTGAAAATGGATAGCTTGCATAGGGTGGAATTTGCGAACAAAGCATTTACCGATTTTTTCAATTATACTTTAGATGGCATTTCTAAAGATTCTTTGGCTTCTGTTAATTTAGTTTTGAGAGAGCAATTGATTCAGGGAATTGAGAAGCTGAATGGTAAGAAAAAACTAACAACTTTTGAAGGTCAGATCATAAATTCGGTGGGAAATAACGTTTGTTTGGAATGGACTATTTATAAGGAGATCGAATTTGATGATACCCATTATTTGGCAATTGGCCGTGATGTTTCGGAACGAAAGCAACTAAAAGATTCATTAGTTAAGAAAGAGAGTGTTTTAAGGAAGATTCAAAAGAAAGCCAAAATTGGAAGTTTTGAATGGGATTCTTATTCTAAAATTATTCGTGGTTCGGATGAGTTTTTACGAATTTATGATATTTCGTCTGTAGATAAAGAAAATATTTTTGAGGAAATTAAGTTGAAAACCCATGTTGATGATAAGGAGGCAATTGAACGCATGCTCTTGAATCTGCCCGAAAAAAATCAAAAAATTGAGTTTGAACATCGATATATTTATAACAATGGAGAAATTAAACATTTCAAAATTGAGATGTACAGTGAATACCGTGAACTAGAGGACATATTTAATCTATATGGTCTTGTTTCAGATATTTCTCAGAAAAAAACTTTGGAGTTGACATTTAAAGAGAGTTTAAGTCTTGAAAATGATGCATACAGTGACAAGGCTATTTTTGAGTTGAATGAAAAAAACCAAATCAGCTATTTGAATGATTACGCATGTAAATTTCTTGAATGTCATGAATTAAAAGACACTAAGGGTATAGAATTCACTCAGTTTTTTAAGGATGAGGACACTAAGAAAATTAAAAAAATATTGAATCTGTCAAATTCAAAAAAAGGATTTGTATTTGAATTGTTGTCGATTGTTACCAAAAATCAAGCATTGAAACGAATTGTTTTGGCGGCTCATTCAACCTTGGTGAATAATAAAAAAGGTGTGCGTGGCATAATGATGGAAATAGTTACAAATGGTGAAGTTGGAAATAATTCTGTTGAGTATAAGGATATTATAACTGGTTTAAAGCGACAAGAGCAGGAATTTGAAGATAAAACGAATAAGCTAAAAGA
This sequence comes from Marinifilaceae bacterium, assembly GCA_016936255.1. Taxonomy (GTDB): domain Bacteria; phylum Bacteroidota; class Bacteroidia; order Bacteroidales; family Marinifilaceae; genus Labilibaculum. Next base: position 2,320 of record JAFGYE010000116.1, on the reverse strand, counting down.
GAAAGTTGAAAAAGAGCTCAGAATCAATGATTTTCACCGTCAGTTATTATTAAAGAAATCGGAGCTTGAATCTCTTGGCAAAATGGCAAGCTCAATGGTGAATGAGATTAATCAGCCCTTAACTGGAATTTCGATGATTATGGATAATATTCTTCTACGCTTATCGATGAATAATATTGATGAAGGGTACATCCGGGAAAAATGTTCGCAGGTATTTACTGACATCGATCGTATCAAGAAATACTTATCACAAATTGGTATTTACAATTCTTCTCAAAAGGAAAATATCCAAGAGCTAATTGATATAAAGAGTCTCCTTAATGATTCTATAAGCCTGATTAAGAAACAATACAAAACAAAAAATGTCGAGATTTCGTTTGAAGTATGTTCCGATGATTTATACGTAACAGGTAATAAATATAAGCTTCAGAAGGTTGTTGTAGATATATTAAACAATGCTTACGAATCTATTGACTACAGACATCTATCTTCAAATACAAAGAGAAAAGTTGAATGGATTAAAATTACTGCTGAGTTAGTGAATAAAAATGTAGTAATAGCAATTAAGGATAATGGCAGTGGAATTGATCCTGATAATCTCAATTATATTTTCGAACCATTTTTTACGACCAAACCATCAGGTATTGGCTCAGGACTCGGGTTGTATATTAGTAAAGGAATAGTACAGAAAATGAATGGGCAAATTACAGTTAGCAGCAGAAAGAACGAATTTACCGAAATGAAATTGATATTGCCTTTTGAATTTGAGAATTCAAAACAAGCAATCAAATTTGAAAATAATTAATCATTAGTAAAGTCCACTTCATATGGTATCTATAAGTAATTTAAGAATATTGATTTTAGATGATGAGAAGCTGGTTCGTGATGAATTGGAAGAATTTCTAATTGATCCTAATTTTAGAATATTTAAAGCCGGAAGTCCTTCAGAAGCTTTTGATATTATGGATAAAAATGAGATTCATATAGCTATTGTTGATGTTAATTTGCCTGAAATGAATGGCTTGAATGTTTTGGAAAAAGTTAAGCACGATTTTCCAGAAATCGAAGTAATCATGATTAGTGGATACAGTGAGATGGATTCTGTTATTCATTCGATGCGTTTGGGAGCCTCAGATTTTTTCACAAAACCATTTCGCTTGCGTGACGTCGAAAGTGCGATCGAACGAACAAAAAAGTTCGTCCACCTAAAAAAAAGCTTGTCAGAAGTTAAACGAAACTATTCTATTATTTCAGAAGAGTTTTATAAGGCTATGGGATACGAAATTATCGGAGATAGTCCGCAGATGAAGAATTTAATTAACCTCATTGGAAAAGTTGCTAAAACAGAGAATACTTCGGTGCTTATAACGGGCGAAAGTGGAACGGGTAAGGAGTTGGTAGCTCGAGCCATTCATTATTTAAGCAGTAGAAAGGAGAATTATTTTTATGCAGTAAATTGCAGTGCTATTCCGGAGTCACTTTTTGAAAGTGAATTTTTCGGACACACCAAAGGAGCGTTTACCGGAGCTTCCGCATCTAAAGTAGGATGGTTTGAAGCGGCAAATAAAGGGACTCTTTTTTTGGATGAAATTGGAGACATGCAACTGAATCTTCAAACCAAATTTTTAAGGGTCTTAGAAGATCGGAAAATCATGAAAGTTGGTTCCAATATCGAAATTCCATTTGACACAAGAATCATTGCTGCCACGAATCAAAATATAGAAGGACTTCATTCCGAAAAGGGATTTCGTCTGGATTTGTACCACAGAATTAGTTCTTTTATTATCCATTTGGAGCCTTTGAGGAACAGGAAAGAAGACATTCCCTTACTCCTGGATTATTTTGTGAAATATTTTAACCGTGTAATGGGGAAAAGCATAAATGAGATTGATGGAGCTGTTATTCGACGATTACTTTCTTATGAATTTCCCGGCAACGTGAGGGAGCTGAAAAATATGGTTGAACGAGCTGTTATTATTTGTGATATGAATCGATTAAGTTTATCGCATTTCCAACTTACTCATCCAAAAGAAGAAAAACGAAAGATTAATTTTTCCTCTGATGAAAATCTGGATCTTGAATTGGTTGAGATGGATTGCATTCGTAAAGCATTGGAAAGATCTAATAATAACAAATCTAAAGCTGCCGATCTTCTAAATATTACGTGGCAATCTCTCGATAGGCGAATAAAAAAATATAAAATTGAACTTTAATATCTGATTCCTAATCAGATATTTTTTTTTCTCCAATATTGGAGGATTATACTCACGATTACCTCCTTTTTCACCTAAAGAGCATAGAATCAGGATCGCCGAAATTT
>JAFGYE010000115.1 GCA_016936255.1 Marinifilaceae bacterium | reverse complement strand
TAAGATTTATTATATTAAATAAAAATTTTTAAATGATTGATAAATAATTTACTATGCGAAAATATTGGTCGGATAATTCATGGAACGGCCTTAAGTCGGGGATTTCTTAAAAATCAGCATCTAAATAGTGAAAGCTTTATTTAAAATGATTTTATTTTTATAATTTTGTCCAAAATTTAGAATACAGAATATGAGCAGTAATTTGTTACTCGATAAATTAGAAGGTGTCCTTATCCGATTCAAGGAGGTTAGTCAGTTGATAACTGACCCCGAAGTGATGGGAGACATGAAGAGGTATATAAAGTTAAGCAAGGAATATAAGGAATTGGAAGCTGTTTCTGATGCCGCTAAAGAATTTAGAGATGCTCTTGATAGGATCAATGAATCAAAGGAGATTTTAAACAGCGAATCGGATGAGGAGTTGCGCGAAATGGCAAAAATGGAATTGGAAGAATTAGAAGTTAAAATTCCTGAGTTAGAAGAAGAAATTAAATTGCTTCTGATACCTGCTGATCCCGAAGATTCTAAAAATGCTATTCTTGAGGTTCGGGCCGGTGCCGGTGGTGACGAGGCGAGTATTTTTGCCGGAGAACTGGCCAGAATGTATACGAAGTTTTGTGAATCTAAGGGTTGGAAGGTTTCAATTTCAAGTTTTAGTGAAGGAACTTCGGGAGGATATAAGGAAATTGTAATGAACGTAACCGGAAACGGTGTTTACGGGATTTTAAAATATGAATCGGGAGTACACCGTGTACAAAGGGTTCCACAAACAGAAACACAAGGTCGTGTTCATACCAGTGCAGCTTCGGTTGCTGTTCTTCCTGAAGCGGAAGAATTTGATATCGATGTAAAAGAAAGTGATATTCGTAAGGATACCTATTGTTCATCGGGCCCCGGAGGACAGTCTGTGAATACAACCTATTCTGCCATTCGTTTAACTCACAATCCAACCGGCATTGTGGTTACATGTCAGGATCAGAAATCACAGATTAAGAATTTAGCCAAAGCAATGGTTGAATTGCGTTCCCGTATTTATGCATTGGAGCATCAAAAATATCTTGATGAAATTTCATCCAAGCGTAAAACAATGGTTTCTACCGGCGACAGATCAGCAAAAATCCGCACATACAATTTTCCGCAGGGAAGGGTGACGGATCATCGTATTAACTTTACGATGTACAATTTGGCGGCCACGATGGATGGGGATATTCAGGAAGTAATTGACAAGCTTCAAATTGAAGAAAATTCAGAACGACTTAAAGAAAGTGGTTTGTAATAATATTGGCAGTGGTTTTTCCACTGCCTTTTTTGTAATAACTAGTGAACAACCAAAGAAATGGAATGCATGTTTTTATATAATCAATATTCTGGGTATGATTATTTAATTTTCAGTAAGTTCCATCTCATCAAAACATTAAAATTATAAACAGATGAATTACCAAGCATTATTCGAGCAAATTAAGAAAAAGAAGAGTTTTCTCTGTGTAGGTTTAGATAGTGACATAAAGAAAATACCTGCTCATCTTTTAAATACTGAAGATCCGGTTTTCGAATTTAATAAAGCAATAGTAGATGCTACAGCAGAATTTACAGTTGCTTATAAACCGAATATTGCATTTTATGAATGTCTTGGTGCCAAAGGATGGATTAGTCTTGAAAAAACGGTAAACTACATCAAAGAGAATTATTCAGATATTTTCCTGATTGCTGATGCTAAAAGAGGAGATATTGGAAATACTTCAAAAATGTATGCAAGTGCTTTTCTTGAGAATATGCCTTTCGATTCAATTACTGTGGCTCCTTATATGGGAGAAGATTCGGTAACACCTTTTCTTGAATACGATAATAAATGGGTGATTCTGTTAGCTCTAACATCAAATAAGGGTGCTTTCGATCTGCAGTTTTTTGAACAGAATAATCAGAGGTTGTTTGAAAGAGTGCTTGAGAAATCTCAGGAATGGGGCTCGAAAGAGAATATGATGTACGTTGTTGGAGCTACAAAAGCTGAAATGTTAGGCGATATACGAAAAATTGCTCCAGAACATTTTTTGTTGGTTCCGGGTGTTGGTGCTCAGGGGGGAAGCTTGCAAGAGGTGGCTAAGTATGGAATGAATAATGCTTGCGGATTATTAGTGAATTCGTCGAGAGGAATTATTTTTGCTGATTCTTCGGAAAAATTTGCTGATGTGGCTAAGGAGAAATCTAAAGAATTGCAAGAAGAAATGGAGTTGTTGCTTAAAGAGAAATTTTTGATATAGATTCAAACTAAAAATTTTTAAAGGCGGTAATCAATGATTTTACCGCCTTTTTTATTGATAAATGCATGATAAATTGTTAAATTCGATTTTTGATGATTTAAAATTGATTCGATGAATGAAGATTTCCTGCAGTTCATTTGGAAACAGAATCTGTTTTCTAAAACAAGTCTTTTCTCCACAAAAGGAAATGCAATTGAAATTATTGATGTAGGAAAACAAAATTCTGACTCCGGACCAGATTTTTTTGATGCTAGAATAAGGATAGATAATGTTCTTTGGGCTGGAAATGTTGAAATACATTTAAAATCTTCTTCATGGTATTCTCATGGGCACGATGCTGACCCAGCATATGAAAATGTAGTGCTGCATGTTGTTTTGGAAGATGATTCAGCTGTTGTTTTGAGAAATAATCGCGTCATTCCCTGTTTGGTGCTTCGGTTCACTTCTGAATTATTGAATAACTACAGAAAGCTAATGTTATCTGAAAAATGGATTCCCTGTGTGGATGAAATTGGTAAAATTGAAAGTTTTTTTGTTCGGAATTGGCTGGATAGAATGCTTCTGGAGCGTTTGGAGCGGAAGTCTCATGAAATTCAAGAGATTTTGGAACAAAATAACAACTCTTGGGAGGAAACATTTTATCAGGTGCTGGCACGATATTTTGGAATGAAAGTGAATGCTGATCCTTTTCAACAGCTGGCCAGATCCATTCCAATGAAATTCCTGGCCCGGCAAAAGAATTCTATTTTTCAATTGGAAGCATTGCTTTTTGGACAATCAGGTTTATTTGAAAAGTTCGATTGTGAAGATGTATATTTGAATAAGTTGAAGTTGGAATATGAATTCCTGGCCAATAAATATCAATTGAAAGCATTGTCTCCTGGTCAATGGAAGTGGTTACGCCTGCGACCATCAAATTTTCCTACAATTAGAATCGCGCAATTTGCCGCCTTGGTTCATAATTCACAGTCCTTGTTTTCACAAATTCTTCATGCGAATTCAATAGAGGATATCTCAAGCTTATTGAATTGTCAAGCTTCCGAGTATTGGACTAGTCATTATCAATTCGGCTTGGACTCGAATGAAAAAGTTAAGATTCTTGGGCAATCGAGTATCAACGGGTTGATTATTAATTGTGTCGTCCCTGTTTTATTTCTCTATGGGGCAGCAAATGATTCTCAAAAATTGAAAGATAAAGCTTGTAATTTATTGGATAAAGTTTCTGCAGAGGAGAATTCAGTTACTCGAAAATGGAAAGAATGCGGTGTTAACGTGAAGTCTGCATACCATTCTCAGGCCTTACTGCAATTAAAGTCTAATTATTGTGATTTATTTAATTGTTTGCAGTGTGAATTTGGAAATAGAATTATTCGCCGCCTTGATGTTGATTTAAATTGATAAAAACATATTTTTTTTGTCGATTTTGTAAGGCTTTAATGATTATATTAGATTTTAATCTTACACGAATGAATAAACGGAAAATTTGGGAGGAAAACATACGCACATTAGGCATCGCGATGTCATTTTTGATACTGGCAATTCTTATTGGCACATCTGGATTCATGTTTCTGAATGATGCCTATACTTTTGTTGATGCCCTTTACATGACCGTGATTACCATTACAACAGTTGGATTTACTGAAGTACATCCATTGTCGGATACAGGGAAACTGTTTACAATATTTTTAATTTTCGTTAGTTTTGGAATATTTGGATATTTAGCTTCGGCAGTAACCAGATTTATTTTAGATGGCGTTTTTCGTAGAAATTTAAAAGATTATAGAACCGTGAGAAGTATAGAGAAATTAAGTGGACACGTTATTGTTTGTGGTTTTGGAAGAAATGGGAAACAGGCATGCCTTGAATTGATTGCACATGGAGAAAATGTTGTTGTTGTTGATTCTGAGGAAAGCAGTATTGATAATGTTCGTTTAATTCCTGAACTATTGTTTGTTCAGGGCGATGCTACTCAGGAAGAAGTGCTGAGTTTGGCAAATATTTCCAATGCCAAAGCATTGATAACTGCAATTCCGAATGATGCTGAGAATGTATATGTTGTGCTTACTGCCAGGGAAATGAATGCAACGATCAAGATTATATCACGATCAGAAAAAAGTCAGTCCGACAATAAATTAAAAAGAGCAGGAGCCAATAATGTTATCATGCCTGATCGGCTAGGAGGACAACAAATGGCAAAATTGGTTGCACAGCCTGATGTTGTGGAATTTTTGGATAATATTCTGTTGCAATCAACCAAAGGGGTGAAGTTGGAAGAAGTTAGCTGTTGTGAGTTGGCAAATTGTTTTGTGGGCAAATCCATTCGTGAGTTAAACGTAAGAGATAAATCAGGAGCCAATATAATTGGTTTAAAAGATGAAGGAGGGGCATATGTATACAATCCGTCTCCTGAAATAGTTCTCGATAAGTCTTTTCATCTATTTGTTTTAGGAAATAAAGAGCAAGTTTACAATTTAAAGCAACTATTGGTAGAAGGGATATAATAGTAATTTCTTATTGTTGAGATAGAATAGGTAATCACAATCCAGGTTGTGATTTTTTTATTGCTGTAAATCAGCGTTTTGAATTTTTGTTTTGTTTTTTTTTATAAAACATTTGGAAGTATGGAGACTCTTCCGTTATATTTGCATCCACTTTCAACGGAGAGTGGATTTATAAAATGGTTGTTTAGTAGTATTTTTATAGGCAGTGGTAGGGTGGTCGTAGGAATCTTTTTATGATTGTATACACCTACTAAACTTCCAATTTTATTTTTTTTTGAATTTTTTTTACTTTGGGATTAGGATATGTTGAATTAAATGATTTATCTTTGCACCCGCTTTAAGAGTTAACGAACTCG
>JAFGYE010000114.1 GCA_016936255.1 Marinifilaceae bacterium | reverse complement strand
TTAGTCAACAATGGAATGCAATTGAGACCAATTACTATTGCTAAGAATATTATAATTGCTGTCATTTTTTTCTAAATGTGTGGTAACTCCTAAATAAAGCAATGGGCTTTATTTCGTTTATATTTTTTTAAAAAGTGTATTTACCGACCCATATAGGGCGGTAATGTACACATATTATGATGAATCACTAAATATGTCATCAATTGGGTTCTTTATTTGACTAATATTTTGAGTGGAAACATGAGTGTAAATTTCGGTTGTTTTCGACGAACTATGTCCCAGTAAGTTTTGAATGTATCGTAAATCCGTACCTTGTTCCAATAAGTGTGTTGCGAATGAGTGGCGCAGGGTGTGTGGACTAATTTTTTTCTTAATTCTGGTTTTTGTACATGCTTGTTTTAATATATTCGCTACACTGGTGGTACTATACTTGCTTCCAACTTCCTGCCCTTCAAATAAATATACTTTTGGCTTGTAATTTTTATAGTAATCTCTCAATTCATTTACAAGTAGGGGAGACAGTAAAGAAACCCGGTCTTTATTTCCTTTGGCATTTTTTATTATTACTAATCCCCGTGTAGAATCAATATCGCTCAGTTTTAAATTAACTAATTCACTTCTCCTGAGTCCTGCCGAATAAATTAACGATAGAATACATTTGTGCTTTTTATTTGTACAGCTATTAATAATGGCTTTTACTTCAAGCTTGCTTAGTACGGTGGGCAATATTTTAGCCTTATTGGCACGATCTATCTTGTAAACTTTTCTATCCTTACCTAAAACTTTTTCGTAGTAAAATTTAATGGCATTGATTCTTTGGTTCTGCTGACTGGTAGAAATGCTTTTGGTCTTTATTAATTTCAGAATGTACGTATTGGTTTCATCTGTGGTGATATCGAGTAGGTTTTTGTCTGAAAAATGTTTTTGAAAATCATTAAAATAACTGGTGTATATTTTTATAGTTTGTGGGCTGTACCTTTTTTGTTCCAGTTTCTCAAGATATCCTTTAGGAAGCTTTAATTTAAACTTTGTATCTTTTTTAGTGCTTGTAATACTCGTTTTTTGATCATCAATAATAATTTCATCTGAGGCGAACACCTCCTTAAACTTCCTGTAATCGAAATCTTTTCGGGCTATCCACCAGCATTTTTTTGTTTGGCTCCATCGGGCAGGGAAGTTCTGCTTTAGTCGATTCACAATTTCCGAACTGTAGTTAAATTGAATGACTACAATTTCTTTACTGCGATGCGTATTGGCCGATAGGTGGATTTTTGTGCTCATTTACATGCTCTTGTTAAAGGGTTACTAAATTATAAAATGAATATTGTTTAGCAAAGCAGAATCAAATTAAATAAGCAGGAAAATGAGATGAGTTTTTTTTGTAGGGCAGAAAGTACTTTTTGCTTTTCCAGGCAGAACAAAAAACACCCCAGGCTTTCGCCCGGGGTGCTCTGTCCAACTTGTATGTAGTTAATCGGGAATAGCATGACTTCTAGTTGTCTATTTACTATTCCCGTAGAAGCTATTGATATCTCAGTAGTCTATATTTTTGCGCCTGAAGAATGAAGTATGACTCCAGTAAGAAAATTTGAACGCCCGTAGGATGAATTACTGCTTCGGCAGCCAAAATTGAACGCCCGTAGGATGAGTCATGATTCCCGTAGCCAAAAACACCATCCTAGAGCAAAACGAGTCAACAGTAATAGGGGTTACAGCGAGCTCACTGTTTCTGTTTCATTATCATTTTTTGTGTGTTTCTTTCTTCCGTACTCACTCGAATACCTTTTTTGTTTCTCTTCGTCGTTCCAGAAGGCGTACTTGCCATAGGCACGAATTTCGTCGACCAATTGCTTCAGGTAAGTGTAGGCTCGGTCGCGCATTAGTTTTTCAGGCCGGTTTTTGCTGTTTTTTACGCCGTCAACCTTGTTCATCAGGTCGAAAAGCTCGTGGGAGAGCTGTTGGGCACGCTCAGTTTTCGATTTGTCAAAAAGGATGGCTTCCAAAGGTTCAGGATATTGTCTGGCAAAAGCGGGGTAGTCGCTCATGTCCTGAATTAAATCCATGTGGCCGTTGCCATCAAGAATGTTTTGCAGTTTTTTCAGAATATCCGGATGGTTTCGGTAGGCAAACTGAAAATCATACTTTAATTCGCGTTGCAGCAGGCTGGCTTCCTCAATTTTTTCTTCCCACTCTTGTGTGCTGGTTAAAGCCGATTCATAAACAGCAGTCCAAACCGATTGCTGTTCCTGCAAAAATTTAGCTCTTGGTGCAAGCTCATTAATTGTATCCTCGCTGAGTCCTTTTGCCAAAAGCGCTTCTTTGTCTTCCAGGGCATATTGGTGAAGTACTCCGGCCTCGCCAATGGCAATGGCTACGGGGATGGTAGTCGAAACAATTTTGTCTTCAGAAATTTCAAGAACCAATTCATTAATTGTTTTTGTTGTTGTTACATCTGTCATTTATTAGGGTTTTTTAGGGTTGAAACATCAACCGGATTTGTAAAAAAAATCATTTGGAATTCCTAAAGTAGGAAATGTATGTTAAAAATAAAAAATTATGCTAATAAATTTATAATTTATTTTATGATTTCATAAAAAAAGTCAGTGTTTGCAGGGGTTTTAACTGTTAATTTAAATTATAGATAAATATAATTTAGGTTTTCTGTTTCGGGATAGAATAATTTTTTGGAATAACATGCCACTGGACAATCGCAAAATCAGCCTTCCAAAACCAGTCGTATTTGCCGTCTTAAACTGAACATTTGTTCATAACTGCACAGCTGCAGATATGTGTGTGTGCAGTTCTGAACACCTTCGGAATCGTTTTAAATCTGATTTTCTGAAAACCTTTGCATGTGTTAACATTCAGGCATTCAGCACACAACCGAATAGAATGATTCTGAATAACGAATGAGTGAAATTCTTGGCATTGCTCTTGGTTAGAGAGATTCCCAAATAGTCACCTTTTCAGACAAATCTTTTAAAACCCATAAGCTAAAAATATATGAAACGTTCGTGCCAAATCTATTTTGACACACAAGGAGATGATCATCCTTGCATGGTAAGTTTCATATGGCAAAAACTTAAAATTATAATCATATGAATAACCTGGAATTTTTTTTAGACAAATCAGCACTGGTCGGAAACGATAACCAGATTCTGTCTTCAGAAGAATTTAAAAACCTCTTACAAAAGGAAAGTTTCGAATACATCGATGTTCCAAGTTTTAATCAGTTAAAAGATATGCAAGCCGGAGAAGCAGGCATTAAAAATGCGCTGGTAGAAGTTGATTATGCCATTGCGGAAACGGGAACGGTTGTTATTGATAGCTGCAACGAAAACAAACGTTTGGCAACCTGTCTGGCCGAGAAGTTATTTGTTGTAATGCCTTTAAGTAAACTGGTGGCTTCCTTAAACGACGTAGCTGATTTTATTGAGGAGAGAACTTCGGATATGGGTGGCTATGTCGCTTTTATTACCGGGGCCAGCCGTACTGCTGATATCGAGCGTGTTTTAACAGTTGGAGTACACGGACCAAAAGAGATGACAGTTTATATTGTAAATGATTTATAAGAAGAAGCCATGAAGATTCACGATAAGATACAGGAAAAAATAAACGATGAGGTTTTGTATAAGAACCTGAAAGGTTTTGCAACAGCATATAAGGCTTCTAAAGACAATGCTTATAAAGGATTGGATTTTGAAGCATTAAGAACAAAAGTTCACGATATAAAAGACAGAGACTTAAACAAGGTGATGGAGCAATTCCACTTGTTTAAAGCGAATGTTGAGAAGCACGGTTGTAAAGTGTTTCAGGCAAAAACAGGCGATGATGCCTGTAAATACATTGCTGATGTAATGAAAAAGCACAATGCCAAATACATGGTGAAGAGTAAATCGATGACTTCGGAGGAGATTTTACTCAACCATTATTTAGAGAAGGAAGGACTGCAGCCTATCGAAACCGATTTGGGAGAGTGGATTCTTCAATTGGCCAGTGAGCATCCATCGCACATGGTAATGCCGGCTATTCATAAAACAAGACAGCAGGTTGCCAAAATTTTTTCCGATTATACAGGAGAAGCGGTAGATCCTGAAGATATTAAAGCAATGGTTGAAATTGCCCGTCGATTTCTTCGCAGCTCTTATTTTAAAGCTGGTGTTGGAATGACAGGAGCCAATGTTGCTGTAGCCAGTACAGGTACAATTGGTTTGGTAACCAATGAGGGAAATGCCCGCTTGTCGTCTACTGTGCCTCCTGTGCATATTGTATTGGTTGGATACGAGAAATTGTGTGACGATTTTAATCAGGCCTTGGATATTGTTCGGGTATTGCCGAAAAGTGCTACCGGACAAACCATTACTTCGTATACTACATGGATTAAAGGTAGGGTTCCATCTCATAAAAATGAAGACGGCGTAAAGGAAACCCATTATGTGTTTTTGGATAACGGTCGTTTGGCATTTTTCGAACATCCTAAGTTCAAAGAGGCACTAAAGTGTATTCGTTGTGGTAGTTGTGCCAATATTTGCCCGGCCTACGAAATGGTGGGTGGTCATGTTTACGGCGATCGTTACATCGGTTCAATTGGTCTGATTCTAACAGCACTTTATCAGGGAGATGAAGCGGCCAAGGACATTTTAAAAATGTGTATCGGTTGTCGTGCCTGTTCTTTTAATTGCCCTTCGGGCATTGATTTGCAGGCTTTAATTTCTGATTTGAAATTGGTTGTCGGTAAAAAATACGGCATCAACCCTATAAAGAAAAAAGTATTTAAGAGTTTGGTTGCAAAACCCGACCGAATGAAATCGATGTTGAGCCTTGGGGCTAACTTTCAGTTTCCTTTAACAAAAACGAATCCATTAAATCAGGAAAAAATAATAGGTACCATTCCAATGCTGCCCAAAGAAATGGATTTCAGAAAATTTCCGGCTTTGGCTTCAAAAACCTTTAGCAAGCGTTTTTACAAAGATGGATACGATCAGTTTTCATCCGAACGAAAAGTATTCTTCTATCCTGGTTGTGCTATCGAATATTTTTATCCGGAAATGGGATTGGCCATGGTAAAACTGCTTCAGAAAAGTGGTTTTCAGGTTGATATTCCTAAAAAAGCAGCCTGCTGCGGTATTCCTGCTATTGCATCAGGTGATCCTGAAAATGCAAAAACAATGATTTACAATACCCTTGATAATCTGCAGGAACCTAAAAACTATGAGGCACTGTTGGTATTGTGTCCTACCTGCGGAGGAGCCATTAAGCATGAGTTTTTGGATTTTACCAAAGAAGATCCAAACCGTTACAAAAAAGCAGCTCAATTGGGCGATATGGTAACACCAATCGGGAAGTTTTTAGAAAATAACAACATCCGTTTTAAAGTGAAGGGGAATAAGAGGGTTACTTATCATACTCCTTGCCACGATTCCAGATCCTTGGATTATTCTGCTGAAGCCTTCCTTTCCAAATTAATCGGAAAACAATTTACTCCATTAACCGACAGCAATGTGTGTTGTGGTTTTGGAGGAACTTACTCTCTGGATTTTGCAACTATATCGAACGGAATATTAACCAAGAAAATAGAAAATATTAAGGCAAGTGAGGCTGAGATATTGGTTACCGATTGTCCGGGATGTGTGATGCAGATTAACGGTGGTTTGATGCATAAAAAAGTGCCTGTTAAAGTGCTTCATCTAACCGAATTTATTGAAAAGTATGTTGAGCTCATCGGGAAATAAAAATTATGAATTATGGACTTCAATAATGATAAGATAGATATAAATAAAAGTCTGGAAGTTTTAAAACAAAAACTTATCGACCTCGACGTTTTGATGCGCACTAGTGCAATGAACGGAAATCTTAAAAAATTGGACAATTCAATTATCGAAAAATACAGTAGATCTAACCCGTTTACTACAATCAGTAATACAATTTGTAACTAAACCTAAATTATTTTTTATGGACGCATTATTAGCTTTTTCGCCTATTTTATTAACCATCGTTCTGATGGTAGGCTTCAATTGGGGAGCAAAAAAGGCTTTGCCTTTATCACTGCTGTTATCGGTGGTAGTTGCCTACACAGTATGGGAAATTGATATATTCCACATCATGGGCTATTCAGTTTTTGGATTTCTGAAAGCATTGGATATTTTAATCATTATTTTTGGTGCCATTCTTATTTTGAATACCATGAAGTTGTCGGGAGCAATGACAACGATCAATAATGGATTTAATGGAATTACCACCGACAGAAGAATTCAGGCCATTATTATAGGTTTCATGTTCGGAGCATTTATTGAAGGTGCTGCCGGATTTGGAACTCCTGCGGCTCTGGCCGGTCCTTTGTTGGTCGGACTCGGATTTCCTCCTTTGGCTGCCGCAATGGTTGCTTTAATTTTTAATTCGGTACCAGTGCCTTTCGGAGCTGTAGGAACGCCAATCAGTGGTGGTGCTATGGTTACTTTGGAGCAAAACTTACACAATATCGGAGCAAATCCTGATGTGTTTAAAATGGCCTTAACCGAATGGATTGCTATTCCAAACGCTTTGGTTGGTATTTTTATTCCTTTGCTTGGAATCATGATTATGACTAAGTTTTTTGGCAAAGAAAAATCGATTAAGCCTGCATTGGCAGCAGCTCCGTTTGCAATTTTTGCCGGTTTGGCTTTCGCAATTCCTTACGTATTAATCGCTTCAACTCTTGGACCGGATCTTCCATCATTACTAGGCGCATTTATTGGTCTTGGAATTATCATTTTTGCGGCAAAAAGAGGTTTCCTTATGCCTAAAACGTCATGGGATTTTCCTCCAAAATCAGAGTGGGAAGAAAATTGGAAATCTAATGATTCCAATGGTGATACCGGTGAAGCAAAAATGGGATTGGTTAAAGCATGGATGCCATACGTATTAATTGCGGTTATTTTAGTAGTTACCCGTATTCCGTCTTTAGGTTTAAAAGGATGGTTGGCATCTCAGACACTAACACTTTCGAATCTTTTTGGTATTGATGGTTTAACATACGTGTTGAAGTGGGCTTATTTGCCGGGAACTATCCCTTTTATTTTGGTTGCAGTGATCACAAATTTTATGCATAAAATGTCGGTAAAACAGGTTGTTTCTTCATGGAAAACAACTTTTAAACAAATTACCGGTGCTGCAATAGCATTATTTGCCGGTGTTGCAATGGTTCAGCTAATGCTGAAATCGGGAACGAACGGAGCAGGAATGGATAGTATGTTAACTACTATGGCTACTGCAATTGCTGATTTATCGGGAAATGCATATCCAATAATTGCACCTATCGTAGGTATTTTAGGTTCTTTTATGTCAGGATCGGCTACAGTTTCCAATCTGCTGTTTGCTTCACTTCAGTTCGAAACAGCTACTATTTTGGGTATTCCTCAGGTATTAATTGTTTCAGTTCAAACCATTGGTGCGGCTTTAGGAAATATGATTTGTGTGAACAATGTGGTTGCTGTATGTGCTACCGTTGGTTGTATTGGTGCAGAGGGAACAATCATTAGAAGAAACTCGATACCAGCCTTTATTTACTATTTAATGGTGATGATAATTGTTGTTGTATTAATTTCATCAGGCTTTAATCCTTTGCCATTGTAAACTATTTAGGAACCAAATTTTCATTGAATTGAAAATTTGGTTCATATTTAAAGACTGAAAACGTACATTTGTCATACAAGTTACCAATTTAAGACTTGCTTATTCATTGAATACTTGATATTGACAGCTAATAAAATTGAATAAAGATGCTTACAGGAGATTATAAAAAATTCTATGATGAGATCAAATTGACCATAGAAAAGTCACGTTTGTATACAGATGAAATTAGAAATTTGGCGTATGGAACGGATGCTGGTTTTTACCGATTAATACCTCAGATTATTATTCGGGCAAAAGATGAAGCTGAAGTACAAAAGGCTGTATTTTTAGCTGATAAGTATAATCTACCGGTTACTTTTCGTGCCGCAGGAACCAGTTTAGCTGGTCAGGCAATTACCAATTCGATTTTAATTGTTGCAGGAAAACATTGGGAAGATTTCGATATTCTTAAAAACGGCGAAGCAATTCGAATGCAGCCGGGTATGGTTGGAAGTCGTGTGAATAAGGTTTTGGCACCTTACGGAAGAAAATTGGGACCAGATCCGGCATCCATTAATTCTGCAATGATCGGAGGTATTGTTATGAATAACGCTTCTGGTATGAATTGTGGTACTCATGAGAATTCTTATAAAACAATTCTGTCAGCTCGCTTGATTTTTGCCGATGGCACTATTTTGGATACCGGGGATGCTGCAAGCAAGGCTGATTTTAAAAAGACACACGGCGATTTTATCCGTAGGATTGAAGAATTGCGTGATAAAGTTCGCGCGAATAAAACCTTGGCAGAACGTATTCGTTACAAATACAGCATTAAGAATACAACTGGTTTGAGTATCAATCCATTTATCGATTACGAAGATCCATTTCAGATTATCGTGAATTTAATGGTCGGATCAGAGGGGACTTTGGCTTTTATGTCGGAATTAACCATGAAGACTGTGGTAAACCATAAATTTAAGGCCAGTGCAATGATATACTTTAGTGATATCGTAACTGCATGTCAATCGGTTGTAACCATAAAACCAGGGCCTGTACACGGAGCTGAAATGCTTGATCGTGTGGCTTTACGATCAGTAGAAAATGCTGATGGTATTCCTCCGTTTATTAAAGATTTCCCTGATGGCGTAACTGCTATTTTGGTAGAAACATTGGCCAATAGTCAAAGTGAATTAGATAGTAATATCAAAGAAATTAAATCGCTGTTGTCGGCCTACGAAACCGTTCGCCCAATCGAATTTACCGATAAACCAGAGGAGTATTCTAAATATTGGGATATCCGAAAAGGAGTATTTCCTGCGGTTGGTGGTTTAAGAGAAACGGGTACTACTTGTATTATCGAGGATGTGGCTTTTCATATCGATGATTTGCCAAAGGCAACTTTAGATTTGCAGAATTTGATTGCTAAATATGGATACAAAGATGGTGTGATTTACGGTCATGCTTTGGAAGGAAATTTCCATTTTATTTTCAACCAGAATTTTGATAAGCCCGAAGAACTGGAGCAATATATCAATTTCATGAAAGAGGTTGATTATTTGGTTGTTGATAAGTATGATGGTTCGCTGAAAGCAGAGCATGGAACGGGCAGAAATATGGCTCCGTTTGTAAAACATGAATGGGGCGAAGAGGCTTATCAGTTGATGAAAGATGTAAAGCAACTTTTCGATCCTAAGAATTTATTGAATCCTGGCGTTATTATTAACGAAGATCCGGAGTGTTATACTAAGAATTTTAAAACACTTGCGCCTGTTCACGATTTGGTTGACAAATGTATTGAGTGCGGTTTCTGCGAGGTAAACTGTTTAACTGCCGGTTTTACTCTTTCGGCTCGTCAGCGTACTGTTGTGCAGCGTGAGTTAAAAAGATTGGAAACTACGGGTGAAGATCCGGAACGGTATAAAATACTGAAAAAAGGATTTGATTATCTGGGAGAGCAAACTTGTGCAGGGGATGGCTTATGTGCAACGTCCTGCCCCGTAGGTATCGATACCGGTAAGTTCATTAAATACCTTCGATCCTTGAATGTGGATACTCCTCGTGCTTTTAAAATTAGTCAGAAGGTTGCAGATAATTTCTCGACGGTTGGTTCTGTCATTCGGGGCGGTTTAAAATTCGTGAATGGAGTTCATTCAGTTATGGGTTCAACGCTGTTAGGAGCAGTAGCCGGTGGTTTTAGAACCTTAAGCGGAAATAACATTCCTTTGTGGACTCCTGCTATGCCGAAAGGGGCTAATGCACCCAAACCAAAGCCAATCAACAAGGAAAATCCTTTACGGGTGGTTTACTTCCCATCTTGTATTGCACAAACCATGGGACCTGCAAAAGGAGATCCTTACAAAGAACCTTTGCATATGGTTACTCAAAAATTGCTTGAGAAAGCTGGTTACGAAGTTATTTTTCCTGAAAGAATGAGCAATTTATGCTGCGGTACTCCATGGGAAAGTAAGGGACTGATCAAACATGCAGATCAGAAATCATCCGAACTGGAAGCTGCTTTGGTAAAAGCTTCTGAAAATGGAAAATACCCTGTTTTATGCGATACATCTCCATGTTTGTACCGAATGAGAAGAGTGATGGATAAAACATTAAAGCTTTATGAGCCGGTTGAATTTATTCATGAATTCTTAATGGACAAATTGGACTTTAAAAAGGTAAATGAGGTTATTACTATTCACTCCACTTGCACGACTACTAAGATGGGATTAACTCCGGCATTAAAAACTGTTGCTGAGGCATGTGCACAGCATGTGGTATTGCCCGAAGAAGTTGGATGTTGTGGTTTTGCAGGAGACAGAGGTTTTAATTTCCCGGAAGTAAATAAGTATGCTTTGCGAAAACTTCATCCGATAATTGAAAAGGAAAAGGTGATTGCAGGTTATTCAAACAGTAGAACCTGTGAGATTGGCTTGAGTACAAATGGAAGAGTGCCATACATGTCGATTATTTATTTGGTTGATCGTGTAACAACAGGAAAAAACAAGCAAGTTAATTACAAGAAAAAGAAGGCGAAAAAAGAGGTGGCTGCAATTTAACATCCTTATTCGGTGGAAGATTGCAAAGGACCGGAATTTTTTTTACAAGCTGAAATGGAAGAGTTTGATTCGATTGCCGTTTTCAGCTTGTAGAAAGATTTTAGGAAGGGATAGTTTGGTTCCTATTTGAAAATAGAAACAAGAAAAAATATGCTGACAGGAGAATATAAAATTTTACACGAACGATTGCTAAAGTCAATTGATAAGAACAGAATGTTTCATGATCCTCTTCATACGCTTGCATGGGGAACCGATGCTAGTTTTTACCGGCTAATTCCTAAATTGGTTGTGAAGTCGAAAAGTGAGGCTGAGGTAAGTTTAATTATGAGGGAATGTCATAATTTAAACATACCGGTTACTTATCGTGCTGCAGGAACCAGTTTATCGGGGCAGGCAATCAGCGATTCTGTTTTGGTGGTTGCGGGAGAGCATTGGAAAAAGCATACGATACTTGATAATGGAGAGAAAATTCGTCTTCAGCCAGGTATTACGGGTGCCCGTGCAAATGCTTTGCTGGCACGCTACGGTAAGAAAATCGGACCGGATCCGGCTTCTATTAATGCTGCGATGATTGGTGGTATTGCTGCCAATAATGCATCAGGAATGTGTTGCGGAACTTCTGAGAATTCATACAAAACAATCGATTCTATCCGTGTAATCTTGCATGATGGAACCGTTCTGGATACCTCCTGTAAGGAAAGTATTGCTTCATTTAAGAGTACTCATTCAGATATGCTGAAGGGCATTAGTCAATTGGCCGCAGCTATTCGGAAGAATAAGACTTTGGATGCCCGGATTCGTGAGAAATTCAAAATGAAGAATACAACCGGTTACAGCCTGAATGCTTTGGTTGATTACAAGGATCCGATTGATATTTTAACTCACCTTATGATTGGTTCTGAGGGAACCTTAGGATTTATTTCAGAAGTGGTTTACAGAACGGTAATTGAGCACAAGCACAAAGCAAGTTCGTTAATGATTTTTCCTGATATTGAGAAAGCCTGCCGGGCGGTTTCAATTTTAAAATCGGAGCCTGTTGCTGCGGTTGAATTAATGGATAGGGCTGCATTGCGTTCGGTTGAGAATGATGTTGGAGTGCCTGCTTATTTAAAAACACTTTCGGTTGGTGCATCTGCTATTTTAGTGGAAACCAGAGCGGGTGATGCTAAAACATTAAACAAGCAGATTGAAATAATTACAAATTCCCTTCGGGATATTCAGGTGGAATTACCCATTGAATTTACTGATGTTCCTGCTGAATTTGCAATGCTTTGGAAAATCCGTAAAGGTTTACTTCCAACAGTTGGCGGTATGCGTAAAGTGGGAACCACTGTTATTATTGAGGATGTTTGTTTTCCGGTACCAAAGTTGGCCGAGGCTACTTTGGATCTTCAGGACTTGTTTAAAAAGTACAAGTATTCGGAAGCGGTTATTTTTGGTCATGCTTTGGAAGGCAATTTACACTTTGTATTTACTCAGGATTTTGGAACCCAACCTGAAATCGACAGGTATGCCAAATTCATGGATGAATTGGCCGATTTGGTTGTTGGCCGTTACGATGGAGCTCTAAAAGCGGAGCACGGTACCGGACGAAATATGGCTCCTTATGTTGAGATGGAGTGGGGTACAGATGCTTACAACCTGATGAAGGAAATCAAGGCTATCTTCGATCCTCATTTTTTAATCAATCCGGGAGTTATCCTGAATGCCGATAAACAAGCTCATTTAAAGGATTTGAAACCTCTTCCTGCTGCTCACGAAAAAATAGATCAGTGTATGGAGTGTGGATTTTGCGAGCCGGCTTGTGTTTCGCCCAATCTAACATTAAGTCCGCGCCAAAGAATTGCTGCTTACCGCGAAATTACTCGTTTAAAAGCCTCTGGAGAGACTCCTCACGAGTTAGCCGGTATGGTAAAGCAATTCGATTACGAGGCCTTGCAAATGTGTGCTACCGATAGTTTATGTGCGCTTAGTTGTCCTGTGAAAATTGATACCGGCAAACTGGTTAAGGAACTTCGGGCGGATGATGCATCACCAAAAGCAAAGAAATATGCCATGTGGTGTGCCGATAATATGGATAAAGTTCAGTCCTATGCTAAAGTGGGTCTGAATACTGTGAATTTCTTTCACTCCATACTTGGATCAGGCTTGATGGTTGGAATTGCTGGTGGTGTAAGAACTTTATCAGGAAATACAATTCCTCGCTGGACCAAGGCTTTTCCAAAAGGATCACCCAAAATTGTTCCACCTGCAGTGAATAAAAACAATCCTAAAAAGGTCGTTTATTTCCCATCTTGTATCAACAGAAGTATGGGCGTATCGAAAGATTACGACGAAAAGGTGGCTTTGACCATTAAGATGGAGAAGTTGATTAAAAAGGCAGGATATGAAATTATTTATCCTGAGGATTTAAACAACCATTGTTGTGGTATGGCATTTTTGAGTAAAGGCTTTAAAGAAGCTGGAATGAAAAAATCCAATAATTTGGAAGCCGCTTTGAAAAAAGCAAGCAACAACGGGGAATATCCAATTCTCTGCGACATGAGCCCTTGCTTGTATACCATGAAGGAGAATATGGAGTCAAGATTGAAACTATACGAACCAATTGAATTCATAATGGATCATTTGAAAGATCACTTAAATTTTAAACAACTTGATGAAACCGTTTCTGTATTTGCTGTATGTTCTGCTAAAAAATTGGGTGTAGAAGATAAGTTAGTTGATCTGGCGAAGCTTTGTGCTAAAAATGTAGTTAAGCCTGACACAAATTGTTGTGGTTTTGCCGGTGATCGCGGATTCACTCACTCCGAGTTGAATGATCATGGTTTACGTGATCTGAAAATTCAACATCCTGCCGAAGTTAAGAATGGGTATTCAACAAGTAGAACCTGTGAAATTGGCTTGACATTAAACAGCGGCGTTTCTTATCAATCGATCGTTTATTTAGTTGACAGAGCAACTACTGCGAAAAGAAAATAAAAAATTATTAATCACAAAGATGGAAACAGGCATGATCTGTTATTTATATAATTAGTATATGAATTCGTTTCGGGAGAATTAGATCATGTTCTGTTTCAATTCAAAAAACCCAAATTAATATGAAGAAAATTTATTTGATGTTGCTGGGATTTCTTCCTTTAGTAACTATAGCTCAAAAAGCTGATGAGGTAAAAGTTAAAATCAGTGGTTTCGTATCGGCAGAATCAATTCTTGATAGTCGTAAGTCTGTGAATACTCGTGAAGGAGATGTAATTCTTTATCCTGCAGCAAAATCTTTTGATGCAAATGGAGCCGATTTAAATGACCGTTCAGAATTGTTCATGACTACCATTCATTCTCGTTTAAGTTTTGGTGTTACTGGTTTCGAGGCTTTTGGAGCTAAAGGATCTGCTACAATTCAAGGTGATTTTGTGGGTACTTCGAATGATAAAATTGGTTTATTTCGTTTAAGACATGCATTTGTAAAATTAGATTGGGGAAAAGATGAACTTTTGGTGGGTAAAACCTGGCATCCTATGTTTGTAACATCTTCTTATCCTGATGTGCTTCATTGGGGGGGAGGTTTACCTTTTAATGTGTTGGGAAGAGCTCCTCAGTTTAGATATACCCGCAAATTAGGAGACAAAGGTTATGCTTTTATTGCTGCATTATCCGAAATGGATTTTAAATCGAATGGTCCGGATGGTGCCGATGTTAAATATGTACAGCAAGCCAGTATTCCTGAATTTTCAGCTCAGGTTAAGTACGATTTTGCGAAAGGATTTACTTTGGGTGCAACAGCAGGTTATAAATTCTTAAAGCCTATGGTTGTGAATTCAGCAGGTTTAAAAACCGATGAAATGTTGAGCAGTTACCAAATGAATGCCTGGATGACAGTTAAAACGGATAAACTAGTTTGGAACTTGCAGACGATCTACGGACAAAACATGTATAATTTTGTGATGATAGGCGGCTACGGTGTAAAAGCTGTTAAGGCCAATGGCGATTACGAATACACAAATGTGAAAACATCTTCAATTTGGTCTGATTTACATACAAGAACGGGTAATGTACGCTATGGACTTTTTGCGGGTTATACCAAGAACTTAGGTGCTGATGATAATTTGGCAATGAATGGAAGTAGTTTTGTTGGTTTGTATAGCCGTGGTTCAAACATTGATTATATCTATCAGTTTGGTCCCAGAGTTGAATTTCATTCCGGAAGTTTCATGATAGGTACCCAGGCATTATATACTGCAGCAGCTTATGGTACAACTCAAATTAACGGTAAGGTTGCAGATTCGAAAGAGGTGGGAAGCACCCGTTTGAGCGTACATTTTAAATATTCATTTTAAGAATATTAAATAAATATAGAAAGTCTGTTTTTCAATTTTAAGTGTTTAGGAAATAAGTTCGTCAAAGAATTAGTTTCTTAATTTACAATTAGCTTCGGTTGATAATCGAAGCTAATTTTTTATTATATCCATTAATAATGTTGTTATATGTAACTATTATACTGCCTAACCTAATCCTTCTAAATTCTGTAAATCGTTTAGTACGCTTATAAAATTAGGCATACATAAGTTCTAAAATATATCTATATTCAATATTATGAAGGATTTGGAATTGTTTTAAAGAAAGGGAAATGTTACAAAATGTTAAAAATATTTATTTTTTTTTTATATCTTTAGTATTGGGTTCTTACTGAGAGGTAGAACTCATAAAGGTTCAGCCGTAAGGCTGGTTAGTAGGTTAATTAACCCTTTAGAATTGTTGCCCGTGATTCCCCTATATCACGGGCATTATTTTTTCAATTTTCTGAATAAAAAAAGGGAACCCTATAGTAGAGTTCCCAATTATTTTAGCATCAAAGTCCGTTTTAGGCCTTAAATAAAGGATCGGCACCAATTGTACCAACTAAACTTTGCAGATATTCTTCTGTTTTAACGTGTTCCAGTTCTTTTTTAGCTTTCCAGAAACGTTCTTCCAAACTCAATTCGTCATTCCATTCTGCGTTTATCTTGTTGGCCATGAAAGCCTCTAAGTAAGCAATTTGTTTTTCGTGGAAATTAATGTCAATTTGCTGCTTGTTTTTCAAACGGGCCTGATACCAGGATGAGTTAATTACCAATTCACGGTCGAATTGCTTACGCAGCTCCGGATCGCTTATTTCTTTTCCATTATAGTGGCCGTAGGCCATAATATTTAAAAGAATTTGCAATGGAGGAATTGCTGCAGAAACACTATTGTCTTTAAAGAAGTTGATTGCAACTTTTTCTTGAGCTTCTACGATATTTTTGATCCCATCAGCATAAGCTTCCAGATCCTGAATCTCAGGTTTTAACATTCTTTCGTTAAAAACGTTTTGAGGCTCATCAAAGATTCGATTCATATAACGGAAAAGGAATTCTTCTGTAATACGATATCCTAAACGACTGGCATGAATTTTTTCACCTTCGTATTCAAAATCAGAAAGCTTCTCAAGAGAACCTTCCTGAATTAATAATTTAGGATCACGGTTTTCCTCTTTCAATCGACACCAAAGTTCAGGAATTAACAATGAAACATCATGATCGAATCGATTTTCGGTACCTACGTGACCTGCAGCTGATGAAAACCCTTGATATCCGGTAAGGATGTATGAAAGTAAGGCATTGTTTAAATCAGTAGTTGGAGATAACATGTTGAAAGGACCTTTTGTTAAAGCGCCTTCAGAACCAGCACCTGTTGTTGAAGGAGATTTACCTGTTAAACTGCAAATAAAATCCATGAACAATTCAGGCAATTCCTGATAATGAATTGGGTTGTAAACACTCAATGCACGAATTCCGGCTTTTTTATCAGCAGGATTATTTCTGCGACCAGGTAAAACCGCATTTACCGGATGATGTACTGGTTCATTCAAAGGAATTTTTCTAGCCAAACGAATCCCAATTTCAGCTAATCGATCGTCAACAGGATTAACCAAGTCAGGTCTAATCTGCAAATAGCGAGGGTTTTGAGACGGTTTTCCATCTACAATTCGAGTGTGTGAAGGAGAAATAAAGTAATTTGACTTCTTGCTTTCAGCACCTTGTCGAATGATTTCTTTAATTGGCTTTGTATATAAATCGAAACCAATTGCATCTGCCAACAATTCCTTACCGTCTTCTCTGGTAAGAGGCTCATAGTTTGATGTAAAGTTATTTCTCATTGAAAGATCTGCTTCAGCTTCCTTATCGTATCCTCTGTGAACTGCTTCATCCGGACGTTGGAAAAAACGTTGTTCACAATTTGTAGTCAGCTTAATACTCTTATTGTCGTAACAATCATTCAAATAACTGAATCGGCTGGCAGGGAGTACAACTGAAGCTGTAATATCATCTTCCATTTGAATTTTGGCTGCGGCAATAAAATCCTGACGCAGCTTATTTAAATACCATGATTTATCACCTGCGAATCCTACCCGTAAGTAACTGGCAACAATTTTACGATTATTGAAGAGCAACTCGTGGCCTTTTCTTCCGTTAATAACATCAACCGAGAAGTAATCTCTCCAGCTGCTGTCTGTTCTTTCCGGACGGTAGAATCTCTTTACAAATAATACCAATGCTTTAACATGATCCGGAATAGTATTCAGAAATTCATTGTATTCGGCAGTATAATATTTCGAAGGAGTTAACAGTTTCACTACAGAACCTAAGGATCGGTCAGAACTTAAAAGAGATCTTGATGGAGTTGTTCTGTTTGGAGTATCTTTCCAACGTTTTGTATAATCGTGATTGATTACCTGATCAGCAATATTAAAGTCTTTCTCCATATCCTGGATATAGAAAGAGCTGTAAATGATTGCATTTAATAACGATTTTGAAATTTCAGATTTACCTCCACCGGAAACAGTACAAGGTTTGTGACAGAAAGTTCCCTCCGAAGCAGTACTTACCAATCTCCACGATGGTGCCGAAGGATGCTTCTCCATGTGCATTTTATATCCGGAAGGGTGAACGTAGTAACTATTAGGTACCAAACGAATGCTTTGTTCTTTACCATCCTTTTCCCAGCTTACCTTACTTTCATAAACATCAATATTAGCATTTTCGTTTATGTAATAGATGTCTGAATATTCTTTGTCAACGGCATAACCTTCCGGATGAACATTCATTGTTTCACCAAATTGTTTTACCATTTCATCAAAACTGTACTGTTTTTTTAATACATTATTCATGAAAAGTGCACCGCTAAAGCTGTCACCCAAATTTTTACGGGGGAATGCAATTGCGCCACCTGAATGCTCTTCTTCAGCTAAACCATAAAGATTGGCTGAGAAACTAATTTGAGTTTTGATTTCCTTTTTAGAGTAGCCAAAGTAGTTATCAGCAATCAAGGTAATTACAACACCTTTTTCGCTGCGGCATGTTAGCTTAAATGCATTTCCGTTGTTGTAAAGCTCATTTTCATCCTTCCAGCAAACGCCATCATTTCTCTGACGCTCAGTAGCATCATCGTAATGAGGTAAGCCTAATTCTTTCTTTTTAAGGTTCAATAACTGTGGAGCCAGTACAATACAACCCGTATGTCCTGTCCAATGTTCAATATCCAAACCAGCATCGTTAGCAGGAATGTTAGGATCACCGGCATTACCAAAAATTGATTCAACAAAATCAAGATTACTTACTAAGCTGCCAGGAGCAAAGAAGCGAACCTCCATTGATTTTTGACTGATTATTCCTTTTACTTCCGGACATACTATCGGGCGTAATAAAAGAGATACCATCAGTTCAGCTTTTTCTTCTTGAGTTGCTGTAAATGGAAGTTGTTTTAATTCCGGGCTGGGTGAGAAAGCTGCCTGTAGAAATTTACCAAAAGCTTTTTTAGGCAATTCAATTTTATCTAAAGGTACCGGCAAACTACCCCCCACAATATGAAATGAACCGCTTGTAGTTCTTCTATCGTGTTTTGGGTTGTGAAGTACACCTTGTTTTATTCTATAAGAGCTTAATAACTCTGTGATGTGTTCATCCTTATCTGGTGGAAGACTTAATTCTCTTGCTATTCCTGGTTGGTCCAGAATAAAGGTTGAACTAGGAAGCTTTGCAACTTCCGTGTCAATATCTTCCAAATATTCATTTAAAAAGTTTTGTATACGTTGATCGACAGGACATAAATGATCTGCCAATAATCGTGATTGAGCACGATAATTTTTTATTAAGCTATCGGTAAGCTGAATAAATTTTGGGTCAGATAATTGATTTTTTTCTCCTTCGGAATTTTCCGTGAAAATAGGCTGGCCCATTGCGGCAAGCTGAAGGTTGATATAACGAATCAAATCTTTTTGATCAATTTTAACCTCCTTCGATTTAATTTCAATTCTACTTGGGTTTTTACTTTGCATATGTCTCCAATTTATTTTTGCTTAGGGAATGACGGAACCAAATTTACTTATTTTTTCTCGTTGTAAAAATTCATGCAGACCTTACTATCGTTAAGCTGTATTCAATTTAACCACTCCATTTTTAACAATCTAAATTTGCGGGAAGCGAAAACGATTTAAGTATGATGTTTTGATTCTTATTTAGAAAGATTACAAATTATATATTTTTTTAAACTCTTCATAACTAATAGATAATTATTTTTCATTTTGATTTAAATGAATTGGCAGTAATTTGTTTGTTTTATTTTGCATGTTTATAATTTGAGGAGGGAGTATTTTCAATATTGTTTTACTTTTTTTATGCATGGATACTTCTCTATCAAAGTAAATGTTGAAATTTGAATTTGTATCTTGTGGGCCTTCATTATGAGATATAACAAAAAGTAAAAATGTAGATGAGAAAAGTATATGCTATCGGAGATTGTGTATTGGATTTATTCTTTGAGAATGACACTCCGGTTGAAGCAAAACCAGGTGGATCTTTCTTAAATTCAGCGGTTTCTTTGAGTCGGTTAGGGATCAATATAGCATTGATAAGTGAGCTGGGAATTGATAGGGTTGGCACTCAGATTAAAAATTTCTTATCTGCCAATGGTGTGGATGTTAAACATATATCCTATTTTTCAGATACCAATTCGAACTTGGCACTGGCTTTTCTCGATAAAAATAAAAATGCTGATTATACTTTCTATAAGACTAGAAAAGGACTGCCCAATACAATTGTGTTTCCCAACGATGTTCAAAAGGATGATATTGTTCTTTTTGGATCTTTTTTGGCCATAAAAAAGGAATTTCGCTCTGCTTTACTTACATTTTTGCGTGAATGCAAAGAGAGAGGGGCTTTAATAATTTACGATCCAAATTTCAGATCTCAGCACCTGCCTATGTTGCCGGAAGTTTTGCCATTTATAAAAGAGAATATGGCTTTGGCAAATGTGGTAAAAGCGTCTAATGAAGATTTTGAATTAATTTGTAAGTTGAAGAACTCAGATCAGGCCTACAAGTGGCTGAATGAGTTTTCTGATGCGATACTGATTTATACCGCAAACAAACAGGGATTATCCATTTACAATCAGCAGAAGTATTTCTTTGAAGTTCCTCCAATAAATCCCATTAGCACTGTGGGGGCAGGAGATACGGTAAATGCTGCAATTGCCTTTGTTTTTGTCCGTGATGGAATTAAAACTTCCGATCTTGTTTCTCTTTCGCAAGAACAAATAAATGAGCTTGCAGCCATTGCAATAACATTTTCGCAGGATGTTTGTATGATTTATGATAATTTTTTACCGATTGCAACAGCTAATAAATACCGGTTATAACAAAAGCACCCCCTTTACAACAAAAGGGGGTGTTTTTAACTACATACCTATTTTTGAATAGGAACAATGGACACTGTTCCTATCCTTTAATTCTTATTTTAGAAAAAAGGTGACCCTCAAAAATCACTTTTTTTTTTAGGTTTTGTATGAATGTGAGTTTTTTGTTGATAAATGCAATTGTTTTATGGAGCAAGTCTTCTGATTTCCCATTGTTTATTTTTGAGATTGTACTCGATCCGATCATTTAATCGACTCTCACGTCCTTGCCAAAACTCAAAAAGATCAGGAATAAGACGATATCCACCCCAAAAATCAGGTCGGGCAAATTCACCTCCGTTTTTTTCCTTAAATTTTTCAACCATTAGGCTTAGAGTATCCCGGTTTTCAATTTCATCACTTTGCGGCGATACTGCAGCTGCTGTTCGGCTGCCAACA
Organism: Marinifilaceae bacterium; assembly: GCA_016936255.1. Taxonomy (GTDB): domain Bacteria; phylum Bacteroidota; class Bacteroidia; order Bacteroidales; family Marinifilaceae; genus Labilibaculum. Next base: position 98,886 of record JAFGYE010000114.1, on the reverse strand, counting down.
GGTCGGTCTAAAAAATACTCGTCAGACAATTCTGGTTCTAATTTTTCAATTTTCCCTTCAATACGGATTTGTCTTTCTAATTCTGGCCAGAAAAAAACAAGTGCGCCATAAGGATTTCCTTCGATATCAAAACCTTTCCGGCTATTGTAATTGGTGAAGAAACAAAAACCTTTCTCGTTATATTCTTTTAATAGTAGAATTCGCGCGGAAGGTTTGTTGTCTGCAGATACCGTTGCCAGTGTCATGGCATTAGCATCAGGAAGTTTCATTTTTATTGCCTGTTTAAACCATATTTGAAATTGTGCAAATGGATTTGAGTTGATATCCGTTTCATTTAATTCAATCCCGCCATATTCATGCCTCAGTTTTTTAATATCCTTTTTCATCCGCTTGAATTTTAACTTTAGGTATTTGGATTTGCTAAAATATTTGGCAGAATAGTTAGGCCAGTATAATTCATGTAATACTGGCCGCCTTTTGCAGGATATTGCATTTCTTGTTCGTCTTGAGTATCTGCATTTGCTATTCCAACATGGGCAAACAGAATTTTAGCCTTGTGCTTACCGGCATGTTGGATTATTTCTTCGGCTGCGGATGGTGAGAGTGAACCCACATCAGGATAGGTGCTTGTTTTCACCACAATGAAATGTAATTCGTTGTCTTTCTTAGCCAGAATCTGAGGATTCTTCTCAAATTCAATATTCACCGATAAGACTTCAAACTCATCTTTAATGTGTTTGTAAACCCACTTAATACCTAATTCATGTAGTTCTGAACCACTCAATCTATTTCCTTTCATTCTATTGTTCTGTTCTAATTCAGATACGAATATCTTCTTTAATTAAAACAATTCCAAATAGAATGCTTTTGTTTGTTCCGATTTTATGGATAAAGATATGCGTGACAGTCTACACAAGAGTAGTCTTTCCAATCTGTACCGATATCAACAGGATGGATAAATTCCATTTTTTGATTGGTAAAAGCCATTTGCAAAGAATCAGGTTTTCCCTGAGCAGTAATTGAATGACATAGATTGCAATCTTTGGAAATTACCCTGCCATCCTTTGTGCTGTGATTGTTGTCGTGACAGCGGAAGCAACCTTGTGTTTCCATATGACTTTTATGGTTAGGATATGCATCCCAACGAACTTTCATCTCAGGAAATGTATTTTCATGATAAGCAATTTTAATGCCTTCTATCGCTTTTAATATATTAGCTTCATGTTCTACTCCTTTATCAGGATAATTTTCTTTGTAGAAATTAAGAACGGTTTGTTTGATTAATAAATCTGCACTGTCTTTAGTTGTGTAGGTCGCCTTTAACGCTTCCATAGCGGCCAGTTTTATATACGGGATTTGGGGATCAACTTCTTTTGAAGACATTGCTGCATCTACAAAATCAGGAGGTGATAAATAACCATGCGACGGGCGGTTGTGACAATCCATACAATCCATTTCATGCAATTTTCCATCCGCAAAAAACGTACTGTCAGGTTCCATCATCGTATCTTCGAATATGTATTCTTCTCCGGTAGCCTTATTAGTATATTTAACCCATTGAATGTATTCCGATTTGTTATCAGCAGACATAAATTCGATTTTTACATTTGGATTTATATGCCAGTGAATTCCTTCACTTAATTTTTGTGTGTGATGGTCAGGTCCGGTTTTCATAGTTAACTGGATGTTCCATTCGGTATTATTTTCATCAGCCAGAAAGTGCTGCTCATTTTTAATTCTGTTCGGATAAAATTTTTCAGGCCAATGGCAGTGCTCACATGTTTCTCTGGCAGGTCGTAAATTAGCAAGAGGAGTAGGAATCGGACGAGGGTAATTGTTAACCGTAACCGCATATACCTGATACAAACCACTCAATTTAGAACGCATATACCAATCGGCTCCTTCACCAACATGACATTCTACACAGGCTACTTTAGCATGAGCAGATTTTTGATAGGTAACATATTCAGGTTCCATAACCGAATGGCAAAGAGTACCGCAGAATGGCACTGACTCGCTGTAAACAAAGGCTTCGTAACTACCTATGGAGGAGAGAAAAAGGAAAATGAAGCTTATGATTACGAAAAGAGAAAAAGCATTTCTGTGTTTTTGATCATTTAAATCTACCCGAGGCCATTTCATATCCTCAGAAATAAACATTTGTTTCTTATTTCTGCGAATTTGAATCAACATACCAATCGGGATCAACAGCATTCCGATTACCATAAATATGGGTAATACAATATAGATAATTAAGCCCATATAAGAACTTCCCTGATCGAAGAGGACAGAAATAACAAAGAAGAAAACGATCAGGAAAAAGGCAATTATGGCTATACTTGCTCCTAAAATGGAGGTCCAATTGTACGAAGATTTAGGTAGTTTCATTTTGATCATTTTTAGTTTATGAAAATAATTTATAGAAAACTCTGATAATTACCTATTTGTCGGATTAATTTATACGCTTTCTTAGTTGGGTGTTCATCTTGTATCAGTAAAAATATCTTGTTTTTATTAGATTGCTGCAGAGCCTGCAAATACCGCGTTTTGTATCTTTTTAAAATAGAGTCAGCGCTTATCCAAAAATATCATATCGACAATTATCGATATTAATGCGATGAGTTCCTTTTATTCATACGGAATTCAAGTCTGATATTTTAGTGCTGATTAATGTGAAAATTTTGTCAGTCAGGATATAAATCTTGCTCTTGATCGGTTTATATACTACATTGTAGAATAAATTTATGTGTGGTACATCACTTTGTGAGTGGCACTTCTAACAAATTATAGTATGTTAAATATTGCATTGTTTGGTCCTCCAGGTGCTGGAAAAGGCACTCAATCTGAATTTCTAATTAATAAGTACAATCTTTTCTATATTTCAACAGGTGATTTGCTGCGAAAGGAGATTGTGAATAAAAGTAAGTTAGGTCTCGAAGCACAAAGCATTATAGCTTCGGGTGGTTTGGTTTCTGATGAGATCATCGTTCAGATTATTGAGAAAACCATAACGGAAAATCCGGATTCGAATGGGTTTTTGTTTGACGGCTTCCCCAGAACCTATATTCAGGCTTATATTTTGGAAGGATTGATGATAAAGCTAAATACCTCATTGAATTGCCTGATTAGTTTGGACGTAGATGAAGAGGTTTCCGTTTCGAGATTACTAACTAGAGGAAAGACATCGGGAAGGACAGATGATAATGAAGTTGTAATTCGTAACAGACTAAAAGAATATAGCGATAAAACACTTCCTGTTTTGCAGTTTTACAAAGACAAAGGCGTTTATTTTGGATTGAAAGGGGATCTGTCAATTGAGGAGGTAAATCTGAGTATACAGAAAATTATTAAAGAAGAATTGAGTAAGAGTCTGTTCAATTTGGTGTTATTTGGTTATCCTGGCTCAGGAAGAGGATCGCAGGGAATTGCTTTGGCCAAAAAATATGACTTGGAATACCTTGCTACAGGTCAAATGCTCGATCAGGAAATTCAGAAAGGTACCGAAATAGGAAAACGAATTATTGATTTGTATGAAAACGGGGAACTGGTGCCCGACGAGATTGTGGTGCAATTAATTGAAAAGAAAATTGCAAACTCGAACGGAGTGAATGGATTCATTTTTAAGGGATTTCCACGAACATTGGTTCAATCGTACATTTTAGATGGTTTGTTGAAAAAACATGGTTCTGCTATTTCTCAGATTATTGAAATTGAGGTACCAACATTGGAACTAATCAGCCGGCTGGATAAAAGAAGTAAAACCGATCGGTGCATGCCATACGATAACAACACCTCTAAAATTGTGAAACGCCTGCAGGAACATGAAATTAAAACCGTACCCGTAATTGAAAAATACAATCAGTTGCATGGTGTTTTGAAAATAGATGGCGTTGGTGAGTTCGATGAGGTCTTTGATCGGATATGTGAAAAAATAAAGAATAGTATTTAAGTAATTAAACTGTGTAAAATGAAGAAAATTAGTACCCTTTTGCTCTTTTTTATAGTGTTTGGAGCTAAATCTCAAACTATTTCAGAAAAATTAGGCGCTGTGTCAACTAATTTTAAAATTACATCAGCATCGCAGCCTTTAAATGTTACAAATCAAATAATTTTAAAGCGCTATATTACAAAGCATAATAAGAAGGATGACGATAGTGAATATGGAATTTATGAAAGATATTATTTTCAATTTGTTAGTGTTAATAAACTAGTTACTTCTGATCGGAGTGATATTAAAAAGGAAGCACTGGTAAAGTCTAATCATAGCTTTTACAAATATGATTATTTTATTAGTTTTTTTGATGAAAATGATTTCCTGATTTATGAATTTACGAGGGATGCAGAAAATAGATTTAACCGGGATTACAATTTAGGTAAAGGAGGTTATTTTACTTATGAGTTTTATTTAAGCGGTTTCCCCTTAGTACTGCTTGATAAAGTAAAGCGCATTGATGTTCAGATTATCAATTAAAATAGTTGAGATTATGGTTTTGTGAGTGACTATATCATTTTAAATAAACATCATGGAAAATAGATCTGGTGGATGTGATGAAAAAAGTACGAAAGTGGTTTTTGCGTGCTCAGGTGCAGCCGATGTTGGTGAATTAACCGATTTGGTTGCGAGGAAACTTCAAAAAAAAGGGAAAGCCCAAATGAAATGTCTGGCCTTTGTGGGAGCAGGAATTACCGAGATGATAGATTCCGTTCGGGGAGCTAAAATTCTGGTGATTGATGGTTGTCCTAAGGATTGCGGCAAATTGGTTATGTGTAAAAATGAAATTTCTGATTTTACACATTTACGATTAACAGAACTGGGATACACCAAGGGAGAAACTCCTGCTGATGCACACAATGTTGATGCAGTTTACGAAGTGGCATGTACTATTCTGTAAATACTAAGTTTACTTAGGAGGGGTACTGTTTTAGGAGAAGACATCCCTAAGCTTTGTTGTTGTCACTTTACTTTTTGTTGTTTATATTCTATATTTTGTCGTTACTACTTTATTCTTTGTCGCTACTACTTTACTCTTTGCCGGGACTATTCTAAGTCTTGTCGTCGTTATTTTGATCTTTGTCGCCACTCCTTTGAAGCTTGTCGCCACTCCTTTATGGTTCCGCGCCGTCGGAAACGCTTCTAAATGCTCAGGAAACAGATAAATGTATTATATCCGATAATAAAGGAGCACAAGCACAATAGAATGTGCTCCCTTATTGAATGATTTCTAAATAGGCCTGCTATTCACTTCGTAAGGAATTAACCGGATTTTGATTGGCTGCCTTCCAGGTTTGTCCGCCAACAACCAAGAGTGCAAAAATTGCAGTTAGCAAACCGGCAAATACAAATGGGAGCGGACCAATGGCAATGTGATAAGCAAACTGTTCCAGCCAGTGTTGCATCATGTAATACGAAACGGGTATTGATATGGCAAAGGCTATTGCAATCCATTTTATGAAATTAGAAAACAGCAACAATGATATTTGGCTGATACTGGCACCTGTTACTTTTCGGATTCCAATTTCCTTGGTGCGTTTTTGTACCATAAATAAAGTAAGGGAATACAATCCCAATAGAGCCAGAATGATTGAAAGTGCCGATGAGTAGCCTGTTAGTATTTGCGATCTTTCTTCCTGTTGATATCGATCGCGGCAGACATCGTCTATAAACAGATGGAAATTAACTCTTTCCGTATCAACTTTTTTGAATGTCTCTTTTATTTGGTTAAGTAAATCTGTTGTATTGTTGGTTTTTACTTTAATCAAAACATATCGTATTCCCCAATTATCGCTAAAACAACTAAACATCAATGGGGCAATTTTTTCTCGTAATGAAGTGTAATGAAAATCTTTAACAATGCCTTGAATTTCATATTTATCCTGATGAAACCACACGATTCTCCCCAAAGGGTCATCAACATTAAGATATTTAACAGCAGCTTCATTCAGAATAATTCCTTTGCAGTTTTCAACCTGACTTTCGGTAAATGTGTTTCCTTCTACAAATTGTATCCCTAAAGTTTTAAAGTAACCTGGCCTTACGCGATATTCATTATAATCTTTTGTGTTTTTAATATCGGTTCCGTAAAGCCGAAATATTTGACCACTACCACCACCGCCAGGAAGATGAAGACTGGCACCTACAGAAGAGATTTGAGGTATTTTTAAAAGTTCTTGCCTGATAGAAGAATAAGCTTGTTTTTGTGCATCACTTAAATTGGTGATTGCAATTACTTGTTCCGGTTCGAAACCCAAATCAGCATTTTTCATGTAGTTGATCTGTTGCTGAGAAATGATAACAGCTGAAATCAAAACAATAGAAGCTGAAAACTGAAAGATTACCAGAATCCGGGACAGCAAATTGGTGTCGTGATTGCCTGGCAACTTTCCTTTAATGATGGAAGCTGGTGTATATCGGGTGATTGTGATGGCCGGATACAAGCCTGAAATGAGTCCAACAAATAAAGCCATAACAGGAAGACCTGTAAATAGAAGGGGATTTGATAGATAATCAATAGGCAATTCTCTATTCATTAAACGACCAAAAAAGGGCATTAAAACTTCTGCTAGTATTACCCCAAATAGAAGTGCAACGGCAGCCATTAGAGTGGTTCTTCCTAAAAAATCTTTAATTAAATCAATACGCTCTGCACCAATTGCTTTTTTTATACCAATTTGGTTCAGTTTGCTATCGTATTGAACGGTAATAATATTGATGAAATTAATTATGGCGATGATCAAAATTAAAAAAGCCAGAAGAATATGTATGTAAATGGTATTGATATTCCCACCAGGTTTTAAATCTTGCTGATAGTTTGATCTTAGATGAATATCGCTTAGTCTTTGGAGGTAAGCTCCTGTTTCCTCACCATATTCACCAAATCCATCATCAAGCATCTGGGTATATTTATCTTCAATTTTCTTAATTGTTGAATTACGATCAACTCCTTGTTTTACTAAAATATACGTGTAGTATTCCAGACTTTGATGACCAGCATGTTGTGGATAGCCCGAAAATGGCAAAAGCATGTCGAAATCGTAATGAGAGGTAAGTGGAAGGTCTTTTACAACAGCGTTTACTGTTAATAATCTGCCAAACATTTTCAATTCTTTGCCTGCAGCATTGGTAGTTCCAAATAATTTTTCTGCTGTTGAAGCATTTATGACTACACCATTAGGATTGGAAAACAGATTGGTTGATTGTCCGGAGATTGGTTCCAGTGTAAATACCTTATAAAAATTGGTATCTACGTAGTGGCAGCGAATTCCGTTGAAATGTTGATCGTTTACTTTTGCATTTTGTGTGAACCCTCTGTATAATTGAGTAATTTCTTCTATTTCTGGTATTTGAGAGGCGAAGTTTTCATTGGTTAAACGCAGGCCGATTTCATATGGAGTTAACTTTTCTCCGGCATTATTAAGTAATGAAATTAACTTGTAAATCCGTTCCTGTTTTGTGTTGAATTTATCGTAGCTCAATTCGTGCTGAACGTAAATAGAAATAAGAATTACGGCAGCCATTCCAACAGCAAGTCCAAAAATGTTGATAATGGAATTGAGTTTGTCTTTTGCCAGACTTCGAAAAGAGAGTTTAAGTTTGTACCAAAGCATATAGTCGGTTTTATTGGGCGATTAAAAGTAATAATATTGTTAGATATATTTTATAAAACTGCTGATTCGAGGATATGTGATTGCGGGTCTTTTCTGTTTTCCGAAACTATTTTTCCATCGAATAGATTGATGACCCGGTCTGCATATTCCGCATCGCTTTGCGAGTGGGTAACCATTACGATAGTAGTTCCTTCTTTGTGCAATTCTTCGAGCAATTGCATAACTTCTGTGCCGTTGGTCGAATCGAGATTTCCCGTAGGTTCATCGGCCAAAATTAGTTTCGGATTCGAAACTACAGCTCTTGCTATCGCAACTCTTTGCTGTTGTCCGCCCGAAAGTTGTTGAGGAAAATGTTTTGCACGATGATCAATATTCATGCGTTTCAATACCTGCACTACTTTTTCTTTCCTCTGTGCCGATGGAACTCCCATATAGAGTAGAGGTAACTCTACATTTTCAAATACATTTAGTTCATCAATCAGGTTAAAACTCTGGAAAATAAAGCCGATGTTTCCTTTTCTGAATTTAGTTCTTTGTTTTTCACTTTTGTCAGAAATTTCTACTTGATTAAAAGTATAGCTTCCAGTGCTGGGATTATCCAACAAACCAATAATATTTAAGAGTGTTGATTTTCCACACCCGGATGGTCCCATAATGGCAGCAAATTCACCGGTTTCTATATGTAAGTTTACATGCTGCAAGGCGGATGTTTCAACTTCTTCGGTTCTGAATACTTTGCTTAAGTCTTTGGTATGTATCATTTTTTTAGATTATGTGATTTAAATATTGGCAGCCAAGTATTGTGCCATTTTTAAATGATGCAGAAATACAGGCGTTTGTGTTTGTGATGAGAAATATAGTGTCGGAAAATCCAACACGCAATGTCGATATTTACAACAATATGATTATTTTAACCAAAGAATTTAAATGGATAAAGAATGGCTGGAAAAGGAAAGCTTTTAATTATAGATGACAATGAGGAGCTATTGTTTGCTTTGCAATTATTTCTCAACTCTCATTTTGCGAAAATAGATACCATCAAAAATCCCAATCAGTTGCTATCACAGCTTGAAGTGGACGAGTATGATGTTTATTTGTTGGATATGAATTTTAAAGCAGGAATCAATTCGGGAAATGAAGGTTTGTATTGGTTAAAGCGAATATTGGAATTTGATGCAAATGCTTGTGTGGTGTTGATTACAGCTTACGGTGATGTAGAATTGGCGGTGAAAGCAATGAAAGAGGGGGCAGTTGATTTTATTCAGAAATCATGGGACGAAAATAAGATTCTTTCAACCTTGCTGTCGGCTTTAAAATTGCGGAATTCAAAGCTTGAGATCAAAGGATTGAAGGAAAAGCAGAAGCAGATCAATCATCAGATCAATAGAAACACTCAATTTGTAAGAGGTACTTCGAAAGCCATGACTGAAGTATTTCGAACCGTTGAGAAGGTGGCCGGAACCGAGGCGAATGTTTTAATTGTAGGAGAGAATGGCACAGGGAAAGAGGTAATTGCCCGTGAGCTTCATTTGTCCTCGCACCGAAAAGATCAGGTATTTGTAAGTATTGATTTGGGTTCTTTAAGCGAAAACTTATTTGAAAGCGAACTATTTGGTTCTAAAAAAGGCGCATTTACTGATGCAAAAGAAGATCGTATGGGGCGATTTGAATTGGCATCGGGTGGAACACTTTTTCTGGATGAAATCGGAAATATTCCCTTGCATCTGCAAACAAAATTATTGACAGCCATTCAAAACAAACAAATTGTTCCATTGGGTGGAAATACACCAATTGATGTGGATGTTCGCATACTGGCTGCTACCAATTGTAATTTGTTTGAAATGGTGTCTAATGGAACTTTCAGGGAAGATTTGTTGTATCGATTGAATACTATTGCAATAGAATTACCGCCTTTGCGCGAACGGATTGAGGATATTCCTGAATTAGCTGATTTTTTTCTGCAGAAATATGCCGATCAGTATCAGAAAGGAGAATGTGTTTTTGAAAAATCAGCAGTAAAGAAACTTTCACAACATTCATGGCCGGGAAATATTCGGGAATTTCAACACATTATCGAAAAATCAGTTATCTTATCCGAAACAAAAAAATTAGCTGCTGTTGATGTATTAATTGGAGAGGAATTGCAATTGTCTAAAAAAATATCAGACAGTCTTAATTTGTCTGATAACGAGAAGTTTTTAATTGAGAAAGCAATAAAGCACACAGGCGGGAATATGAGTCTTGCGGCAAAGGAGTTGGGAATAAACCGATCTACATTGTACGATAAAATTAGAAAGTATGATTTATAAAAGATTCTATGTTTGGATAGTTGCACAAATCATTTTGTTATCGCTTACGCCAGTTTTGTTCTGGTTTTTACTCTCAAAAGAGTACATGGTGGTAACTACTTACAGCCTTATGGTTTTGTGGGTTTTACAGGTTGTATATCTGATTTGGTATATCAATAAAACGAATCGTGATTTGTCCCGGTTTTTTGCAGCTTTTCAATATCAGGATTCAACATTGGTATTTAACCAGCATAAAAAAGACAAAGCTTTTCAAAAACTGCATCAAAGTTTTAATGGTATTATTAATGCATTCGGGAAAGTAAAAATTGAAAAGGAAAAAGATTTTGTTTTCTTTCAAAATACGGTAGAATTAGTGGGGGTTGGATTGTTGGCTTTCGATCACAAAGGGAATGTAAGGTTGTGCAACAAAGCATTTAAGGAACTCTTTCTGGTTAAGGAATTTCAGAATATTTCAGACTTGGTTTGTATTGATGGTGAGTTCCCGGATTTTTTATTTCGGGTGAAGACAGGGACTCAAAAGCTCAGGAAATATTTGGTGAAAAACCGAATTTTAAAATTGGCGGTTAAGGCTGTTGATTTTCGTTTGGAAGATGACTGTATCAAATTGATTGCTTTTCAGGATATAAAAAATGCAATCGATCAGGGTGAAATGGATGCAATGCATAAATTGATTCGTGTTTTTACGCATGAAATTATGAATTCGGTAAGTCCAATATCAATGTTATCGGGTAGTTTAATCGATTTGTATGAGAAAAACGGAGATCAGGCCTGCAAGGAGTTGTTGAGCGAAGGAGCTATTTCCAATACGCTGATGGGATTGAAAACGATTCGTAAAAGAAGTAAAGGCTTAATTGCTTTTGTTGATGAATACAAGAATTTAACACAGCTTCCGAAACCGCATTTTGAATTGCTTTCCGTTGAAAAATTATTTTCACATATCGATTCTTTGTTTAAGGAAGAGTTTAAAACAGAAAATATTGAATTTACAACCCATCTTCAGGATTCTCAGCAAGAGTTGATTGCTGATGAAAAGCTAATTTCTCAAGTCTTGATTAATTTGATCCGGAATTCGATTGAGGCGCTCAAAAACACAGAATCCAAGTCAATTTCGATTTCAACAGGGCAGGGAAATCCGGTTAACTTTATTATTGTTAGGGATAACGGCATGGGAATCTCCGATGATGTGATTGATACTATTTTTACGCCTTTTTTTACCACAAAGGAGAAAGGTTCTGGGATCGGTTTAAATCTTTCCAGACAAATTATGAGGTTGCACGGGGGAACAATATCAGCTCGTTCGAAACCAGATCGGCTTACAGAGTTTTCTCTTCAGTTTTAAGTAGTTATGTGAATGTTTTAAATAGATTGATTTAGGAAATCTGAAATTTTATTGAAGAAAAAAAGCGGGAATTAACCCGCTATATTATTCCGTCTCAATTCATCAAGGTCTATTCTGGATATTTTTTCGTCCAGTGTTTGAAGCAGCTCATTTAACTTACTGCAAGGATACTCGGAACATTCTGCACAGGTGTCGAATAATTTCTCCCGGGCACAGGCTCTAACCTGACATTCTTCACAATGACGAAATTTCTTTCCCCAAGGTTCCAGACAACCTTTACACGTTATTTCACAGGCATCGTATTGGTTTTTTTTATCAGACCAAAGCTCTGCAATCTTAATTCGAACATTTTCCTGTCCTTTCTGCGTAGCGACGTAAGCAGGACAGGTTGAACAGTTGATTCCACAGTAAGATATTCTTTCTTTCTCCTGAATTCGCCTCATTTTAATACTGGATTATTTATTTTTATTGTAATTTCAATTCTTTATTACGGAATTATATCTTTAAATATAACCATTTTACGAGTGTTTTTCAAGATGTTTTTGGGCTTATTGGTTATAAATTAGGTGATGATCTATTCTTGTTTTACTGAGAAAAAGAATATTTGAGTTTTTACTTTTAGGACAGCATTTAAATTGATTAAAAGGACATTAAAAATCCCCGAAGAATTTTCTTCGGGGATGTACTTTTTGGATCATCTTATTCTTTATGCTCTTTGCCTTTGCAGGTGTCAATACTTAAAAGGCTGTAAGGAGGGCAATATCCAATCAGGCTGGTCAGAAACATAACTCCAGCAATTACAAGTAGAACTATTCCTATTGTTCCGGTAATAAGATCTGTGAAATATAGAGTTGCTAAAATAAGAGCAATAATGACTCTTAGTATCCGATCTGTTTTCCCCATGTTTTTTTTCATGATAGTTGAGTTTTTAGTTAATACTTTCAATTGTTGATTCAATAAGTATAGGTTGTTTTTCAGCAAAGTTTTTAAACCGTGCCAAATTGGTTGAATCGATTTCCTGAAAAGTTTTGGTGAAAAATAAGAACAGGGATTTGGCAAATGGATTGGTTCCTTCAATAGAATACCCAGCAATTATTTTAGTGCCGTTATCCGATTTTTTAAATGAAAATTGATTGTATTTGTGCATCCATCCTGCTGTAAAATCCATTTCAAGCATTTCGTTTTCTTTGTAGCCGGTTAGGGTTTCTATTAATTCTACAATTTTGCCATCATTATCAATCATCAACTTGTATTTACTGCCAACTTTATCTTCAGTTTCGGCAATTGACTTAAAACTTTTTACTTCAGTTAACCATTCCGAAAGTCGGTTGTGATCATTGAATAATTGAAAAACCTCTTCTACCGGACGATTAATTTCAGTTTCCAGCTGATACTCTTGTTTGTTTAGAAAAAGACCAAGAACAACAAAGGCAAGAAACACAATAAGCAATATAATGCCCGACTTTTTAAGCGTTTTCATATGGTTGTAATTTATTTTTCGATGAATGATTTAAAATCTGTCATTCCTTTTTTGAAATCAGGACCAATTGCTTTATCAATATCCATAAATACCATCATCAAGGTAGTTGGAAATGTATTATTGCCTTTAAATCCCCAGGTAACTTCAGTTCCTTCATCTACTTGCCTGATAGTAAAAAAGCCGGTACTGGTTGATTCAAATGGTTTCAGAAAGCGAAGTTCAGTTTCGATATAAGAGTTAGGTTCTATTTTGGTAATTTCCTGTTCGCCTTCTCCAACTTCTTTATTTCCGATCCAATGAGTTGTTGAACCAACCTCTCCGTCGGTTCCATTGTATTCAATTATCATTTCAGGGTCTTTAGAACCCCATGGTGACCATGCTTGTTGATCTTTAAGAGAGCAAAGACTTTTGAAAACCGTGTCGATATTGGTTGAAACAACAATTTTTCGTTCAACTTGATAGGTTTTAGGAGCCATAAAATGAAGGATAGCCACAAGCAGTCCAATTCCAACTAGAATGTAAAGCAAGATTTTCATAATGTAAATGTTTAGTTAGCAATTATTTATTTTGTGTGGTAATACATTTACTAAAGATAAGAAATTTTTATTTGGAGAAATAAAAAAAGAGTCCAGAATAAAGGACTCTTTTGCGAATTATAATGTTGATTTACAAGAATATAATGCCTGCTTTTTTACTGGCATCCCTTAATTCATCTGGCCAGATACTTGATTGTACTTCTCCGATATGAGCTTTTCTTAGTAAAAACATACATAATCTTGATTGTCCGATTCCACCTCCAATTGAGTAAGGCAGTTTTCCTGCCAGTAGTTTTTTGTGAAACATGAGATCTTTTCTTTTTTCTTCTCCACTTATTTTAAGTTGTAGTTTTAATGCTTCTTCATCAACCCGAATACCCATTGAAGAAATCTCGAATGATTGTTCAAGTACAGGATTCCAAAGTAAAATGTCACCATTTAAACCATGATATCCATTCGAGCTTGGGGTGGTCCAATCATCATAGTCGGGAGCTCTTCCGTCATGAGGTTCTCCGTTGGCAAGCTCACCTCCAATGCCAATAATAAATACAGCGCCAAATTCTTTAGTAACTTTTCCTTCCCGTTCCTTGGGAGTTAAATCGGGGTATTGTTCTAATAAATCTTCAGAATGAATAAATGTTATTTCTTCTGGTAAAAAGGGCTTAAGAGGTGCATAGTACTCGCTTAGAATATATTCGGTTCTTTTTAGCGAAGAATATATTTGTTTTACGGTTTTCTTTAAGAAATTGAGATTTCGGTCAGCTTTTGTAATTGATTTTTCCCAATCCCATTGATCCACATAGATTGAGTGAATGTTGGTGAAAATTTCATCGGGTCGAAGAGCATTCATGTCTGTGTATAAGCCTTTTCCAATGGGAATGTCTAGTTTTCCCAGCATAAAGCGTTTCCACTTCGCAAGAGAATGAACAACTTCTGCGGTTTGATCATCCAATCCTTTAATTGGAAATGCAACAGGGCGTTCGATGCCATTTAAATCATCATTAAGTCCAGTGCCTTTCATAACAATCATTGGTGCAGTTACTCTACGCAGCTTTAATTCGGCTGCCAAGTGCAATTGAAATTGATCTTTAATAAATTTAATTGCTTTTTCGGTTGCTTCAAGATCCAATGTGCTTTGGTAATCTTTTGGGATAAATAAGTTTTTCATTTGTTAAAATTTTTGATAGAGAGGAGTTTTCCTCGGGTTAAATTGATTCAAAAAAAAAGCCTTTCTCGTTGAAGAGAAAGGCTGAAATATGCATAACAATATCCCTTCTCACCTTGTAGGAGAATTATTATTGTTGTTATTATTTTTAAATTGTTTATCCATTTTTTTTATAAAAAAAAAGCCTTCCCGATTAGGGAAGGCTCGTAAATTGAATATTTTGATTAATTCTATAAGCTTCCCTGTTTCAATGAATAATTATTCATTGAATTGTTGAAAAGATTATTGATATTAAATGTTTGGTTCATGTTCCTGTTATTTACGATGGCTAAAGTAGGTGTTTTTTTTTAAGGATCAAAAAATGACTGTTGTTTTTTTTAAAATAGCTTTTGTGTGATTACTGCAGGTTGCGTCTTGTTATGTAATTGTATAGACTAATGCAAATATATTTTAAAAACTTAAAAGAATAATTTTGAGATTAATTCAAATTACGTACATTTACTTTATAATAATCTAAAATTTTTTAAGGAATGCCTACAGGTACAGTAAAATTTTTTAACGAATCTAAGGGATTTGGATTCATTAAAAACAGCGAAACAGGAGAAGACATCTTTGTTCACGTAACAGGATTAATTGACAAAATTGATCAGGATGATTCAGTAACTTTTGATGTTGTTGAAGGAAAAAAAGGAATTAACGCAGTTAATGTAAAACTTAACTAAGTTAAAATAAGATATTTTTCCTTGGTAAAGCTCAATGTAATGTTGAGCTTTTTTTTATACACTGTTTTTTCCTGATTTAGTGAATCAGGAAGATTAATCACGGAAAGATTTTCTTTGGTTTTTTCTAATTGCAGATTATATTATTTTTGTAGAATGATCAACGAAATAGATACACTTGACGTATTGAACAAGATGTGTTCAGATACTTTGATGGAGCACCTGGGTATTACTTACACCGAAGTAGGAGAAAACTATTTGGTTGCAGAGATGCCGGTAACACCCAAGCATTGGCAGCCTATGAAAATTCTTCATGGTGGAGCCACACTTGCTTTGGCTGAATCGGTAGGGAGTGCCTTATCAGTAATTAAAACTGATATGAAAAAATATGATGTAAAAGGGATGGAGATTAATGCGAATCACATTCGAAGCATGAGAACAGGAACAATTACCGCTAAAGCACATTTCATTCATAAAGGAAGCTTAACTCACATCGTTGAGGTAAATATTCTAAATGAACAGGAAAAGTTGATTTCGGTGTGCCGAATAACCAATGTGATATTAAAAAAATAAAATGGTGGAAAATAGAAATGAGCTGTCTTCTTTCTTAAGCTGCTGTTTGCAGAATAACTTTCCCTTTTTCGCTTATCAGTTGCCCAAAACCGGGATGATTCAGATAGGAATTCAAACAGATCAGGATTTGAAAGAGTATCAGTTTCTATCGGAATTGGATGGCGAGAATGGCTTTGTTTTTTCTCCTTTTGATATAGAAAGTTCACATAAATCCTTGTTTATACGAGGTGATATTCGTGTAAAAGGCTCTGAAATTGATTCAGATTCTCTTCAATTATTAAAATCATATCAAACCGAGAAGAGCGAAAAATTGCCTGAAAATGTTATTCTGGAAAGTTCACCTGCTTTGTATTTTAATCAGGTTTCGAAAATGATTAATGACTTAAAACAATTCAGGTTGGATAAGGCAATATTATCCAGAATTCAAATTTTAGATGGAGTAGGGCTGAACTGCGCCGTAGAATCTTTTTTGAAATTATCAGAATCTTACGATTCTGCATTTGTATTTTTGGTTTCTATCCCCAAAGAGGGAACATGGATCGGTGCAAGTCCCGAAACATTATTGTCTTCAAAAAATAATACAATTGAAACCGTTGCTTTGGCAGGAACTCAAAAGCTTGCAAGTAGATTGATTGATCAGATTACATGGGAACCTAAAGAGATCAATGAGCAAGCTTTGGTCAGTTTGTATATTGAAGAAGTGCTGAAAAATCACAATTTAACCAAATACAAACGAACAGGCCCCGTAACATCTCAGGCAGGAAATGTTGTTCATCTAAAAACAACTTATTTACTTTCCAATGGCATGGGCTTTAGTCAATTGTCGAACTTAGTTCAGGATCTTCATCCAACTCCTGCTGTTTGCGGCTTGCCAAAAAATAAGGCTTTGGAGTTAATTCGAGAAATTGAGGAACATGACAGAGAGTATTATGCCGGATATTTAGGGCCAATAGAATCGAACGGATCGATTTCACTTTTTGTAAATCTGCGAAGCATGAAAGTGTTTGATAATCAAATGGCTCTTTTTGTCGGCGGAGGAATAACTGCAGATTCAATTCCTGAAAAAGAATGGGAGGAAACCTGTTTAAAAGCTCAAACCTTGCTGAATGTGATTCGTTCGTAAGGGAAGCCCAATAAATTATTTTAAATTTGACCAAACATACATTATAAAATGCAATTTTTGCTTTTGTGTATTCTCGTATAGAACAAGAAAAATAGATGATATGGAGCGCAATTACTCGGATATTAAAGGGGTTAAAGAATTGATTGATATCTGCTGGGCGAAAGGAATGGAATACGTGATTGTTTCACCCGGTTCCCGCAACGCTCCATTAAGTATTTCCTTTGCTAAAGATGATCGAATTAAGAGTTTGGTAATTGTTGATGAGAGAAGTGCAGGGTATTTTGCACTTGGAATAGCTCAGCAAACAAGAAAACCGGTTGGCTTGGTTTGTACATCGGGTACAGCTTTACTGAACTATGGACCTGCTGTTGCCGAAGCTTTTTATCAGAGACTGCCTTTGGTGGTTATTTCGGCAGACCGGCCTGTTGAATGGATCGGACAAGATGATTCTCAGGCTTTGCCGCAAGTAAATGTCTTCGGACAATTTGTGAAGGCAAGCTATCAACTGCCTTTGGATGCAAATAATCAGGATGAGTGCTGGTATTTAAACCGAATGGTGAACGAGGCTTTATCCAAAGCTCAAAGTGGTCGTTTAGGACCTGTTCATATCAACTTTCCTTTGCGTGAACCACTGTATGGAGTGAAACCTTATCCAAATTCTATTGAGCGGGTGATTGGTAAAATTAATTCTGTTGATGAATTAAGTGCCGGTACAATTTCTTCCATTGCGGCTATTGTGAATTCCAATCAGAAAATTGTAATTCTGGCTGGATTGCTTCATCCTCAGGCCGAATTAAATGAGTTGCTTGCCGAATTGGCTCAAAATAAGAATGTAGTGATTCTTACAGAATCGGTATCGAATCTTCACAATAAGGAGTTTTTGCCTTGTATCGATCGGGTGATTTGCTCGATTAAGGATGAGGAATTAGATCATTTCAAGCCAGATCTGCTGATTAATTTTGGCGGGCCTTTGGTTTCTAAAATGGTTAAATCATTTTTAAGAAATAACAAGCCTAAAGAACATTGGTTTGTTGGGAAAGAGGATCATTTTATTGATACCTTTAAAAATTTGACTTCCCATATCGATGTATCACCCTTAGCATTCTTTAAGCAGTTATTGCCATTGATAAAACCATCCGGAAGTAATTTTTCAGGATATTGGAAAAGCAGAGATACAGAGGTTTCGGACATTCATGCTGATTATCTAAGTAAGATAGAGTGGAGTGATTTAAAAGCTTTTGAACAAATTTTAAGTGAAATTCCCGAAGGTGGAAACCTGCAATTGGCGAATAGCTCTGTAGTTCGTTATGCGCAATTATTTAAAACATCAGGTACACTTACTTATAATTCCAATCGCGGAACCAGTGGTATTGATGGATGTACATCAACCGCAGCAGGTGCCGCGCTGGTGAATGGGAAAACAACCACATTGATTACCGGTGACATTAGTTTTTTCTATGATTCGAATGCATTGTGGAATAAATATTTGCAGCCGAATTTTAAAATTATTCTGATTAACAACGGAGGCGGAGGAATTTTCCGCTTTATTTCGGGTCCTTCGGGAGTGGATGAGTTGGAGGAATATTTTGAAACGGTGCAGGATTATAAAGCCGGCAAATTGGCTGAAACATTCGGTTTGGATTATTTTTATGCCGACAATGAAGAGGAAGTGAATAGCATACTTCCTAATTTCTATGCTGTCAGTAATCGTGCTGCAATACTGGAAATAAAAACACCCAGAACGGTGAACGATCAAGTATTAATAAATTATTTTAAAACTATAAAATCAAAGGTATGACAACCAGAGCCTGGACTACCATTAAAGAATACGAAGACATTAAATTCGATTTTTTCGAAGGGATTGCAAAGATTACAATCAACCGACCAGAGGTCTATAATGCATTTCGTCCGCAAACCAATTTTGATATGTTGGATGCGATGGATATATGCCGCGAGCGCAGCGATATTGGTGTAATTGTGTTTACCGGAACCGGCGACAAAGCGTTTTGTTCTGGCGGCGACCAAAATGTAAAAGGGGTAGGTGGCTATATTGATGATCACGGTGTACCTCGTTTAAATGTACTGGATTTGCACAAAGCAATTCGTTCTATGCCCAAGCCTGTTATTGCTATGGTAAATGGGTATGCAATTGGCGGCGGACATGTATTGCACATTGTTTGCGATTTAACTATTGCTTCGGAAAATGCTAAGTTTGGACAAACCGGCCCCAAAGTAGGTAGTTTCGATGCCGGTTTTGGTTCTTCTTATTTGGCACGACACGTAGGTCAGAAAAAGGCCCGCGAAATTTGGTTCCTTTGCAAGCAGTACACTGCCAAAGAAGCCGAAGAAATGGGCATGGTGAACAAGG
Source organism: Marinifilaceae bacterium (assembly GCA_016936255.1). Lineage (GTDB taxonomy): Bacteria > Bacteroidota > Bacteroidia > Bacteroidales > Marinifilaceae > Labilibaculum. The sequence goes on along the minus strand of JAFGYE010000114.1, from coordinate 79,669 downwards.
TAGTTCCTTTAGAGCAATTGGAAGATGAGACGGTAGATTGGTGTAAAACCATGTTGATGAGAAGTCCGATGGCATTGCGCATGATCAAACGCGGTTTAAATGCTGAGCTCGACGGACAGCGCGGACTGATGGAATTTGCCGGTGATGCAACTATGATGTACTACTTGATGGAGGAAGCTCAGGAGGGTAAGAATGCATTCCTTGAAAAACGGGATCCTGACTTTCAGAAATTCCCTAAATTTCCAGGGTAATTCAGAAATTGAAGATATTAAAATGGCCATCGGATAATTCTGATGGCCATTTTTTTTAAAGTCCCCTTTAGGGGGCCCGAAAGCTTTCGGGATAGGGGTAAGAAGAAGAGTCGTTTTAGTGATTGATAAATCTATATTTTTATTATCTTGAACACTCAAAATCAAAAAGAAACACAATGAAAATACGTCTTGCCACAGTATCAGATCTGCCTGCTATTAATGATATTTACAATCAGGCTGTACGCAAGCGTTATTGTACGGCCGATTTGGATGAAATTAGTATGGAACAGCGTACCAAATGGTTCGAAGGACATCATCCCAATCAATATCCTGTATTTGCAGCAGTAGAAGATGATCGGATAGTGGGATGGATTTGCTACAGTGCCTACCGGGCAGGTCGCAGGGCTTTGCAATCAGCGGCAGAGGTGAGTTACTACATACACGAGGAGCATCTGCAGAAAGGAATTGGCTCCCAATTAATGCAGTTTGTTATTGATGAAGCTCCCAAATATCAGTTTAAGAGCCTATTTGCTATTTTATTGGCAGAAAATCTGGCGAGCCTTAAATTGCTTGAGAAATTTGGTTTCGAACGATGGGGGCTTATGCCTCATGTCGCTGATATTGATGGTGAAATTTGTGATCATTTGTATTATGGAAGAAAAGTCTGAGATATTTTAAACTTGTTCCGATTCTTCATGACTTCTCAAAACAATGGTAAATGTTGAACCTTTGCCTGCTTCACTTTCTATTAAGAGTTCCCCTTTTAAAATTTCTAAATAATCAAGAACAGTGGGCAATCCCATACCAGTTGCCTTTTGTCCCGATAATCCTTCCACGCGGATAGGACTTTTTTGATAAATACTCTCAATAATTTCCTTTGACATCCCCAGACCAAAATCTTTAACCTCAATATAAAACAGCTCGTTTTCAGTGTAAGATCGAATCTCTACACTTCCTTTTTTGTAACTGTACTTAATTGCATTTTGAATGACGTTTCGGAATAAAAACTTGCAGATATTCAGATCGCTGGTTATTTTTAGTTCTCCGTTAAAATTTTTGTTAAAACTAACCTCGCTCAGATTTATCTGAAAAATTTCGGTCATTTCAGTTAAAACTTCATTAATGTCAAATTCTGTGAAGGTTAATTTTGGGCCGTCTTTAGCTTGAATTGTTCCCCAATAAAATAAATCTTCGAGTAATCCACTCGTTTGGGTTACAACGTGAAATATGTCCTTATTGAATTCGTTTTTTTCTTCTTCACTAATTTTAAATTCATCCTTATTAATGAATGTAGATAAGTTTAAAATCACCCCGATGGAACCACGTAAATCGTGAGCCAGAATGGAAAAAAATTTGTTTTTATTTTGAATTACCTTTTCGAGCTCTATGTTTATTTTATTTAATTCGGATGTTTTTTCAAGAACTAGACGCTGCAGAACCTTTGCCCTGTTTTGCTTGACTTTTAGCCATATGGTTAGTCCTAAAACAATTAATATTAATACGATAACACTGATTATGCTAATCTTAAGAATTAAACCAAAATCTTTTGGTTCATTTAGCAGGATACTATTTTTTGGCAATTGATTTTTGGAAATATTAAATGTGCGCAGTTCATTACAATCGAAAACATATGAGCTTGGCAGATAGTTGAATTGCGGGATATCATTAGCACAAGGTTCCTGTATTAATTTTAAGGCAAGCATTGCTGCTCTTTCACCTTGTTCATACCCTCTTGTAATTTTTCCGCCAAATAAGCCTTTGTTAAGATAAAAATCCCATGATCCAAATATGGGAACATGTGCAACTTCTTTAATTTGTGTGATGCCTTTTTGGTAGGATATAAATTTCCCGTTCTTATCCCGGTTAAGTACAAGTAAGTAAATTACGTAGGTGTCATCTAAATTCCTGATTGTTTGTTGTAAGCTTTCCATTGTGAATTCAGAAACCGACTCAAAATTAAGGTCTTTAAATTGATCGGTAATTCCTTTTAATTCTTTTTGAATAGCTTGTCCCGTTTCTGTATTGTCATTAATAATGAAAATGTTTTTTCGTTCTGGAAATATGCGCTTTATTGCTGAGATGGTTCCGTAATGATCAGCCTTCTCGCCGTATCCAAAAAAATTAGGATAATCCTTTAGGATACTTGTATCGAGATCATTTACCCCGCAATATATAATAGGAATATTTGGATAAAATTCGCTGCCATTTTTTTGAATAAAATCAAAAGCGGCATTGTCACTTGTAATTATGGCTTTAAATGGAATTTGTTTTGCTTTAACTTTATAAATGTTTTGCAAAGCGTTAAAGTATTCTTCATTGTAATTACGTTTTGTGTCTAAATATTCAAAAATCAGATTAATATCCGGTTTGTCTTTAAAAACGCTGCGTATGCCGCGGGTTATACTATCCGTCCATGCCAATCCTTGATGGTAGCTGTGAAGAACCAAAACATTTGTTTCATTTTTAGATGAGTTTTGTGCAATAATTGGAGAGGTTCCAACAGTTGAAATGGCAAGAAAAAGGGTGATGATACAGAAAGCTAATAATTTTCGCATGTTTTCATGTTTAAATTAATACTACCATTTAATGTCTTTACGGTTTAATCCTTCTTTTGTTGGCTGGTTTTTTATTTTGAGATGGATAAGGATAGATCTGTTAGCTGATATTTCCTTTTAAACCCAAATTATCAGCAATTTTTTGCATGCCTTCAATACATCCCTGAATCAAGTCAGGAATTTCTATGTTGAGCATTTCAGCTCCCCGTGCTATAACAGTTCTGTCTACACCAGCTGCAAATCGTTTGTTCTTCCAATTTTTTTGTACTGATTTTACTTTTACATCCAATACCGATTTTGACGGACGGATTAAGGCGGTAGTGGTTACCAAACCGGTTAATTCATCAACAGCATAAAGTGTTTTTTCAAGTATTGTTTGAGGTTCAACCTCTGTGCAGGTCAACCATGCATGACTCTCAACCGCTCTAATATATTCTTCGGGCCAATTCTCAGATTCTAATATTTCTCTGGTTTTTTTACAGTGCTCTTCAGGATATTGATCCCAATCTAAATCGTGCACTAATCCTATAATGCCCCATTTTTCTGCGTCTTCATTGTTTTTTATAGCGTAAAACCTCATTACTGCCTCTACAGCTAATCCATGTTTGATAAGACTTTCAGATTTGGTGTGTTTTTTAAGAAGTTCGAATGCTTCCCCGCGAGTTGGTGTGTATGACATATGTTGTAAGTTAAGAGTAATGAATTTCTGCACTCAAATTAGTTAAAAATAGTTAGCAGGCAATTGTTCGCTTTCAAAAAACAAGATTAAACATATCGAATATATCTGTATTTAAATTTTCTGCACTATTCTTTTTTATACTAAATTTAAATAGTAGATTTAAGACTCGAAAGTCTTAATTTAAATAATATGAGTAATCAAAACAGCACAAGAAGAGGATTTTTTCAGAAACTGGGTCTGACAGTGGGGGCTGCAGCATTAATTGAAACGGAAGCTTTGGCAGATATCAACTTAAACCGTTTTTCATCGGAAGAGGATCGGAACAGTTTTTTATTGACTTATGAGACCTGGGTAAACGATTATATTGAAGTGGTTGAAAAAGAGAAGTTGTCAAAATCAGACATTTCCAATAAGCACCGGATCATGAAATTATCAGATCAAGCCAGTGGATGGCAGGAGCAGATTAAAGAATATTTGCAACATGATGATTTTAAGAACAAATACATTTCACTTTCAAAGAAATTTGCAGAATCTATAACTCCTGAACTGGAGGCTTAAATACAGTCTTTTATATCAATTATTTTATCAGAATTAAGTAAGAGTGATGTTTTGCATCACTCTTTTCTTATTGTGTAGTCTACTCAATAAGTGGTGTTACCAGTATTTCATTTCTGCTGATCATTATGTGCCAAAAAGATAGGAACAGAATCGGAGCTTAGAAATGTCAAGGGGGTAATTTCTATTCACCTAAATCCTAAAAATAGCAACCAATCTGCTCCTAATTTTGCTAACTTTGGGTTTCAAAATTGATTATTGTTATGAATAAAACAAAAGCATGGATTCATGCATTTCGATTACGTACATTGCCTTTGGCGCTCTCCAGTATCTTTTTGGGAAGCTTTTTAGCTGCCTCGAATCACTCGTTTCGTTTCAAAATATTTATTTTAGCAACTCTTACAACTTTGTTTCTTCAGATATTATCAAATTTGGCGAATGATTTGGGCGATTCTATTTCCGGAGCGGACAATAGTGAGCGGGTTGGGCCTGAAAGGGCTGTGCAGAGTGGCGTTATCAGTCATAAGGAAATGAAAGGTATGCTCGTCATTTTTGTTTTGCTTTCGCTATGTTCCGGATTGTGGCTTTTGTATGAAGGTATGCAGTTAATCAATCTGAAACAAGGAGCTGTAATGTTGGTGATTGGACTTGTGGCTATTGCGGCGGCAATAAATTATACCGTAGGAAAAAATCCTTATGGTTACAGTGGTTTTGGAGATTTGTTTGTCTTTCTGTTTTTTGGTTTGGCAGGTGTTTTGGGCACTTATTTTCTTCACACCGGAAACATATACTGGAGCCTGTTTTTGCCAGCAATTTCGGTAGGATTACTTAGCGTAGGAGTTTTAAATTTAAACAACATGCGCGATATAGATAATGATGCAAGAACCGGGAAAATGACACTTGTTGTGAAGATGGGGACTGCTAATGCGAAGAGGTATCATTTTACACTTCTTTCCACTGCCATGATTTTACCTTGCCTGTATACTATTTTTAACTGGCAGTCAGCTTTTCAGTTTTTATTCTTGTTGAGTTTTCCGTTTATTGTGCGAAATGTTTGGCACGTATTTAAAAATGAAAATGCCCGCGATTTGGATCCGGAATTAAAACGACTTGCAATATCCACCTTACTATTCAGTCTTAGTTTTGGTTTAGGATTGGTACTTTAATTATCGATTTGATAAGGTGAAATGAGATTTCTTTGACAAATCTCACATCTTTTATCTCACATCTCATAAATATGCTTAAAGCAGATTATCAATATTATCCACTTAAATTCAAACAAGCCAGCGGAACTTCGCGGGGAATTTTAACACAAAAGGATTCGTGGTTCATTCGTATCTGGGATGATAAAAATCCTGATGTGAAGGGTATTGGCGAATGCTCCATTATTCCAGGATTAAGCAGCGATGATAGACCTGGCTATGAAAATAAAATCAAAGAAATTTGTGAGAGCATAGATGATTATTGGTATTATCTGGAGGATGGATTAACAGAATGGCCTTCGATTTATTTTGGATTGGAGACTGCCTTTCTGGATTTTCAGGCCAAAGGGAGTAAAGTTCTTTTTCCCTCCGATTTTACAAATGGGAAAGCCCAAATTCCTATTAACGGATTGGTTTGGATGGGTGATTCCGGCTATATGAAAGAACAAATTCAACAAAAGCTGGAAGATGGTTTTGATTGTTTGAAACTAAAAATAGGAGCCATTGACTTCAAGGAAGAAATTAATCTTTTACAGTCTATCCGTAAAGATTTTGGATCAGATAAAATTGAGTTGCGGGTTGATGCAAATGGTGCATTTTCACCTGTTGATGCGTTGAATAAACTGAAGGTCTTATCCGAATTTCAGATTCATTCTATCGAACAGCCAATAAAAGCCGGACAATGGAAGGAGATGGCGGATTTGTGCTTGGCTGGTCCTCTGCCAATTGCTTTGGATGAGGAATTGATTGGCGTGCATACTCAGAGTTTGAAGAAGGAACTTTTAGATGCAATTAAGCCTCAATACATTATTCTGAAGCCAAGTCTTCTCGGCGGTATAAAAGGAAGTCAGGAATGGATTGATTTAGCTGAGGAAAGAAATATCCCTTGGTGGGTAACTTCAGCATTGGAATCTAATATTGGATTAAATGCTATTGCTCAATGGACTTATACGCTTAATAATTCAATGCCGCAAGGATTAGGAACCGGGCAAATTTACAGCAATAATATAGTGTCACCTCTTTTTATGCACAAAGGCTTTTTGGCCTACGATATTTGTGGAAAGTGGGAAATTTAAAAGTGAGAATTTAAGCATGCGTGAACTAACGATAAATGGGATTCTGTATTCCGAAGAAGAATTGGTCAAACATTGTAATAGTCAATTATTGATCAGTGATTTTCAGTGGGAGCGGGATGTTTATTCCTTTATTTTGGAATGGTTGGATGCAAAAGAAAGCATTTCAGCGAAAACTTCCGGTTCAACAGGTAAACCCAAAGCGATGGAGTTATCGAAGGAAAGGATGCTGAATTCGGCCCAACTTACCGGAGAGTATTTTAAATTTGAAAAAGGACAAACAGCATTGCTCTGTTTGTCTACTAATTTTATTGCTGGAAAAATGATGGTTGTGCGTGCTTTTTTATGGCAGTTGAACTTGATTTTAGTAAATCCCAATGGACATCCGCTTGAAAAGTTACGATCGAAAATTGATTTTGCCGCTATGGTTCCGCTTCAGGTGATTAATTGTATAAAAGAGGGGCTTAATTTTGCTTCGATTTCTAATTTATTAATTGGTGGAGGAGCTGTAGATGCTTATTTAGAAGATCAATTACAGGAGTTGCCAGTCAAATGTTTTTCAAGTTATGGCATGACAGAAACAGTTTCTCACGTGGCTCTCAAGCCTCTTAATGGAGATCAAAAATCGAATTTTTACCAAGGATTGGGTAATGTAACTTTTTCTTTGGATGAAAGATCTTGCTTGCAAATTGAAGCTTCGGAAGTTCTTGCCGGGTCAATCTGCACAAATGATGTGGTAAACCTGATTGACGGGAAACATTTTATTTGGCTTGGGCGATACGATAATGTTATCAATTCAGGTGGTGTTAAATTGTTTCCTGAGCAAATAGAGGAAAAGCTAAAGGGAATTATCGATGAGCCTTTCTTTATTAGCGGAGTGGCGGACCAACTTTTTGGTCAGAAATTGGTATTGGTAATTGAAAAAGACAATCCATCTTCCAAATACAAATCCAATTTGTCCGAAAAGATAAGAAGCTTGCCCGGTAAATACGAACAAGCCCGTGATATTTTTTTTATTCAAGAATTCAAACGAACTTCTAATGGTAAGCTTCAACGCGAAGCTACAATGTCTTTGCTTAAATTATCCAGATAAGTAAGCAGTCTTTTAAAATCCTGAGGAATGTTTGTGTTTAATTGATTGCTCTTCTCAAATTCTTTGGCTTCTTTCAAAAAAGATTTGTAGTATTTAGAAATTAAAGAATTTGCTGAACTTACTTTTGCTGGTAATTCAGTCTTAGTTTGAACTAAATAATAAGATTTTGGCTGTTGAAAATCTACTTTGCCTTTAGTTGACGGTATAAAATATTTTGCATAGATTTTTTGACCACCACTGTATAATTTTTGAAGATATCCACAAGTCGTATCTTTTTTCACAAGATATTTTTTATATTCAAAACATTCTCCGTTTATGTTAATTTCTTTTAGTTTTTCGGGTGATTTAATAATACTGTGTTGTGAACCAATTTTACATTCCATAACATCCGTCTTTATATTGTAACGAATTTTGATTGAATTTAGTTCTCTGTTTTCAGTAGTTATAAGTTTAGATAGCTCGAATTGAGGCTCTTGGTAGTTGTTTTGTTCTTCAGTAACATCATCTAAAACAACTTTGTAATGCATAATTCCCAGATTTGGATAATCTTTCCAAACTGAGCTTTCTTGTGAGAATGCTGGAATTGTTATAAAGTAAATTAGGAGTGGAGAAAGTAGAAGTTTAATCATTTTTAAATTTTTGGTTGAAACAGTCAATATAAAAATACAATAAAAAATGATAAGTAGTTGATTTCTTGTTGAGTTGAAAACAGGATTTGATTAAGTTCTGGTTTGTACCATGTGAAAAATGCTAAACTCTAAGGGAAGATGGGGATTTATTTGGTAAACAAAAAAAATGCCACTCTAAAGTGGCATTCTAATTATTTTTGTTTCAATTTATCTTTAAAAGCCTTTTTAAATTTTTCTTGTTTTGGCTTAATTACGAAAGTACAGTAGGGTTGTTGAGAGTTATTATTAAAATAATCCTGATGATAATTTTCTGCAGGATAAAAAGTTGCAGCTGCTGATATCTCTGTAATTATTGGATTGTCCCAAGCACCAGATTCATTTAATTTCTTCTTTAGTGTTTCTGCCAGTACCTTTTGTTCATCATTATTGTAAAAAATGACAGAACGGTATTGTGTTCCAATATCAGCACCTTGTTGGTTCAATGTGGTTGGATCATGAACTTGCCAAAAGACTTCAAGAAGTTCTTTAAAACTAATTACTGTTGGATCATATGAAATCTGGCAAACTTCGGCATGACCAGTTTCTCCTGAGCAAACTTGTTTATAGGTTGATTTTTCCTTCCCTCCCATGTAGCCCGATACAACAGCATCAACTCCTTTTAGTTCTTGGAAAATTGCTTCAACACACCAAAAGCATCCCGCTCCAAATGTTGCTAATTCTAAATCTTTCTTTTCTTTTGTCATTGTGTTTTTTCCGAAAATAGTTCCGGAAAGCAGAACAAAGAGTATTAGTAATAACTTTTTCATTTCTTCCGGTTTTTATTTGTAATCAGTCTAAAGATAGCTCTTGAATGATTAATTTCAAAATTAAAAGATCTCAAAGTCTGAAATTGTTTGATGTATTTTCTTGATTATATTTGAGTATGATTAAGAATAAGAAAATAGTTGGAATTGTATTATCAGGAGGGAAAAGTTCCAGAATGGGAAGTGAGAAAGGCTTGGTTGAATGGAAGGGAAAACGCTTGATTGAATATTCTATTGAAGCTTTGCAACCAATATGTGACCAACTGTTGATTAGTTCAAATATGGATTGCTATAATTATTTGGGATATCCGATCATTGAAGATGAAATTAAAGAGTGTGGTCCAATAGGAGGAATATATTCCTGCATGAAAGCAGTAAAGGCTGATTATTATCTTGTTATTTCTTGTGATGTGCCAAATGTTTCCTTTCTTCTATTTGCTGATTTATTAAAAAATATTGCTGATTTTGATGCAATTTTTCCTGTTGATAAGGATAGAAGGAAACAACCTTTAATAGCTGTTTATAGATCTTCTTGTAAAGATATAATAGAGAGAGAGTTATTTCAAGGTAATTTTAAGATGATGAAATTATTAGATTTGCTGCATACCGGAACTTTTCAAATTTCGGAAGAATTACCGTATTATAATTCAACAATGCTATCAAATGCCAATTCGCCCAAGGATATAAATTTGTTATAATTTAATGTTTTTATTAAGGAAATTGATCGGTAATTTGAAAGAATATTTTTGTAGAGAGAATATTCTCAATATCAGCATAAAAGGGACTTGCAGGTCCTATTTTAGAGTCTATTAAAGAAAAATTACAACAAATATAATTTAGTAAAAATCTAAATAGTTATATGTTTGTTTGTATCAGCGTCTTTTGTGGCTTTTCTTTTTTTAGATCAATTACAAAGTAGGCTTTCATGCTTTACAACATATTCTCGAATTGCCTTTTTACATATGTTTACATCCATAGATGTATGTTTCTACATGTGTTTATGTGTATAAGTTTAAAGTATTCACAACATGAAAAGCAGAAGACAGTTTTTGAAAATTAGTTCTTTAAGTGCAGCCGGATTGGTTTTTGGGGGAGGTTTATTGGAAACATTTGCCAATAATCTACTGAAGAACAATCAATCTTATTTTAAAGGACCTTACGATTTCGCGCGTACTCCAACTTATTGCGAGGTGTGTTTTTGGAAGTGTGCCGGATGGGTACATAAAGATGAAAACGGTAGAATTAAGAAAATCATCGGAAACGATGACGATCCCAATTGTAACGGAAGGTTTTGCCCGAGAGGTACCGGAGGTGTTGGAATGTATTTCGACAAAGATCGTTTGCAGACTCCTTTAATCAGGACCGATGAAAGAGGAAAGCAAACATTTAGGGAAGCTACCTGGGATGAGGCTTTTGATTATATAGCTTCCAAAATGAACAAAATTAAAGAGGAGCATGGTCCGGAATGTACGGCCTTGTTTACTCACGGTTCAGGAGGAAAATATTTCGGTAATCTGTTAAAAGGCTTTGGTTCCAATAATATAGCTGCACCTTCTTATGCACAATGTCGTGGTCCTCGTGAAGTAGCTTTCTTAGCGACTTTTGGACAAGGAATTAATTCTCCTGAGAATACAGATATCCGGGATACAAAATGTTTGGTTTTAATCGGATCTCACCTTGGCGAAAATATGCACAACGGGCAAGTTCAGGAAATGTCAGATGCTATTGATAAGGGAACTACAATAATAACAGTTGATCCTCGTTTTTCAACGGTTGCAGGGAAATCAAAACATTGGTTGCCAATTAAACCGTCAACAGATATTGCGCTTCTTCTTTCGTGGATGAATGTGATCATAAACGAAGAATTATTTGATAAAAAATATGTAGAAAAGTATACATTTGGTTTTGATCAGTTAAAAGCCTATGTGCAGCCTTTTACCCCTGAGTGGGCCTACGGAATCACTACAATAAAGCCTCAACAGATACGTGATACCGCCCGTGAAATGGCAAATGCAGCTCCGGCAGTAATTGTTCATCCGGGTAGACATGTTACCTGGTACGGAGATGATACGCAAAGATTACGCGCAGTGGCTATCTTGAATGCTCTGTTAGGTAGTTGGGGGCGAAGAGGCGGATTTTATAATCCAGAGAAAGCTTCTGTTCCTCATTTTCATTTGCCTGATTTCCCAAAGCCAAATAAGAACTGGCGAGATGCGATGGGTGGAAAATATAAATTGGCCGATTTAGCTCTGGCTTCAGGTGTATGTGATGCATCAATACCAAGCCCGGAAATGAGTTGTTCAATTAAAGGGTGGATCGTGAACGGAACCAACTTGATTAATACTTTACCCGATCAGAAGAAAACCATAGCCGCTATCCAAGCTCTTGATTTATTGGTAGTCGTTGATACTATGCCAATGGAAATTACCGGTTATGCCGATGTGGTTTTACCTGAGTGTACTTATTTGGAAAGATATGATTCTTTGCGGATATCACAGGGAAGAGTTCCTAGTATAGCTCTGCGAATGCCAGCTGTTGATCCATTGTACAATACAAAACCAGCCTTTTGGATGGCTCGTGAATTGGCTAAGAAATTAGATTTACTTCAATATTTCCCGTTTGAAACTATAGAAGAGGAGATTGATTGGGAATTAAAACAAGTAGGTTCTTCATTGGAAGAAATGCAACGTGTTGGAGTGAAACTTTTGGATCGTGAAGCCGACGATTTGTATTTTGGAGAAGGTGAGGATGTCGAATTTAATACCAATACAGGGAAAATAGAGTTGTATTCAACGGCTTTAGAAGAAGAAGGATTTGATCCGATGCCTGTGTTCACACAGCATCCGGAACCAAGTGAAGGGTTTTATCGATTAATATATGGCCGGGCACCAATGCATACTTTTAGCCGTACGGCTAATAATCCAAATCTTACTGACTTAATGGACGAAAACTCAGTTTGGGTGAATCCTAAGGTGGCTAAAGAATGGGATTTGAAAAATGATCAATACGTTTATTTAGAGAATCAGGATGGCGTAATTTCAGATTTTAAAATAAAAGTAAGAATTACTGAACGTATCCGTTGGGATTCTGTTTATATGGTTCATGGTTTTGGGCATGCCGATAAGCGTATGACAAGAGCCTTTGGAAAAGGAGTGAGCGATACCCAGATGATTACCAATGTAATGATTGATCCAATCATGGGAGGAACAGGAATGCGTGGGAATTTTGTGACATTTCGATTTGATAATAAAAAAGCGGAGGTGTAAGCTATGAGATATGCAATGGCTATTGATACGAAAAAGTGTGTAGGCTGCAGCGACTGTGTAGTAGCTTGCCAAACCGAAAATGATGTTCCAATTGGATACTGCCGGGATTGGGTGGTGGAGGTAATGGATGGAACCTATCCTCAACTGGAAATTGAAATGCGTTCTGAACGATGCAATCATTGTGAAAATTCACCTTGCGTGCGTTGTTGCCCAACCGGAGCCAGTCATTATTCTGATGGAGGAATTGTTTTGGTAACAAAGAATGAATGCATCGGTTGTAGTGCCTGTATTACATCATGTCCTTATGATGCCAGATATGTTCATCCCGATGGATATGTGGATAAATGTACATTCTGTTTGCATAGGGTGAAAAAAGGAATGCAGCCTGCTTGTGTTGCAGTTTGTCCAACAAAGTGTATGTATTTTGGTGATTTGGACGATCCAGGAAGTGAGGTTTCTAAAGTTTTGAAAAAACGAAAGTACAAGACCCTAATTCCTGAAGCTGGAACAAAACCTCAATTGTATTTCCTAATCTGATAAAACAAAGAAAATGAGAGAAGAAATAATTGTAAGTGGAAGAAATAACCCACTCATCGATCCTCAGTTACACGTTTGGCACTGGGAAATCCCAACTTATCTGTTTTTGGGTGGTTTGGCAGCAGGTTTGATGTTTTTTGCAGCTTTGTATTACCTGAGAGGCAGAGAAAATGATTACCGGACAGCAGTGAAACTTGCTCCAATGATAGCTCCAATTGCTTTAGCTTTAGGTCTGATTGCTTTATTTTTGGATCTTCATCATAAACTTTATTTTTGGAGGTTGTATACTACGATAAGATTAGAATCGCCCATGTCGTGGGGAGCGTGGACTTTAATGGTGGTTACACCTGTTTCGATCATCTGGAGTGCCCTTCACATAAAGGAACTGTTTCCAAATTGGGATTGGAAGTTTGATTTTGCGAAAGAACTCATTGCATTTTTTCAGAAAAACAAGAAGGTATTGGCTTGGATCATGCTGATTTCATCAGCGATACTGGGAATTTATACTGGAATTTTATTTTCTGCATTTAATGCAAGACCATTATGGAATACATCTATCATGGGGCCTTTATTTTTAGCATCAGGATTGTCGGCTGGTTCTGCTGTTGTTATCTGGATGTCAAAAAATCATGCAGAACGGAAGCGGTTTGCTCAATTGGATTTAATGATTATTGGAATTGAATTATTCCTAATCATACATATGTTTATGGGATTTTTGGCTAGTACTCAAGTTCAAATTGATGCTGTAAATTTATTTTTAGGCGGTACATACACAGCTTCATTCTGGGGATTTGTGGTCATTTTAGGTATGATTGTTCCTGCAATTCTGGAAGGTCTGGAATTAAAAGGGTATAAAATTCCTGTAGCTATTCCAGTTGTGTTGGTTCTATTTGGAAGTGTAATGCTTCGATTCATTATTTCGAATGCAGGGCAGGCAAGCCGATGGCTTTATTAAAGGAAAATGGATGACTAAAGAAAATGTTTAAATATTAGGAATTAGAACTTATTCCTAATCTCAAACACTAAGATAAAAAAACAAAAAATAATAATTATGAGCGAAGTGATAAAAACAAAATACCTAAATCCATATGTTGGTGGGGTATTGCTAGGCCTCGTACTTTTAGCCGCAAATTTTGTTTCCGGCCGTGGATTAGGAGCAAGTGGTGCAGTAAAAAGTGCAGTAGTAACCACAGTGAATGCGGTAATGCCTTCTCACACTGAGAACTCTGCGTTTTACGTTGAATATAAAGAATCTCATCCTGGAAATCCAATGAAATCCTGGTTGGTTTTTGAAATGGTAGGGGTCTTAATTGGTGGGTTTCTATCAGGAGCTTTTGCCAAACGTTTAAAATTTAAGGTTGAGCATTCACCAAAAATTACTTCCAAGCGAAGAATAATATTTGCCGTTTTAGGTGGTATATTATTTGGTTTTGGATCTCAGTTGGGAAGAGGTTGCACCAGTGGATCAGCCTTAAGTGGTATGGCTGTTTTATCGGTAGGAGGATTTCTTACGATGGCGTTTATTTTTGGAACAGCTTTCGCCTTAGCTTACTTTTTCCGTAAAAACTGGATCTAAATTTTAAACGTATTTAAACTTATTTATTATGGGACCATTAATAGTTAACGAAATAATTTCACCAAACACCAATTTGTTAATTGCCATGCTAATTGGAATTGGGTTTGGTTTTGTATTGGAATCAAGTGGATTCTCATCTAGTCGTAAATTAGCAGGAATGTTTTATGGCTACGATACCACTGTATTGAAAGTGTTTTTTACAGCGGCAATTACCGCAATGATTGGAATGTTGTTTTTCAGTTTGTTCGGATGGATCGATTTGAGTTATGTCTACGTTAATCCTACTTACCTAACTTCGGCTATGGTTGGAGGTGCAGTAATGGGGGCTGGTTTTATTATTGGAGGATTTTGCCCTGGTACTGCTTTCTGTGCTTTGTCAATTGGTAAATTGGATGCTTTGGCTTTTGTAGGAGGTTTAGTTCTCGGAATTATCTTTTTTACAGAAGGTTATCCTCTGTGGGAGGATTTGTATAAAGCCAACTTTATAGGTGCACCAACAATGAACGAATTGCTTGATATTCCTCGTGGAATATTTGCATTGGGATTGATTTTGGTCGCTTTTGCTATGTTCTGGGTAGGTGAATGGGCTGAAAAAAAATTCCCTCGTGAGGAATATTAATATTCTTTGGGATATTTTGACTAAAGTAAATAAATGATTTAACTGTGATATACAGTCAGTTAACCTTATAAAAAACAATCGTATGAAAATGAGATTGATATTGGCATCTGTACTTATTCCATTAGGAATTATTATTGCTGCAGTGCCTGAAAATACGACCAAGCCGTTTCGTTTAACTGC
Source organism: Marinifilaceae bacterium (assembly GCA_016936255.1). Lineage (GTDB taxonomy): Bacteria > Bacteroidota > Bacteroidia > Bacteroidales > Marinifilaceae > Labilibaculum. Next base: position 64,651 of record JAFGYE010000114.1, on the reverse strand, counting down.
TGGTGAATTGCTTAATGAGATACATGAAGGAACTCAATTTATAAGCACCGATCAAATCGCTGATATGTTGGTGCAAAAAGATCCAAGTCTTCAATTAATTGATGTACGTGCTCAGGCAGAGTTTGAAAAATATAATCTTCCGGGATCTGTTAATATCCCGCTTTCTGATCTTTTATCGGAAGAATGGAATGATTTTTTGGATCAAGGCGTAAAAATGAATGTGTTTTATTCCAATGGCAATTTGAAGGCAAATGAAGCCTGGATGATTACTCGCCAGTTGGGATTTAAGAATAATTACGTTCTTCAGGGTGGTTTAAATTATTGGGCTGAAACGATTCTTAATCCACAAGCTCCAAAATCTGTTCTTGCTGATGATGAAATTGCAAAATATGATTTCCGTAAAGGGGCAAGCATGGCTCTTGGAGGAGGGAATGCTGTTGTTTCGAATAGTAATGAAAGCAGCACAGCAAAACCACCTATCGTGAAAAAGAAAAAGAAGAAAAAAGTCGCTGGAGGATGCTAATTTTTGCATTCTTATTTAAAAAGCCTTTTCGATTAATTTCGAAAAGGCTTTTTTTGAATTGTATTTTCATATGCGTGCTGTAATGAAGAGATATGTCGATGAGATTGCAGGTTAAAATCTGTTTAGATTTTGATTTGTGAATACGTTTGTATGTTGCTTATTTACATTCAGTTAAAATAATAGGTTGATAAAAAAAAACAACTTTGCAAACTGCTAATATTTAGATAGTTTAAGATGTGTCAGGCTCGATATATAGATATATGATATAAAACATATATGGATGAATATAGAGTTTGTATTTTGTTCTGGAATCCTAATTATATCAAACTAAATAAAAAACAGAAAATGAAAAATAGTATTAAGATTATTTTTTCGGCTTTAATTGTGATGGCTGGAATCTTTTCGACTCAACCTGTTAAAGCAACAGATGGTTATTTTGGCGTTGGCTACGGCGCTCAAAATAAAGGTTTAGCTGGTGCAGGTATTGCATGGTATCAAAATTCTTTAATTAGTGGTAATCCTGCTGGTCATGTATTCTTGGGAACACAATATCAGGTTGGTGTTGGTTTTTTTAATCCAAATCGTGAATACACAGTTACAGGAAATCCTTCTGGAATGGATAATACTTTTGGTTTACTGCCAGGAAATGTTGAAAGTGATTCTAAATTATTTTTGATGCCCAGTATGGGAGCCAATTGGATGATCAATGAGAAAAGTAGTTTCTCTGCTACATTATTTGGAAATGGTGGAATGAACACTAACTACGCACCAACAACCATGCCTGATGGTAGTAAAATGGGAACTTTTGGTAGTAATGGTAAAACAGGAGTAGATTTGGGGCAAATGTTTTTAGGTTTAACGTACTCTAGAAAAATAGCAGAAAAGCATAGTTTTGGTATTACCGCTTTATTGGCTTACCAATATTTTGAAGCAAAAGGTATTGCTGCTTTTGGACAAATGTCAAGCAATCCTACAAAATTGTCTGATAATGGGCATGACAATGCATTTGGTTACGGTGTGAAGTTCGGATATCTTGGGGAGTTGGCTAAAGGATTACACCTTGGAGCTAGTTACCAAACCATGTTGTACATGAGCGAATTTGATGATTATGCCGGTCTTTTTGCAGAGCAGGGGGATTTTAACATTCCATCTACATGGACTGTTGGTTTGGCTTATGAAATCAACGAAGATTGGGCTGTAATGATTGACTATAAAGCGATCAATTATACAGATGTAGCTTCTGTTTCAAATAAAATGCGCACTCCAATGGATCCTGCATTCTCTCCTTTAGGAACAGATAAAGGTTCAGGTTTTGGTTGGCAAGACATAAATGTTTGGAAATTTGGTGTAGAATATGCTGGCATTGAAGGATGGACTTTAAGAGGAGGTTATTCTCATTGTGATCAACCAGTTCCTGAAACGGAAGTAATGTTCAATATTTTAGCTCCGGGAATTATCGAAGATCATATTACTTTGGGTTGTTCAAAGACTCTGGGTGATTCAGGAAAAGCACTTCACTTGGCATTGGTTTATGCATTGCCTGCAAGTGTAAAAGGATTCAATCCTATGGATTTTGATGCTGCTCAAGCGATGCAAGGGAATATGATTCCTAATCAAACAATTGAATTGGAAATGAACCAATTCGAAGTAGAGATTGCATTTACTTTTTAATACTACATACTGAAGTAAAAAGAGGTTTTCTTTCACGGAAACCTCTTTTTTTTAATGTTCTAATATGGGTTCAAAAAGAGAATTTATTTTTTTGTTTTACTTGGAAATAAATGATTATATAATCCTTTCAATACATCTTTAAATGGTTCGGGTTGCACTCCAAGCTTTCTGTTTTCCTGACTAATCTCAAATACCAATTTCATGTGTTTAATAATTTCCTGATAGGCCTTAAAAAGAGAATAATCAGGATCATAAATATGAGCAGGTTCCGAGTTTGTCCCATTTAATTCAATTATCTTGATATTATTACCATTGTAAAGATCTTCCAGGCTGTTTACTTTCAAATCAAACCGACCATAGTAATAACCATCAAGAGGCTGAGCAATTTCACGAAAAACGTTAATCAGCCGGTCATTAACTAAATGATTTCCATCCAGAAATTTTGTGCCTCGGTTATGATTTCCAATAGGCTCCAGTTTGTAGGTAATACCCGATGGAATAATTTGATTCCATTTCGAATGATATTTCTTTTTTAAATAGGAAATTCTGCTTTTAGCCCGAACGTTTTCAGTTAGTAATTCACTAAATCTGGATTTTCCATTTCCTGTGATTTTTAAGAATTCTTTTCTTACTATTGAAGTGATTCCATCTTTTGAAGAGATCGGGAACCGATGATAAAAAACACCCAATTCAATCGGAAAGTCAATAAATTCCTGAACAAGAATATCCTCATTTTGAGTTTGTAAAAACAGGTTTAAATCTTGTTTGTTATCAATCTTTTCAACACCAATACCTCTTTCTCCAACATTAGGTTTGCAAACAACTGGGAAATCAAATTCATGTTCAATCATTCTCGCATAAACAGTCTCTGTAATTTCACCCTTTATCGAAAGAAACCCTTTGGGGATGTATTTAGGGTCAATAAAATTGAGCATTTTTATTTTATCCATTCCGAAAGCACCCCCGAATTTCATGCTTGGGTTGGCGGCTGTGAAGTAGGAAAACGAATGAGCTTTTATTGCTAAATAAATTCCATATCCGTATACTGGAAAGTAAAACATCCAGAAAGGCCAGAATTCAAAATGAAACCATTTTGACAGGAAAAAGGGTAGTTTTATTTTCATCCGCAGCAAATCTTTTTTTTGTGAGAGTTTGTTCTAATTAATGCTCTTAAGAATATTGATAATTAATTGGGTAGATAAAGCATTTATTTAAGACTGAAAATACAGATTTATGCAATTCATCCGACATCGATTCATTTATAAAACTGTTTTCTATGAATTATTTTCATATTTTGATATCTTTCCATAGTATCCAATAATTTACAGAAATTCATTTTTATGCAAACAGTCTCTGTCTCTAAAATCATAATCAATCAGCTAATTGACCTTTGTGAGAAACTTTCTACAAAACAGTATTCTGCTTCGTTGCATCTTTTGATGAATAATTCGATAGGAAAACACATTCGTCATATTGCAGAGTTTTACGATATTTTAAAGGATAGTTGCAACGCAGATTCTGTTCTGTGTTACGATAATAGAGAGCATTGCAGTAGAACTGAAACAGAAAAAAAAGTGGCTGTAAAAAGATTTAAAGATGTCCTGAATTGGTTGAATGATATTGATGAAAATTTGATTCTTAAATTGAATGTAAGTTACGACAAGGTTGCAAATGAAGGTTTTGATATCGATACCAGTTTGCAAAGAGAATTGGTCTACAATATTGAACATGCCATTCATCACATGGCAATTATTCGAATTGCGATAAAACAGGAATTTCCTGATATTGAATTGGACAAGCACTTTGGAGTAGCTTATTCTACCATCAGATTTAGAGATGATCTATGTGCACATTAACCTACATACCTATTGGCCCGGATGATTTTTTCTTCACTACAAATAGAGATGAAAATCCAAAAAGAGAAGCCGAATTTCCTAAAGAATATCTTATTGGAGAGTCATTTGTACTTTATCCAAAAGAAAAAACTGCTAAAGGAACTTGGATGATGTGTCATGAAAATGATTTCGCGCTTTGTTTGTTGAATGGAGCCTTTGAAAAACACATATATAAACCTCCTTATAAAAAGAGTAGGGGTGTTATGGTTCTCGAATTTTTAGAATTTGCATCAACCATTGATTTTCTTAAATATTACGATTTTAGTGGGATGGAACCATTCACTTTACTTGTTTTAAAATATAAAGACTCACGAAGTTTGGAAGAGATACGTTGGGATGGAGAAACATTTCACTATCGGAGGCTGAATTCCTCAAAGCCTAACATTTGGTCATCCTCTACTTTGTATAATAAAGAAGCTCGGGAAATGCGTCAACACTGGTTTGATAATTGGCTTGGCAAGTGTAATAATTTTTCAAGTGAAGAAATACTCAGTTTTCATAAAACAACAGGTAAAGATGATACTTTTAACGGATTAGTGATGAATCGGAATGAGAAAGTGAAAACTCTTAGCATAACACAAATCCGGCGAGAGAACAAGATTGTTTCGATGCATCACCATGACTTAAAAAAGAATAAATCCCGATATGTTTGTTTTAGCAAAAAGAGCCTCATTTGAGGCTCTTTTTAAGTTTAGTTATTTTCCCGGACATTGAGAAATAATTCCTGGATCCAGATCTTGGTTACCATATGATTTATCGAAACTGGCAGAAAATTTATTTGCTAAATTTTCGGCTGTTTTTTGATATTCGTCTTTGTTTTCCCAAGTGTTAATTGGGTTAAGAATTTCGCTTGGTACATTTTCACAAGCCGTTGGAATGTTTAAGTGAAATAATTTATTCTCAATAAAGTCTACTTTATCTAATTTGCCTTTTAAAGCCGCATCAACCATTGCTCTGGTGTACTTTAGCTTTATCCTCGATCCGGTGCCGTATGAACCTCCGCTCCAACCTGTATTAATCAGGAATACGTTGGTATTGTGTTTATCCATCTTGTCGCCAAGCATTTCGGCATAAATGTTAGGATTACACGGCATGAATGGCTGACCAAAAAATCTCGAGAAGGTTGCCTGAGGTTCTGTAACTCCCGTTTCAGTACCTGCTAGTTTTGAAGTGTATCCCATTAAGAACCATAACATTGCCTGTTCCTTGCTTAGTTTTGATATTGGTGGAATTACTCCATACGCATCTGCAGTTAAAAACAAGATTGTATTGGGATGGCCGGCTTTCGAGCTTTCCTTTATATTATTAAGGAATGAAAGAGGATAACTTGCTCTTGAATTAGGAGTGAATCTATCATCGAAAAAATCGATCTCTCCATCAGGGTAAATCATTGCATTCTCAATGATTGCACCATGTTTAGTGTAATCAGCCTCATGCATTACAGCTTCATAAATTTCAGGCTCATTTTCTGGTTTGATATCGATCATTTTTGCATAACAGCCATTTTCAAAATTGAAAATACCTTCATCACTCCAGCCATGCTCATCATCTCCTAGTAAGGCTCTTTCCGGATCGGCAGATAAGGTTGTTTTTCCTGTTCCTGAAAGTCCTAATAATAGGGCTGAATCACCATTTACCCCTTCGTTAGCTGAACAATGTAGAGGCAATACTCCTTTAAAAGGAAGATAGTAATTCATTACTGTAAACATTAACTTTTTCATACTTCCCATATAAGAGGAACCATAAACAATGCCAATCTTCTTATCAAAGTCCACTACTACACAGATGTCGGAAGTTTCTCCATTTGGTTGGTTACGAACCAAACCTTTGTAGCGATCTTTATCCAATTTGTCTTTTGGCAGAGCAATCAAAAAGAATTGCTCATCAGCAAAAATTGATTGGTTGATGTCATCAGGAGTTGGTCTAAACATATTGTCAATAAAAACCTGACTTAGTGCTTTATCGCAAATTGTTTTTACACGCAGTGCATATTTAGAATCTGCACCAATTATTCTGTCTGTTGTAAATATAGTTTTCTTCTTACCTATTACTTTTAAGGCATCTTCAAAAATCAACGCAAACGTTTGCGGATTCATGCCGATATTATTAGGCGAAGACCAGTCTATATTTAACTCACTTTCCGGATTTCTTACAATGTAAGTATCCTTAGGACTTCTTCCGGTCGAATTCGAAGGAGTCCAAGTGGCCAATGCACCATTTCTGGTTAAAACGGCCTCTTTGTTATCTACTGCTAAAGATATAAGAACTTCTCTTGGTAGATTTTCCTGAATGTTGGAATGCAGTTTTAACGATTTTTTTAAATCTTCAATCATGCTAATTTCAATGGTGTTCATGTAACATTTTTTTAGGTTTGGTATTCAAAAGTATGACTATATATAGATTAATCCTACTATGTAGATATTATTTTTGCATTTTTGTTGTATTATTTTTCAATAAGATTTTGTAGTTTTACCGTGGCGAAGATTGGTTCGAACATGTTCATTAACAGTAGGTTTAGTAGGGTTATTACTTTATATTGTTGATTAAGAAAATCTTCACTGCCTGAATTACAATCGTTTGCATTGATAATATTATTATAAGCAAGACTCTTTTTTATCTTTAGAATAATGCAGACAAACCTTTCATTAAATTATTACAGAACTGATTTTTTTTTTGAAAAAAAAACCTCCAAAAGTAATCTTTTGAAGGTTTTAAAAATATGCGTACTGTATTTTAACCGTTATTATTTTCAATAATGGTCATTTTTAATACAAATTAATCTTTTGAACGAGGATGGAAATTTTTAATAGTTTCCTTTAAGTATTCTCTATCCAAATGAGTATAGATTTCTGTAGTAAGAATAGATTCGTGTCCTAACATTTCTTGCACAGCTCTTAAGTCAGCTCCACCTTCAACTAAATGAGAAGCGAAAGAGTGACGGAATGTGTGAGGAGAAACATTTTTCTTCAATCCAACTTTTTTAGATAGATTTTTAATAATAGTAAAAATCATAACACGAGAAAGTTTACGACCTCTTCTGTTCAAGAAAAGAATGTCTTCACTGTCCTTATCGATATTTAATTTTCCACGGTAGCTCTTAAGATAGATTTTGATCTCTTTTTTCGCTTTTTTTCCGATTGGAATTAAACGCTCTTTGTTACCTTTTCCATGAATTTTAATAAAACCCATTCTAAAATGCAGGTTAGATACACGCAAGTCAATTAATTCTGATACACGTAATCCACAAGAATATAGTGTTTCAAGAATTGCTCTGTTTCTTTGACCTTCAGCTTTATTCATGTCAACAGCCTTAACCAAAACATCAATTTCTTCCGTTGTTAAGGTGTCAGGTAGTTTGCGGCCAATTTTTGGAGCCTCTAACAATGCAGTAGGATTCTTTTCAATAATTTCTTCCAGTAATAAGTATTTAAAAAATGCTTTAATACCAGAAATAACACGAGCTTGAGTTCTAGGACTTGTACCTGCATCATTAATCCAGGCAACAAAATCTTTCAAGTGTTGAAGAATAACTTCTTCCGGAGCAACCTCCATGTTCTTTTCTCTAAAGAAGGTTGTCAGTTTTGTAATGTCATTAATATAAGCATCTACTGAGTTCTTGGAAAGATTCTTCTCCAAAGTTAGGTAGGTCTTAAAATTTTCAATTGTTGTTGTCCATTTCATTTTATTCAGTTTTTAGTATGTAGTTTAGTTGTAAGTAATACCATTTTATTATTAGTTTTACTCAAGTACTAATAATATACGAATTCTTTATGATAAAACTTGTCTGCAATTTAAAAAAATATTACGTAAGCTGACAATTTTTTTTACACTTCTTTATGTTTAACCTTAAAATACTTTGACAAGATGAATTTTTTAATCATTAATGGTCCCAACTTAAATTTGCTCGGAACCCGTGAAAAATCTATATATGGAGAGGTTTCCTTCGAAACTTATTTTGAACAGCTACAGGTGTTATATAGTAAAATTAAACTCGAATATTACCAGTCTAACATCGAGGGGGAATTGATAAATGAGATACATCGTGTAGGTTTTAGTTATGATGGAATTGTTCTCAATGCAGGAGCATACACTCATACCTCTCTTGCCCTTGCTGATGCTATATCTGCTGTAAATACGCCGGTTGTGGAAGTTCATATTTCTAATGTACATAAAAGAGAGTGTGTAAGGCATTCTACCATGATCGGGAAGGCTTGCTTAGGTACTATTTCAGGTTTCGGAATGGATTCATATCGATTAGGAATCGAGGGGTTATTAAATTATTGTGACAAAAGGTAATATTTTTTTGATAAATGATTTTTTTTGTATGTTTTATATTATGGGTAAGTAGTTGATGGCTTATTAAATTGGTTTTGAGAAATTGAGTATCTTTGCCATGCCAAAACTAAAATTGAAAGAGTTACTCGATGAAGAAGCACACGAAAATTATTGCTACTATTTCCGACAAAAAATGTGATGTCGAATTTTTGACAGAGTTGTTTGAAGAAGGAATGAACGTAGTTCGACTAAACACGGCTCATCAGACTCATGATGATGCTATGAAGGTTATTGAGAATGTACGAAAAGTATCTGATAGGATTGCTTTGCTCGTAGACACTAAAGGACCTGAGATTAGAACTGTTGATGTTAATGATGAAATTCACCTTAAAAAGGGCGATTTAATTAAGATGAAAGGGAACGACAACCTTCCTTGCACAGAGTTGTGCATAAAGGTTAGTTATGAGGATTTTGTAAAAGATCTTGAAATTGGAAAGAAAATATTAATTGATGATGGTGAATTAGAATTGTTAGTAGTTGATAAGGATGAGCAATTTTTGACCGTGGAAGCACAAAATGCAGGACCCGTTAAAAATCGCAAGAGTATAAATGTTCCTGGTGTATCAATCAATTTGCCATCTTTGAGTCCTAAGGATATTGAATTTATCCATTTTGCGATTGCTCAGGATATTGATTTTATTGCTCATTCATTTGTTCGTAACAAACATGATGTTCTTCAAATTCAAGGAATTCTTGATCAGCAAAATTCAGGGATCAAAATTATTGCAAAAATTGAAAATCAGGAAGGGGTTGACCATATTGATGAAATATTGGAACATGTATATGGTATCATGGTTGCCAGAGGTGATTTAGCTATTGAGATTCCTGCCCAAAAAATTCCTGTAATTCAACGAAAAATTATTCGCAAATGTATTGAGAGAAAGAAGCCTGTAATTATTGCCACACAAATGCTTCACTCAATGATTAATAATCCAAGACCAACAAGAGCAGAAGTTAGTGATATTGCCAATGCCATTTACAATAGAACCGATGCTATCATGTTAAGTGGTGAAACTGCTTATGGAGATTATCCTGTTGAAGCGGTTCGGGTAATGAAATCGGTAGCAATTGAAGTTGAAAAGGAGCTTTATCCAGATACAAAACAGAATTTTGTGAGAAGTAATCATGAACTTTCAGCTATTCTAGCTCGATCTGCAGTAAAAGCATCGCAATTATTACCGGTTAAAGCAATTGTAACCGATACTCTAACAGGTCGGACAGGAAGATATTTATCTGCTTATAGAGGAACACTTCCAGTTTATGCATTGTGCTATTCGAAGCGTGTAATGAGAGAATTAGCTCTTTCGTATGGCGTTGAAGCGAGTTATCGTAAATTGCTTGTTAGTCGTGATGAGTATGTAAAGCAAACCATGTTTTCCCTAATGGATCAGGGATGTTTTAAAAGCGAGGATATGGTTATTATTATAGGTGGTAGTTTTGGTCCTTCCAAAGGAGTATCATTTATGGAGATCAGTGTTGTTGATCAATTAACTCATAAAGTGTAAAGATATATTCAGAAAAAAAAATGCGAATCGTTATGGTTCGCATTTTTTTTCTAATAGCGTAAGTAAATAAGAACAAGGGCTATTCCAATACCTATACCTGTAATTACCAAATTGAAGCTTTTTCGATCTGTTTTAAAAATCAACATGAGCAATGATGATAAAAGCAGGCTGCAGAATGAAATTAAAAAATAGGAGACTGAAGCTCCCAGATTATATCCTGTAAATGGATATAAAGAGAATGAGCTTCCATAAACATTTTTATAATGTAAGTTGATTCCAATTCCAAGAACAATCCCAATCAAGGCAAAGAAATTATATTTTATGGTTGAAGCAGAACCCTGACCGCTAATCAGGTTTTGAATTCCCACCATTAGAATTGAGATGGCCAAAATCAATTTGACGGTTCTGCCGGAAAAGTTTATGATTGAAAAATTACAAAGAAGGAGTCCAGCAATTGAGCCAATAACCAAGGCAAGTAAAAGTGAAAAATATGCTTTCCAGTCTTTTAATTGAAAGGTGATTCCGAACAATACCAAAAGCATAAAAGGTTCGAATGAAGAAAAATAAATCAAATGATAAAATGCTGATTCAAAGCTTGATAGTATAGTGTTCATTTTTTGTTTATTTCCATTTTATAACTACACGACAATTTTCAATGTCCGTGTTTTTGGTTTTGATTACAATTTTTGAGGTGTTGTCACTACTCTTGTTGAATATCTCAAGAATCTGATCAAGTTTGGCCTCGTGCAAGTAATTTATCTCCAATTCGTGAATTGTTTTATTCAACAAGATTTCAGAAAGGCAAGAGTCTATTGCCCACTTTATATATTTTACATTATTCACATGCTGATAGAAATCCAGATCACTATAGTGAATGTGCAGATCTTCTACGTAATTCCCTTCTTCAAGTTGTTGTAATTTACCTAGGCTATGTTCAAAGATAGGATCTTCAGAGTTGACTGGCATTTTAGCAACAATTTTTTGTGGTCTAATCAATCTTTTTGTTTTCGTATTAAGCACCAGCCACGAAGAGGTCGCCTGACCGATAACATCTCCTTTCATGTTATAAATCCGGTATTCCCGATTTCCAAACAAACCATCCGCTCCAATCGACCAGGTTTCAATATCAATATTATCTTTCCACTTGGGAGTTGTAAAAATTTGAACTTTTAATCTTGATAAAATCCAAGCCAAATTATTGGCTTTTAAATCATCAATGCCTTGATTGATTAAATCTACGTGATATCCGGCAATTTCCTGAAAATAATTGCAGATACTGGTGAGTTTTGCTCTTCCATTTAGGTCTGTATCAAAAGATCCAATTCGGAAGGTTTTTCGGTATTTTCTTATGTCGGTGTTTGATATATTCATTACAGTAAACGAGTTCTGATTTTTTTTACAATGTATAGTGATCTTAAAAGGAGAAGAACTACAAAGGGTAATATTTCGTTAGGAAAAGATTGCGGTATAAATGCCCAGCTTCCCAATATCACTATGAGTATTATTGAATGCAGTAAAAAGTAATAATAAGCTAGCAAAGAGGATTTTTTTCGGAGTAATGCAAAAACCATTGGGAAGTGAAGAGGGAAGGCCCAAATAATATTCCAATTAGGTCCGGTGGCCTGATGATCTGTAAAAAACCATAAGAAAATAATAATCCAGCCCAGCAATCCGCAAATGCCAAATATAAAAATATCAAAAATGAAGAGATCTTTGTCTTTTTTTAGATATACAAGACTAAATATTAGTCCAATTAAAGCTAACATACCAAAAACAAAAGCTGGTCTTTGATACCAAATAGTTATTTTGAAATCGAGGGCTGGTTTTAAGATCACATTGGTAGATTTTACCAAGGGTTTAATTGTCCCGTTTGTACTGATTTTGGCATTTTCGAAGCCCAGCATCATGTTGTCTGGTAAGAACATATATTGGTAAGGAGTCGCCTCAGCATCACAAGGTATTCCTAGAGCTAAATGGATTCCTAAAAATATCCAACGACTTTTTTGCATGAATGGATCTAATAGATTCCAAAAGGATTTCGGTTGATCCGAAATTGTGTCGAAAAGAATTGTGCCTGATGTGTTTTCACTAACAATATCCCGAATTCGTGTAGAGCAATTGTCAAAAAGAAAATCGTATCTGTAATATCTGTTTTCAGGTTGGTAATTTTTTAATAAAGCGGTAAACAGTTTCTGCTTCTCAATACTATCAAGATTTAGTTTCTGCTCAACAATCCCTCTTTTCTCATAAATGTATCCGTTTTTAAAACGATCAAACGTTGTGTAGGATAACATATAGTCTAATTTGCCTCTTGCGAATTTCGGATAAAAATTAGGGGTGTTGAAATTGAAAGTACCGTAACCAAAAACCAAATCTATTTTTTTTTCTTCATCTTTTATTCGTAATGCAGAATGACCAAATTGTGAATATAGTTCATCTCCCGGAGAACAGGTGAGAAGACTGATTTCTGCATTCTTTGATAAATTTTGTCCTGATATATGATTGCCAATTGGCAGCAACAAAAATAGAATCAATAAGATACGGAAAGAGGTTGTTTTTAATGCCATAATAGTAAATGTTTACCCTTCGAAGATAAGTATTTTATGAATATTCCGAATGCTTTCAATTTTATAAAATATAGAAAATAGAGCAGATTATTATTACAAATAAAAGTCACATGATCTGGTTTGGTTGACTGATGAATTACCACTTATTTATATGACAAGTATTAATTTATTAATGTGTTGTTGAGTAGTGATTTAAACCGGATAGTTTCTGGGCTGTAATTTTAGTTCTTTCGTCAAAAAAAAAGAAAAGTGTTTATTAAACTTAAGATTATTTAACATCTTTATCTGGCAATTTAAACTAATCTAATCCCAATTAAATGAGAAGGTTTCTTTTCGTTATTCTATTTATTCTCCAATTTTTCTTTGTCTACTCGTCGAATTTAAAGCGTGATAGTCTAAAAAAGCTTATCAGCGCTCCCTTGGATTCGCTAAATTGTGATGTGCTGTATCAGTTGGGAGAGGATTATGTTACCGACTATCCGGATTCGGCAATTTATTATGCGGATCAAATTCTGAAGTTTGCAAATTTATCTTTTGATTCAGTTTTTAGAATGAAGGCGAACTACTTAAAAGGGAAAGCATCTTATAGGAGTAGTAATTATTCAAATTCTATCAAATATATTGAGGAAGCAATTGCCTGTTGTGTTAAAGATCATGAAAAAGAAAAAGCTGATTGTTTTAATGTTTTGGGTAATTCGTTAATAGAAATCGATAAATATAAACTTTCTCTGAGTGCCTATTTTACAAGTTTAAATATTCGAAATGGATTAAAAGACAGCTTGTTGATTTCTTCTTCCTTAAATAATATTGGGAATGTTTATTTTCAGATGCAGGAATATTCTCAAGCACTAGACTATTATAATCAATCTTTGGTTTTAAAGGAAAATGCCAACAATTTGCAGGGCATCGCAATCATGTACAATAATATTGGTAATGTATATCATAAACAGAATGATAATCTTAAGGCTTTGTCATCCTATCTGAAAGCGTTGGATATCATTGAATTTGAAAATACTATTGATTGGAAGCCAATTTTACTTGAAAATATTGGTCAGTTGTATCTGGATTGTGGTGATATAAATAAGTGCATGGTTTACTATCACAGAGCTTTGATTGAGTCTGAGCGAAAAGGGGATAAAATTTCCATAGCGAGTGTTAAGTCATCTTTGGCAATCGCGCATTTAAGGAATGGAGATTATAATACATCTCTGAGTTTGTTTGAAGAGTCTTTAGTGAAAGCAAAAGAAATAGGTGTTGCGAGAATAGAATTGGACTGTTACTATTACATGTCAGAATTATACGAGAAGAAAAATAATTTTGAGAAGAGTATCCAATATTTCAGAATGTACGATAAAATAAGAGCGAAGATTAGTAGAGAGAATAATAGTAAAGAAATTGCGGAAATTCAGGCGAGATTTCAATTGGAAAAAATCGATACCGAAAATGAGATTCTAAAACAACGGAATACTATTCAAAGATTGGAAATAGACAAGCAAAAGACTATAGATTTGTTCTTGTTTAGTTTGGGTGTTTTGATTTTATCTCTTTTTATATATTCAGTATACATTAGTCGATTCAGGAAGAAACACAATAAACTTTTAACGGAAAAAAATAAAATTATTTCTGATAGGAATAAAAGCCTGACAAGTTTGAATGCTACCAAGGATAAGTTTTTATCTATTGTCGCACACGATCTGAAAAATCCGTTTAATGCAGTGCTGGGGTTTACCGATTTGTTAATTGACCGATATGATGAGCTTGAGGATTCAATGAGGCAGGAGTATATTGAAATTGTTCATAAATCGGCTCTTCATGGCTCTTTATTGCTTGATACATTGCTAACATGGTCGAGATCGCAGATGGGGGTGATGGAGTATAATCCTATCATTATTAACGCAAGCCAGCTAATAGAAGAAGAAATGGAAGTCCTTGAGGAAAAAGCATATGCAAAAGGCATTTCACTTGAGTTGAATGAAATTGATGCTTCATTGGTTTATGCTGATTCGGATATGATTCGAACTGTTATTCGGAATTTAGGGAATAACTCAATTAAATTCACTAAGGAGAGAGGAAGAATTATTTTTTCGGTAAAAGTTGAAGAAGGTAAAGCAATTATAGGTATTGAAGACAATGGTGTTGGGATCAGGCCTGAGGATAAAATGAAATTATTTAATCTTGATTCGAATTATTCAAGGCCAGGAACTTCGAATGAAAAAGGAACGGGATTGGGCTTAATATTGTGTAAAGATTTTGTAGAAAAGAATGGTGGCGAAATAGGAGTGGAAAGTCAGGAAGGAGTAGGAAGCAAATTTTGGTTTACTCTTCCGTTGCATCTTAATGAAATAGAAAAAAAATCCTCTACTCTTGAAAGAGTAGAGGAGGAATGTATGGCTTGATAATTTATCGCATATCGTTCACTTCCACATCTGGATTTGATTTTGGATCAAAAACAAAATAAGAATCAGCAAATTTGAGATTAGGAGTTAGCTTTTTAAGTGTAATACTTACGTTATTTGCATCTTTCCCAATTGTTTTTAACGACTCAATTTGATTGTTAGCTTTATTGATTCTCAATTGTATTGAGGTGAATTCCCGTTCAGAATTTAAAGGAATGAGGTCTATTACATGATAGGTAGAAGAATTGACGGTTTCCTCTTTAATATATTTGCAGTTGTATCCTTTTTCATAAATGGAAAAAATTTGGGCTGGATTTAATCCTTCTTCTTCATTTTCTTCCGGTTCTGTAATGTTTACTTCACGAACATCGATGATGTGAGAAAACATGGTTGTTCCATCAAAATAGGTATCAACACCCATAAGTTTAAGACGATATTTATTACCTACAAGAGTTATATTTCCTTCCGATACCTCATGAATGTCTTCTTCTGCATTATCCATAGAAAAAGTAAATTCTGCACTTATACTTTTAAATTCCTTATTTTTTGCAGAAACTTTATCCAGAATGGTTTTGGCTTTAATATCCTGAGCCGACAGGTTTAAACAAATAGCCCCAAAAAGAAGGAAACAAAAGATTTTTTTCATTTTAGCTGATTTTTAAAATATTCAATTATTCTTAGTCAATAACTGTGCCACGCCTTTATAGTAACACATCACTTAATAGTTTTTCCAGCGAATATTCATCCTGAATTAACACTTGCCTGGCTTTACTTCCTTCAAAAGGACCAACGATTCCAGCAGCCTCTAATTGATCTACAATTCTGCCTGCTCTGTTGTAGCCGATAGAAAATCTTCTCTGAATTCCTGAAGTTGATCCTTGCTGAGATGAAACAACCAATCGGGCAGCGTCTTCAAAAAGAGCATCTCTTTTTTGCAAATCAATATCCATTGCTGAATTTTCTGAAGATTCACCCACATATTCCGGCAAAAACATTGCTGTAGGGTAGGATTGCTGCTTTTGTATGAATTCTGTAACAGCTTCCACTTCCGGAGTATCAACAAAAGCACATTGTACCCTTACCAATTCACTGGTTAATGAAATAAGCATATCCCCACGACCAATCAACTGATTTGCTCCAGGACTATCAAGTATCGTTCGTGAATCAATCATAGATGCTACTTTAAAGGCAATTCGTGCCGGGAAATTAGCTTTGATAACTCCTGTAATAATATTTGTTGAAGGTCGTTGTGTTGCAATAATCATATGTATTCCAATAGCTCTGGCTAATTGGGCGATACGAGCAATTGGAGTCTCAACTTCCTTTCCCGCTGTCATAATTAAATCAGCAAACTCATCAATAATTACTACAATATAGGGTAGGTAGCGATGACCGTTTTCCGGATTTAAATTACGTTTTACAAACTTGGTATTGTATTCCTTTATATTTCTGGCATGTGCCTTTTTCAACAAATCATATCTGGAATCCATTTCAATACATAAGGAGTTTAATGTTGCAATAACCTTATGGATATCAGTAATTATGGGTTCTTCTTCTCCCGGAAGTTTTGCCAGAAAATGTTTCTCGATAGTTGAGTAAATGCTTAGTTCAACCTTCTTAGGATCGATAAGGACAAATTTAAGCTGGGAAGGATGCATCTTATATAAAAGCGATGTAATAATTGCATTCAAACCAACCGATTTTCCTTGCCCTGTTGCTCCGGCCACCAATAAGTGAGGCATTTTGGTTAAATCAAGAGTATAGGTTTCATTCGATATTGTTTTTCCAAGTGCAACAGGAAGTGCATGTGTTGATTCCTGGAATTTTTTAGATGAAATAATGTTCTTCATTGACACGATTTCAGGTGTACGGTTCGGAACTTCAATACCAATAGTTCCCTTACCCGGAATCGGAGCTATAATCCTAATTCCTAAGGCGGATAGACTAAGTGCAATATCGTCTTCCAGATTCTTTATTTTGGAAATGCGTACTCCAGGAGCGGGCACAATTTCATACAGCGTAATAGTAGGACCAATTGTAGCTTTTATCTGAGTAATTTCAATTTTGTAATGACGCAGTGTCTCTACAATTTTATCTTTATTTGATTCAAGTTCTTCTTTACTTACACTCGAATTACTGGCATGATGCGCTTCTAATAATTCGATTGGAGGGTATTTGTAGTTTGAAAGATCAAGCGTAGGATCGAAATCCTCCATAGGTCTGCGCTGAATGCTTACGATTTCTTCTTGTTTGGATACTGTCTCAATCTTTAGCTCCAAATCGTCATCTGCTGTTTTAGGATTGTTTACTTCCTGTTCCAAAATAATTTCTTCCTCAGGAAAAATCTCAGAATTAATAATTAATTCATCTTCACCTTCTTCATCCTCTTGTTCATCATTTAGGTGTATTGAAGAAGTTAATGATTCTGTTTCATCATCATCAGATTTGGAGAGGTCTTGACTTTCTTTTCGGTCTGTTTTAGATTTTGGACTAAATATTTTTTTGAAAAAAGAAATTGAGTTTTGAAAGGCAAAGGTAATAAAGGTTAAAAAGCTAAGAACAATTAGAAACAGAGTGCCAACATTACCTATCAAGGATACAAGCCATTCACTTATAAAGTAGCCATGAATTCCTCCCAAGAATAAAAACGAATGCGATGTTGATTGAACAAATGCAAACGACATGAAAACCGAAAACCAAATGCAGAATAATAAGGTGTATATAATTGTTTTTCGTAATGATTGTATTTTTACTCCCCAAATTCGAAGCGAAAGGACTACGAGTAAATAAAGGAATGAGAATGATGCGATTCCAAATCCTTTGTTTATAAACAAATTGGAAATGTAAGCCCCGGTTTTCCCCGTCCAGTTTTCAACACGTACTTTTGAGTCTGTGATTAATTCGAGCCATTTAATATCTAATTTACTTTGATCAGCTCCTCCTGTAAAAAAGAAGGAGACGAATGCCAATCCAATATAAATAGTGAACAGTGAAAGAGCAATGCCAAAAAGGAATTTGGTTCTTTCGTCACTAAGAAACTTTGGGGCTGAGAAGCGCAATTTAGCTTTTGTATTGTTTGTTTTTTTCTTTTTAGCCATTAACTATTTTTTCATTTTTTCACAACATCCGCATTGTGTACGAATTTATGTAAAAGTAATAAAAATGGCATTTAAAACCACATGAATATCGGCTTCTGAAAAGATAAGTTTAAAACGAGATGTTAATTAATTGAAATCGACAATGTATTTTTTTAATGTCTTTAAATCAGAAAGGACATATTCTTCAGGAATATTGAAATCGTCTTCACTAACAGCAATTAGATTTACTGATTGTGCTGTAAATTTTGCTTTTACTTGATTCATAGTAGTTTCAAATTCCATAAGTACTCCCGGGATTTGGTACAATGGAGTGTTACGGTTGGGATCTTTTAGGCCAATTTCCGAAGTGTAGTAAAGATTGATTTGAGTTTTTGATTGATCGGCCATGAAAACCGTTGCTTTTTTACATTCATAACCAGCTATTAGCTTTGCGGAATCATTGTATTCTATTTTTGCCGGAGGTAGTTGATTGTATACAAATGCAACTTCATCTTTAGGAAATTCATAGTTAAGCTTATTGCTCAATACCTTTAGTAAAATATTACTGTTTGGGTTGTTGTATTTAGAAAGAAATTTTGTGCTGAAAAAGCCAAGATAGCCTTCAGATATTAGACATATATTATTATCCTTAAAGCGCAATTCTACTTTATTTGGTAAAAGAGCAATTATTGGGTTGTCTTTTTCCGAGGAAAAATAACTAACATTATAGGTAATTATCCCTTCACTAATTTTATTCTCAGTTTCTGATTTTGTTTTGCATCCCCAAGTCAATAATAAAATTAGAATTACTGATAATCCTTGCTTCATAGGATAATGTTTTGGTTAGTTTATATTTATTGAAACAGATATGTGTTGCCACAACAATTAAAAGCTATCCATGAATACAATAAATAGTTTTCTAAAAGTATGAAAACATTAGAGAATCCAATATTAAATTTTGGCATCTTACACGAAATTGCAGGATATTTTTACGAAAATCACATTTCGGGCCTATTAAATTCCACTTTTGGGTAATACGCAAATAATTGATTGGGGTTGTACTAAAAAATAAGTAAGACTGTTGCAATCCTTACTATTACACAAAACAGATTTGGGCAGGAAATTTGTGATAAAATGAAGGGGGGAGGATTTAAATTATCATAACTACAATAATAGATTGACTTTTGCAAACGAGTGTATTTTTTAAGATTGTTCGTTTTGAATTTCATGTATTTACAGAATTTATTACTAAACAGTAAATTTACAAGCGGTGTAATGTGTTGAAAAACAGGGATTGAAAAATATTATAAATGAAAAGGTATTTCATTGTTTTATTGTAATTTTTTCTAGATTTGCACTGTGAAAAGAAAAACATAAATGGAAAAGTAATGAAAAATAAATTAGCAGTTATAGCATTAGGTGGAAATGCCTTGTTGAGGGGGAATCAAAAAGGGACTGTTGAGGAGCAGACTCAGAATACAATTGATACTCTTGAAAATCTTATTTTTCTTGTAAAGGAAGGGTATGATGTTATTATTGCTCATGGTAATGGCCCTCAGGTAGGTAATATCTTAATGAGAAACGATGCCGGTGAGCAGCTTTACAATATTCCCCAGATGCCTTTAGATATTGATGTGGCTGATTCTCAGGGCGGAATTGGTTATATGATTGAGAGAAATTTGCGTAATGTATTAAAGCAAAATGGTATCGAGAAAGATGTGGTGACCTTGGTGACTCAGGTTGTTGTTGATAGGAATGATCCGGCATTTGCAAATCCTTTAAAGCGTGTTGGTAAAATTTATACCAAAGCGCAGGCTGATGAATTAAGTGCTGAGAAAGGATGGATTTTTAAGGAAGAGGTGAAAACAGATGGAGGATGGAGACGTGTTGTGCCTTCGCCAAAACCAATTCGGGTATTGAATGAAAATG
Source organism: Marinifilaceae bacterium (assembly GCA_016936255.1). Lineage (GTDB taxonomy): Bacteria > Bacteroidota > Bacteroidia > Bacteroidales > Marinifilaceae > Labilibaculum. Next base: position 44,753 of record JAFGYE010000114.1, on the reverse strand, counting down.
TAATTGAAAACTTAGCTCGTCAGGGAAATATCGTAATTACTGTTGGTGGTGGTGGTATTCCGGTTTCTGAAGATGAAAATGGCAACCTTTGTCCGGTTGAGGCTGTAATTGATAAAGATCTTGCTTCGGCATTGATTGGAGCCCGAATTAAAGCTGATGAATTTTATATTCTTACTGATGTTTCTTTTGTTTATCATGACTTTAGGGGGCCAAATGAGAAAAAGCTTGAGTTCTTGAATCATGCCGATACAATGAAATATATGGAAGATGGTGCTTTCGCAGAAGGATCTATGGCTCCAAAGATCCGTGCATGCTTAAGTTTTATTGAAAATGGAGGAGGTAAATCAGTGATAACTGAAGCAACTAAATTGGTAGATAAGTCTTACGGAACCAAAATAACAATGGAGTACGATATAAACGACGTAGAGCATAATTTTTAATTAACTATTATTAATATCAGATTATAATTACTTTTGTGATTGTAATTTTTAAAAAATACATACCATGGCTTTTAATTTAAGAAACAGAAACTTTTTGAAGTTGTTGGATTTTACTCCAAAGGAAATGCAATATTTATTGGATCTTGCAAGAGATCTAAAGAGAGCAAAATATGCAGGTACAGAAGTGCAGACTATGAAGGGAAAGAATATTGCGTTGATATTTGAAAAATCTTCAACCCGTACTCGTTGTGCATTTGAAACAGCCGCTTACGATCAAGGTGCACACGTTACTTATTTAGGTCCTTCTGGTTCTCAGATTGGTGTTAAAGAGTCAATGGCTGATACAGCCCGCGTTTTGGGACGTATGTATGATGGTATTGAGTACCGCGGATACGGACAGGCTGTTGTAGAGGAGTTAGGTAAATTTGCGGGGGTTCCTGTTTGGAATGGCTTGACAGATGAATTTCATCCAACTCAAATACTAGCTGATTTTTTAACTATGATGGAGCATTCAGACAAGCCGCTTAGTCAAATTTCATTTGCATATTTAGGCGATGCCCGTAATAATATGGCTAATTCTTTAATGGTTGGTGCAGCTAAAATGGGTATGGATGTAAGAATCGTTGGTCCGGCTAATCTTCAACCAGAAGAAGAATTGGTGGCTCAATGCATGGAGATTGCTAAAGAAACTGGTGCAGTTATTTCAATTACTGATGATGCACAAGCGGGAGTTAAAGGATGTGATTTCCTTTATACTGATGTTTGGGTATCGATGGGTGAGCCCGATAAGGTATGGGAAGAAAGAATTGGTATTCTAAAGCCATATCAGATTAATGCTGATTTGATGGCAGCTACTGGAAACGATAAGTGTAAATTTATGCATTGTTTACCAGCATATCACAACAGACAAACAAAAGTTGGTGAAGAGGTTTTCCAAAAGTTTGGTATGGATGGTGTTGAGGTTACAGAAGAGGTTTTTGAATCTCCTGCATCTATTGTATTTGATGAAGCTGAGAATCGTTTGCACACAATTAAAGCAGTAATGGTTGCCACTTTAGGAGCATAATTGAGCTTTTTAGATAAAAAGAAAAGGGTAGTTGTTTGACTACCCTTTTTATTTGTTGTTATGTTTTCTTATGTGTATTGTTTTTGTTTAAAATAAAGGCATTCTGTATTTGTTAATTTTTAATATATGTAAAGTTTTTGTTTTTAAGAATTGGATTCCCCGAAATGCCACGTTTTTTTAGCTCATTTTTAAAACTGCAGCCTCCACAACTGCCTCCACAACTCGATTTCTGTTTTATGAATAAACGCACAAACTGATATATAGTATATCCCGATGCGAAAATCACAATTGCATAAGTTGATATTAATTGAAAGCTCATAATTTTAAAGTATTAAATTGCCGGTTTGGTAAATAATAAAGGAAACCAACCAAGCTAATCCTGTGGTGTAAAACACAACAAAAGCTGCCCATTTCCAATTGGCTTCTTTAACGATAGTTACGATTACAGCTATACATGGAAAATAGATCAGAATAAATATAAGGAATGATAGAGCCGATAAACTGGAAAAAACATTCTCGCCTGTTCGATAACTGCCAACAAATTTTTGTTCCTTCAATTTTGTTCTTAATCCTTCACTGGTTTCGCTTGCACCTTCTCCTTCCTGATACAGAACCCCCATTGTGCTTACCACCACTTCTTTAGCTGCGATGCCGGTTAAAATGCTTACGGTCATTTTCCAATCGAATCCTAAAGGGTGTAATGCCGGAGCAACAAATTGGCCGATTTGACCGATGTAAGATTTTTGTTGCTTCTCCTCCAATTTAAGGTTCTGAATTTTTTGAATTTCTATTTCTTTTTCTGATCGTAGCTTTTTTGTGTCATTTTCACTGTATTTTTGAATGTTGTTAATCTGAGTGTCAAAATTTCGAGATGTTTCCACAATCATTTTATCGTAATCTTTCGAGAAATTGACTTCTCTGGGAAAATACCCTAAAGCCCAAATCAGAATAGAAGCTAAAAGAATCACGCCTCCCATTTTTTGTAGGTATTGAGCTCCTTTATGCCACATGTGAATTATGGTCGATTTAAGAGTTGGCAGACGATAAGGAGGTAATTCCATAACAAAGGGAGCCTCTTTGGATTTGAAAAAGCTCGCTTTAAATACTTTAGCAAAGAAAATCGCAAGAGTTATACCAAAAGTATAAATTCCGAATAGAACCAAAGTTGCATGTTCAGGGAAAAATGTTCCGATTATTAAAATATAAATAGGAAGCCTTGCACTGCATGACATGAACGGGGTAATCAGCATGGTTAGTATCCTGTCATTTCTGTTTTCAAGGGTTCTGGTTGCCATTAACGCTGGTACATTACATCCAAATCCCATTATTAATGGAATAAATGATTTTCCATGTAAGCCAATTTTATGCATTAATTTATCCATAATAAAGGCCGCTCTAGCCATATATCCGGTGTCTTCCATAAAGGATATAAAGAAGAATAAAATCAGAATATTTGGTAGAAATACAATAACACCACCAACACCACCAATTATTCCGTCTATAAATAAATCCTTTAACGGACCTTCGGGCATAAATTGTTCAATTAATCCTGCAAAGGCATTTACGCCCATATCAATCCATTGCATGGGGTATTCACCCAAATTGAAGGTGGCGTAAAATGTCAAAAACATGAATACGAAAAAAATGGGAAAACTAAAAAGTTTATGAGTGATAAACGTATCTATTATTGTGGTTTTCCGTCTTCGTTTAATTGGACTCTCTTTGTACGTTTCCTTTAGTGCACCATCAATAAATCCATACTTTGAATCGGTAATTACGGTTTCACAAACTTCGCAAAATTCTTTTTCAATTTTTTGAATTTCGTTTTTTGCGATGTTCTTGATATTGAAATGCTGGTCACTATCTTGCACCAGGTGACGAGCACTTTTATCACCTTCCAAAAGTTTAATAGCCAGGAATCTAGGAGAGGCTTTTGTGCAGATTTTAGGATCCTTTTTTATTTCATGTTGTATTTTAGCGATTGATCTTTCAACCGATTTACCATAGTTTACATGAATGTGACGTACAATTGGATCTTTGTCTTCGTACACATTAATTACCTTGTTGAAAAGCTCTTTTATGCCAGTTCCTTTTGGGCTAACGGTTGGAATAATTGGAATGCCAAGCATTTTCGCAAGAGATTTGAAATTAAGAACAGCACCTTTTTTTTCCAGTTCATCATACATGTTTAAGGCAATAATCACCTTTATATCCATGTCAATTAACTGCGTAGTTAGGTATAAGTTTCTTTCCAGATTTGATGCGTCAACAACGTTAATTACCACATCTGGTTTTTCATTCATAATGTATTTGCGAACAAATAATTCTTCGGGAGAGTAGGCCGTTAATGAATAGGTTCCCGGAAGATCAGTAATGTTAAAATGGTAGCCATTTTGTTTTACTTTGGCTTGTTTGGCGTCTACGGTTACTCCGCTGTAATTACCAACGTGCTCTTTTGATCCGGAGGCATAATTGAACAGAGTGGTTTTACCCGAGTTTGGATTTCCAACCAAAGCAATGTGGATTTTTTTTCCTTTTTCTTTTGCGGAAGTTTTTAGAATGTCATCACTAATAGTTCCTTCAAATCCATTTGCCTTAATGTTTTTAGCCTCTTCTTTTGTGATCACTTCAATTAAAGATGCTTCACTTCTTCTAAGGGAAACTTCATAACCCATTATTTGATATTCCACAGGATCTTTTAAAGGAGCATTTTTGATAACGGTAACCTTCTTGCCCTTTACAAAGCCCATTTCGGTAATTCTCTTTCGAAAGGCACCGTGACCCTGAACTTTTATTATAATTCCTTCTTGACTATCAGATAATTCGGAAAGCTTCATTCTTATTTATTAATGGATGATGCCATTTGGCATCTGATCATTGCAACTTGATTGTAATTTAATTCTTGTGCTTAATTAATAGCATGTCAAACGTATAGGAAAAATAGGTGACTTGCAATCCCTAATAGTAGGTATTTTAAACTTTTTAATTCACTGTCTTTAATTGGGATGTGTAATAATTAATCATATCGGCAAAATTAAATATAAATTTAAGCAAAAGTAAATGTTTTGGAGAAACAGAGATTTTTTGACTTGCTTTTGTATCACTGGGAATTGAATAAGAGCAAAAAAAAAGCTGTCAGAAAGGACAGCTTTTACAAATAACATATATGCAACTATTATTCCGTTAAATCTTCAAATTCTATATTGGTAAAGGATTCTGACTCAAATCCTTCAAGAACTGTTGCTGGTTCATGGTATTGTGAATGGGAATAAGTTTCTTCGTCAGTTTCATTTTCCACATTTGACGATCTGATAAAATCAATTGCCTCTAAAAGTCCATCTGCAAATTTATCGAAATCTTCTTTGTATAAAAATATTTTATGCTTTTCGAAGGTGAAATTTCCTTCTTTGTCATAACGTTTTTTACTTTCGGTGATTGTTAAGTAATAGTCGTTTTTCTTTGTTGCTTTAACATCAAAAAAATAAGTTCTTTTCCCCGCTCTTACCGCATTAGAATAAATTTCGTCTCGATTATGTTTTTCAAATCCTTCCTTTTTATCGTAACCTTCCATCTGAAAATAATTTGTTATTTATTTTGATTTTATACACTCAAAAATAAAAAAATATACTTACTATTTATTATGAATATGTATTTTATTGAGGAAAATGTGGTTATTTAAAATGAGTATGCAAACCTTTTCAGGGGATGTGTGCTTTTTTACATATTTTTAATATGTAAAGTTATTTTGTTGGGAGGTTTAATTATTTTATCTTATTTGTTGGTTTTTTCTTGTTAACAAGTAAAAAAAGCCTATTTTTGCAGCCGAATTAATGTAATTGACAAGTTCTTTAAACGTATGATTAGTAGAAGATTGCTTCGTGTTAAGGTATTACAAATTTTGTATGCCTATTATAAAAATCAAGATCGCACAATAGCTAAGGCCGAAAAGGAATTATTCTTTAGTGTCGGAAAAGCTTACGATTTGTATCATTATTTACTTCTACTTATTGTGGATGTTGCTTTTATTTCTGAAAAGAAAATTGAAAATTCAAGAGGCAAAATTATTCCATCTCATGAGGATTTAAATCCCAACACAAAATTTATTAATAATGCCGTAATCAGGCAGTTGGCAGATAATATTCAGTTGAATAGTTATTCTAATTCGCACACCGTAAATTGGAGCGATCAAGAGGATTACGTTCGAATTTTACATGACAAATTGATTAATTCAGATTTGTACCGTGAGTATATGTCTTTCCCAGAGAGCACTTATGCTTCTGATAAGAAATTTGTGGAGAAGTTTTTTACTCATATTATTGCTGCAGATGAGGATTTTTACAGCGTAATGGAAGAGAAAAGCATCTATTGGAATGATGAAATTGAGTTTATTATCAGTATGGTTGTGAGAACAATAAAAGGATTTTCTGAAACTGATGATACTTATACTTCTTTAATGTCTTTGTATAAGGATCGCGATGATGAGGATTTTATGAAAACATTGTTCCGTAAGGCGATTATCAATCATACTGAACATCTGGAATTGATAAAGGCAAATACCAAAAATTGGGATTTGGAGCGTATAGCATATATGGATATTTTGATCATGGAGCTGGCCCTTACAGAAATAAAGGAGTTCACAAGTGTTCCGGTTAAAGTGAGTTTTAACGAATATCTTGAGATTGCCAAGTTTTACAGTACTGCAAACAGCAGTAATTTCATTAATGGAATTCTGGATAAAATGGTTCAGGAGCTGAAATCAAATGGAACTGTTAAAAAAGCGGGCAGGGGTTTAATAGAGGGGTAATCATCCCAAAGAATATAATTTGAAATGCGCTCGCCTTTTGGCAATGCGCATTTTTTATTTATTAAGAGAAGCAAATATACTTCCATTAAAATTCACTACATTCGGGAACCAAAACGTTTGAACAATTAATGAATAAAAAAACTCATTCTCAAACCATCAAATTTCTTTATAATATACTGTTTGTGGTGATGCTGTTTCCATTTTTAATACAATGCACTTCAAATAAAACAGGTAAATTTGATGGTAAATTGATTGAAGGAAAAGCTTCTGAGAAAATTATTCCGCCGAATGGTTTTCCTAAGTTTGAGTTTACTAAAGAAATACATAAATTTGGAGTGATTTCAGAAGGCGAAATCGTTGTTTGTGATTTCTTTTTCAAGAATATTGGGTCGAAAGATTTAGTAATTAAGAATGTTGAAACAAGTTGTGGCTGTACTGCAGTGAGATGGGAGAAAAAGCCGGTGAAAGTCGGTGAAGAGTCACATATAACTGTGGAGTTCAATTCAGAGGGAAGATACGGAAAACAATACAAGGTGATTACTGTTTTTTGTAATACTTTATCTGGAACAAAAGAGTTAATTATCACAGCACAAGTGGAATAGAATAATTAGTATTTGTATAATTAATATGGCCTTTGGCCTTAAAATTCAGGATTGAAATGGATAATTTATTGAACATCTTATTGATGACACAACCTCAAGAGGGACAAAACCCTATCATGCAATTTGTACCTCTAGTTCTAATTGTAGTGGTATTCTATTTTTTCATGATCCGTCCGCAAATGAAAAAGCAGAAGGAATTGAAAAAGTTTCGTGATGATTTGAAAAAAGGAGATAAGGTTGTAACAACAGGTGGTATTTATGGTAAAGTTCTTGAAATTCAGGAAACTGTAATTATTATGGAAGTTGAAGGACAAAACCGGTTGAAAATTGACAAAGCTGCAGTAGTTAAAGATATGAGTGACGTTGCTCAAAAATAATAGTTTAGACTGTGCTCTATGAGCACAGTCTTTTTCTAAATTTTCCAGACATTGGGTATTCCAGATCTTAAAAGGATAAAGGAGCTTTTTAATACAGAAAAAATTGCTTCGAACAAAAAACTGCTCGTGTATGTTTTTTTTGTTGGGATTGCTACAATATTTTGGTTTTTAAATGCTCTGAATAAGGAATATACTACCGAGGTAAATTACCCGGTACGATACATTAACTTGCCCCAAAATAAGGTTCTTACCAATAAACTGCCCGGGCAATTTTCTTTAAAAGTGAATGCGAAGGGCTTCGATTTGATTCGTTATGAACTAAGTTCAGCTTTTCTTTCCAATCCATTCGATGTTGGCTTTTATACCGACAATCGACTAAAAAACAGTACTCTTCAAAGTTTGTCTCTTGCAACTTCGCAAATTATGAATCGATTTGAGAAAGATCTTTCTTCAAGTATTAAATTGATAAGTATTTCGCCTGATACAATTCGATTTGAGTTTTCTCCGATTGTAGAAAAGAAGGTTCCAATTAAAAGTAATGTGTCGAGTAGCTTTGAACAGCAATATATGTTGGATGGAGAAATTTCTCTGGAATATGACAGTATGGTTGTGAAAGGGCCTAATTCAATTTTGGATAGTATTTATTTTGTAGAGACAGAGAAGCTCATTTTAACTAATCTGAATAAAACAGTTAAAAAGAACGTTAGTTTAAAACAGATTGAAGGTCTTGAGTTTGATCAAAGGAAAATTGAAATCACGGTTCCTGTCGAACAATTTACGGAAGAGAAAGTTACTGTTCCTATCAAAGTGAATAATCTTCCTGATTCTTTATTGCTTAGGTTGTTTCCTGGAGATGTTACTGTGTCTTATTTTGTTGGATTTAAAAAGCATGATAAGGTTTCTGTTGATTTATTTGATGTGAGAGTGGATTATAATCATACTTCAGATGAGGGAAGCAACAAGTTAAAGATACAGTTATTGCGCAGTCCAGGCTTTGTAACAAATGTTCGTTTTTATCCACAGGAAGTTACTTATTTGAAAGAGAAGAAATCATTCCAATAAAACAGTTGATCTTAAAAAAAAGAATTATAAAAATGTTTCAATAATGTTAAAGATTGGCTTAACAGGAGGAATCGGATCTGGAAAATCAATTGTTGGAAGGGCATTTGAAATGATGGGAGTGCCTGTTTACATTGCTGATGTAGAGGCAAAAAAATTAATGATCTCAGATGCAGGGCTTCGAAGTTCATTGGTTTCACGTTTTGGGGATCAGATTTACGATTCCAATTTTAATTTGAACCGAAAATTACTTGCGGAAATTATATTTAATGATTCTGAAGCATTAAAAGATATTAATTCGATTGTTCATCCTGCTGTAAGAAACGATTTTATAAGATGGTGTGAACAATATTCTAAAAAGCCCTATGTAATACAAGAATCGGCTATCATTTTTGATAGTGGTTTATACAAGAGTTTTGATAAGATAATTACAGTTGCAGCAGAAGAGGAAATCAGGATTCAAAGAGTCATCCAACGAGATTTGATCAGTAGAGAGCTGATTATGGAGAGAATGAGAAGTCAGCTCCCGGAATCGATAAGAATTGAAAAAGCTGATTTTGTAATTTACAACAATACAGAGTTAATTCTTCCTCAGATTGATCGGATAGACAAACAAATAAGGTCTTTAGTCACGAAATAAATTTTGTTAAACTTTGTTAATAGAATCGCTTTTTTAGAAGTGCGATTTCTAATTAAGTGATCTTTTGTTTTCTTTGTTTGAAGAAAACTAGGATTGTAAAATAATTTTGTACCAAAAAATGGGAAAATACGGAAGATGGATTGCTGGCGGATTGGGTTGGGCCTTTTTAGGACCGATTGGTGGAGTATTGGGATTTATGTTGGGATCGGCAATCGATACAGTTGAAATTGAGAAAGGTCATGTAAGAGGAGCTACAAGGCAAGGTGATTTTTTAATGAGCTTACTTATTTTGGTTGCTGCTGTAATGAAAGCAGATGGAAAAGTATTAAAGGTAGAATTAGATTACGTAAAAGGATATTTAGTAAAAAGTTTTGGTGCTGGCAGAGCTGGTGAAGCAATTACCGTGCTCCGTGACATTCTAAAACAAAGTATACCGATAGAAGAGGTTTGTCAGCAAATTCATCACAATCTTGATTATTCCTCCAGATTGCAGCTAATGCATTTCCTGTTCGGAATTGCTCGGGCTGATGGAACTGTTTCTGAATCAGAATTAAATATTATTGATAAAATATCTTACTATTTGGGTATTCAGCCGGGTGATTATAACTCAATTAAGTCTATGTTTTTTCAATCCACTGAATCAAGTTATAAGATACTCGATTTAACACGGGATGCTTCTGATGCCGAGGTTAAGAAGGCTTATCGAAAAATGGCAACTAAATACCATCCTGATAAAGTGAGTTACTTGGGTGAGGATGTGCAGGAGGCTGCAAAAGAGAAGTTTCAGAAGTTGAGTGAAGCATTTGAAAAGATCAAAAAAGAAAGAGGCTTTGCGTAATCTGGATTAATTCTAAGGTGTTTTTTTGCAAAATTATTTTTTTTACTACAATTGAATTATAAATTTGTGCTTCCAAATATAAAAACGAAAATATGTTGAAAGGAATATTGGCCATTGCAGGACATTCAGGTCTTTTTAAAATGGTATCTAACTCAAAGAATGCTCTGATTGTTGAGTCTTTGATTGATAAAAAGCGTATGGCAGCTTATGCGTCTTCTAAAATTAGTGCTTTAGAAGATATTGCTATTTTTACAGATGAAGGAGATGTTCAATTAGCTGTTGTTTTTAAAAGTATTAAGGATAAAGAAAATGGTGGGCAGGCTATAAGTCACAAAGCTTCAGGAAATGAATTGAAAGCTTACATGGCTGAGGTGTTGCCGAATTACGATGAAGATCGTGTATATGTTTCTGACATGAAAAAAGTTTTTCAGTGGTACAATATTCTACAAGAAAATAATTTATTGGATATTGAAGAAACAGTAGAGGAAATTAAAGAGGAAGAGTAAAATCTTCTATGTTATTTAAGAAACTGTCCATTTAATGGGCAGTTTTTTTTTGCTCGTATTTAATGCTCAGCAAAGGTTTTTTAACGAACTTGTAAGTTGACATCGAAAATGGAGGTTTATATGGCAGCAGAAATTGATAAAAGTTGTGTTTTTTTAAGAAAATGGAAATTTGGAGATGAAGAGGATCTTGTAAAATATGCAAATGATTTGGATGTATCCCGTTTCTTAAAGGACAGCTTTCCATATCCTTATACCCTTAGGGATGCTCAACAATGGATTCATTTTGTAAATCATGGAGCTAAAGGATATTTTATGGCAATTGAAGTGAATAAAGAAGTGGTTGGTTGTGTTGGTGTGGAGCAACAGGAAGATGTCTTTTGTAAATCGGCAGAGCTGGGTTATTGGATTGGACAAAAATATTGGAACAAAGGGATCATGACACAGGTGGTAAAAGAAACCGTAAATTATGCATTTTTGAACATGGATATTGTGAGATTATATGCAAATGTTTTTGAAGGGAATATAGGATCAGTAAAAGTTTTAGAAAAAGCTGGTTTTGTGCAGGAAGCTGTTTTAAAGAGTGCTGTTTATAAGAAAGGCAATTATTTGGATCAATTGATTTTTGCCATAGTTCGAAGATAAAAAAAGAAAGAGGCCTAAGCCTCTTTTTTATTTCCCATCAAAAATGATGTTGTAACTTTCCCAGAATCTTTTATCGTAAGGCATATTCTCATAATAGGCTCTTTTCTCTATTATTTCTGGTTTATCGGTATTAATTTGGGTTATCAGCATCTCAGTGTTGATATCTATTGTTGTAGTTTTTTTAGATTTTTTGTCTTCCACTTTGTGATGACGTTTGTAATTCACATAGCTTAAGTAATATCTATCCAAATGTTTCTTGTAGGTAACACTAAAATCATATTCTATACGCAGAGGTTTCCAATTTTGTCGTTCTTCATTAACGTAAAAGTTTCTCCCCTGTGGCGAGTAATTGCTGGCAACAACATGAGTTTCATTTTTAATTACAGCGAAGTCCTTTATTTTAATGTAAATTTTACCCGAATATTCTTTGGCATAGTAATCACCAGTATTGCTAAGTATTGGCCGTTTGCTCTTGTAAGCGATCACCCAGATTGAGTCATTTTCGTATTCCGTAATTTGTTCGAGATTTAAATCGTAAAAATCTAAATGATTGCCGTTTAGTATATTTCCTCGGCCACGTACAATGTCCATTTCCAATAATTCGTCTAAATAGGTCGACCCGTCGGCAAGCGATGAAGTCTCAAAATTCTTTCGTACTTGTAAAAACTTATAGCCACGCTCTTTAAATACCTGATAGGCATCTGCACGTTGATACCCTTTGTCGTCGTAAATACGAATTGCCGCTTCACGAAGACGATTTAATTGGCTGTTTTCAAATTTTTCGGAGCGATAATAAACATCGTAATTGAAAGGTGTTTGCAGATAATTTTCCGGAATTCTTTCAATCGCAGTTTTGATTCTTTTTTTCAGAACTAATGACTGTGCAGTTACCTCAACTTCGGCAATGCTATAATTTTTAGGTGTTAATTTTATCAGCAATGTATCTTCTTGTATACAATTCCTCACGCTATTTGAAAATGTGGAATAACCAACGGCAGAAGCCTGTAAGGTTTTGTCGGCTAAACTGCCGGGTATTTTAAGTTCGAAAACGCCATTCATGTTAGATGCGGCACCTATATATGAACCGAGAACTCCAATGTTAGCAAAAGGAATTGGTTCATTGTTCATGTCATTAGTTAATTTGCCTACAATCCGGATTAACTTTTCTTCATTGTTATCTTTCTGTGCTATTGTGGAAAAAGACAGGGTAAAGAGAGTCATGAGAAGTATAATGTATTTTTGCATAAGTAAAATGGGTTTGCTGATTTTAGATAAATAAAAATTTAAGTCACAAGAAAGCTATCAATTCTCTTGCCACAAAAGGAATTGTTGATAATATTTTCACTTATTTATTCAAATAAGAATTGATAATTATTACAAAGATATGTTTATGATAGATTTAGAAAAGAAAAAGAGCTGGTTTTCATGATAAAAAATGTTAATTTTTATGATATGAGTTTAATTTTTGTCGAATTAGAAATATCTTCGTTTACATTTATACTAATATTATGACCTGACCAATTTGGTTTTGGTACACTAAATCAATTAACAAATAGTGATCCTATGAAAAAACAATTTTTTGTCCTGTCGATGCTTCCATTTTTTCTTTTATCCTGCGTTGTCTCTAAGAAAAAATATGAAGAATTAGAATATGCAAAACGTCGAAGTGATGCCAAAGTTGTTGCTCTTGATAATGAAAATTCAAAAAAAGGCAAGTGTATTACTGAACTAAACTCAAAGTTAGATCAAACCTTGGCTGAGTACAATGAAATGAAGAATAGTATGTCGGAGAGTAATGCCATGAAAAATACGGAAATTGATGATTTAAGTACCGAATTAATGGGACTTGCTTCTGACACTACAGAGCTTAAGGTTCGTTTGATGGAAACATTGGATAAATACAATTCTACTCTGAATCTGAATGAAGAAAATAATGTGAAGATTTCTGGTTTGTTAAAGCAAATTGATGAGTTAAAATTAGAATCAGGTAAGTTGAATCAAGATTTGAAAAAGGCAGGAATAGATGCTGATTGGGAAAAGAAGAAGCTTTCAAATGAAATACAAAAGAACAGTGATTTGATTGTAATAAAAAATAAGGAAATTGAAACCTTAAAGGCAGAAATTGTTGAGAAGGATGGAAAGCTGAGCTGGTTAAGAAAGCTTAAAAGTGAGAATGAAGCCGAAATTGAAAAATTGACCAATCAAGTTAAATTGTATAAGAAAGAATACGAGAAAGCAATTGCTAAATAAGCTTTTTTAAAATAAACTACTTATGAAGGAGATGTGGGACAAACGTTATGCCGAATCTAAATATATTTATGGCGAAAAGGCAAACTTATTTTTCGCAGCACAATTGTCTCTTCTTAGTTCCGGCAGGTTATTATTGCCAGGTGAAGGAGAGGGGCGGAATGCTGCTTATGCTTCTCGTATAGGATGGAAGGTTGATGCTTTTGATTACAGTAAGGAAGCTGTGGATAACGCCATAAGATTTTTTGAAGAGCAAAAGGTCGATGTGAATATCTATACCGAAAGTATTTTAGATCATCCTTCAATTGAGCAAAAATATGATGTTGCAGCTCTTCTTTATTTGCATTTGTCCTCGCGGGAAAGAACTGGGGCTCATCGTTTTGTTGCTGATTCAGTGAAACCGGGTGGGATGGTTCTAATGGAGGTTTTTTCGAAAAATCAGTTGGGACGAAAATCAGGCGGACCGCAAAATGAAGATCTACTCTATGATTTATCAGAAATTAAAAGGGATTTTGAAGAATTTGATATCCTCCTTTTGGAGGAGGTTGAAATCGATCTTTCAGAAGGCAATTTGCACAATGGGAAGGCAATGGTGGTACGATTTCTTGGAAATAAAAAGAATATCTAGATATCTTGATTAATTAACTGTGAATATTTAGCTTTGCACTCATGGAAGTTTTATTGATAGCACTTTTGGGGATTGCAGGAATTGCATTTTTAACCACCTATTTAGGACAGCGTTGGAAATCGAAAAATGATGGGGATGAGAATCGTGAAATTTCTGTAGAGCCAATAGAAGAGTGTTGTGGCGCTCATGAGATTTGCGAAACCGATTTGATCAACAGGATGTCTGAGGAAATTATCTATTACGAGGACGAAGAATTAGACGCATATAAGAGCTTTGAAGAGAATGATTTTAACGACGACCAAATTGATGAGTTTCGTGAGGTTCTTTATAGCTTAAAAGAGAACGAAATGGAAGGTTGGCTAAGAAGTTTAGAGCTCAGAAAAATACAACTTCCTTCAATAATAAAATCAGAAGTGGTTTTTATGCTTGTAAGAAATTGAAAGTAATGCTGAAAATTTTGAGTTATCTGCTTTTTTAAGATTTTGGTTTTCACTACAAACCAAGTTATTCCTTTCCAGTTTGCCTGCTATTATTTTCTCCTGTAGATAATACTAAAAAAGATGGCTTAGTTCATTATTAAATTCGTACCTTTGCGGCTCATAAATTTTATAGAATGAATTCATTTGAAAATCTTGGCCTTTCTGAGGCTATCCTAGGAGCTATCAAAGAGTTAGGCTTCGTAAATCCAACACCTATCCAAGAAAAGGCAATTCCTGTACTATTGGAAGGAAGATCGGATTTTGTTGGTTTGGCTCAAACTGGAACTGGGAAAACGGCGGCTTATGGTTTACCTTTGCTCGAACTAATCGAACAAGACGTAAAACTACCACAAGCTTTGATTCTATCCCCTACAAGGGAATTGGGAATCCAAATTGCAGACGATTTAAGATTATTTTCTAAAAATATTTTGAATCTTAATGTTGTAAACGTTTATGGCGGTGCCAGCATTGATGATCAAATCCGGAAATTAAGAAGAGGAGCACATGTTATTGTTGCTACTCCTGGCCGTCTACTTGATATGATTAGACGTAAAGCAGTAGATCTATCTAAAATTGAATACTTAATTCTTGATGAAGCAGATGAAATGCTTAACATGGGATTTAAAGAGGATATTGACGTAATTCTATCTTCTACTTCAGAAGACAAGTTAACATGGTTGTTTTCAGCAACTATGCCTGCAGAAGTTCGACGAATTGCTAAAAACTACATGACAGACCCTGTTGAAGTTACAGTAGGGAAAGCGAACACTTCGAATGTAAATATTGAGCATCAGTATTATTTATTGAATAATCGTGATCGATATAACGTTTTGAAAAGAGTAGTTGATTATTACCCGGATATATTCGGAATTATTTTTTGTCGTACCCGAAAGGAAACACAGGAAGTGGCCGAATTATTAATGAAAGACGGATATTCAGCTGACGCTTTGCATGGTGATCTTTCGCAGGTTCAACGCGATAAAGTGATGAGAAGCTTTAAAAATAAAACTCTTCAGCTTTTAGTGGCAACTGATGTTGCTGCCCGAGGTATTGATGTTGATGATCTTACTCATGTAATTCATTACAACTTACCTGATGAGTTGGAATTTTACACGCATAGAAGTGGACGTACGGCCAGAGCAGGTAGATCAGGAATTTCAATTGCCTTAATTACTCCTCGCGATGAGAGAAAAGTAAGAGATCTTTCCAAAAAATTAAATGTCGAATTTGCTCAGGTGAAGGTTCCTGTTGGTGAAGAGGTTTGCGAAAGACAATTGCTTCACTTTATGAATCGTATTAAAGAGGTAGATATTGAAGAGAATAATATCGAAACATATTTTGAAGCTATTAACGGTGAATTAAGCGAATTAAGCAGAGAAGATATCATTAAGAAATTTGTATCTCTGGAGTTTAACCGTTTTATGGATTATTATAAAAATACTCCTGATTTGAATATGAAATCATCTACTCAAAAAAGAGCTCAAAGAGCAAGTGAGAGTAGTGATAGCAATGAAGATCGCATGTTTATTAATATTGGTATAAAAGATGGAATTGATGTTCCTCGTTTATTAACTTTAATTCACAAACAATGTGGTGTTAGAGGGAAAAATATTGGTAGAGTAGATTTAAAAGGTGTGTTCTCTTTCTTTGATGTGGAAAAAGAGTTTACTAATGATATTGTAAAAGGTTTTGCCGGAGCTGTTGTGGGGGGTAGAAGTATCCGTATTGAAGTATCAGGAGACCGACCAATGAGTGGTGGTAGTGATAGTCATAGAAAAGGCAGACCAAGAGGAGAGAGATCTGACAGATCTGGTTCTGATAGAAGTCGTGGAGGATCCGATCGCGGTGGAAACAAAAAAGAATCTTTTAGAGATAGAAAAAGGAAAACAAATGATAGTCCGAGATATTCGGAAAGAAAAAAAAGGGAAGCGTAAGCTTCCTTTTTTTTTGCAGTTAATTTTTTGGGCAGGGATTTTAAATATGAATCTTATTAAAATATTTAACCTCAAGTATAAATAAAAAGGCAATGTTTTGATCAAATATGTATTTTATATTCTGTTAATTTTATTTAATTTTATTCGAATTAAACTGTTTTACACAATGTATTATAGTAAGCTTGTGTATTGTCTTAAAAAATGAAAACAATACAAGCAAGAGATTTTTAACCGGAAAAGGCATCTTGGTTGAGTGAATTCCGGCTGGAGGTTTTAAATTTACAATAACAGATGCCGTAGCTGAAGGAAGAGCTTTAAACAGAATTGTACAATTTGAATTGGGAATTAAATAATCACTTAATATATTTAGAAAATGGATATGGATGTTGTATTTGGTAAATCGGATCAATTGTTTACGATGGCAATGGAGTACGCCCCGAAATTATTATTGGCTTTAGTAACTTTAGTAATTGGATTATGGATTATTAAAGCAATTGTAAAAGGCATTGCTAAGGTGATGGACAAGAGGGATATGGATGCTACTTTGAAACCTTTTATTGTAAGTTTATTTGGAGTCCTTCTGAAAGTTATGTTGTTTATTTCCGTAGTGGGAATGGTTGGTGTTCAGATGACCTCATTTATTGCAATTTTAGGAGCTGCAGGTTTGGCGGTTGGTATGGCTTTATCAGGTACTTTACAGAATTTTGCAGGTGGAGTAATGATTTTAATTTTCAAGCCATTTAAGGTTGGTGATGTGTTGGAAGCTCAGGGGTACGCTGGAGTTGTTCAGGAAATTCAACTTTTTAATACAATAATGCTTTCTTTTGATAATAAAACCATTATTATTCCAAACGGAGGTTTATCTACTGGTTCTATGATTAATTATTCCACTCAAGCAACTCGAAGAGTTGATATGAAATTTGGAATTGGTTATTCTGACGATATTGATAAGGCAAAAGAGATTCTTAACGGATTGTTGGCTAATCATGAATGTGTACTTAAAGATCCGGCTCATTTTATCGCAGTTTCGGAGTTGGCAGACAGTTCTGTTAATTTTACCGTAAGAGCATGGGTAAATGCAGCTGATTACTGGACAGTTTTCTTTTATATGCAAGAAACGGTAAAGAAGGAATTCGACAAAAATAATGTAGGAATTCCTTTTCCACAAAGGGATATTCACGTGTATAATCATTAAAAAATTAAAAATGACACAAAAAAGGGAGGTTTTTGCCTCCCTTTTTTTATTAACCGATATCAGATAAGTAGGAATTGATGTAATAACACGAAATGTATTTTCTATTTTTGTTTTGGAAATTTTAAAATTATTATGATGAAACTTACAAAAGGCAAAATAATAATATGCACAATTGTTTTTGTGCTGTTTTTTATCTTTTTAATGCTGTCTGCAATTGTTAAATATTGGGTGAATAAGAATTCGGAGGAAGTGATTGGTCGTAAAATTGAAATTTCAGAACTCCATTTTAATTATGCCAAGGTTTCGGCACGGGTAAAAGGATTTAAATTATACGAATTGGATGGAAATAGCAATTTTGTTTCTTTCGAAGAGTTGTATGTGAACATTAACCCATGGAAATTATTGTCTGGAGAGTATGCTGTGAGTGAAATCTATTTAGATGGATTGAATGTATCGGTAATAAAAAAATTAGAAGAATTTAATTTTGATGATCTGATAAAAGAAGATAGTTTGCATGCTATTGATAGCACTAATACAAAAGAGGACAAGGAGCTTGTAAAGTTTGAAATTCGTAATATTAAAATTAAAAACGGGCACGTCAATTACCTTGACTTTGAAAAAGACAACAATATTGATCTTAAGGATATTAATATTGAGTTGCCTTTAATCGCATGGAATAATGACAAATCAGAGATGGGTGTTAATTTTTCAATGGGAAAAACTGGTGATGTACATATTAATGCAGATGTTGACCATTCCAGCCAACGATACGTTATTAATTTAGGAGTAAAATCACTTGATGTTACTCCTTTTGTTGCCTATTTAAAAGACTATATGCTTGTTTCAAAATTGGAAGGAGATCTAGATACTCAAATTGTTATCGATGGTAGTATGAATGATTTCATGGATGTATGCATTAAAGGAAATACGACATTAAATGATTTTTCGGTAAGTGATGCAGACGGAAACCCTTTTATTGCAGCAAAATCGACTAAAGTTAGTTTAGATTCTCTTCATATTGGATCAGCTTATTACAAAATAGGATCAGTGGATATTGATTCTATGGTGATGTATGCCTCTCTCTATCCTGAGGTCAGTAGTTTTGAAAAAATTTTTCAGCCTATGTTGGTCTCTGATTCAATTTCTGAAAATAACCTAATTAAAGAAGATGCAGCATCTGTTTTGTTTTATCAGATTGACACAATTTCTCTTAGCAGAGGAGTCGTGAGATTTGCAGATCATACACTAAATCGAAAATTTGTTTACGATTTGAATGATATCCAGATGGATATAGGGACAGTTAATCCTGAAAGTTTAAAAATACCAGTAGTTTATTCATTGAACTTGAATGGCGGAGGAAGATCTTCAGGCTTGGCATCTTTTAGTTTGAAAGACGTTTATAAATTTAACTTACGTGGAAAGATTGAAAGGCTTGATTTAATGAGTTTTTCGCCCTATACAGAGTTTTATATTGCCAGGCCAATTACTCAGGGAGAGCTTAATTACACTTGTAATATTGATTTGACGGCAATTGCATTGGATAATTTGAATAAAATAAAAATTTCCGAATTTGAATTTGGGAATAAAACCAGTGATCCAAATACAATTAAAGCTCCTGTTCGTTTGGCTTTGTATCTATTAAAGGATAAAGATGATCTTATTAAATTCGATTTGCCTGTATCGGGAAATCCAAAAGATCCGGAATTTAGAATAGGGAAAATTATATGGAAGACATTCATGAATTTTTTGGTGAAAACTGCTGGTAAACCTTTTGGGTTATTGGGTAATTTAGTTGGAGCAAATCCTGAGAGTATTGAAAAAATACCATTTCATTTTTTACAGGATAGTTTGGATATTGCACAAAAAAATACATTGGAAACAATTGCAGGCATACTGAAGAAAAAATCGGATTTAAAATTTCTATTTTCACAGGAAACAAATATTGGTGAAGAAAAGATTCTGCTTGCCGTAAGAGAATGTGCAGATCGTTTTTTTCAATCAGCAGCTATGGAGGAGATGATTATACCGAATCTTCAATTAATGGAATGGGCAAATAACAGTCCGGAATTTAGAACTTATATTTTTAATCAGGATCGGTCGAATGCGGAACAATCAATTCAAGACAATTGTGTTGCTGTAATTGGAGAACAGGAAATAAGCATTTTATTCGAGAAGCTTTATGATAAAAGAAATAATATGGTTTCAGATTACCTGATAAATAGCTTATTGGTAGGTGTTAACTCATTTGAAATGAAAAAAGCTGATTTAAGAAATTTGTCTGAGGAACAACGTTCTCCAAATTTTCGAATTGAAGTCTCGTTACAATAAAAATTTAATACGAATAATAATCCTGATGCATAGTATCTTGTAAAACCAGGTGTTTTTTTATATGTTTGTTAAACCATGAATGAAGAAATAAATTTATATTTTATAACGAAGTGGAAGTCTCAATTTAAAAAGGGACTTCTGGAATATATTATTTTGCTGCTATTAAGGTCTAGGCCATGTTATGGATACGAGCTGATTAGTGAGATGAATCAATTTACATCACTCGAAATTGCTGAGGGAACTATTTATCCCCTTTTGAATCGATTGAAGAAAGAAAAATTGGTTACCTCTGAATGGGCCGAAATGGATACAGGTATTCCACGAAAGTATTATAAACTTACCGAAGAAGGAACTGCTCATCTAATGGTGATGAGAGAATATGTTGATGCTTTAAACCTTTCGATTGAGAGGATCAAAGAAAGTGTTTAAATAACCAGAGAAATCATATAATTAGTAGGTGATGAAGAAGTATATTTTGTCCTTGGATCAAGGAACCTCAGTGTCGAAAGCAATAATATTTAATAAGGATGGAGAAATTGTTTCTTTGGTTCAAAAAGAATATGAACAATACTATCCTAAGCCCGGCTGGATTGAACAGGATGCCAAGGAGATTTGGTATTCTCAGGCATCAGTTGCAGAAGAGGTTTTGGAAAAAGCGGGCCTGACCGGAGCAGATATTGCAGGTATAGGTATTACGAACCAAAGGGAAACTACTATTATTTGGGATAAGGAAACTGGTCAGCCTATTTACAATGCTATTGTTTGGCAGGATAAACGTACTTCTCATATTTGTGATGAATTGAAGAAACGAGGTTACGCTTCCTTGATAAAAGCAAAGACGGGTTTAATTCTTGATGCTTTCTTTTCCGCAACAAAAATAAAATGGCTTCTTGATAATGTTGAAGGAGCAAGAGAAAGAGCAGAAAGAGGTGAACTGGCTTTTGGTACCGTAGATAGTTGGTTAATTTGGAAGCTTACAAAAGGAGAAAAGCATGTTACAGATGTGTCTAATGCAAGTCGTACAATGCTTTATAATATCCATAAATTGGAATGGGATCAGGAGATTTTGGATATCATGAACATTCCAGCATCACTACTGCCAAAAGTATGCTCATCCAGTGAAGTGTACGGAAGTACAAAAAGATCGATGTTTGGGACTGATATACCAATCTCCGGAATTTGTGGAGATCAGCAGGCTGCTTTGTTTGGACAGGTTTGTTTTGAGAAGGGAATGGTGAAAAATACATACAATACGGGTTGTTTTATTTTAATGAATACCGGAGATCAGCCGGTTGAATCAAAAAACGACCTGATTACGACAATTGCCTGGAGTATTGGAGACAAGGTTACTTATGCACTTGAAGGAAGTGTATTTATTGGTGGTGCGGTGGTTCAGTGGCTCCGCGATGGTTTGGGTTTAATTCACTCCACCGAGGAAATTGAAATTCTTGCTCTTACCGAAAAGGATAATGGTGGGGTGTATATTGTACCTGCTTTTACTGGATTAGGAGCACCTTATTGGGATCAATACGCCAGAGGAACATTTTGGGGATTGAATATGGGAACTAGTATTGGTCATATTGCCCGGGCTTCATTAGAATCGATTGCTCACAGATCATCAGATGTATTGAAAGCAATGGAAGCTGACTCGGGGATGAAATTTAAACAACTCAGAGCAGGAGGGACTATGGTGAATAATACCTTACTTCAATATCAGGCTGATTTTTATGATATTCCTGTGGTTCAATCTAGAATTAAGGAGATTGCAGCATTGGGAGCTGCCTATTTGGCAGGATTGGGAGTTGGCTTCTGGAAAGATACAGATGAAATAAGAGAACATTGGAAGATAGCAAAGGAATTTAATGTTTTAATGGAAAAAGACACTGTAGCTCATCATAAAAAATATTGGGACAAGGCAGTAAGTCGTTCCTTAAATTGGATCGATTCTGATGAATAAAAAAATCTATTTTTTATAAAGAAAGCCAAACTTATTTAAGTTTGGCTTTCTTGTTTATAGAAGTTTGTTTCTTTATTTTAAAGAATTACAACACTTATTTTTAACATTAAGTGACTGATTAATAGCAACCTATTAGTGTATGGTGAAATTTAGATTAAATAAAAATTAACGATTATAATACCACATACCTTGCAAAGCTAAGTATTTTATTTAGCTTTGTAAGGAAGGATTTATTAAAGGCTTTAGAAAAATCTAAATAATAAACCGAAGGAAGTAATACTTCCAATTTTTTTCACAAGAAACATAGTTATACTATGTACTGTGTATACAGATTTAATTTTTAAATGAAAATTATTTAGCAATGGAAGATCAGAGATTTAATTTAGAAGTAGGCGATCGCCTTTACGACTTTTTCCTCGACATTTTGGTGCTGCAAAAAAACAACTGTGTTCGCGATGAGGAAAATGTTTATGGAAGTATTTGGGAGTTTTGGGAAAAAGAACTTTAATAGTTCAGATTAGGAATAAACTGTTTATTGAACTGTTATGGAAAGAGATAGGATGATTAGGGAAATTGAAAAATTGGATCAGAAGTGGGATGTTATCATTGTTGGTGGAGGTGCTTCAGGTTTAGGAGCCGCCATTGAATCGGCTACAAGAGGATATAAAACCTTACTTTTGGAACAAGATGATTTCGCTAAAGGCACATCGAGCAGGAGTACAAAGTTGGTGCATGGAGGAGTTCGTTATTTGGCACAAGGAAATATTTCTCTTGTGTTGGAAGCACTTCGGGAGAGAGGTTTAATGAAGCAAAATGCTCCGCATTTAGTGAAAGATCAATCCTTTATTATTCCTAATTATACTTGGTGGGGAACTCCTTACTATACATTGGGACTTACCTTGTATGATTTGATGGCTGGAAAATTAAGTTATGGACGTTCTTTGCCTTTTTCAAAAAAACGCACGTTAAAATATATTCCAACCTTACAAGAGAAAAACCTTTGTGGTGGTGTTGTTTATCATGATGGTCAGTTTGATGACGCTCGGTTGGCGATTAATATGTGCCAAACATTTGTAGAAAATGGTGGTGTTGCCCTAAACTACATGAAGGTAGATGGATTAAAGAAATCCAACGGGAAAGTTAATGCTGTATTGGTAACAGATATGGAAAGCGGCTCCAAATATACATTAAAAGCGAAGGTTATTCTAAATGCTACTGGTGTATTTGTTGATGAAATCATTAAAATGGATGAGCCAAAAGCTAGAGATATAGTAAAGGTTAGTCAAGGAGTTCATTTGGTTTTGGATAAAGAATTTGTTCCAGGAGATTACGCGATTATGATTCCAAAAACAGATGATGGACGTGTTCTTTTTGCAGTACCTTGGCATAATAAGGTTGTAGTTGGTACAACTGATGTGCATAAGGATTCGGCAGAGTTGGAACCAAGAGCTTTGGAAGAAGAGGTTAACTTCATTTTAGAAACCGCAGGAAGATTCTTAACAAAACCTCCCAAAAGGTCAGACGTAAGAAGTGTATTTGCAGGATTAAGACCTTTGGCAGCACCAAGTGGTGAGGGTAAAAAAACCAAAGAGATTTCGAGAGGACATAAAATTGTAGTTTCAAAATCAGGAATGGTTACAATTACTGGTGGTAAATGGACTACTTACCGTCAAATGGCAGAGGATGTTGTTAATACAGTTTCAAAAACAGGTAACCTTCCGGAAAAGAAATCGATTACCCGTAATTTAAAAATACATGGTTATAAGAACGGTATAGACTTAAAGAATCCATTGCATTTCTACGGTTCCGACGAAAAAAATATTTTAGATCTAGCCAAAAAAGAAGATGGTTTGGGAGACTATTTGAGCAAAAAGTTGAAGGTGATTAATGCTCAGGTGGTTTGGGGAGCAAGACATGAGATGGCCAGAACAGTTGAAGATATTTTATCACGAAGAACAAGATGTTTACTCTTGGATGCAAAAGAAAGTATTCTGATCGCTCCTAAGGTTGCTGAATTGCTAGCCAAAGAATTAGGGTATGACAAACAATGGGAAGAAAATCAAATTAAAGAATATAGTGAGTTAGCATCTCGATATATATTACAATAGTTAGTACTTGAGGAAGTGGATTTGCGATGAGAAGTTAGCAGTACTTCGGGAATTTAATAGGTACTGTTATAATTGTTAGTTATAATAATATTAATCAGTTAGTTTTTGGCACAAAATTAACTCAGCGCAAATCCACTTAAACTTTGCACCAGAAAGATGGCGGTTACTTTACAATTGCCAATCTTCCATCCTCAAAAAAAACATGGAAATTTTATTTTTCCAGTAGATAATTCATGTTGATGTAGGTGAGATCTTAAAAAAAGTTTTTTTTCGCATCTTCGCAATCGATTACAAATTCGATTAAGGGACAATGAGGAGATGAGATATTTGCAGATTAGAAAACCAAATAACACAATAACCCAAAATTAGAATTAATATGAAAGACAAGTTTATTTTAGCGCTTGATCAAGGAACGACTAGTTCTCGTGCGATCGTTTTCAACAAAAAAGGCGAAATGATTAGTACTGCACAAAAAGAGTTTACACAAATTTTCCCTCAGCCAGGATGGGTGGAGCATGATGCAAACGAAATTTGGTTTACTCAAGCTGGTGTAGCAGCAGAAGCAATCACACATGCAGGTGTTGACGGAAAAAGCATTGCCAGTATTGGTATTACAAATCAGAGGGAGACAACAGTAGTTTGGGATCGTGAAACTAGTGAGCCGATTTATAATGCAATCGTTTGGCAAGATAGAAGAACTTCAAAATATTGTGATGAATTAAGAGTGGCCGGACATGCTGATATGATTCAGGATAAGACAGGATTGATTATTGATTCCTATTTTTCAGGAACTAAAGTAAAGTGGATTCTTGACAATGTTGAAGGTGCTCGTGAAAAAGCAGAGGCAGGAAAATTAGCTTTTGGAACTATTGATAGCTGGTTAATCTGGAAATTAACAAAAGGTGAAGTTCATGTAACTGACGTATCTAACGCAAGTAGAACTTTACTTTATAACATTAACACTCTTGAGTGGGATACTGAAATGTTGGAGTTACTAAACATTCCAGGAAGTATGTTGCCAGAGGTGAAGTCTTCTTCTGAAGTATATGGATATACAACTTCTACATTATTTGCTCATAAAGTACCTATAGCAGGTATCGCTGGTGACCAGCAGGCTGCAACTTTCGGACAAATGTGTATTGAGCCGGGTTCTGTTAAGAATACTTATGGTACAGGTTGTTTCATGCTTTGTAATACAGGTAATAAACCAGTAAAATCTAAAAATAACTTGCTTACAACTATTGGTTGGAAAATTAATGGTGAAACTACATACTGTTTGGAAGGAAGTATCTTCATGGGTGGAGCTATTGTTCAGTGGCTGCGCGATGGATTAGGTATCATTAAGTCATCTTCAGATGTTGAGGCATTAGCTACTTCAGTAAAAGATAACGGTGGTGTGTTCATGGTTCCAGCTCTTACAGGTTTAGGTGCTCCACATTGGGATCAGTATGCCAGAGGAACAATTGTAGGTCTTACAAGAGGTTCAACAGCTGCTCACATTGCACGAGCTGCTCTGGAAGGAATCGCTTTTCAGGTAATGGATGTTTTGAAGTCTATGGAAGCTGATGCTGGAATCGAAATTAGAGAATTACGTGTTGATGGTGGTGCAGCAATTAACAACTTGTTAATGCAATTCCAGTCGGATATGTTAGATGCTCCGGTTTACCGTCCTAAGACTCTTGAAACAACAGCTTTGGGAGCAGCTTACTTAGCTGGTTTAGCAGTTGGATATTGGGAGGGTATTGATGATATTAAAAATCAGTGGCAGATGGATCAGAAATTCGAACCAACAATGGCTAAAGACGAATCTAAGAGACTTATTTCTGGTTGGAATAAAGCTTTAGGACGTTCTAAGAATTGGGATATCGAAGCGTAAGTTTAAACAAAAACTATTTGAATGAATGCCAGATTTGTGAAGGACCGATCTGTGATGTAGAAACAATCTGGCATTTTATTTTTTTAATAACAAAACCGTTTAATATTTTATATTATGAGCGAATTTATTGCAGAATTTTTAGGAACAATGCTACTAATTTTACTAGGTAATGGAGTAGTGGCTAATGTGGTATTAAATAAGACAAAAGGAAATAACAGTGGTTGGATAGTTATCACTTTGGGTTGGGGATTAGCTGTATTTACCGGAGTTGCAGTTGCAGGTCCTGTTTCTGGAGCACATCTTAACCCTGCGGTTACTATTGGTTTAGCTATTGCTGGTATGTTTGCATGGTCGAAAGTTGGTCTTTTTATTGCAGCTCAAATGCTGGGTGCGGCTATGGGAGCATTTCTTGTTTGGTTAATGTACCGCGATTACTTTAATGCTACAGAGGATGGCGGATCGAAATTAGCTTGTTTTTCTACCGGTCCAGCTATCAGAAACCTGACTAGTAATGTAATTAGCGAAATAATTGGAACTTTTGTATTGGTGTTTGTGATCTTTTATTTGGCAGGTCCATCATTGCAAGCGGCAGGAATGGAAGGTGCTAAGATAGGATTGGGAACATTGGGAGCTTTACCGGTTGCTTTATTGGTTGTTGCTATTGGTCTTTCACTTGGAGGAACTACTGGTTATGCAATTAATCCAGCAAGAGATTTGGGACCAAGAATTATGCATGCAGTTCTTCCAATGGACAATAAAGGAACAAGTGACTGGGGATATGCTTTAGTACCAGTTGTTGCACCTGTTTTAGGTGCTGCAATAGCTGCAACCCTTTTCATGTTCTTATAATAAAATTAACCACTACAAAAATTAACCTATCTATTGAGATTTGGATTACCATGTATTCCAAATCTTATCAGAATCTAATTCAATATTAATATGAAAAAAATTACATTTAAAATATCGGCACTATTGGTTCTGGTAATAATAATGGCTTCAAACCTTACTGTTAACGCACAAGGAAAAGTATCAGTTAGCCCATCGGTAACTACTCGTCATTACTGGAGAGGTATCATGGTAAGTAATACTGCTAACTTCGAAATGGATCTTGCTTACACGAACAATAACTTCACATTTGGAGCTTGGGGTGGATATGCATTCGATAATACTTATTCAGAGTTTGATTTCCACGTAGGATACAAGTTTAGTGATCATTTTAATGTTGCAGTTTGGGATTTATTCGCAAACAGAGATAGAGCTTCTATCGACGATTACAATTATCTTGACTTAGATAAAAGTACAACCAATCACTTGATTGATGCAAGTTTCAATTTTTATTTTACTGAGCAGTTTCCTTTAAGTCTTAGCGTAGCTACCATGCTTTACGGACGTGATTTAGATGCAGAAGGAAATCAGAATTATTCAACTTATGTTGAGTTTGGTTACCCAGTTAAAATAGGTGGAGAAACTGTTTCATTATTTGCAGGCCTTAATCCATTTGAAAATCAAGTTTACGGAGAGAGTTTTGGTTTCGTTAATATTGGAGCTTCAGCAACAAGAGAAATCAAAATTACCGATAGCTTTTCTTTAAATGCCTGGGCTAAAATTGGTGTTAACCCACAAGCTGAAACTGCTAACCTTATTTTAGGTATCGGTTTCTAAATTGGAACAATTAGTCAGAATACTGCTTTCTGATTTAATATAGGTTCGAAAATTAATTAACGATCAACATTAAAATCCCGCCTCTTTTTGGAAGGCGGGATTTTTTGTATTACCAAACTATTTCTTTGTATTCTACTGTTTCACTATTGATATCAAATCCATTGTTGGCTGTTGCACTTTCAAATTCGTATGCAAATACACCCACGAAATATGTAGTGCCAGCAGTTAATTGAGTATTCGAGTCCCAATTCTTTGAGTTTTCATTAAACTCATATTCTGTTGTTGATAATTGATTCGAAACATAAAGAACCTTACCATCTTTCTCAGACATAAATTTTACAACATAGATGTCTGCATTATCCAATTCATTCCAGGAAATATTAAACTTATGTCCATCTGTTGTATAGATGAAATCAGTAATTTCTATAGGCTCGATTCTAGAATCTAACAATTTATCTTGAACTTTAATTGTTTCTTGTCCTATCGAAACCATCTCAAATTTGTAAAAACCATTAGCAATATCTGTTGAGCTATAGTCTGTTACTTTAGGTAGAAGTCTAAATACTTTTTTATTTGTCATATAATCACCTAATACATAGTCCGGCGCATCATTTATAGGACTTTCCACCAATACTTCTGATAAATTTTTATTCGAGTAAGCATAAAAAAATGGAGCGAAATGTGTTTCATCACCTACTTTAATACAACGAACAAACACATCACCAATACCATCAAGTTCTGGTTCCTGATACTCATTTGTGTCGCAAGAAGGCAATATCGATATTGAAACCAATAGTAAAAGGCTAAATTTTAAACTTTTCATTTTTATAAATAATAAATTAATATTTCTGTTGATTTATCTTTTTGATGAGTAAAAAGGAGATTGGTTGCTTTGGGAGCTGTTATTTTTTAAATTTAATTTTGAAGTTCCATGGAGGGGAGATAAGAATGGAATACCTTTTAAAAAAAAAGCGTAATTTTAACGCAACCCATTTGTAATTACTGTAACTAACAGATAAATCTGTTTTGCTCTAAACCAAAAAAGAAGTTGGAAAACCATAAGTTGGATCAAATAATAAAGGATTGCATTAAGGGAAAATCGAAAGCACAAGAATTTCTCTATGTAGAATTTGCCTCTAAAATGTTGGGGGTATGTTTGCGCTATTCTAAAGATTTGGCTGAGGCTGAGGATACTTTGCAGGATGGGTTCATTAAAATTTTTCAGAATGTTAAATCCTATCAGTTTAAAGGTTCGTTTGAAGGATGGATGAGGAGAATAATGGTTAATACAGCACTGGAAAAATTTCGGAAAGCTAAGAAAATTCAGTTGGTAGAAGAAGCTATTGACACAGCAGATGAGGGTGATGTCAATTATTCCGAATCGGATATTTCCATAGATATTTTACTTAAAATGGTACAGGAATTACCAGATCGCTATCGTATGGTGTTTAGTCTGTATGTACTTGATGGATACCCGCACAATGAAATTGCTGAAGTGATGAATATTACTGTTGGAACATCAAAATCTAATTTGGCTCGGGGAAGAGCTATTTTAAAGCAAAAAGTGAGTGATTATTTGAAGGTAAAAGAGAATAATTTGAGAGTATGCTAAAGGACAACAAACATATTGACAGTCTTTTTGCTGATGGATTAAAAAATCTGTCTGTTCCACCGAATTCTAAAGTGTGGGAAGGAATAAACAGTCAATTAATGGCGGCAAAGAAAAAGCGGAGGATTGCTATTTACATATGGACTGGCATCGCAGCGTCGATACTTTTACTGTTAGCAATAGGTAATCAGTATTTTATCAGTCAGCCAAATTACAAAATGCAATTAAATACTGTTTCTGAAAATAGGACATCGCTTCAAAACAATTTTGAGTCGGAATTAAATCAGGATATAGATTCTAAAGCAAATAGTTCAACAAAAAAAGAGTTGACCAACAATGCGAACATTACAAATGAATCATATGTATTTGAAAATAAGCAAGATAACATAATTCTTGCAAATTCATCATCTATCAAAGCGAATTTAAATGAGACTAATTCGCTGGAAATTTTTGTCACGGGAAATTTGAACAGTAAGTTTAACAAGTTTTCAGATTCTAATAGTGCCAAAATTAGAAGATCGGATCCGGATATGGTTTTTCTATCAAAAGAAAAGGATTTGACCTTTTTAGATAGCGAATTTGTAAATCTATTGATGAATCGTACATTGGAAGAAAAACTTTCGAATTTTAAGAACGATCTTCCTAGTCAGTTGCTCCCCAATACGAGTCAATTATTTAAACAACAGGATTTAGTACTGTTGGCGGACGAAATGCAAATTCGAAAAAATATTTTGGCAATTGAGCAATTGGGGAGAGATAAAATTAAAGAAAATAAATGGTCGATTATCGGTCAAGTATCTTCAAGCTACTCTTCCTATTCAGGTGATAACAAAGGAAGTAATATTGAATCTGGGATTTGGAGCGTAGGAGGAGGAGCGAAAGTGAATTTTGCAATGAATGACAAATTTGCTTTTCAGACTGGAATTGTATACAATCGTTTTGGACAGGATTTGAATTCTGGTGGAGGCCATCGTGATTTAATGTATGCTGATGCAACTACGAATTCTGATGTAAATCTAATTCCGGAAGATAAATCGTTAATTAGAGAGGTTTCCTATCCTTCGGTAACTTCTGCAGGGCCAATACGGTTGAGTGGTGGTAGTAGTTTGCCACAGTCTACGCCTTCTGGAGAAGCATTTCTTAGTACCAATTCGTATTCATCATCAGCAGATTTAATTCAAAGTTTTAAAGCCATCGAAATACCTTTTTTGATGCGGTATAATCTCATTCAAAAAAGAGTTGGGATGTTTGTTTCGGGTGGTTTAAGTGCTAACATGATTGTTGGAAATGGAGTGTATGATCAATCAAATGGAGGAAATAAGAAAATTGGGGAGATTGAAGGAATACGAGCAACTAATTTTAGTTCTCAATTTAGTTTTGGATTGGAATACAGGCTGAATTCAAAACTTCAAATTGGATTGGAACCTTCGGTTAAATATTATCTGAATTCCATAAATACCAGTAGTCAGTATGATTACAAGCCGTATTCAATTGGTATCTTCACAGGAATTCGTTATGATTTCTAGAAATCTAATTTTTTTGTTGCAAAATGTAGCTGAGTCTTAACGTAAAGCTTATTTTTTTACTCAAGTGAATGCACAAGAACAAATTTTGCGAAAATGGATGCTAATTCCGATGTTTTTTTGGATAAGGCTATTTTAGGACGAGACAAAATAAGAAAAGTAAAAAGGTGCAGTGTTTTGAATTGCACCTTTCTAATATTATTTCTATTTGAGTCTGTAATAAGGATTCTGATTTATTCAGGAATTTGTTGGCTTAAACAGTGCAATGTTCCAAAACCCCAAATTAAATCAATAGCACTGATGCCTATTATTTCTCTGTCAGGAAAACAATCGGCTATGGTTTGTAAGGCAATACGGTCTTTACTGTCGTTGAATGTAGGAACAAGAACGCACTTATTTAGAATTAAAAAATTGGCATAGCTGGCAGGTATTCGAATTCCATCGAATTCTAATTTACCCGGCATTGGTAATTCTACAATATTAGGCTGTGTACCATCTTCTAGTCTGGCATTTTTTAATCTGGCTAAATTATCCTGCAAAGGCAAGTAATTTGTATCCTCTTTGTTCGATTCAACAACCGTAATAATGGTGTTTTGGTTAACAAACCGGCACAAATCATCGATGTGTCCATGTGTATCGTCTCCGCTAATTCCATTGCCTAACCAAATGGTGTTTGTAATTCCCAAATATTCTTTAAAAACGGCTTCGTAATCTGATTTTGTAAATTCTGGATTTCGAACCTGAATTTTGGGATCCAGTAAACATTCTTCGGAAGTTAAAAGCGTTCCTTTCCCGTTGGTATCAATAGCTCCACCTTCCAATACAACAGGTTTTCCTTTGTAAATTGCTTGTGTTACAGGGATTTTTAGAAAGGCAGCTAATTTCTCAGGTACGGGTTTGTCTAATTGGAAATTTTTATATTTCGCCCAACCATTAAAGTTAAAGTTCAATGCCTCTCTCGATTCAGTTCCATTTTTTACAATAATAGGTCCAGAATCGCGCATCCAACTTCGATTCGTTTTATGTATTAAGTAATCGATATTCTCAAGATTCACATGAGCCGTTGCAAGCATGTCACTTACTTTTTGTTTTATTTTTTCATTGGCAACAACAAGTACTACCTGCTCAATACCGGCAATTTTCTTGATAAATTCAACAAATGCCCATTGTATCGCCTGATATTTTCCTGGCCAATCGTTCCCGTTGTGAGGAAAGCAAAGAATAATACCTTGTTGCTTCTCCCATTCAGCAGGGAATCTTCTATTTTGTGCGCTCATACTTAATCAATTGCTCTTTTGGTAATTTCGCTGAATGCATCAATTCTTCGGTCTCTGAAAAATGGCCAGTTTTGGCGAACATTCTCTTGTAAATCCAAGTCGACTTCAGCAATTAATATTTCTTCTTTATCGTGAGAGGCCTGAGCTAGTATTTCACCTTGCGGGCCGGCAATAAATGAACCTCCCCAAAAGATAATTCCATTTGTGTCAGGAACATATTTTTCTAATCCTATTCGGTTTGCTGCAGCAACATAAATTCCATTTGCAACAGCATGACCTTTCATTACATTCATCCATGCACCGTATTGTTTTTCTCCATACTCCTCAACTTCGTGAGGAGCCCAACCAATAGCAGTAGGGTAAAATAATATTTCAGCTCCTTTCAGCGCAGTTAATCTTGCGGCTTCAGGATACCATTGATCCCAGCAAATTAAGGTTCCTATTTTGCCTTTTTGAGTATTTATGCTTTTAAAGCCTAAATCTCCTGGGGTAAAATAGAATTTTTCGTAAAAATGAGGATCATCCGGGATGTGCATTTTTCGGTACAAACCAGCTTCCGATCCATCAGTATCAATGATGTATGCGCTGTTGTGATAGATACCTGGCATTCTTTTTTCAAAAAACGGAACAATAATCACGACTCCCAGTTCTTTTGCTAAAGCACTAAAAGCTGTAAATGATGTGCTGTACAAAGGTTCGGCTAAAGCAAAATTGTCAACATCTTCACTTTGGCAGAAATAATGACTGCTGTATAGTTCAGGTAATGATATTACCTCTGCTCCTTTTTTTGCTGCCTCTCTTACCCAGTTTAAACATTTTTTAAGGTTGTTTTCTGGTATGTCGTTTAGGTTAAGCTGAATAACCGATACTTTATATTTTCTTTTCATCGTCTTTACTATTTCGGCATAAAAATAGTTCTTTTTATAAATCACTGGTGAAAAACAAGCTGAAATTTATAAAAGGAATTCAAATTTTAGCTTTTTGAGTTAATGAAATTAGTTTATTCTTAGATTACGGATTTTTCACCAAACTCAAAAATCACCTAAACGTCGGTGAAAATCTGCCAATTGTCTATTTAATGCCTTCAAAATAAGCTGTAACAGTAGTTTTAGGTTAAAATAGCAATATAGGTATGGAAAAAATAAAAACAAGTTTACTGATTGCCGGATTTTTGATTCTCACTTCAGGTATTACAGGTAAAGCCCAAAACAAAATATGGACTTTGGAGGATTGTATTAATTATGCTTTGACTAATAATATTACAGTTCAGAAAGCTGATTTGTTAAATAACAAAAATGAGCTTTATTCCAAACAGGCAAAAGCCAACCGATTGCCTTCACTGAATGCATCGGCGAACCAAAATTTTAACTGGTACAAAGGATTCGATTCAACAACTGGAGAATATGGAAGTAGTAAAGGTGCAAATAGCACCAGTTATTCCGTGAATTCAAATGTATCCCTTTTTAACGGCAATAAACTAACGAATCAGATTAAATCGGCAAAACTTGATTTAGAGAGTGGGCATTTTTATTCGGAAGAGGTAAAAGAATCAATAGGTTTAAATATCCTTAATGCTTATCTCCAAGTTTTGTATGCAAAAGAAAGCGTTAGTAATGCTCAAAAACAAATTGAATCAACGACAGAGCAGTTGGATTTGGCTAAAGAAAGGGTCGATCTAGGGGTGATTTCGATGTTGGATTATCTGCAGATAAAGTCTGAACTTGCAACCGAAAAATCAACTTTAGCCAATGCAAAAAGCGAATTGTATATGAGTAAAGTTTCACTCATGCAGTTGATGGAATTTTCTGTAGATATTAGTTTTGAGATAAGTTCTCCTGATTTGAACAGCATGTTGCTTGATTCCGGTCAGCCAGAGGTACAAGAAATTTATAGTCTGGCATTGGGTATTAAACCACAAATTAAATATGCTGAACTTAGTAAAGAAAGTGCTATGCTTGGCATCAAAATTGCCAAAGCGGATGTACTTCCAAGTCTTTCAATGAATGCTGGTTTGTCTTCAGCTTATTCCAGCTTAACAGCAGGTTCGGGATATTTTAGTCAGTTAAATGATAAAATAAATCCATCAGTTGGATTTTCACTATCTATTCCAATATTTCAGAAGAAACAAATTAAAACAAATGTGGCAGTTGCAAGCATATCAGTATTTGAAGCAGAGCTGGATCTTGTGAATACCAAAAACGAACTGCGTAAATGCATTGAACAAGCTTGCGCTGATGTGGTCGTGGCTCAAAGCCGTTATATAGCTAGTCTGGAACAAAATAAATCGACTCAGGAATCGTATGATGTGACGAACGAAAAATACAAATTAGGGTTGCTTAACTCGGTGGATTTTTTGGTTCAAAAAACCAATCTGATTACTTCTGAAAGCGAATTGCTGCAATCAAAATTCAATGTGATTTTTAGTTATAAGCTACTCGATTTTTATAAAGGAATTCCATTGACACTTTAATCGTTATTGAGTAAAAACAGAAACAAAATAAATACATCATCATGAAAAAGAAATTTATATATATTGGATCAGTTGTGGTCGTTCTTGCCATAGTTTTTTTTGTATACAGATATTTTGCGGGTAATAAAACAGCTATAACAGTTGAAACTTCAAAAATTGAAAAGGGAACAATTAGTAATACAATTACTGCAACAGGAACACTTGAGGCTGTTAAAACTGTTGAGGTGGGTACTCAGGTTTCAGGTGTTATCGAGAAAATATTTGTTGATTTTAATTCGCAGGTAAAAAGAGGACAGTTGTTAGCTCTGTTGGATGAAACACCTTTGTTGGCGCAGTTGGAACAGAGTAAATCTTCGGTTGATCAGGCTGAAGCACAGGTGAAATATCAGAAAGCAACCTTTGAGCGTTACAAAGCACTGATTGTTAAAAAATTGATTGCGCAATCGGATTTTGATTTGGCTGAATACAATTATAGCAATGCCGCAGCGGGTCTGAATAATGCAAAATCAGTATACGACAAAAATAAAATTAACTTGTCGTATGCCAGAATTTATTCACCAATTGATGGGATTATTCTTGAACGGGCTGTTGACGAAGGTCAGACGGTAGCTGCAAGTTTTAGTACTCCAACTTTGTTTACGATTGCAAATGATTTGACTCAAATGCGTGTGGAAGCTAATATTGATGAGGCTGATATAGGACAAGTTTGTAATAATCAACGAGTTGAATTTACTGTTGATGCGTTTCCCTTGAAAAAATTCTCAGGTTTGGTTACCGAAATCAGATTGCAGCCGGTTGAATCATCTAATGTTATTACCTACACTGTAATTATTAATGCTCCAAATCCTGAGAAAATACTAATGCCTGGAATGACTGCTAATGCAACTTTTTTTGTTACTGAAGCTAAAAATATTTTACTGGTACCGGCAAAAGCAATTCGTTTTAAACCCGATTCTGCAGCATTAGAAAGTTACAATGAGTCTGTTTTGGCAGGAAATAAACAGATTGGTGAACGGTCAGAGCCCCGCATGGAATCAGGAGCTCCTAAATTTCAGAAATCAGACGAGAAAAGGCAAGTTGTTTGGGTTAAACAGGGTGATATCATTCATCCACAAAATGTCACATTAGGCGTTACTGATGAAATTAATTACGAAGTTGTATCTGGGTTAAAAGAGGGAGACGAAGTTGTGGTTTCAATGAATACTGAATCTGTAGTTCAATCCGGTTCAGCACCAGTAGCCAGCCAGAGTCCATTTATGCCTAAAAGACCAGATGGCAATAAAAAATCCAATAAGTAAACGGATATGAAACGTTCATGATTAAATGATTATTGACTACTTAATCATGGTAAGTTCCATCTGACCATAACATGAAAAATATAAACAGATGAAAACAATAATAGAAGTTAAAGATCTGAAAAAGGATTTTTACGTTGGTGAAATTACAGTGCGGGCTTTGAAAGGTATAAACCTTGAAATTAAACAGGGTGAATTTGTGGCTATTATGGGAACCAGTGGATCGGGAAAATCAACCATGCTAAATATTTTAGGTTGTTTGGATAAACCAACTTCAGGAGCTTATCTTTTGGATGGAATAAGTATGGGAGAGCTTTCGAATAATGAACTGGCAGTCTTGCGCAACCACAAACTCGGATTTGTTTTTCAGTCGTATAATCTTTTGTCGCGGACTACGGCACTTGAAAATGTTGAACTTCCTCTTTTTTATAACTCGAAAATTAAACCAAAAGAACGTCGCGAACGTGCTGAAGCTGCTCTTGAATCAGTTGGATTGAGCGATCGCATGCATCACATGCCAAATCAACTTTCGGGAGGGCAGCAACAACGTGTGGCTATAGCCCGTTCACTGGTAAACGATCCTGTTGTTATTCTTGCTGACGAAGCTACAGGTAATTTGGATACCCGAACTTCCTACGAAATTATGGCATTATTTCAGGATTTAAATTCAAAAGGGAAAACAATTGCATTTGTTACGCATGAGCCCGATATCGCTAAATTTATGACCCGTCAGGTTGTTTTTCGTGATGGACACATTATTCGTGAAGAAATTGTTACCAAACAAAATAATGCTGTTGAATTGCTTAATGCACTTCCTGAGGAAGAGCTCTGTTAACTGTAAAAATACATAGATATGAATTATACCAATTCAGTGAAAATTGCATTAAGTGCCTTAAGACGAAACAAATTCAGAGCATTCTTAACTATGTTAGGCATCATTATTGGTGTGGCTTCGGTAATTGTTATGCTGGCTATTGGGCAGGGTTCTAAGATGAGTATTCAGGCACAAATGTCGGATATGGGAACTAATCTTATTTTCGTGATGCCTGGAGGAGAGCAAAAAGGGGGTGTTCGCATGGGTAATAGTGATGCGCAAAATCTTAAGCTGTCTGATCTAGAGTTTGTTGAGAAGAATTGTCCTGCTATCAGTGATATTTCACCAGAAGTTCGTTCGAGTGGTCAGGCAGTTGTTGGCAATCAAAATTGGCCAACAACTATTTATGGAGTAAATAATAAATATTTTAGTATTCGTAAATATGCCATTGAATCCGGACGGAGTTTTACGGATAAAGAAATTCAATGTTATTCTAAAGTTTGTTTGGTCGGAAAAACTATAATCGAAAATTTATTTTCTGATAAAGACCCTATTGGTCAAACAATTCGTTTTGGAAACATTCCTCTTCTCATCATAGGAGTTTTGAGTGAAAAAGGAGAAAATGGGATGGGACAGGATCAGGATGACCTGATTATGTCTCCTTACACAACGGTTCAGAAAAGAATTTTGGCTATTACTCATATTCAGAGTATTGCTGCATCAGCAGTTAATGAGGAATTGAATGATGCAGCCATCAGTCAGATTACAGAATCGTTACGCACCAGTCATAAACTAAAAGAGGGTGAGGAAGATGATTTTCAGGTGAGATCTCAAGCTGAAATGGTTCAGATGTTTAGCTCTATTAGTGATGTGATGACTGCCTTGTTGGGTGCGATCTCAGGAATATCGCTCTTGGTAGGTGGTATCGGCATTATGAATATTATGTATGTTTCGGTTACCGAACGTACCCGTGAAATTGGTCTTCGGCTTTCGGTTGGTGGTCGCGGTAATGATATCCTGATGCAATTCCTGATTGAATCTATTTTGTTAAGTGCATTTGGAGGGGTTATTGGAATTACTTTAGGAATATTGGCTACTCAGATTACGGCGTCGGTTATGAACTGGCCGGTAGTTATTTCTCCTCTTTCGGTGATTATGTCATTTCTGGTTTGTTCTGCCATTGGTATTTTTTTCGGATGGTACCCTGCCCGTAAAGCTGCCAGCCTAAACCCGATTGATGCTTTGAGATACGAATAATACCAGCCGTTTGAGCGGATGGAAGGAAGGAGATAAAGTGAATATTCTAGTCGTCTGAATGGGATATTAAAATCTGTTCAAATCATTTTTTTTAGAGTAGCGGTTAATTATCTTTGGTAAAAATAAAATCAATGGCTAAAATTTTAAGCATATCTGATAAAAAAATCAGCGTAGGATTGCATGTTATTGCCTGGATTATAATTATCAGTATTCCATTCTATTTAAATAGTGCTTTTGACTCAAGTGACAGGCATCATTTGTATCAATTTTATGTGCATACTCTTTCTGCAGGATTTATTTTTTATGTTAGCTATCTTTGGTTGATACCAAGTTTTTTTCTTCAGGATAGAAAAGTAAGTTATCTTGTTATCCTTTCCGGATTGATTCTGGGGACCTACTTTTTGACTTCCTATATTAATGATACGATTCTTTTTGATTCGGTTCAGAATGCCAAATTTCAGGAAGTCATGAAAAAATTGACCGAAGACAATAATATACGGCCTCCGATGAAGGCTTTCGGGATTTATAACCACATTCTGGTTTCGTTTCTGATTTCGGGTTTTGCAATGGGGCTTGGTGTGATGAAAAAATTGAAACAGAATGAAGAAAAACAAAAGGAGCTTGAAAAGGAAAAACTAAACTCGGAACTGGCCTTCCTGAAAAATCAGGTTAGTCCGCACTTTTTCTTCAATACCCTAAATAATATTTACTCGCTAATTGGTATTGACGGGTCAACGGCACAGGAATCGGTGCTGAAACTTTCGAAATTGATGCGATATCTGCTTTACGAATCGGAACATGGCGAAACGCTAATGAGTCACGAAATAGATTTTATGAGCAATTACATCGATCTGATGAAGCTTAGGCTGAGTTCCAGAGTGGAATTACAGATCGAATTCCCGAAAGACTATACTGATTTTTCGATCCCACCATTACTTTTTGTTCCATTTGTCGAGAATGCTTTTAAGCATGGATTGAGTTACCGCGACCGTTCATTCATTACTATTGGAATGGAAATTGAGGATGACCAGATTCATTTTTATTGTGAAAACAGTGTTGGGCAAAGAGGTCGGGTGGATGATTTGCAATACTCGGGTATAGGTCTTGAAAATGTAAAAAAGAGGCTGAATCTTCTATTTCCCGATCAATACGATTTAAAAATCAGCAACAATGAACCAACTTTCAAGGTCGATCTGCACATTAAAAAATTGACAACATGAAATTGAGAGCTATTGTTATCGACGATGAACCGCTTGCCCTTAGTTTAGTGAGCGAATACATTAAGAAAACACCTTTTCTGGAATTGGTTGGTGAATTTGATCATCCGCTGGATGCGATTGATTTTTTATCGTCGCAACCGGTCGATTTAATTTTTGTTGACATACAAATGCCTGATTTGACAGGGATTGAATTTACACGAAGTCTTGAAGGTGCGCATAAAATTATTTTTACAACTGCTTACGAGAAGTACGCTCTTGAAGGTTTTAAATTAAATGCGCTTGATTATCTACTGAAGCCGTTTAGCTATGAAGAATTTCTTAAAGCGGCCAGAAAAGCGCATAAACAATCTGAATTGGAAATGGATGCACAACCAATCATTCAATCCAACAGTCAGTTTTTGTTCCTTAAGTCGGAATATAAAATCCGTCGGATTAATTTTAATGATATTTTATTCATCGAGGGGTTAAAAGATTACATTAAAGTTCATACGATAGAAAATGAGAAACCAATTTTATCGCTCAATTCAATGAAGTCACTTGAACAAAAATTGCCGAAAAACAGATTTATGCGTGTTCACCGGTCGTATATTGTTAATCTTGATAAAATTGACACTATAGAGCGCAGCCGTATTATTTTTGGAAAGACATACATACCGGTGAGTGATATGTATAAAGAGAGATTTCAGGAATATTTGGATAAGAATTTTTTATAATACGCTATAAAACTGCCTGACTATTTTATTTCCAAATTTAATGTCCAAATCAACAAATTAAAGATGCTTGCAGATGGCTTTTATTTCTGTTTTAAATGAAAGAGTTTTTGTTGATCAGTGAATTGCTAATCGAACTTATATGAGTAGTGTCGGAATTCATTGGCATATGAATTGCGGTTATTCTATAAAAATAGAACTGATTTTCCTTAATTCCTCTTGTTTACTGGAGTTAAAGTCAGTGGTGAAAGGGGCTTTGTCCTACATAAATGTTGGATTGAGTTGGAGAATAGCAACAAAAATGTAAAATCACAGCACATGTCGATAGGAAATGCAATAAAATTCATAAAAAATTCGGATTTCGATTCCAGTTTTCGGAAATCGCTGTACAAATTAAATGGAATTACGGAATTTAAAGAGTTTCAGATTGCAGAGGATTTGGAGTTTTCGGATGCCGAATTTGAAGAGGCTTTTAATCATTTGCATTCTGAATGCCAGTTTGCTGAACAGGCAGATAATCTTTTTAATCTGAAACATTTATTTGAATTAATTATTGGTCATACAAAATAATACATCTATGAGTGCGATATATCGGGAATTAACAAAAATAAAAGAGTTGATAGAAGAGCTGGGGTTTACAATCTCTTATCCTTATGATGATTTGTTATTTGTAGACAGTAATGCCATTTTGATTCAGTTTAACGATTTGAAGAAAGATTCCTTTTTTGCATTTTTTAATGAAAGTATGAACGATGCTGTTACCACCGATTTGGAGGAGAAAATGAAAGGACTGGCTCTTATTAAAAAGCTTGAAATTAAATCGAAGGGGAGGTTTCAAATGAAGCAAAAGGAGGGGAGCCAGGAAGAGTTGGAGCTGGAATTTATTTCTTGAACGTTTCAACTAGATAATTTTCATCAATAAAATTTTGAAATTTTTCTTTGTACCGATCACTTATTGCAATGTAAACATCATTAAAGATGATTCGGTTTTGTTTAAATGAAAAATAATGATGAGGGATTAAAGGCAATCGGGGAATTGGATGAGTATGATCACGATATACTCGTTACTGTTTTGAAGAAAACAAATACAAGATCTGATATACGGAATTACGGTGATATAAGATAGTTAGCTGTTGCTTGAAAATATAAATGGCCATCTGTTTCAGATGGCCATTATTAGTTAAATTTGACTTGTTGAAGGTAGAGAATTATGAAAATTCCAACCATGAACTTCCGTCTTGATATTCATCAACACTTGAAATTGAACAATTGTTGTGGTAAGAATAGATCAGGTTGTTAATGTCTTGCTGAAGAGAAGACAAACAGTTTTCAATTAAGTCTTTTCTGAATCCTTTTTCAGCAAGATCAATTACTAATCCTGCCGATATAATTCTACCTATAGTTCTTCCTAAATCAACTAATTTGCGTTGTGGCAAGTCGGTGTTTAATGAAAAATCCGTTTGCTTTTTAAAGAATTCGGATGCTTTGCTTGTCAAGTCGAAGTTTTTTAGAAATTGAAACAAGTTGAATTCTTTTTTCTTCTTCATTAGTTTGATTACCATTTCTGAGATTTGAGTGTAGAGCATTTCATTTGCTCCTTCAAAAATTTGAAATGGGCGACTATCTACAATTCCTCTGCCACCAATATGACTGAGGCGATAGCCTTTTGCTCCTGAAAGTTGAACAAGTGTTTGAGCAGATTCCTGCATTAAATCAGTCACAATGGTTTTCACACTATTGGCCTCAATTCCATCGGCAGAAAGATCATTTTCTATGCTGCTTTTTGTGCTGCTTCTGGAACAAAATGCCGAGCATATGGTGAAGGCACTTTGGATTTTAGAAATTTGAAATTGTACCTGATCGTAAGAGATTAAGCTCTTGCCGGCAACTATTCTGTTTTTACATTGATCCAAAGCTTCATCCATCATTCTTTTTATAAAACCGAGTCCCATACCTGGGAATTGCATTCTGCTCCGGTGCAAAATATCAAGCATCATTTTAATTCCTGTAGTTTCAGGATTTAATTTGAAATTTTTAGGTATTTCTAAATCCAGCTTGTTTTTTCCATAAGGAATCATGTATAGGCCGAGGTTGTCGTAGTATTCCTCAACAACAACTTGTTGGTTTTTTTGAGTCACATCGCAAATAAAAAAATCGATATCTCTGCCCAGTTGTCCATCCTGCTTTTGATGACGGGATGTAATCAGCCAATAATCGGCCAAACCGGTAAGTCCTTGCCAATGTTTCGTTCCTTTAATATGAAAACGATCGTCCTTCTCAGTGTATGAAGTTTGCATATTTAAAGCACCACTGCCATGTTCAGGTTCAGTAATCATTAAACCTCCCATATTTTGTTTGGTAAGGAAGCGTTGAAAAATATCTTTTTTTACGATCTCATTTGCATATTTGGCTACAGGTTCCAGAAAGAGACCTATATTAATTCCAAAGGTTAGCGATAAAGGAAGAGATTCATATGCTGCAGAGGCTAATATGCCAAGACATTCTTTTACTTTAATGCCACGTCCACCATAGCTTTCAGGAATTGCTACCGAGAAAGGATTTCCAGACATAATCTCCCTCATTACCAAGGGGGGCAAACCGCGTTGCGAACTAAATTTATCAATGTCATCCCGTTCGTGAAATACAGATTTAAGAGTCTTTTCAAAAGCCTGTATGTATTCAGAAAAATTTGTACTCATGTTTTTTGTTTGGTTAATTTATTCTACTTCAAAGGGAAGCAGGTTATTTGCTTTAAACCACAATTAGACCATTGTAATAGTGGTCACTTATTTTAATTAGGATTTAGACGCAATAAAAATAAGCTAAATAAACGAATTTAAAAGACTTGATGATCTTTTATTTCCTTTTTGTGAGAGATTATCTTTCAATATTGAAAGTGTTTGATCTTCATTTAGATAAATAGTGGCTAAAGCTTTGATAAAAATCTAAAGTAGTTATTGGTTAGTTGTATTCATTTTGGGAATATACTTACAGATGCTTTTGGTCTTTATCCCTGACTAAAAAAAGTAAGTTGACTGTTGGTTAAATTTTCTATTTGTTGTTTGTGGATCCGTATTTTTATTATTTTACAATGCTACTTATATTTTTTAATTGTTTGATTGTTAGTGTAATATAGCAAATTTTAAGGAGATGATCATAACATCTTTATCCATATTTTTTTTAATTTATTTAACCTTTTTTAGGCTAAATATCTCAAGGCTCATCTCATAATTTGGTGCTTTGCAACAAGATGTAAAATATTTAAAATTTAAAAAATTCCTGTTTTGGGATCATATACTAATGGATGAGTTCAAGCTTAATTCGTTTAATAAATATGTGCTTAAATAAATTCATCAGGAAGTGATAAAATATAATATTCCGGGAAAGGTATTTTTGCAGGTAATAAAATTTGAGCATTACTGCTTTGAGGAAGCTTTAGTTAAGGTTAAAAGGAAAATAGCTTGTTTAGGGATTGTAACATCATTGCTACTGTTCGGGTTTTAATTTATAAAAATGGGTTGATATTTGAAACTGAGAATTCTCTTGCCGGAATTTTTGAT
The DNA here is from genome assembly GCA_016936255.1 of Marinifilaceae bacterium. Classification (GTDB taxonomy): domain Bacteria; phylum Bacteroidota; class Bacteroidia; order Bacteroidales; family Marinifilaceae; genus Labilibaculum. The sequence continues at coordinate 1,630 of JAFGYE010000114.1, read as the reverse complement.
TCTGCTATAGGTAAAAAAGATGCAATGATTGGACCGATGGGTTTTTGCCGGTTAAGGTTTAGTCTATTAAATTTTAATTCCCCACCGTTATAAGCTAAGTGTTTGCGGTTTTTTTTTTTGATTGCTGTTTATTTTATTGTTATTGTGTTAATGTGCTGACAATCAGAGTTGTGATCTTTTGTTTAAAATGATTCTTGTATTTGGAGTATGGTTATTTTATATTTTTTGTACTTTAGTGCCGTTAACGCACACGGAGAAAGAAGTAACCCTTTTTATACCTGTTAATCAAACAGAGCAAAAAGTTAATCTGTTTTGATGATTATAGATATACAATTTTGTGTTTAGGATTTAATGATAATAGGAATTAGCTATGAATAAAAAAGTAATCACTTTTGGAGAAATCATGTTACGATTGGCAACACCTGATTACAAACGTTTTTTACAAAACAACACATTTCATTCTACTTATGGTGGTGGCGAGATGAATGTATCTGTGTCATTAGCAAATTTTGGAATTCCAACGGCCTATATTACCCGTTTACCTGAGAATGATATTGGAAAATCATGCAAAGAAAGGCTAAATGAATTTGGTGTGGACACGCGTCATATTGTTTTTGGCGGGGAACGTTTGGGTATTTATTTTCTGGAAACAGGTGCTGTGGCCAGAGGTTCTAAAGTGGTTTACGATCGCGCCAATTCGGCATTTACTGGATTTACAAAAGGCATGATTGATTGGAGTGATATATTTCAGGATGCGGGTTGGTTTCATTGGACGGGTATTACGCCTGCTATTTCTTCAGGTGCTACTGAGGTATTGGTAGAAGCACTAACGAAAGCAAACGAAATGGGAATATGCGTATCCTGTGATGTGAATTACCGCAGCAAGCTTTGGAAAGAGGACAATAAGGTGGAAGAAGTAATGCCTGACTTAATCGCTAAAACGAACGTGCTGATAGGAAATGAGTTTGATGCAGGTAAGGTTTTGGGTATTCAGACCAATTTGCCTGCAGATGCTGAGTATTCAAATGAAACTTTTGGTGCTGTATCAAAACTTTTGATGGAAAAGTACCCACGACTTGAAAAAATCATTACTACTCGACGAGGAACTATTAGTGCAAATCACAATAGTTGGGTGGGAATAATGTTTGATGGAAATCAGGTGTTGGAATCATTAACTTATCAAATGACTCATATTGTCGATCGTGTAGGCGGTGGGGATGCGTTAATGGCTGGATTAATTTATGGTTTCCTTACTTATCCCAACAATTCTCAAAAAATAATTGATTTTGCTGTTGCATCCTCATTTTTAAAACACACAATTTCTGGTGATGTGAATGATGTTAGCGTAGAAGAAGTGGAACAGTTGATGAAAGGGGATTTGGGCGGTAAAATAGATTGGTAGCAAACTTTCTTAAAATACATTATTGTTTTCGAATATATTGGTCTTGAATCCGTAGGAGCAAGTGTTACGAGCTTTTACAAACCCTAATCGGGCTCTCATTTTTGGAATATGTTTTTATTTTGAGCATAAAAAAAAACTCATCAATTTCCTGATGAGTTTTCTGTGAACGCGGAGGGATTCGAACCCCCAACCTCTACGGCCGTAACGTAGTGCACTATCCAGTTATGC
>JAFGYE010000113.1 GCA_016936255.1 Marinifilaceae bacterium | reverse complement strand
GGCGGTTTGTTGGCTGCCCCTGTAGGCCGCCAACGAAGGATCATCCCCTTTCGGAAACCCCTTCATCTTCTATACAGCATGTAAATGAACTTTCTTATTTCCTAAATTAGTCCATTCACTTCAGGACACACCGCGCGGTAACAGAGGGGTAGTATTTGCCTTGCCGCACAAGCTCTGTGAGTCCGTCCCTGTTCTTGTCAAGGTACGGTTTAAGCTCTTTCACAGAACGGAGATAGCACAAAATGGAACTGTTGGCAAAATGCTCCTCTTCCATACGCACATGCATGGTGTGCAATAATTCATTCGCAGATACAGGGATTGTTGTGCTTTATTTTCATCTTTGGATTTTTAATATTTCGATAAAAAAAATTAGCTTAATTTCGGATTTCTCTCGAATAAATTACGATTGAGTTCTACAATTTCTTCGTGAGTTGGTTGCCTTGTAAATTCCATAAATTTTAACATAGCGTTATCACGAATTTGAGAAGCAGTTTTTTTATCAGCATTTTTGAGTGCTTCTTTTAGTTCAGATACATTCAATTCTGTACAATAAGCAGGTGTTCCTGGTTGGTGTCTCCATGAATCAGATAATAATCCGGCATCAACAAAATCAAAACCAGCATCATTCACCAAGCTACATACAATCTTTTTGGCGTTTTCATCATCACCGGAAACAGCCATCGCTATTCTGCCTTCTTCTCCTTGTGCTTTGCCTAAATTAGCAAGCGAATACGCTAATAGGTTGTTGAATGCTTTAATAACTGGTCTTCCTAATTGTTCCGAAACCCACACGCTTTCGACTTTTACATTTTTCAGTTCTTCGATATCAGCATCACGAAAAGGATAATAGTTCGAAGTATCGACTACTATAACATGGCTTGAAATATCTGCAAATACATCTTTGGGTAAGTCGGGAAAAGCATTTGTTGGTATAGATAATATTACAATATCAACATCTTTTACAACGTCCTGTATCGAAGATGGTAAGGCTCTTAATTCCTTGGCTCTAATTTGCAGTTCCTCAAATTTTTTAGTGTTTGAAACTTTAACTTGATGGCCAGCATCAACCATTTTTTTTGCTATTGTACCGCCAATTGCTCCGGTACCGATTATTCCTATTTTCATTTTGTATGTTTTAAATTATACAATGGTTTAAAAAAAAATAAAAAACTAACTCAGACTATTCACAAACTTTCCAAAATACTTTCTAATAGACCTTAAAGGTTTTGTTTATTGCTTCGTATAGATGCAAGTTTCTCTTCATCAATATTGTCGATATTGTGTTGTAATGATTTCAATATTTGGTCTTTGTTTTCTATAAAATTCCCACTTAGGTTCATAGATATTGTATGATGAGTAATAAATCTAGCATCACAATCTATATTTTCAAGAAAGGTTTTTAGCTCAATCAACAGTTCTTTTTCTGACAGTGGATCAAATTCTCCACGCTTAGCTTCTTTTGCCAGTTCTGTGTTAGGAAAAAGAGTAAGTCCGCCCGTCCCAAACACTACAGGACGGAGCTGATTAAATATTTTAGCTGTATTTACAGCATGTTCGTGGCTATGTGATCTTCCTGCTACCCCATTGAGAAAGGTGAGCCAATAATCAATACCTGCTTCATCGAGTTTTTTTACCTGATTAACGATTTCAGAAGCATGATAGCCCTTCTCAATGCGGTTCAGAGTCCATTCGTCTCCACTTTCCACACCGATATATAACTCCGTAATACCTAACTTTCGCAGTTCTTTAAGTTGCTCTACCGTTTTGTTTCTTATGTTTGTAACGCGGGCTCCCATTGTCATTATTTTTACTTCTGGAAGGTATTTGTGGATCGTATCACAAATGGCTTTCAGCCGGTTAAAGCTAAGTGCGAATGGATCTGCACCAATCAACTGAAGCCTTTTTGTTTGTGGATCATGTTGTGCAATCTCTATAACATCTTCCTCAATCCACTCCATTGGAGACATACGAAATGGGATGTCTTTGTACATCGTACAAAACTTGCATTTGTTGTGTGTGCATCCCTGTGTGATTTCAAGAAGTGGCGATTGGGGTGCGTATGGGTTTCTGTACAATGTTCCTGTGTAATGCATTTTTTTATTTTTTAGCTCTTTTAATATGAGACAAAATTAGATAAATTCACTTACCTTTGTATAGTACTTACCTAAAGGAAAGTGAAATCTCAACTAATATGGAACTTAAAAAAACACATAGTGATTGTCTTAGTACAATAAAACCAGTGAGAGATACATTGGATGTAATAAGTGGAAAATGGAAGCTGCCCATTATCATTTCAATTTTTTCAGGAAATGAACGTTTTACAGATATTCAAAATAGTATTCCTAAAATAACACCAAAAGTATTGGTCAAAGAGCTTAAAGATTTGGAACAACATCAACTTATTAAAAGGATTGTTATTGACGATTATCCCGTAAAAATATCTTACCAATTAGAAACTTACGCCGACACTTTAACGCCAATTATTTATGCTTTAAAGGATTGGGGGATAAATCACAAAAAGAAAATTTTCGTAACTACTCAGGTATCTCTCAATAATTAGAAGTCCATTTTTTCCATTTAAGGCAATTTCTGTTCGATGAATCGCTAAAATC
>JAFGYE010000112.1 GCA_016936255.1 Marinifilaceae bacterium | reverse complement strand
TTTGGTTTGGTAGTTCAGTTGGTTAGAATACATGCCTGTCACGCATGGGGTCGCGAGTTCGAGTCTCGTCCAGACCGCCAGAATAAACAGAAAGCCTTCGATTCAAGAGAATCGGAGGCTTTTTCGATTTTGCACCTTTTGAATATTTCGTAATTCTCAATATTTCAATCTCCGAAACAAATCAAAAATCCTTGATTCCTTCTTAAGTTCGACTATTTTTAAGTTGCATTCGCAACAAAAATCTACTAACAGATTCAAAACAATACATTATCAATAATTAAATTCCCCACAACCTTCGAAACTGATCCTTGATCTGTTTTTTTTGCATTTTTAATAGAACAAGTGCAAATACATCAAAATTTAATGCCGCAGATCGAATACAGGATTTGTAAAACTTTGGTGATTCTGAAGAAGTAAACCCATCCATTATCGATTCATTCACTTACACATTCCTAACATACTAAAACAATGACTCACAATAACTATTGTTCGAAAGGACTCTTTGTTATTGATTTAAAAGACAACGCCAGAGGCAATGCAGAAAGCCAATATTGGTTATTTAGGCTAAAGTCTGGATTCTCACAAAATCCTATTCAGTTCGCTTGGAAGAAGTTCCTAATAGTAAGATACCCGAAGATGAGAGAATGAAAACGGAATTAATTGATGGTCTAATTCAAATTTCAATAGTTTTAGATGATGACATAGAACAGACTTATCAGAAAATGAGCAAATGTTTAAAAGAAATCTGGCTACAGACATAAATCCAGTCAATTAAAATTCATAAATTACTACACAACTAACTAAAATACAGATTATGCAACAAGAAATATTTCATAGACTATGGAAGGAATACACTAAACAGAATCCTTCTGCCCAAGCTATACATGACTTATTCACTAAAGAAGGGGAACAGGTCGTTAATGACCATGTAGCTTTTAGAACCTTCGATGATAAAAGAATGAATATTCAGGTTTTAGCGAAGAAATTTATAAAAGCAGGCTACGAATTTAAAGGAGAATATGTGTTTGAAGACAAACACTTAAATGCTGTTCATTTGGAACACCCAAGTGAGGAAAATGCGCCCCGGGTATTTATTTCAGAACTGATCTTATCTGAATTTTCCGAAGAATTTCAAAAAATTATAAAAAGAAGACTCAATTCGGTGGGCAATGCCTATTATGCTGATCCGGATTTAATTCACAAAGGAAGTGTATGGGGAAAACCAAATTATGCCGACTACCAATTTCTGCGGAACGAATCGGAATACGCAGCCTGGCTTTACGTTCATGGATTTAGAGTGAATCACTTTACAGTCAGCATCAACACACTTCAGAAATACAATAGCATCGAGAAGGTGAATCAATTTATTAAAAACAGTGGCTACCCTATGAATACTTTGGGAGGCGAAATTAAAGGAACGCCAGAAAAACTTCTGCAGCAGTCCTCTACCCTTTCAGAGATCATTAAAGTAGAATTTGAAGACGGTGTGTACGAAATACCTGCTTGCTTCTATGAATTTGCCATTCGTTATCCGGATGAAAACGGGCAGCTGTTCTCAAGTTTCATTGCAGCCAATGCCAATAAAATTTTTGACAGCAGCAATTTTAGAGAGAAATAGATTAAAATAGCAGCACAATACACAAGCCCGCCAAAACGACTCCGTTTAGGCGGGCTTTTATTTGGGATCCTTCCTCTTTGTCCATTAAACTTTTATCTTTACCAGCACATCTAACTTAAACCAAAAAAAAGTGAAAATCGTACAAACCTTTCTGGTTCTTATTGCATTACTTGTTTTATCGTGCAACACAAGTACAAAACCGATAAGCATTGAAGCTGGAGTAACCAAAAAAATGGCAGAATACCGAAAAGCCAATATCTCCAATCTTGAATATCATCTGAATTTTAACATCCCTGAATCCCGAGAAGAAGCAATTTCAGGAACAAATAAAATCTGTTTCAATTTACGGTCAACAGAACAGGATCTTCAAATTGATTTTCGTGAAAATGCCAGCTTACTCCATCAAGTAATCTGCAATGGAAAAACTTCAGGCTATCGTTTCGAATCAGAGCATTTAATTATCCCGAAAGGGGAATTGGTAGTAGGAAAAAACGAAATTGATATCGAATTTACTACCGGTAACAGTTCCTTGAATCGTAACGATGAATTTTTATACACTTTATTTGTGCCGGACAGAGCCAGAACGGCTTTCCCTTGCTTCGATCAGCCAAACCTAAAAGCCGCCTTTCTTCTGAATTTAAGGGTGCCTAAACATTGGAAAGCCGTGGCCAACGGCAAACTCAATTCAAAAAAAATGGACGGTGAACAAAGCCTATACAGCTTTCTCACTACCCAACCGCTTCCTACCTACCTATTTTCTTTCGCAGCTGGGAAGTTTGAAACAATAACAAGAGAACACAAGGGGCGTGAACATACCATGTATCACCGCGAAACCGATCCCGAAAAACTAGCCAACAATACAGATGAAATCTTTCGTTTGTTATTTCAATCGCTGGATTGGCTGGAGGAATATACCGATATCCCTTACCCTTTTGCCAAGTACGATATTGTAGTGATCCCATCCTTTCAATACGGCGGAATGGAACATACAGGAGCGACACTATACAATGCCTCAAAATTGTTTTTAGATAAAAATGCAACCAACAAAAACACCTTGTACCGCGCCAATTTAATTGCGCACGAAACAGCTCACATGTGGTTTGGCGATTTAGTGACCATGAAATGGTTCGATCAGGTTTGGCTGAAAGAGGTATTTGCCAATTTTCTTGCCGATAAAATAACGAACCCAAGCTTTCCGGATATGAACCACGCTCTAAAATTTCAAATGGCTCACTTCCCCAGTTCATATAGTGTAGATCGCACAAGCGGAGCCAATCCAATTAATCAGATATTGCCAAACTTAAAAGATGCCGGATCGGTTTATGGAAGTATCATTTACCACAAATCGCCCATTGTAATGGATATGCTGGAACGAATTATGGGCGAAGAAGCCTTACAAAAAGGTTTGAAAACTTATCTGAAAAACTATGCTTACAGCAATGCAACATGGGAAGACCTTATTGCCATACTCGACGCTAGTACTCCTAGCAATTTAGAACAATGGAGTAAGGTTTGGGTAGACAAGGCAGGAAGACCGACTATTTCAACGGAAATAAGCACTGAAAACGATCAGATTACTGAGTTTGCAATCACACAAACGGATGCCAAAGGCAATCCTGGTGACTGGAATCAGAATTTGAACATCCTTTTAGGCTACGAAGATACGAGTGAAGTAATATCGGTAAAATTTAAGCAGCCACAGCTTGCAGTTACTGAGGCTAAAGGCAAAAAAACACCCGACTACATCATCCCAAATGGAAAAGGAATTGCCTATGGATTTTTTAAACTGGATGCTAAAACCAAGTTATTTCTTCTTGAAAACATCAATAAAATTGAAGATGATTTGGTGCGTGGAGTTGCATGGATCAACCTGTATGAGAATCTTTGTGGAGGAGAAATAAAGGGAAAAGAATTTGTACTTACTGCCAAAAACCAATTGGCAAAGGAGAATAATCCATTGATTTTGGAACGCATGTTATCTTACCTACAATCGGCCTATTGGCTGTATTTAAGTGCCGAAGAAAGACTGCAAATTGGGAAACATTTGGAAGACAGCCTTTGGATTCAACTAAATGAGGAGAAGGACATGAGCAAGAAATCGAGCTTATTCAGCACCTTAAGCAGTATTGCCGAAAGCCAATCGCGTTTGGAGCAACTCTTCACAGCCTGGAAAGAAGAAATTGCCATTGGCGGATTTAGTCTTTCGGAAACTAAAGCTACCGACCTGGCTTGCAATTTGGCCATTAAAATGCCCGAAAAATCAGAAGAGCTTGTTGCCACACAAACAGAACGTATCGAAAATCCTGATCGTAAAAAGAAAATGAACTTTATAGCTCCTTCTCTTTCTGCCGATCCTCAGGTACGTAAAGATTTCTTTGAAAATTTGAAGAAGGAAGAAAACAGAGAAATTGAGCGCTGGGTACTAGATGGTTTAACGTATCTGAATCATCCGTTGCGGGAAAAGGAAGCGTTGACTTACTTACCTCAGGCTCTGGAATTACTGGAAGAGATTCAGATTACCGGAGATATTTTCTTTCCTTACAATTGGTTGAGTGCCAGCTATAGCGGTCTTCAATCGAAAGAGGCGGGAGATATTACCCGTCAGTTTTTGACTGAACGACCTGATTATCCTGAGAATTTGAAATTGAAGATTCTGCAGGCGGCAGATTTGGTGTTGAGGAAGGAATAAGGACAAGTTTCAAGGGAAAAGGATCAAGTCCCAAGGAAGAAGTTACAAGTTCTACAAAGGAATATTCTGTGTAATACCCTGAAATATAGCTTCCAGGACAAGAAGTTGGCCTTCCAAGACAAGGGTAAGCCTTTCAGGGACAGCGGGCAGTGCTTCCAAGACAAGAAGTTGGCCTTCCAAGACAGGAATGTTGTACTCAATTTGGGTAGGGAGAGGGTGAAACGTGGTAGGGATTATAAAAAAAAGAGGAGCCAAACTGGTTCCTCTTGGTGTAAAAGCTCTCATGTCTATGTAAAACCTCATCCCCCTCAGTTCAATCATAATTTTAAAACTTCTGAATCACCAAAACGCCCACCAGAATTAAAAGAACACCTGCAATTCGCCCCCAATTAACAGGTTGCACAGGAACGCCGAACATCCCGAAATGATCTAAAATTAACGAGAACACCAACTGACCACACACAATCAATCCAAAACTTAAAGCAGCGCCCAATCGGGGAATCAGAAAAATAATAGAACCAACAAAAATAGAACCCATCAGTCCGCCTATCCATGCATATATTGGAGCCTCCTTTGCTGCCAGCAACAAATTATTTGGTGTCCGGGTTCCTAAAATAACCAGCAAAAGCACAAAACCACCCACCATAAAATTAACCAAAGCCGCCATTAAAGGGGCTTTTAAAAATGCACCCAATTTGGCATTAATACTTGCCTGAACAGGTAACAGACAGCCAACAGCAAGAGCCAGCAACATCAAAAAATATCTCATATGAATTGTAAATTTGAAAACAAAAATAGGTATTTAAAGTTCTCGAAGACCTGTAAACAAAGAATAAAACAAACCTTCACTGTCCCATGCCTAAAAATTAGACACAACATTTTACCAAGCATATTTCCTACTAAAAACACAACGCACAGTCCATTCAATTGAACAGCTTATTTGCCACGCATATGAGACATCTTTTAATTGGACAAGAAAGCAGTCAGAACTAAAAACCTGATCTTCTGATTTACATTCGAAGGCTTTGGTGTTTGTAATTTTGATTACCCTTTTTATTATAACTTGTGAGTAGTTAAACTATTCAAAATATGGAGCATAACATATTCTTTTGAAACTCTTTTTGAAAAAAGACAATTTTACTTCTGTAAGCTCATCAGGATATGTCATTAGAAACATTTCAGGCGAAACTCCATTTTTTCGCATTGGGAGCTGTTTGTAATCAATTGTATTGAGTTTAAATCCAAATCGCTTGTAAAAAGCGATTCGTCGTTTACTGCTATCACAATCCGGCAGTTCCACCTCCAGTATTATATCATCGCAACTCTCAGCAATAAACTGCTCAACAATCATTTTACCATATCCTCTGCCTCTGTATTCAACCGGTGTTGCCAAATGTTCAATATACTTCAGCCCTTTAAATTGCCACCACAATATAAAACCTGCAAAGTCCTCATGAACGGTCACAATATCAAAATGATAATTTATATCATTCATTATCTGTTGCTGTAAATCAAGCTCCCGGCATTCCTCCTCTGGAAAAGCATTCCTGTACAATTCCCAAGCCAGCAAAAAACCAGAATTATTCGTTTGTGTCAGTCTCAATCTTTTCACTATAACTATATTGAAGTGTCTCTTTTATTTGTATTTTCTTCTGTAAAATAATCTATTTTCTCTATTATTTGAATTTGATTTTCTACACCACATAAATCCAATGGAAAAAACATATTCAATGTATTTTGATGCAAAGTTGTTACTTTACAAACTAAATTCGCCTATAAACCGACATTTGTTTTCATTTACAAAAAATAACTGTTGGAAATTAATACAATTACATAATTCAAGTCCAGATTCCAATAAATTAAAAGTCCAGATTCTTTTTGAATTTGTAAATTCTTATTTCTTTTTTCGAATTTCTGAATATGCTTTAAATGTTCGATTGAGAATATTTAGAATGTGAGCATAGATATGTTCCTTAATTTACAGGAAGATACTTAATGGTAAAATAGAATGTTGAACCTTTATTTACATCAGATTCCACCCAAATTTTACCTCCCAGCAAATCAACGAATTCTTTTGAAATGGCTAAACCTAATCCTGTCCCACCATAATTAAACTTCACAAAATCACTTGCCTGCATAAACCGGTCGAAAATTATGGTTTGCATTTTTTCCGGTATACCAATACCACTATCAGTTACATAAAAAACCATATCCTCATCAATCAGCCGATATCCAAATTCGATACTTCCTTCATGAATAAATTTAAAAGCATTGTTCAGTAAATTAGTTAAAATCTGAATTATTTTAGTTTTATCAGTATATACAACCGATTCCTTATCGGATAGTGCTCGATGAAGCTGAATTGATAAATGCCGGGGAAATGCCTGTTTTTCATAAATAACCAACAAGTCATACAAAACCTGATTGATATTGGTTGATTCCATATAAACCTTATCCTGCTTTGTTTGTAAGGTAGAAATGGTAAGTATATCGTTTACAATTGAAAGAAGCTGATTGGCATTATCAATTATTATGGAAGTAAATTTTTTGCGTTTTTCAGGTAATAAATCCAAATCGTTAAGCAATTCAGAAAACCCAATAATGGAATTCATGGGGGTTCGAATTTCATGAGACATATTTTGCAAAAAAGCTGTTTTTAAAAAATCACTTTCTTCTGCTTTCTTTTTGGCTTTTAGCAACTTTTCTTCGTATTCTTTGCGCTCTGTAAAATCGCGGACAACCGCTACAAAAACATGCAAGCCATTCCAAAAAGTAGTATTGATAGAAACCTGAACAGGTATTTCTTTTTTCGTTTTATTTTGTAAAACAATCCATTCTATTGTTTGTGTTTTGTTATTTTTTACTTGGTTCCAAATATCAGAAAGACTTTCAATTTCATTTTGGGCAGCAGATATATCCATTACCGTTAAATTATCATTCAATTGAACATTCAACAATAATTCAGCAGGCTTATTTAAAAATAAAATCTTACCCGAAATATCATGAATAATTATTCCATCACTTGTGCTGTTAATAATCGTATCCAGATTCTTCCGCGAATCTTCCAGCTCTTCAATTTTATTTTGTAACTCTGGATAGTAACTTTTCCTAAGTGAATTCTCACCCAGCCCTATTATTTTATTTCGATCATTAATCCATTTATCTTCCATATTATAAAGCTTCTTTATAAACAACTTCCAAATCTTTTTTTAGCGGAGGTCTTGGATTTGTTGCATTACACGGATCTTTAATTGCTTTGCCCGACAAAACAGGAACTATATCTAAAGTTACTCCCTTTTGCTGAAGAGTTTTATCAACACCTAATGTTTTGTTCATTTGAAAGAGATAGTTCATCAGTGATTTTTTATTTTCCTGATTATTAATCCCCACCGATGGTAATTGAAGAGTTTCAGCTATTTTTTTGTATCTATCACAGGCTGCATCAAAGTTATAGTTTACCACGTGTGGTAATAATATGGCATTGCACTCACCATGCGGCAGATCTAAATACCCACCCAAACTATGAGCCATTGAATGAATGCACCCCAAACTGGCATTTGAAAATGCCAATCCGGCATAAAGACTTGCCAGCATTACTTTTCCTCTTGCCTGCAAATTACTTGGTTCCTGTACTGATAACAATAAATTTTTATCTAACAGCCGGATTGCCTCGAGTGCATATAAATCGGTAAATGCTGAACTTGCATTTGACACAAACGCTTCAAAGGCGTGAGAAAGGGCATCAATTCCGGTACAAGCGGTTAAATGCTTATTCATACTCGTTAAAACATAAGGATCAATCAGTGCCACATCGGGTACAGTTGCTTTACTAATAATAGCCATCTTATATTTCTCTTCGTAATTATTGATGATTGCGAATTGAGAAACATCTGCTGAGGTTCCTCCTGTAGTAGGAATACATACTAAAGGAGGCATGGGCTTGTATATTTTGTCTACCCCTTCAAAATCTCTGATATCTCCACCGTTGTTTGCGATAATCCCGATCCCTTTTGCACAATCAATAACACTCCCTCCTCCGATTGCCAGAATCATATTGCACCTGTTTTGACTATACATTTGCGCCCCCTCCATTACTTCGTAATCTCTGGGATTAGGAGAAACATTGGAGAAAATCACATAGTCAATTTCAGCTTCTTTCAATTTATCTTCTGCCTCCAATAACCATGGTGATTTTAAAATTATGTTATCGGTAACTAACAATACTTTCCGCCCGCCAAGCTTTTGACAATATAAACCCACATAAACTCTTGAATCAAGTCCGAAAATATATTCAGGAGCTACAAATTTTCTAATTTCCAGTTGTATATCTTCGAATTCTTTATTCATTACGAATATTTTAAAAGGTTAGCAATACGTGAAATACCCTCTCAGATAAAAAAGTTTCTTAGCAATCGCTTTAAAGATAATGAATATGTACATATTTGCATACTATTCACCCAATTAGAATCTGTCAGAAGTTGAAATAAGGTAAGATTAATAATATGAAGGGAGTAGGCATAAAAAAAGACCAAGCTAGATACTTGGTCTTGAAATATTATTGAACTTAAATCGCTTAGTTCTTTGTGTCTTTAACGATAACATCATGAGCACCACCTTCGATAATACTTGTAGATGAAACCAAGGTAATTTTTGCTTCAGCCTGCAATGCTGCAATTGTTGTAACACCACAACTACACATGGTAGCTTTGATTTTTCCTGTGGTAATATCTAGATTGTCTTTTAATTTACCTGCATAAGGTACAAAGCTATCTACACCTTCTTCAAACTTAAGGCTGTCCTTACCTCCCATGTCATATCGCTGCCAGTTTCTTGCTCTGTTCGAACCTTCGCCCCAATATTCTTTTACATAACTGTTTCCAATCAAAAGTTTTCTGGTTGGACTCTCATCAAAACGGGCAAAATATCTTCCCATCATCATAAAATCAGCTCCCATTGCCAGCGCAAGAGTCATGTGATAATCCATTACAATTCCACCATCGGAACAAATTGGAATGTACTCACCGGTCTTCTTGAAATATTCATCGCGGGCTTCGGCCACTTCAATTAAAGCAGTTGCCTGACCTCTACCAATTCCTTTTTGCTCTCTGGTAATACAAATTGATCCGCCACCTACACCAACTTTAATAAAATCGGCGCCAGACTCAGCTAAATATAAAAAACCAGCTTTATCAACCACGTTTCCTGCTCCAACAGCTACTTTCCCATTATAATGTTCTTTAATCCACTGAATTGTAATCTTTTGCCATTCCGAAAATCCATCCGATGAATCGATACACAATACATCAACGCCAGCATCAACCAATGCAGGAACACGTTCTTCAAAATCACGGGTATTAATACCTGCACCCACTATTAATCTTTTATGATCATCCAATAATTCGTTCGGGTACTCTTTGTGATTATCGTAGTCTTTTCTAAAAACAAAATATTTCAGGTTTTGTTTTTTATCGATAACAGGCAAAGTATTTAATTTGTGATCCCAGATAATATCATTTGCCTCTGTCAAGCTGATTCCATACTCACCAACAGTAAGATTTTCTAAAGGAGTCATAAACTCTTTCACCTTTTTATCTAAACTATCCTTACTTAACCGATAATCGCGGCCTGTAACAATACCTAAAAATTTTCCATTTGGTGATCCATCACTCGTTACACCAATCGTTGAAAATCCAGTTTGTTCTTTTAAGGCAATAACATCCTGCAAGCTTTGATCAGGAGTGATATTAGCGCGACTCTCAACAAAACCAGCTTTGTGTTTTTTTACTTTCTTAACCATTTTGGCCTGTTCCTCAATTGACTGAGAACCAAAAATAAATGAAACACCGCCCTCTTTCGCCAAGGCAGTAGCCATTCCATCATCGGAAACAGATTGCATAATTGCGGATACAAAAGGTGTTTTCATGTTGATTCCGGAAGATTCCCCTTTTTTAAATTTAATCAGGGGAGTCATCAAGCTAACTTTATCAGGTGTGCAATCAACCGATGTTAGTCCTGGAATAATTAAATACTCACTAAAGGTTCTCGAAACGTCATTAATAATCGTAGCCATAGTTGTTCTATTCAATGGTTGTTCAAATAAAAAATTTTACGAAGGTATAAAAACATCCTGTCTCTATTAAATCAAACAAGCTTAAAAATTAAAACAATCTGATTTACCCACAGACAACAACCTCTCACCAATCAATCTAAAATGCTATTATACAAAAACTTAACAAGACTTAAATCCATTCTTCAAATTACAAAATTGAAAATCAATAATACTCCCAAATACTTTTAAAAATACGTACAATTCTTCTGTTTTACGATTATTTAGCTGATGCACTTAAAAATGCCAACCCACTTTCAACGATACTTCCCCCTGAATCTTTTTGGTTTTGTATTCTGTAGTACCAACTGATACTTTTTCATTATTTAACACATAGTGCAGGGCAGCCCAAGGCTCAATGTAGAAGTTTTTATGCAGCTTGATGATGTATCCACTACCGGCCGTAATCACATAATTTGTAAAATCATAACTCCTGTTGTCAATTTTCGAGCTGATTGTGTTGTCCCACATTTCTGTCCCTGCTCCCAGCCACCAACCTTCAAAATTATTGTTTTTGAAACAATCAAAAATCAAAGCTTTGGCTGTTGTTTTTAAATCTTTAAAATCATTATTCCTCATCAATTTATCGGGCATCTGAAAACCTGCAATGACTCCGCGAACCCGAAATTTCCTGTATCCATACCACAATTGAGCCGAATACCCCAGATTGCCGGTTGTGGCACTCATAATTGGAGGAAGCAAATCGATGGCAATACCTATGGTTTGTTTGATTTTTACGCTATCGGTTTGGGAAACAAGGCTTGATTTGCTGCAGGATTTAACTGCATTCGATTGAGCCGAAACGGCTGTGGCAAAAGCGATTATTACCACAATAAAAAAGAATTGCTTTTTCATCTTTTAAATTTATTTTCATTTGTAAGATGAAACCCGCAAATAAATTTAATCATCCTCCTTTTTTTCATTTGGATAATGAAATTCTTATGCTCGTTTCATATCGTAAGTGTTAAAATTTTACGATACAAAAATCGATAAAAGAAGTGCTTCAATTTCTCCGCAATTGTTACCAAATTAATTTACTGAAAAAACTCCTTGCGAATTCGGCTTAACGACTTTGGGGCAATGCCAAGATAATTGGCAATATGGTAAAGTGGTACTTTTTGAAAAATTTCAGGGTATTTGAGAAGCAAGCTTTCGTATCGTTGTTTTGCTGGCAGTACTTGTAAATCGATACTTTGCCGGGCAATCTTAACAAATGACTGTTCCATTAAAATTCGGCCCAGGCGTTCTAACTTTGGAATTTTTGTATATAAATCAAACAAATCCTGCTGTCTAAGAATCAACAATTCGACGTTTTCGATGGCCTTAATGTTGATTAATGACGGCGTATTATTCAACCTACTTTCGTTGATCGTAACCCAATCGCCTTCAAAAGCAAAATCTGTTGTCAGCTCCTTGCCATTTTCCAAGGTCTTGAAATAAATCATCACCCCAAAATTGACGAATCCGATAAAATCACACACCTGTCCTTCCTTTAAAAAGAATTCATTTTTATTGATAGTTTTCATTTCCAGACAACCAGAGAATATCAATAATTCCTCATCTGTTAATGAAACAATTGAGCCGATGCTGCTTTTTATTCTACTTAGCTGATCCATAAATTATTTGATTAGGAATTTTTAGACATGTGATAACAACTTCTACTATTGTATTTGGTTCAAAAATTCAGCAACCTAAAATAAGCATTTCGATGCTTTTTAGTATTTACAATACGAAATTAAAAAAAGAAGCCAATATACTATAAAAGCATAAGGTTCCGAAGCAATAATCAGCACAGCATCTAATTTTGCCACTGCCATCATATTTTAGTAAATTTAAGTAAAACACTCACATGCAAAGAATAGGAGTCTATGCTTATTCTTTTAGTCCCCCCTCACCAGTGTAAATTACAATGATCATTTTTCTCTATATCTTAAACCATATGCCATGAATTTTTTGTTCGTTTTTAGTGTTGCCGTTATCTTTTTTCTTCTGGCCGGAATTCGTGTAATTTTTGAATACAAAAGAGCCTTAAAATTCCGCTTTGGGAAGTATATTGGAATATTGCAACCCGGTTTCAGGTGGATTATTCCCATTGTTGAAACCATTAGCATTGTCGACATTCGGGTGATCACAATCAATATCGACTCTCAGGAAGTAATGACTCAAGACAATGTTCCCTGTAGTATTGATGGTGTCGTATTTTTTCAAATCAACGATCCAGAAAAAGCAGTTTTAGAGGTGGAAGAATACAAATTTGCCATCTCTCAGCTGGCACAGGCTGCCTTGCGCGATGTTTGTGGCAAAGTAGAACTGGATACCATCTTATCGAAACGCGAAGAGATGGGAAAAAACATCAAGACCATTGTAGAAAAGGAAACCCAGGTGTGGGGAATTGTTATTATTGATGTGAAAATTAAAGACATTCAGTTGCCTGAAAACATGCGCCGGATGATGGCTAACCAAGCCGAAGCAGAACGCTCCCGAAGAGCAAGGATAATTCTTGCTACCGCGGAAGAACAGGCTGCTGAAAGTCTGCTTGCGGCTGGGAAACTCATCGATAAGTCACCTTCGGCTATTAAATTGCGGCTCTACCAAACACTTGCAAATATTGCTTCGGAAAAGAATTCGACCATTCTGTTCCCATTTCCTGAAGAGGTGTTGCCACGCAAACCAAAAGAAGAGGATTAAAAACTATTTATGCACGTATTACTAAGCAGATCGACAAATAAAATCCTAAAAATTACGAATTTCCCTCGTATAGAATTGATTGCCGTAATCCTAACCGGCATCCTAAAATACATCCTGATGGACTGGCTGCAGATGCGGGCCATTTACATTGCCGGCATCTGCATTTTTTGGGGTGCTTATATTCTTTTTCGATATTCAACCAATAGGGATGTTCTAAGCCACTGGGGATTTACCAAAAATAATTTTAAACGCTCAATGGTCTTTCTGCTTCCTCTTGTTGTGGTTAGCATCTCGGTTTCCCTGATTTATGGTCATTTAAATCATTCTCTTACATTTACCTGGCATATATTGCCGATTATTTGCCTGTATCCCATTTGGGGAATTGTTCAACAATATTTAATGCTCGGACTGATTACCAATAATCTGATTTCATTAGTGAAACCCAGCATCAATAGGTATGTTCTTATTTTTTTGATCTCAACACTTTTCGGTTTGGTGCACTATACCAATTACTTTTTAATGATTTTTACCTTTGCAATGGAAGCCGTATTTTTGCTGGCTTACTTTAAATGGAGAAACCTTTGGGCCATAGGCATTGCCCATGGATGGATCGGAAGTTTCCTGCTCTATTTTGTTCTTATGAGAGATCTTTGGAGTGAGTTATTCGCATGGTTTTAAATGTGAAAGAATCTTCTTAAGTCGACTCCTTTTTTCAATCGATAATGAACATAGAAGAGAAGTGCTGAAATAGAGATCATTGAGGTTACCACAATAATGCTCCATCTGATCTGAAACTGATGAACGAAATAGAGCGAAACAAAACCATCAACACAGATTGAGAAGAGACCTATTGCCAAAAAGATAATCGCCAAAATATTAAAGCCCCGTTGTTTTGAGATACGTATCAACCAAATTACAAGCAATAACAAAATATAGAATGACAACAGAATGGGAATACCCAGTTTGATTCCCCAACCAACATTGGTGCTAAACAAATCCAATAAAATAAGAAGAAGCGAAGTTGAAACAAGACTTCCAAGCACTATTATCAGCATTCGATGCCGCCAAAATGTAAAGACACTGATGTTGGCAAGTACCGCCAAAGAGGCCACAGTACTATAACTTGACCAGGTAATGCTTTTGTTCAAAAAAAGATTCAGCGTAACCGTAACCAAGATGCCCGAGAAGAGAATGATGTTTGATAATTCCCAAAATAATTTACGCCTCTGCGCTTTGGTCAGTTTTTCAAAATCATCAATGATCTTATCCTTTTCGAGCTTTTGCTGCGATGTGGAAAGTTCGTCTGCTCCAGATTTTTCTCCAATAGATAAACCACACAACGGACAAAAATTCATATTGACATCCAGTTCTACTCCGCATTTATTACAGTAATTCATCTCACTGTTCATGATATGTATTTAAAATTTTAACCTTCACATTTTGCTCAACAAGAAATCGCAGAAACCGACGTTCAAACTCCTTTGAATTGCTTATGTTGCCAAAACTCAAAACCAGTTTATCCTTGTATCCAATCACGCCGCAATTGATCTTCACTTTTTTATTGGGTGGCGGCGGTGTTATCACAAAATAGTTTATTTGATCGGCTATGGCATCGGGTATTTTCGTATTTCCCAAATTAGTTACCACTCCACTAAATTGATTGGCTCCTTCGGCATAATACTTGGCATGCAAAACAAGGCTCTTTAACAGAATGGGAATACTTCTCACAAAAACATTTCGTTCGCCGCCAACATTACGCGAAATAATTTTACTGATGAGCTTTTCATCGGTCTCCAGCTGCATTTTATGGTGCACAACCTTCACAATTTCATCGAAGGAGTAAAGCCCTAACCTAAAATCCAGTTCCGGTAAAACAAAAAGGGAGAAGTTTCGCATGGTTTTCGTTGGGTAGATGTTCCGCAAATTAATCGGAACCTGAATTCTGGCCAATTTACGACGAACTCCCTTTCCTTTGGCCTTACATTCATGAAAAATATCCTGAAGCACCAAAAGATAAACAGCCACCAGAAAGATGGTAATACTAACCGATTTTTCGCTTGCTCTCTCCTTCAATTCTTTAGTTGAAATCATTGCCAAAAGCACATCAAAACGGGGTTTGGAATTCAAATCAAAAGGCAAATGAAAAGCTTTTGGCTGACGGATTACGTGTGGTATTTTCTCTTTGAAGTATCGGTTGTAGGCATCTTCGAATTCTTCGGGACTGGCTTTGCTGGTATAAAACGGATCTATTTGCTCAGCAGGAATCATTCCTTTTTCATTAAAATAATAAATCAGAATGGCCTTCAAAAATTGCAGCAAACCAGATCCATCGGTAAGTATATGAGAAAACTCAACACTGATTTCATTCTTACGAACCAAAATGCGAAAGAGAAGCTTGTTTGAATCCTTCCTGTCGAAAGCCTGACAAAGCTGACCAGTATCGCCTGTCACTTTAACGGGATCATCAATCTGCTCCAGGTAATACCAGAAAAATCCTTTCCGAAGGCTTACTTTAAAATAAGGGAATCTTTTTTCGGCCAGTTCAATCGCCGAAAAAAGGTGTTTAATGGCAACCCGTTCGTTAAGAACTGCGGTAATTCGTGCAACTGTAGAATGTTCTTTTGAGCGTATAGCTGGAAATATTTTTGCTGCATTGTCAAGAGGTGCCCAAAAGCTTAGTTTTTTTTCCATTTGAAACAATCATATTTTTAACAGAAACTATTCTTTACCCTTATCAAGTTACGGAAAAAAAACGCACCCATTCAATAAATGCATAACATGTAAGTTGTTAGCCTGCAACAATATGTTTCAAGTATTATTATAACGTTTGCATGAAAGCTTTGTTCATAATACTATCGAGCAGTTGGAAGTTTGCTGCAACCTTTCCCGTTGCGGTCTATATTTTTCAGATGTCGTTTTATGAAACCATCCTGTACACAAATATCGGTGGATTCATTGGCATTCTGATCTCTACTCTGGTTTCGAAAGGTTTAATCAAACTATTTAATGTATATGGGTCAGATTTGTTCAGGCCGAAAAAGGGAATCCCAAAAAAAACAAGTAGGACTGACAGACAGAAATTGTGATCCTTACACCAAATATTACGGACATCAGAAAATCAGCTATCTGTATTTACTCATTTCTCAAATTGCATGGTCGTTTGCCTATACCTTGTTTTACACCAGCATAAAAATTGTTATTTAAGAACCCTAAACCATGTTGCCACTGGACATGCCTGCATAAAAAAAGCCCAGGAAAGCTATCCTGGACCATTAACTAATTCTAATTTATTCTTACTTTATCTCTAGTATCATTGCTGATCGGGCCGGAACTTCTATGCCCTGATTCAGTTGAACTATTTTGCCTGAGATAATATCTTTTGCGGATGAATGATTGCTGAGCATTTCATGATATCGCTCTGTTTGCAAATGAACAGATTCGGTATTCTTGTTCAAAATCACCATTACTTTTCCTTTTTCACTATACCTGAAGTAGCTGTATATTCCAAGTTCAGGTGCATAATGCATCAACTTTCCTTTATGAATAACGGTACTGGTCTTTCTCCAATTCAGTAATTTCTTAAAAAAATCCTGAGCTTCTTTTTCTTGTGTGCTCAGGCCCTTTCCTGTAAAAGCATTCACGTCATCGCCTTCCCATCCTCCGGGAAAATCCATGCGCAGCAATCCATGATCACCTCCAGCATCGCTATTTGCTAAAACCTCTGTACCATAATAAATTTGAGGAATTCCTCTCATCGTAAGAACGTAAGTCATTGCCATTCGATACAAATCGTAATCTTTATTCAGCTGATTAAAAACTCGGGACATATCATGGTTATCAGGAAAGATGACCAAATTATTTGGATTTGGATATTGCACATCATTCACCAATATCTCGTACAATTTGATGAATCCTGTCCCCCAGGTATCTTCTTCAGTTAAACCTTCCACCAGTGCATTTTGCAAGGGGAAATCCATTAAACTTGGCAGGTTGGAAACATAACCATTTTTGTTTTCTTTCCCCTTTTGCCAATAGGATACAACGGCTGGATTTGTACTCCACTCCTCGCCAACAATATTTAGGTTTGGATATTCTTCCAAAATTCTACGGGTCCATTCAATCAAAAATTCAGAGTCCGAATATGGATAAGTATCTACACGGAGTCCATATAAGTCGGCATATTCTATCCACCAAATGGTATTTTGAATCAAGTATTTTGACATGAACTCGTTGCGCTGATTCAAATCGGGCATGCTTTCTACAAACCATCCATCTGAAAACTGTTTCGAATCCTCTTTCGATGCATATTGATCCTGAACCGTAGTTCGCTTGTGAGTACAACTTGTAAATTTCCCTTCGTTATTGATCCAATCCGTTGAAGGCAGATCCTTCATCCACCAGTGTTCAGAACCACAATGGTTCAAAACAATATCCATGATGATTCCTATTCCTTTCTTCCTTGCCTGTTTCGAAAATTTACAGTAATCCTCATTTGTTCCAAAGCGTGGGTCAATTTGATAATAGTTGGTTATGGCATAACCATGATAAGAATAAGAAGTTTGATTATTCTCCAGCAATGGAGTCGACCAAATGGACGTAAATCCCATATCGGAAATGTAATCCAAATGATCAATAATTCCCTGAATATCTCCACCGTGACGACCATCTTTTTGCTCACGATCCAAACCTTCAGGTAATCCTTCTACATTATCGTTCGCCATATTGCCATTGGCAAACCGATCCGGCGTAATCAGGTACATCACATCCGCAGGAGTGTAGCTTAAACGTTCGGCAGAACCTTCTTTTCGTTCCAGCAACTGATACTTGTATTTTAGGATGGTTTTCGCTCCTTTTTTAAAAAGGATATCAAAACTTCCGGCTTTTGTGATTTCACTCAATTTTAAATCAACAAACAGATAGTTTTCATTCGACACTCTGCTTACCTTCATAATGCTGACACCGGCATAATTTACCTCAGGTTTTAAATCAGCAATATTCTCGCCATGAATCAACAGTTGCAGGCTCGTGTTCTTCATGCCGGTCCACCAAAACGCAGGCTCCAAATGATCAATTTTGTATTTTGCATATACCGAACTGCTTCCTATCAGCAATACGGTTAAAAAAATCATGAGTATTCTTTTCATCTGTTTATAATTTTAAGTTTTTGTTATATGATCCAGAAAGCTTTATATATGAACGTTTCATTTGATTTTAGTTCAAGTAACCAATCCCTTGAATGAGATGCAAATAAATACTGCAAACAGTATAACTAATCCTGCGGATTACTGTATAATGTTCTTGTTTGCAAACATCCCATAAAAATGGTTGTTGGTAATAAAAAGCAGGTTTTATATCCAATACTCCCTTTATATCCAGCGAATATTTGTAAAATGCCTTACATATGTAGTTTCGGAATATTTATCTTTACAAAAATGCAGATCATCACCCCTGAGAATAGCTGGCTTTCCAAAGTCGTAAATAACAGACTTGTTCAGCACCTTACTTACTGGATCATATTTGTACTTTTCTTTGCTTACGCATGGGGCACATTCGATGCAAATTATATCAAAACAGTAAAGGTCGAACTAATCAATCTACCGGTAAAAATACTCTTGGTTTATGCTGTTATTTACTACTTGTATCCAAGGTTTTTATACAAAGGGGAAATTTGGCAATTCCTTTTTTATTTCCTTATCCTAATCGGTTTTGCCGCCTTTATTCAACGCATAACCGATAACCTGATTATTGTTGATTTCTTTTTTCCTGAATGGCAAAAAGAATCTACCTTTTCTCTCACTCAAATAGTTCGGGGGGCTGTTAATTTAGGTGCTGTACTTGCCTTACCCATGACAGTAAAGCTGATGGAATATTTAGCAAAAGTTCAGCAGAACGAACAGATTCTGGCCAAAGAAAAGTTAGAGGCTGAATTAATCTTTTTAAAAAATCAGGTTCAACCTCATTTTCTTTTCAATACTCTAAACAGTTTGTATTCACTGATATTAAAAAAGTCTGATCAATCACTTGATGTGATTCTTAAACTATCGGATTTACTGCGGTACATGCTTTACGAAACCAATTCTACTCAGGTAGACTTACGCAAAGAAGTGGATAGCATCAAGAGTTATATTGACTTGGAAAAAATAAGATATGGAAATCGGATTGATATAAGTTTGAATATTTGGGGTAATTTGGACAGCAATCACATTGCTCCAATGATCATTCTGCCATTTATTGAGAACAGCTTTAAACACAGTACCAAAGGATTGGATAAAAATGCATGGATCACCATCGAGCTTGGAAGTAAGGCAAATAAACTGGTTCTGAAAATTGAAAACAGCATTCCGAAAGTAAGCTCCAATCAAGATGCTGTGGTAGGTGGTATTGGTTTGCAAAATGTAAAAAGGAGATTATCTTTAATCTATCCTGAAAAGCATGAGCTTAAAATTAATCGTACCGGGGAATCGTACAATGTCCATTTAAATTTGCAATTGCTATGAAACGTCCATGCCAAAGTGATTTTGACACACAGGGAGATGATTGTCTCAGCATGGTAATCCCGAAAACTTTCGGGACAATATGGCAAATCAAAAACAAATTATAATTATATGAAAGTAAAATGTTTACTAGTTGATGATGAAGATCTTGCTTTGGATGTAATGGAGGCATATATCAAGAGAATAGACTATTTGCAATTGGAAGGAAGATGCAAAAGTGCAGTTGAGGCTTTATCTGTTTTAAACAGCAAAAAAATTGATTTGCTTTTTCTGGACATTCAAATGCCGGGATTAACAGGAATTCAATTGCTGCGAAATATTTCCAATCCTCCAACAGTAATTTTCACTACTGCTTATTCGGAATATGCCTTGGAAAGTTATGATCTAGAAGCCTTGGATTATTTAATCAAACCAATTCCTTTCGAACGCTTTATTAAAGCTGTAAACAGATATTTCAAGCTCAAAAAACACGATTATCAGATTCCCGAAAAAAAGGAACAAAGCAACACCGATCAAGCATTTATATTCGTGAAATCCGAAAAGAAAATGGTGAAAGTTTTCTTAAATGAAATACTTTACATTGAAAGCCTGCGAAACTATGTAAGTATTTATCAGGAAAACGGACAGGAAATTGTTACTCTTAACACCATTAGTAACATTGAAGAAAAGCTACCCGAAACAAATTTCCTAAGAATACACAGATCATTTATTATTGCGATCGACAAAATTGAAAGTTTCACTTCAAGCCTTGTTCAAGTCGAACAAAAATACATCCCAATTGGCCGAAATTATAAAAGCATGGTTATGGATGTACTCAACCAAAACAGCATCAACTGAGACAGTATCAATTTTTGACTGCCTGGCCCGCGCCCAATGTCATTAAGTTAAGGGTGTAAGTGCTTGAAATACAGCACAAATGACAAGGATGTGTGCTATTTTCTTGCTATATTTATATAGTATTCAGAGAGTTATTATGATGAAAAAAAACAACTAGATTTATTGTAGAAAAAATACGAGAACATTTATTTTCAGAACAATTAAAGTTTAAGTTCCGAATGAATGAAAAAGATTTCACTAGAGATAGAGTTTTAACCTTCTCAATCACATTACTTTTCATGATGAATTTTTTACGAAAAAGCCTTGCCCTAGAGATTTTTAACTTTGTTAAGAATATCAAAGTTAAATCATTTTCAAAAAGTGCATTCGTACAGTGTCGAAAGAAAATTAATCCTCTCGTATTTAAAGAACTATCACAGGTTCTAACCCATGAATTTTATACCGATAACGATGAATCAGTAAAACTTTGGAAAGGCTTTCGATTGTTAGCTGTTGATGGATCAAGAATTACATTACCCGACACTAAAGAGCTCAGAGGAATATATGGAGCAACAAAAAATCAATCAACAACAAGTGTTGTTCAAGGCCGTCTATCTGTTCTTTATGATGTACTAAACAATTATGTGATTGATGGAAAAATAGCTCCTTTAGCAACAGGAGAAAAGTCATTGGCAATAGAGCATTTAGCGCATGCAACAAGTAAAGATCTGGTAATTTACGATCGTGGATATCCTTCTTTTGACTTGATTTATGAGCATTTACAAGTAAAGATAGATTGTTTAATCCGGGTGAAAGTTAGTTTTAGTGGCGCTACCAAAGATTTCCTTGAAAGTGGTAAATATTCTAAGGTAATTGACATGAAACCAGGCAAGAATGTGTCGCTGAAAAATAAGAATTATTCAAAAAATGACTCCATAAAAGTTAGACTAATTAGGGTAGATCTCCCTGATGGAACAACAGAAATACTAATAACTACTTTATTGAGCAGTAAAACCTACCCTACAGGAATCTTTAAGGATTTATACTTAAAGCGTTGGGGAGTTGAAATCTACTACGATGAATTGAAAAACAAAATAAAAGTGGAACTCTTTTCGGGTTATTCGGATCAATGTATCCAACAGGATTTTTATGCAGCATTATTTATTTCAAATACTCAAACTCTTATGGTAGCTGAATTAAATGAAGAACTGCAAGAAAACCAGACGACTCAGTATAAATATAAAGTAAATACCAATTTATCTTATGGATTTTTGAAAGATCGTATTGTAGAGTTACTACTTTCAAATAAGGATATTGATCTAGTTTTTTCTGAGTTGAAAGATATTTTTCGAAATCATTTGATTCCAATAAGACCGAATAGAAAGTTTGAAAGACACAAAGATAAATACAGAAATAGAGCAGTTCCCAAGGTGACTAAAAATCAAAGAAATGCATTGTGAAAAAGGCTTAACTTAATGACATTGGGCCCGCGCCAGATGATCACCAAACATTTTTTTGATCGTCTAAATTGCGCCAGCCTAGCTCCAAACTATTTTTTGACTACCTGGCTTGTGCCAGATGATCACCAAACTATTTTTTGACTGCCTGGCTTGCGCCAGATACCCGCCAAACTTATTTTTGAATTGCCTTAAAAATCACACTAAATAGGAAAGAGGATGTCTCATAGCAAAGTAGACATCCTCTTTTTCATGATCTTTTGTTTTTTTGAGATTAAACTGCCTTATACTGCTTATTT
>JAFGYE010000111.1 GCA_016936255.1 Marinifilaceae bacterium | reverse complement strand
TTTTTGGATTCATTCATACCCATAAAAGATTTTTTTTGATTGTTAATTGGCTTTCCCCTACCTACCCGGGGAAATGAGGGTTAGGTTATTCTATTGATTACACCCGCCGGATTCGGCCCAGCGGATCGATGGTTACTTTAGATGTTTTTCGATAAAAGCTTTTGAATATTCAATATCAATTCGGCCTAGTTCATCAATTCGTGTAGGAATTGCCCTAAAGGTAGATGGACTTTTTCGTAAAACCTTTCCAGATTCATCATAGAGGCTGTCTTCCTTTACGGGTTTGGCGTGATCAACATCCCCGTCTGCATAGCTATGACGTTCAAATACTAGAATACCATTCTCGTTAAATTTCACACTTTTAAAGAGCCTTAATTGTAAATCCTTTTTACTCTCCCAATCAATTTCATCAATATGTTTATCGAAAATAAAAAACAAATCACCTACATGTATTCTATAAAGAACTGGGAACAAAGAGTCCTTGGGGAAAATATTTTTGACAATATTATAATGGTTAATCAGACGATATTCTCTTTTTAATCTTCCGTTTTCATCTGAAATCAAGTCGCCATGTATGTTTGCTTCGTAATTGCTCCCCGATTCCTTGTCAAAGTAAAAATCATGCTTATGCTCCTGTCCTGGCTTAACACTCCTATCGATAGCCCTTACTTTCTTATAGGGCGACAGTTTTGTTTTTGATGAAACCAATCGTAATTTTTTTATGACCATTTTCCCGCTTTGCACCATTCTCCCGTCTTTATTTAAATCTTTATATTCGGGAAGAATTAGAACACCACCGTTTTCAGACACCAATTGTTTTATTTTCTTTCCGGTAGTTTCACATAGCGCCTGTATTCGTTTTCTAATCCTTATATCCGCGATATTCTGAATATCCTTCTCCTCAATTTTTGCGATGTCTTTTCGCTGAACAAAGTTGAAGTCACCTTCCTCATTTTTTCTAATTCCGTATGGATTGGCTTTGTTTAGAGAACCTCTTAAGTTCAAACTACTTGGAGTTTCATTTTTCTCTAACATCGGCTTTATTCGGTCAACTTGCTTGTGATAAATAAAAACTTCGTCTTTTAGTTTTTTCATTGTATCCACGAAATCTTTCATTGGTTCAGGCAGATGAGTTTTTGCAGAGGAATTACCACTAAAATAATCTCTCTCGTATTGGTGAAATGCTTCCGACATTCGGTTAGCTGTTCCTTTTTCGACACAAGCAACAGTCACCGCATCAATACAATGGTGAATATGATTGCTACGGTCTTTTTCTTCGTATTCGCCCTGTAATCCCCATATTTTCCGAAGTGTATCGGTAACCTGTCCGTTAATTACATTTACCTTATTAAAGTATGAATTCAGATAGGCACGGGCATACTTGGTAATTAAGCGTGTATCGACCAAATTAGCATTATTAAATTTGGCAGGAATTTCTTCACGCTCAAAAGTTTTGTATTTCTGAGCTAAATAATCTAACCGCAACCGGGCATAATGAGCCCGGTACATTAGCTCATCATGTGTTGCCGCATCGCCAGCAGCTGCCCGGGCTGCTGCTTTGTATTTTCGATGTTCCGCTTTCAGCGATTCTAAAGAGACATTAAAATGAATTTCATTACTTGAGATATTGTACGATTTTAACCATCGATCCCGGTTTTGAATAATAGAATCAGCATCAATTTGCTGTCCGTTAAACGTTAAATCAAGATTCGCCGGTAATTCATCCTGCTTATATTTTCGATTAAACTCGGCATTAGCCAGTGTTTTATTGATTAACGAATTATCGTTCCATTTACTTCGAGGGATGGTATGCTCGATATCGTATTTTTGTTCCGTAAAAAACTTCCTGGGTGTAATGGTTTCTGCAGTGTAAAGACATTGTCCGTTTTGCTCGGCATAAAGAATATATTTGGTAATTTGAGTATCAGTCGGAAGAATCGATTCACGAACACTTTCTTCATAACATTCTATAATCTTTCGTCGTGCCCAATTCCGAATTGCGTTCTGATCTTTCTGATATTGAGTCAAAGCACGCCGATAGCTGGCACTGTTTATTTCTCGGGCCAACTCAACATTCACTTCAGTGTCTTTATCAACCAATCCTTCTTCAATCAGCTTATTTACCAAATGCTTAATCTGGTGCATAGCTTTATTGAAGACAGGATTCTTAATGGAACTTATTTCCGGATTGCCCAAACGTGTTTCAACTTTTGGATAAACCTCCATTGCCGAAGGATGGTAAAGTTTACTGACATCAACTTTATCATTCGGGAATTCCGTACTAATCGTTCCCTTTATAAAATCAGGAATGGTCTTGGACGAAAGGTATTCTATATTCTGAGGACGTTTGTTGATTGCTTGTTTGACAAATTTATCCCAACAGTTTTGCTCCAATCGATTTCGTTCTTCATCACTCATGGCATCCAACTCTACTTCTGAGAACCAAGAGGTAATTTCACTATGTATTCCATTTCGATGAGCCCATTGGCTATTGTAATTATCTCCCAATACATTTTCATCATTTTTACACTTTTCAATGTAGTTATTTACAATAGCATTTACCTTTTTTTCAAACTCGTGTAATGCCATTGCTTCTTTTATACAAGTCGAAATCTTTTCAATCTCTTTGGAAGTTACTTTTCGACCAAGTACTTTCTCAATATTAGCTGTAAATACGGCATGAGAATACAACATACCTTCCTTCAAATACGGAAGTATCTTCTTTATTGCCGATTTACTAAGGCTTCCATATCCTTTCACCAATTTAATTTTTGAAAACGTCTCGGCATCACACCAAGGCAAATGTTTTGCCGCAAATTCCTTTCTCGCCTGTAGTCTGGTTTTCTCACCAAAAGAATCAACGAACAAGCAGTGCCAAATATCCTCTATGCTGATTTGATTTTTTTTCTTTTCTTCCGCATAACCGCTATTTAGCAAAGGCAGACTGTCGTAATAAAATTTCCCGTTCTCGTCTTTTCCTAATACCTTTTTGATTTTGGCTATTGTTGGACATCCAGGGAAAGTTGTTGTATCCGGAAAATTAAACTCAACTTCTGCCATGAGTTTTTCTTTATCTTTTATGTAGCGGTACTCTTTGTCGCTACATAGTTTTTCCGCCAACTTTTTGAACTCAACATCTTTGATATAATCGAATTGGTCAGCTATTAATCCTATTTCTTTATTATTGAGAGGTCTAAGCCTTTCGTCTGATTCTGTTTTTATTTTAATTCGGTTAATTGATTCCCATTTTCTGAATTCTTCAAACAAAGGATGTGATTGAGCGATTCGTTTACGTTTAGTATCTAATGGGCATTTTGCAACCAAGTCTTTCTGACTCTTTAATGGTCGTTGGTAAAAAATAGCAAATCGCAGTTTCTCTCTTAGCTCTGCATCAATTTTTTGTTTGTCACAGATGTAATTAAATTCATGTAAGTAATGCTTCTCCCGATCAATGTATTTTCCGCGAATTCGTTCGGTGATCCCATCATCATTTTTACGAGCATAAATGGAATAAAAGTAGCAGCCCAACGTTGGATGACAACTTTTGACAATTTGTTGCGATAAGTCATTAATTCCGGCAGCCACCTTTCCCAGATTTTCCTTTTTATTGAATTCGTCAATGATAAAAGCTGAAATAACCTCGAAAGAAGGCTCTTTGCTAATCTTCTTTTTTATTTTTCCTGTTAACGATTTAACCTTCTTATCGCTTTTATACATCTCTGCAACTGCCTCAAAAGGTTCTAGGAAATTCGGCGCGTTTGTATGCTCATCCAGTAATTTATTAACGGCAATCTTGAATTGCTCAATAGCATCATCGGCTTGCTCTTCATCAAGAGACAAATATCCCCGACGCTGAGCCAAATGGTAAAATGCCCGCCCCATCTGGTATCGACCGATTTGTGTATTCATCAACCCGTCTTTAGTAGAAGCTAAATACCTAAGATAGTAAGGTTGCTTTAATTTTTCGGTTTCAATTCCTCCACCTTTTGTTCCTGTTCGTTGCCATTTAATAAACTCATCATTATTACATGGGTAGTTCTTTCCATACCTCCAATTGCTTAATTCTTCTTTTGATAGTTTTGGAGACATATCATTATCCGATAAAACTTGCAGCGTCGCAACTTTTCTTCGCCTTATTCTATCAATACGCCGTCTGGCACTCCTAAAACCGCGTCTTGTCGCAGCCTTGGATCTTTCCTGACCATCTACTCCTTTGGGGAAAATATAACTTCCTTTTGATGGAATAGTTTTTCCTTCACTGTCTTGCTTTTCTATAAAGTGATACCTTTTATCATTCTTTATAATTACTGTCCAACCAATACTGTTAGTTCCAATATCTAATCCAAGTTTTGTTTTAGGCATGTTTGTTTATTTAAATATTATCATTATTTTTGGCGTACATCAAATCACAATAAGGCTATATGCCGAAGAAAAATTATAGAGCCTCAACATTTTTTGTTGAGGTTCGTTGTTTTTATCAGGTTCTAATTTCATCTCATTTGTTTACGATTATAAAACCTATACTCCCGCTTCGGTGGGAGTTTTTATTTTCCCCTCATTTTTGTCTGTAGGCATTTTATATACCGGC
>JAFGYE010000110.1 GCA_016936255.1 Marinifilaceae bacterium | reverse complement strand
TCATGACTAAATTTTTAATGAATAAATATTCAATCAAGTTACAAGCTTATTTCTTAACTACCGCCATAGGCGGTTTTTGTTCAACTTCTAAATAAACACAATGGGCTTTATTTCGTTTATATTTTTTTAAAAAGTGTATTTACCGACCCATATCGGGCAGTAATGTACACATATTATGTTCTTTAAATAAAATTGCAAAACAATAATTGGTTTGCTGGCCCCAACTCATCGGGGTTATTTGTGATCCACATTTTCTGAAACATAGGGAGTAAGACCTAAGTTTGTTTCGTTTTTGTTGAACTTCATTTTTCAATCGTCTGCTTGCTTGTTAAGGCCTCAAATGCATCCTAAATTAGTTTCCAACAAGAGTATTGTTCTTACTCCTCGAAACAGCAGCACTGGTTTGTAATTACTTATAGTTACTAGAAACCGAAAGTAGTAATCTTTTTCTAATTGCAACAGGAAATCATAAAAAATATATGTTTATACCAAATCAACATCAAAACTCATCTTATAAAATAGGTCTTTTAGATTTATAATCAAGTCGTACCCTGACATGACCGGCTTGTTTATAGTCGGAGCATGACCAGCCTAAGATTTTATGCAGGCTTTTGATAGTAAATCGGTATTACACTATTTGTGTTTTTTGAGACCAGGGATTCGGCTAAAGAAAGCCGCGTATTTTTTTACTGCAAAAAAAAATAGTTTCATTCTCTGTCTCTGCAGAAGAATATATTTTGCCTTCAGAAAGGATCTTTTAGGTACTAATCTGGCTTTCAGGAAACTTTCAAATGGCATTTTGCAATTTCCAAAATGCATGTTGGGAGTTTCAAAATGCATGTTGGGATTTTTCTGAGACGAAAACGGGCACAATTTGGCTCATTTGAAGCGCCAAAATTGCCAAAATTAACTTCCAAAACGTCTTTTGCAAACGCAAACGGGTCTTTTGCAAATTGTAAAATGTCTTTTGCAAATTGCTGCATGATACAATTTGTTCCGAAAAACACTTACACGCCATATTTTTCACAAAAACAAAATTTGCAGTAAGAAGACAATAAAAACAGGTATTTCAAACCAATCACCACACACAAAATAATTAACAAAACAAATTAAATATAGCAAAACGTCATTTTTTTATCCTTTCGCTTAAAGCACATGCAAAAACCTGTTTATTAAATAGCAGCAACACAAAACAAAAGGGGTGATTTTTTGAACTTCGCCCTGTTTAGGCTTTATTTAAACTTAACCATATATTATTTTGCTTTTTGATTTATAAAAAAACATTCAAAATTCAGTAACAAACACTCTATCAATACAATTAATTTTCATCCTGTAAGCCCAGTATTTTTGCGATGTTAAGTCTCCTGAGAAAAAAACATCAAAAAAAAAGCATTTTTACTAAAAAATCTTTCCTAGCTTTAATACAGGATCCCAAACAATATATTCAACCAATAAAAATTAGTAACATGGCACAGACAATCATTAAAAAAAGATTTTATCGAATACTATGAGACATTTTTTTTGCCAAGGTGCCTCAATTGAAATGAAAAAAAATTCTGTTTTGGCAGCAAAACAGGCTTTGCAATTTCAATTCACCCTAAGCCTCTCACAGCAAGCACTTCACCATTTTTCCCCTCCTCATTTGTTTTTTTGCACGACTTCCAAATCTTATTTAACTTTAATGACAAACAAATTTGAACATCTAAAATCCAAACACAATGGACATCAGCATTTTTACCGACAAGGCAGTAGAACCAAATATTGATGACTTAAAAAACAATTTAGATTCGACTTTTGATCTGTGGCAACAGATTATCGAAATTGTGAAAAAAAAATATCCAAACCCAAAAGAAGAGTGGAACTATCCCGGTAAAAATTACGGATGGAGCTTTCGCCTAAAAGATAAAAAACGGGCGATTATTTACCTTCTTCCCCGGCAAGGATATTTTAAAGCGGCCTTTGTTTTTGGACAAAAAGCAATGGATCAGGTTATGGCGGGCGATATCGATGCAGCCATAAAAGAAGATTTGGCTGGTGCTAAAAAATATGCCGAAGGACGCGGCCTTTCAATTGAGGTTCACAATGCCAAACCGATCAACAACATCGAAAAATTAATCGATATAAAAATTGCGAACTAAGCAATGTGTTGCGGCATTCAGGCAAAATTAAAAGCGAAAAAAAACGAGCGCACCGACCGAATCAAAAAGACGCGATCTGCGAACTGAAAACCAATTTGGCAGCATGCATCACGAAACCGCATCCTATTTTGGCTTTTACTCCTCCAAATTAAATACTTTTGCAAAAAACAGAATCGATTTATAAAGCTTAATGAACCTAAAAGAAGCTCAAAAAATATCCCGTGGTTACGCATCAAATGCCGAAAAAACAAAATTTGATCATCTAACATGTAAGGAACTAACTGCGCTTATCAGCAGTTCAATTGCAGGCGAAAGAACCATTGCTGCCAATTTACTTGCGAAACACCAAACTCAAGAATCTGTATTTGCTCTGATTTCGGCACTGCAGGTAGAAACAAAGCTGTATTCTAAACTTGAAATCTGCGATTCGCTGGTAAAGATAGGTTCTTTGTCTATTGAGCCTTTACTGGCACAATTAGGCAAAATAGGAAGCAATCAACATCAGGAAATCCCGGCAAAGGAATTCAAAAAAATCAGTTATCCTTTGCCAAGGGATATTGCTGCCCGTACTCTTATTCGTTTCGGAAAAAAAGCTCTTCCGCTGCTGCTTACTGTACTCGAAGCAAATAAACCGAAACAAATTTCCGAAGCCATTGATGCCATTGGATTTATTAACTTTTACGATTCCGAACCAGAACTATTGAAACACCTGCTGGAATGTTATCGTCAATATATGGACAACAACTTACTTCAGTGGAAAATTATTCGCGCCATGAGTGGATTTCCTGAAAGCAAAACCTTCCTGCTGGATCAAAAACAACAAATTAATACGCTTCGATTGCTTCAGGAAATTGACCGAAGTTTGCTGTTGATCAGCAAATCCAACTAAAACAGTTACTTTCTGCAGTAAAGAACAAAAAGCAATACTTCAGATAGGTAACAATTGCCCCCGGCTTAATGTGGATTCATTATAAAAATAACTTCTTTCAATAAAAACAATCGTTTTCGAAAGCCTGATTTGAGGAGAAATAATACCTTTGACAGCAACAAACACACTAACTTACAGAAACCGGTATGAGGAAATCTTTAGCTAACAAGCTCCTGATATACTTTGTCGTACTCAACTTATTATCAATACTTATTGTTGGTATATTTGCCTATACACAGGCAAAAGATGCTCTTATTTTACGCACCTTTAACCAGCTTACATCCGTGCGGATTGAAAAGAAAAAGCGCGTTGAAGATTTTTTCCGGCAATGCATTCATGAAATAGAAGCAATCAGTACTCTTACATTCAGTTTCCCTCCTGAAAAAAGTAAGGTGAATCTCTCCCATTTCATTAGTGATCATCGCATTTTTAAAACTGGTTTTGCTTCCTTACTTACCGGCAAACAAAATTATAAAAGCATTTACATCTATCAGTCGAATACAGTTTCTTCGGGTTTCCAAATCAAGCCAAAAACCGGTGATCTGAGCCAAACAAAATTACAGCCTGAGCATCTTCAATTGTTTGCCGGTCTGCTTCCTAAAAATGAAATTTCGGTTCGGGAACTGCTCAACACAAAAGATCAGTCAAAAACAGAAATCCTTATTTGCCGAACAATCAGCTTTCAAGAGCAAAAGGCCGTTGTGGCTTTTAGTATCAATACAGAAATTATCAATTCCATTATGCTCGATCGAAATCCGTTGAACGGATTGGGTAAATCCGGCGAAGCTTATCTGGTGGGAGAAGATCATCTGTTGAGAAGTACAAGCCGCTTTCAGGAAAATTCTACTTACGCGCTTAAAGCCTCAACCAAAGGTGTAAAACTGGCATTTCAGGATAGTATTGGTTCTGATATTTTTAAAGATTACCGAGGCGTTCAGGTGCTAAGCTCTTACAGCAAAATGAATCTGCCGGATTTAAATTGGGTGATTCTTGCTGAAATAGATCAACACGAAGCCATGATTCCCATTCGGAATTACGGGAACTCTATGTTTTATATTTTAATTATTCTAAGTCTGCTTTTATTAGGTGTAGTTGCCATAATTGCCAACACCATAACAGCTCCTATCCGGAAACTGCGGGCCGAAACGGAGAAAATTTCATCGGGAATTTACGAACAGGTTACCGATATAAAAGCCGATGGCGAAATCATGGAATTGCTTGCGGCTTTCAACCAAATGACCCGGAAAATTAAAGAACAGCAGGAGAACCTTCAAATTGCCAAAGACCAAAGTATTTCATCGATGATAGATGGACAGGAAGCAGAACGAAGCCGGTTGGCCAGGGAACTGCATGATGGATTGGCTCAAACTATTTTGGCCATTAAAATGCGGCTGGAAAACACGGCTCCGGAAAATGCAGCTGCCGTATTGGGAGAATCGCGGGAAATGTTTACCGATTTAATGACAGAGATCCGGAGCATGTCAAATGATTTAATGCCTGCTGTTTTACGGGAATTCGGATTGAATCATGCTCTTGGCAGTCTGCTGCAGCGAATTGAAGGAAACAGTGCTTTGCTTACCGATTTGCAAATACAAAATGAATTACCAAAAATCAGCAAAAAAGCAGAAACCTACCTCTACCGGATTGCGCAGGAAGCTGCAAACAATATCATCAAACACGCCCAGGCTAAAAACATCAGCATTCATCTGGCCCAAAAAGCAGATTGCCTGTTTTTCGAGATTAAAGATGATGGCATCGGATTGCCCCTGAATGGAATTCCTAAAAACGGCAACGGCTTATCAAATATTAAAGAACGCATTTCCATTTTAGGAGGAAATGTATTTTTAGAGGAAGAATATCCTCACGGATTAAAGGTACAATGTAAAATTCCATTACTAAAAATATCAGTATGAAACGTCCATGCCAAAGGTGTTTTTACACACAGGGAGATGATTATTCCGTGCATGGTAATCCCGAAAGCTTTCGGGACCATATGGCAAAAACTTAAAATTATAAACATATGAATAAGATTAATGTTGTTTTGGTTGACGATCACAAATTGTTTCGCGACGGATTAAAATCCTTACTGCACAACAGCAAAGACATAAATGTTATTGGAGAATTTGGAAACGCAAATGATTTGATTGAAAAATTGGATCAATTGGCTGCTCAAATTATCATTACTGATATTAGCATGCCTGGAATTAATGGCATTGAACTCACTCAATATCTGGCAAAAAAACATCCCTGCATAAAAACCATCATTCTATCCATGCACAACAATAAGGAATTTATTTTAAGTGCCATGGATGCAGGAACCAAAGCGTATTTGCCCAAAGATATCGCAGGCGATGAACTTAGCCAGGCCATTCATGAAGTGAACAAGGGCAACGAATACTTTAATCAGGTAATCAGTAATATTGTGATGAGAAGCCTTATGCGAAGCAATAAAGACGACAAAAATCACGGAGAACTAACCAAACGCGAAACCGAAGTTCTTCGTCTGGTGGCTGATGGATTCATGAATAAAGAAGTGGCTGATCAACTCAACATCAGTGTCCGCACTGTTGATTGCCATAAAAACAACATTATGAGCAAATTAAGTTTAAACACCACTGCCGAATTGGTGAAATATGCCATCATAAACCACATCATCGAATTGGAACTTAATTAGCAAAATATACACAAATATTCGCTTTCCCAGACAAGAGTTTAATTATAAACATACACCCCTCTGTTCTTCAAACATCTCCCCTTAAAAAAGGGAGAAACACCTTAAATAAATGAATCCTTCCTTTTTAAGGGAAGGTGCCGACAGGCAAAAGGGTGCATTGTAAAAATTACAATTATCAGAATTATTTACTGCTTAACAGACTTTTAAAAACCTCATCCCAATCCTCTCCTAAAGGAGAAGGAGCTTTACAAATCCAACAAACAAAAAAAATGAAGCTGTTTTCCCTTCTCCTTTGGGAGCTACTCTTTATACACAAATATTCGCTTTCCCAGACAAGAATTTGATTGTAAACATACACCCCTCTGTTCTTTGAATATTCAAGGTCTCAATCTTTCGAGGATGTAGATGAACTAAAATTTATGCCTGATTATTAAAGTGACCTAAATTATCTCCTGATTCTACTTTATTCCCACACTAGGTAATTTTCCTAGTGTACCGCCATTTTCCGTAATGCATTTTAGGGGTAATTCTCTATTTCGGGCTGATTTGCTCTCTCCTATATTCGTCATAGTATAATTCACACAATAACAAACTAACATGAATTCTATGAAACGATCAGGCGTATATCTGCTATTGGCTTTTATGCTGAGCATTAGCAGCTATTCCTTTGGACAAAAAGAGAAAGCGGTACTTGACTTTGGTGCCGATGTAATGAGCCGCTATGTTTGGCGGGGAACACAATTTGGAGGCACAAGTCCGAGTCTTCAGCCATCTGCAAGCCTTAGCTGCAAAGGTTGGGAATTGGGTGCATGGGGAGCTTATTCCTTAGGCGGAAACAATGCAGGTCAGGAATTCGACCTGTATTTGAGCTATACTTTTGCAAAAGATCAGTTTAGTCTTGCACTAACAGATTACTTCTTCCCAAACGAAGGCGAAGATTACAGGTATTTTGAATTCAACAATGATCATACAGGTCATGTTCTGGAAGGAACCTTCAGTTTTAACGGCAGCAGCAAAATTCCATTTGGATTAATGGTCGCAGTTAACTTCTGGGGAGCAGATGCTGTTACACTTGGAGATCATCCAAACGCAGCTGATTTCAATCAGAAAACCGGACTCCAGTACTCCACTTACACAGAGTTGTCATACAGTCATAAAATGGCAAACGACGTAACTCTCGATGCCTTTTTAGGTATGAATCTGACCAAACCTGCTGAAGCAAAAACCTCTACAGGATTTAATGGCGAGAGCGGTTACTATGGAAGCAAAGCAGGTGTTGTTAATCTGGGTGTAACTCTTTCAAAAGAAGTTGCCGTCAACGAAAAACTTTCTTTCCCCCTTTCAGCTTCAGTCATAACCAATCCGGCAGATGAAAAAATCTATTTTGTTTTTGGATTTTCTTTTTAACAAACACTAAAACCTAACTATCATGTTTGATACAGGATCAACTACTTTTATGATTTTATGTACCAGTCTGGTGATGTTAATGACACCAGGACTGGCCTTTTTCTACGGCGGATTAGCCGGAAAACGAAATATTTTAGGCGTAATGATGCAAACCTTTGTATCATTAGGTATCACCACAATTATGTGGGTAACTCTTGGCTATTCCCTATGCTTTAGCGGCGGCGAAGGAGGAATCATCGGAAACCTCGATCTTGCTTTTTTAAATGGAATTGATTTCAATTCTCCCTTTGCCGGAGCCGGTGGCAAATATCCAACTTATATTTTCATCTCTTATCAGATGATGTTTGCCATTATTACACCTGCGCTGATAACAGGAGCATTTGTGAATCGTGTAACTTTTAAAGCTTACCTCATCTTTCTGGTATTGTGGCAATTATTTGTTTACTACCCATTTGTACATATGATTTGGGGGGGCGGTATTCTTGCCCAATGGGGTGTTCTTGATTTTGCCGGTGGTGTTGTGGTGCACGCAACAGCAGGTTTTGCAGCCTTGGCATCTGTATTCTACGTTGGCAAACGCCGCGACAATCAAACTCCTCCAAACAGCATTCCTTTGGTTGCAATTGGCACCGGTTTGCTTTGGTTCGGATGGTATGGATTTAATGCCGGCAGCGAATTGGATGTAGATGCCATTTCAACTCTTTCTTTTTTAAATACAGATGTAGCGGCTTCGTTTGCTGCCATTACCTGGTTGATTATTGAATGGGCACGCGAAGGAAAGCCAAAATTCGTAGGACTTTTAACGGGTGCTGTTGCCGGTTTGGCAACCATCACTCCTGCGGCAGGATTTGTTCCATTGTGGGCAGCCATGATTATTGGAATCGCTGCAGGTGCTCTTTGCTATTTTGCTGTGCAGCTTAAAAACAAATGGGGCTGGGATGATGCTCTCGATGTTTGGGGGGTTCACGGTATGGGTGGTGTTTTTGGAACCATCGCATTAGGTATTTTTGCATCTGCAACGGTTAACACCCAGGCAGGCCTGCTCGAAGGCGACAGTGCCTTCTTTCTGAAAGAACTTGCTGCAGTGCTGATAAGTGCCAGTTATGCATTTGTATTTACCTATTTAATGCTGGCAATCATCAACTACATTACTCCGGTAAAGGTGAATCAAATTGACGAAGACCTGGGCTTGGATGCATCCCTGCATGGCGAAAAAGCATATGATGAAGGAGCCCTTTAATCATATTATTACATTTAAATTGATTCAAAGCAGCTTCTTTTGGGAGCTGCTTTTTTCTATTGAACAGGTATTAAAAACAGAAATCAATCAAACGAAATAAAAGTGTAAATTTTTCTGTTTGCATTGAAATATATTTTAATACATTAGTGTATCAGTTTCTTTGATCATCACAGAAGCAAATTGCAATAAGACCTGCAGTTCGTTGTAACTGCCCATTCTTAAACCCAAAATACATAAAACTGTAATTATGAAAATATTAGCTATAGAAAAAGAATTTAAAGATGTTGACTGGAGCAACAAAAGCTACATTTTAGAGCAGGAAGCCCACCATGTTCACCAATTATACATATCGGAATACCTGCGTGAAATCTATTTTAATGAACACAATAATGCTGTTTTAATAATGGAATGCAAGAGTCTGGAACACGCAAAAGAAATTTTAGATGAGCTTCCCTTGGTGAAAGAAAAGCTGATCAAATTTAAAATCATGCAGCTTAATGCCTATACCGGATACAAACGAATTATCAAAAAAGAGAATATCCAGTAAAAAACGTTTCGGTAACAAATTAACTGCATTTTCAGAACAAGAAACTTCGCATGGTAATCTGAACAGATGTCTGGCTTATCATGTGAAGATCATAAAATACGGTTTTAAGCGTATATTTCAAAACAACAGAATTCTTATTCTTGTTTTATGTTTTTACAAATTGCACTAATAATATCTGTTCTATTACAATTCGGAGCTTTTTTCATTACCATTAGCCTGATTCCAAAAACACGCTTCAACAGCTCCTGGATTATGGTTTCCATGGGTTTCTTGCTAATGGCTGTGCGCAGATTTACAGAACTTTTTAATGTGTTCACTGCAAACCAAAGCAAACCGGAAACATTCATCACCAACTGGATGGCTGTAGTAATTTCATTGCTCATGTTTTTGGGTGCTTTTTACATTCGGCGTATTTTTCAACTGCAGGATAAGGTAGATAAAGAGAGAAAAGAAAATGAAGCAAAAGTGCTGAGTGCAGTTATCAAGACCGAAGAACAGGAACGCTACCGCTTTGCCAAAGAATTACACGATGGATTGGGTCCTATCCTTTCTGCGGTTAAAATGACAAACTCCGCGATAAACAAGTCTGTTGAGAATCCAAACAACCAACAAATCATTCACAAAACAGATCAAGCCATCAACGAAGCCATTATCACCGTTAAGGAGATATCGAACAAATTGAGCCCGCATATTTTGGAACGATATGGTTTGGAAAAAGCCATTAAAACATTTATAGGGGGAATTCAGCTGACAGATCAATACCGGATTCAATTGAATATTCAATTGTGCGGAAAACGTTTCGACTACAACGTTGAGTTAATCCTCTATCGGATCATAGGTGAATTATTCAACAACACCATAAAACATGCTTCGGCATCTAAAATCGACCTTTCGCTCCTCACCTATCACCGGAAATTAGAATTAATGTATAGTGATAATGGTATCGGCTTTTCCACGGAACCAAAACCGGTAAAAGGAATGGGCTTATCGAACATCCACACGAGGGTAAAATCGTTGGACGGAACCATTGAAATAAACAGCAGGAAAAATGAAGGGGTTTATCTCAAAATTGAAATACCTATATCATGACTGAAGCTTTAAAATTGGCACTGGTTGATGATCACGATTTGTTTCGTGAAGGGCTATCCTTTCTTCTCAACAATCAAAACAGCAAACCTGAAATTAAGGAAGTAAGTAATGGTCAGGAATTATTGGATTTGCTGGCCAACTGGCAGGCTGACATTATTCTTATGGATATTGAAATGCCGGTAATGAATGGAATAGAGGCAAGTAATGAGGTGATGAAAAAATATCCAGCCTCCAAAATAATTGCTCTCTCGATGCATGCCAATGAGAATTATTATTCGGAGATGATAGATGCCGGAGCCAAAGCCTTTTTGCTGAAAAATTCCAGTTTCGAAGAAGTTCAGCAAGCCATCGAAGCCGTTATGGAGGGACGAAACTATTTTTCACCCGAAATATTGGAAAGTATTATTGCCAATTTGAACCGAAAAAAAAATCAGCCCTCAAAATCTGATTTAACACAGCGGGAAGTTGAAATTCTATACAACATTTGCAAGGGCTTATCGAATCAGGAAATAGCCGAAATGCTCTTTATCAGCAAACGTACGGTTGACAAACACCGTGAAAATATCCTGCTAAAAACCCAATCGAAAAACACAGCATCTTTAGTTATTTATGCCATTAAAAATCACATTTTTGAGGTGTAAAAAAGACGGAAACAAAATTTAATGAGAAATTCAGTCATTTCAATTTTACGAGGACTGCCAACCAAAATCTGAAAAGGCTAAAAACATTCCTATTACTCCCGGCCCTCTACGTACAAATACCTATTACGCAATTACGTTTTTATACGCTGATATATAGCTTGCATATGGAATACTTTTGATGATAACAAATCAAAACAATATGCTATGCTGATCCCATTTGTAATTCCATTTGTAATTGCCATTCTTTTATCCATAAATATGGGAGGAAGTGGTACCGGACCAGCCTTTTCTGCAGCCTATGGTTCTAATGTTATTAAAAAGAGTCTGATTCCAGGCTTATTTGGACTGATGGTTTTTACAGGTGCAATTGTTGGTGGTGAAGAAACAGCCAAAACTGTAGGAAAAGGCCTTCTGAATCCACAATTAATGAGCTTTTCGGTTGTCTCCGCCATATTATTAGCCGTAGCGGTTTCCTTACTAATTGCCAATCTCTTTGGTATCCCTCAATCAACCAGTCAGTCGACTGTAATGGCCGTAACTGCACCGGCAATCTATTTCAATTCACTAAATACCAACAAACTATTATTCGAAATTCTCCCAACCTGGTTCATCATGCCAATTGTGGCTTTTGCACTGGCATTTTTTATTGGCAAATACATATACAAACCCATACGAAAACGTGGTTACACCATCTCCAAAAAAGTAAACGACAGCTATCTGTTAAAAGGCCTAATTGTAATTATGTCCTTATATGTGGCCTTTTCCATAGGAACCAATAATGTTGCCAATGCTGCCGGCCCCTTATCATCAATGGCCTGCAACGAGCTAATGGTGAGTCAAAACCGCTACTTGCAGGTAATGATACTGGCCACATTAATAGTCGCACCAAGTTTTTCCATTGGCAGCTCAATTTTTGGAGATAAAATATTGCAGAATACGGGCAAAGAAATCGTGCTGTTTGGAAGAATCGAAGCAGTCATCATCGCTTTTATCTCAGCAAGTCTGTTACTTAGCGCGTCACTAATCAAAGGGATTCCAACTTCACTGGTACAGCTTAATGTTGGTGCTATTATAGGAATTGGCGTCGCGAAACTGGGATTCCGAAATATATTTCGTAAAACCGAAGTCGATCGTTTTTTTGTAATGTGGATCATTGCTCCCATTGTTGCTTTTTCTTTGTCGATGTTGTTCACCTATCTGCTGGATATAATGGGACTCATTCATTTATAAGCAATAGATCGTGAGATATGAGATTCTTTTTAAATATTGTATTTTTATTTAGATGAGGTATTAGTCTAATGCCGATGTAATGTTTTGTAGGTCTCGCTTTTTTGCGCCATGATTTTTTGGCATTTTTTTAAATAGCTTTTGTTTTAACTCGACGCTTTAGTAAGACCGGGAAGTTGAGAACTTGTTCGAAAATCGCCCGACCGCACTTAAGTGTGAGATAAATAAGGAAGTTATTTAAAAAGTAGCCTTGATTTTTTTTGCTTCGTTTTTTGGATCAAGCCAAAAAAATGAAGTCGGGTTTGGGCGGACAGCCCAATACAAAAAAACAAATTGGACAATATTGATTTATAAGCATAAAATTCAAAAGCGCTCTAAGCGATTAAAAAAACTCGAAGAGCGCTTAAAAATTTATTTAATAGCATGAACAACAGGTGGCTGCCACACTTTCAAGTCAATTCCTTCAATCAGGACATTCTCATCTTCAATTTTAACCACTACTCCTGAGTGAACCTTTTGCATCATGCAATGTTTTGGTAAAAACCTCACCGTTTCACCCACTTTTACATTTTTCCCATGAAACCGTCCCTCAAAAGCAATGACCATACAACAACCCACCGGTGTAAACTTAGTCTCGCTTTCTCTCCTTCTGCACGGCCCAATCAGGTGTACAGTAACCAACAAATGATCAATCTTTATCACTTTTCCGTAATGTACTATCGGACATCCCAAGGGTCTGTACTCAATCACTTCCCCTATCTGTAATTTAACTAAAGCCATAGGCATCAGCACTTCCCGGCATGAAATTTCTCCTTTCAGAGGATCCAAAACAATATCAGCTTCGTAAGCATCAATTACTCCTACTGTTTTTTTCTGACAAGCATTCGGCTCACCCGCAACTAATCTCCCAATTTCTATTTTATTAGCAATAAATCGTTCCTGTGTCAAAAAAGGACATAAATCCAGACTTGACGGTTTAACTTTAATCGCTTCAGCAAGATCAGTACATGCACCAAAGCCGCAACGCCCGCAATTGAACCCGGGAAGAAACTCTATTATCTTTTTTTCCATATTTCTATTCCTTAAAACAGCAACAACTTATTCGCCTACATATTCCTGCATGCCATTCATTTTGCGCAACAAACCACGGTGATGTTCAGCACCAACTCTTTTTTCACCCGCACAAAGCGTACAAACCGCAAAAGGTGCATTGTGCCGCAAACTTTCATTTTCAGACACTACTTTTTCAGTACTTTTAATTTGCAAAGCCAGTTCTGAAGCTCCTTGTCCGCTTAATCCATTTGCCTCTATGATTGAGCAGTTCGGATTGGTTTCCAAAATACACTCCCGAAATATCTCCCGCTCCGCCTGCGATATCATATCGCCTTTTGTGATCACCACAATATCAGCACAACTCAGAAAAGGACCGACTTTCATAGGATTATTGGGTCCGCTGGTCGCATCAATCACACAAACACCCAAACTATTATCGGTATAAGGTGCACATCGATGACACAAACCAGCCGTCTCCATAATCAGAAACTCCGAATTTTGCTCTTTGGCAAACTCCAATATTGCATCGGTATTGTAAATTGAGAAATGATCGGGAC
The DNA here is from genome assembly GCA_016936255.1 of Marinifilaceae bacterium. Lineage (GTDB taxonomy): Bacteria > Bacteroidota > Bacteroidia > Bacteroidales > Marinifilaceae > Labilibaculum. The sequence goes on along the minus strand of JAFGYE010000110.1, from coordinate 45,649 downwards.
ACATGTCCATCGACAAACCCAATTGAACCGGAATGCCCAATTTTGCAAAGCGTTTGGGATCATCAGAATACAAACAGTCGATCTTTACAACCGATGGCTTTACATTCTGCTGCAATAATATTTTTAGGGTGTGAATCAGAACAGCCGTTTTTCCGGCACCAGGTGTTCCGGCAACAATAATAAATTTCATATTTTTCTAATTAAGACCTTTGAAAACAGCTTGGCAATCATTATTCGTTGCAGTAAATGATTTTGCATGGCTCGTTTCACTAATCTGTTATTTCCACATGTTCAACTCAATCACTCATCGATTATAAGCATTTCAAAAAACTCGATTCTTGAAGCAATGCATCAAAATTGACTTCTTCTATTTTTTTACCCGCCCGCACATCCTCTCTCAAAGTCAAGATATACTGATCGATATCATTTAATTGCAGAGAAATTTGTTTCTCCCGGTACGTACTTTCTATAATATCGCGCATGCCGCCATTCCTCATAATAATTCTTTTTTGGGCGCTTAAAGCCAAAACCGGATCGTGAGTAACCACAAGAATTATTTTCCCCTCTCCCGACAACAACTGCAAAGCCTCATGTTTTTTAATTCCGGCATTTTCAATTTCATCGATTAAAACAATCGGCGATTCGCTGATAATAGCAACATCTGCGACCATTAAAGCCCTGGTTTGTCCTCCACTCAAAATTGTTAGATTATCGCCTGCGTTGATTGGCTCGCCGGTAAGTGTATTCGCAATCGAAATTACCTGCTTAATATCAACCTTATTTTTCCCCCGGCACCTGGCATGAAGTTTCAAAAAATCGGCAACGGGCATATCCGCGAAAAAATTCATATTCTGTGACAATTGCGCCACCATTTTCTTTCTGGGATTGCTCCGAAGTTCATGGGAAGGAATTGCCCCATTAATTAAAATTTTGCGCTTGCTCGCCGTATCTCCTTGTGCCAACTGCTCAATATCAGCAATCAGCTGACTTTTTCCGCTGCCGGTAGGTCCCACAATTCCATATATTTCACCTTTATTGATTCGCAAATCGGGCAAACGTTCCGTATTGCCTAACTTGTCAATACCTGCCTGTATTGTAATCTGATGTATTTCCATAAGCTACTCCGTTCAAATTGATATGGAACAAAGTTCAAGCTTATTCCAATCAGAAGAAACAGCTTATGAGCGTATTATGAGAATAGGTTTTTGTACGTATGTATATTTAAAATCACACAGATACAATAAAAAAGTAGTGCCAGAACAAAAATAAAACCACTTTTTTTTTAGTAAAATATTTCAAATTCATATTTTTCCCTTATATTTACTTTGAATTACAAAGTACTTTTTATGAATCAGCAAAAATACATCGAAGACTTAAAGGACATCAAAGAAATGATGAACAAATCGTCTAAATTCATCTCTTTGAGTGGTTTATCTGGTATATCAGCAGGTATAATTGCACTTATTGGTGCTTATTTTGCCTGGGCAACAATTTATTCCAGATCTGAATATCAAGACTTTAACCGAACCCTTTTAAATATTGATCAGTTGATAGAATTGCTGACCATTGGTTTTGTAACCTTGATACTCGCATTAAGTTTTGGACTGTTTTTTACCAGATTAAAGACAAAAAAATTGAAACAAAAAGTGTGGGATTCTCAAACCAAAACACTTCTGATTAATTTGTTAATTCCATTGATTAGCGGTGGTATATTTTGCCTTCTCCTTTTGATGAAAGGATACATTGGATTGATTGCACCACTAACCTTACTATTTTATGGTTTGGCACTGGTAAATGCCAGTAAATACACAATAAGCGAAATCCGCAGTTTGGGAATACTTGAAATTTTACTAGGTTTGACCGCCACTTATTTCATCGGATATGGTTTAATCTTTTGGTGCATCGGATATGGTTTAATCTTTTGGTGCATCGGATTCGGTCTGCTACATATCATTTATGGGATAGTAATGGAGTTAAAATACAAATCGTGAAAGAACTGCTTAAAGATTTAAATAAAGCTTTTGAAAACCGAATCCGGCTGGGAATCATGTCGGCTTTGGTGGTAAACGATTACCTCGATTTTAATGCCCTTAAAAACCTGTTGGGCGTTACTGATGGTAATTTAGCGAGCCATTTAAAGTCGCTTGAAAAAAGCGGGTACATTCGTGTACAAAAAGAGTTTATGGATCGGAAACCCAACACTAAATATTCTGCTTCGGATGAAGGCAAACTGGCCTTTATCAAACACATAAAGGCCATAGAGCAACTGCTTAAATAAATTTTTTTCATTATCTACTTTGAATTTCAGAGTACTTTTAAAACAAAATAAAAATGAACAATACCCAATCACCATTCGACAAAGTAAACAGCTGGATTAAGAATTCGGTTGGACTAAAACTAGGTACCATCACCATTTTAATGCTCTTACTGCTGATTCCTGCCAGCATGATTAAATCAATCATCAGCGAGAGAGAAATGCTCAATCAGTCGGTATTAAACGAAGTCAGTCAAAAATGGGCTGGCAAACAGCAAATTAACGGCCCAATCCTAACAATACCTTTAACTTACGAACACAGCTCTGAGGATAATAAAACAATTACGGAAACGAAATATTTATACATACTACCCGAAAAGCTTAACATAAACGGAGACATTGAACCGGAAAAACTAAAAAGAGGAATCTACGAAGTAGTCGTATACAAAAGTATTTTAGACTTCAAGGGTCAATTTAAACCAAATACCAAAATTGATCAAAATGGATTGAAAGAAATTAATTACGACAAAGCTTTCTTAACTGTTGGAATATCGGATCTTCGAGGCATAAAAGATCAGATTACCCTGAACTGGGGGAATCAAAAACTGGATGTACAAGCCGGTTCTAAACTAAACGATATGATTAGTTCGGGCATTAGCATCGATTTGCCTGATTTGAGGGAACAAATCAACTCAAATATTGATTTCTCATTCCAATTAAATTTACAGGGAAGCCAGAACCTTTCCTTTATACCGCTTGGCAGCACTACAAAAGTAAAACTATCTTCCACCTGGTCTTCGCCAAGTTTTAATGGCAACTTTCTTCCCGACAACCGAGAAGTAAGCGATGAAGGTTTTTCTGCCGACTGGAAAATTCTGCAACTAAACCGAAACTATCCACAAACATGGATCGATAAAAATATGCGAAACGAAATGCTGTATTCAGCCTTGGGTGTTGATCTGATTATGCCTCTGGACGATTATCAAAAATCCATGCGCTCCTCCAAATATGCAGTTATGACTATTGCCTTAATATTCTTGGTATTCTTCTTAGTCGAGATTTTGAATGGACGGAAAATACATCCGTTTCAGTACACTTTGGTTGGTCTGGCTCTTTGTCTTTTCTACATATTACTGATATCCATATCGGAGCATTCCAATTTTAACATTGCCTATTTAATTTCAGCAGGCATAACATCACTGATGATATTAATTTATGCCAAAAGTGTATTTAAATCGCGAAAGTTCACAGGAGTTTTAACAGCTACCATACTGGGTATTTACGGCTTTTTATTTGTCACCCTGCAATTAGCCGATTATGCTTTATTAATGGGAAGTATTGGCTTAGCATTAATACTGGGAGTCACCATGTACTTCACTAGAAATATTAACTGGTACAAGTTGAATATGAAGACTGAGTAAATTATTACCAATGCAATATAAAATGAAAAAGCAGAACAAAAATTCTCGATAATTAATCGCTTAAAAAGTTTTAAATACGCTTTCAGCGGATTAAGAATTCTACTCAAGGAAGAGCACAATTCCAGAATTCACATTTTTTTGGGATTAACAGTCATAATTCTATCGATTGTACTGAATATCAATCCTATTGAATGGGGCTTCATTATTTTTTCTATTGCATTGGTAATAACTGTTGAGACGATTAATTCTGCCATTGAAAATATGGCAGATTTTCTTACTCTCGAAAACAACTATCACATAAAAAAAATAAAAGATCTATCTGCTGGTGCCGTTTTATTGAGCTCACTCTCTTCAGTAATTATAGGATTACTGATTTTCATTCCCAAACTCATAAGCCTGTTACAGTTTTAATATCCATTCAAGAATCTTCCCATTATGCACATTTATTTCACATACCTGTCAATTCCCTCAAATAGCAGATTATGCTTTTTCTATATACTAAGTATAGAATCAGGTTCCTTGTATTGGGATTATGGGTTTGGATTCCAATTTTGATTTTTTTCACTATAAAAAAAGCCGGTTGAGACAGATGCTCAACCGGCTTTTTTATGCTTTTGAATAAATCTGATTTTATTAAAATCCCAAACCGAACCTTCCCCAATATTCATTTTCCAGCTCTTTCCATCGTAACATGGTAGCGCCTGTAAAATCGCGTGTATATTTGTTCAACAATACTTTTGCCTCTTTTGTTTTACCATCTTTCAACAGCTTCTGAATTTGTCCTTCAAGCGCAGCCGACTCCTCAAAACCTTTCTCCTCAAAATAAGCAACCTCTTTCATCATTCCTTCCCGGGTAGTTTGCCATTGCAAAGTAGCCAATTTGTTCGCCTTGCGATATTGCCAAATAGCAGCATCGTTGCGGTAACGATGCTGACCACAATACTGAAAGCTTTCAGGCAATTCGCTTGTTCCTGAGTAAATAGGAATACGAGGGCTTTGACCTGGATTGTCGAAAGAAAACCACGCTCTTCCACCAATTTCATCAGGTAACCAATCTCTTAATTGAATGATGTGTGAGTAAGAACACCACGATACGGCAACTGTCCGCTGATACTCAACCGATCCATCTTCCAGGTAATTGTAAAGCTTTCGATTGTCACCATTTGGCCAAGGATGTGCGTTTAGTGCAGTAATGGTATCTGCACCTATTTCCTCTTTTTCCTCGTTGTATTTTTTCTTTATCACATTCAAATTCTGAGTCATATCATACTTAGTCCCTTCGTAGGTTTCCCGATACAAAGCAATAATATCCCGTACTGAAACTTTTTGATCCGGTTTTACCGAAAATGGTAATTCTTCAGCCTCAAAATCTAATTTTAACGATGGAGCCAAAGCATTCATAATAAAAAACTCCCGGATTTTAAATGGCTTTTCAACCTTACCATAAGCCTTCCAGAATTTAAATTCCTCTTCTCCATCCCACCGGCCTAATTCTTTTGCTACAGAAAAAACATTTTCCGAATACATAAAGTAATCTTTACTCTTTTTATCAATCACACCTATTCTTGATATATTTGCCGATACACCTATATGATCATCCGGAATGCGCTGCGCAGCCCAAACACCACCAACTTTATCCGGGCCTTCACCAAAAATTTCCAATTGCCAAACTTCTTTTTTATCAGCAATCGTAATGCATTCACCCCAATCACCATAACCATAATCTTTAATCAATTTTCCAATCAATGCAATAGCTTCACGGGCCGTTGTGCAACGCTGAAGTGCAATACGCTCCAACTCTTCAATCAGAAACATCCCTTTATCATTCACCAACTCTTTCGGACCAACAATGGTTGTTTCGCCAATAGCCAATTGCTTCTCATTCAAACAGGGATAAGCTGTATTTAAATAGGCATAAGTTTCCTTTGCCTGAGGTATTGTGCCAGCCACATACATTTTTCGTCTGTCCCAGGCTGTTTCTGTCTTCAAACTGCCTTTATAAATTTCAAGGATGGTATCCTTCTCAAATTTTTGTCCTTTTTCAACCTGTAACCAAGTTCGGTATTTACCATCACAAGTATGACTGGTAATTACAGATCCATCTGTTGTAGCCTTTTTCCCAACCATAATACTTGTACAGCTTTCTCCAAAATAAGGATCGTTCACCTGATCGAATACCGACTGAGCATAGGATTGCTGAGTACCAATTGCAAAAATCACCAAAATGGCAATCAATAATTTCTTCATTGTTTGTTGTTTTAGTTTGTGCTCAAAAAAACATTAAATCGTGTTCGTATTTTTCCAAAAATGAGCTCTAAGATAACTTATTGCTAATATTTATTGGCAATAAGCTTATAATTTAAAAGGAGTTTAGAGAATTTCTGATCATTTTAAAAATAGATCCTATGAATTAATACCTTTGCTGAATTGAAAATTTCAAAAGCTAAAACAAATAAGAGTGAGGTACTTTTTTCACATCGGATACAAGGGAACCGAATACAGAGGTTGGCAACGACAGAAAAATGTGATGAGTGTTCAAGAGGTAATTGAGGACAAATTATCCAATTTACTGAAGGAGAAGATCGTTTGTATTGGATGTGGCAGAACAGATGCTGGCGTGCACTCCTCACAGTATTTTTTCCATATCAATACGGACAAAATCTGGAACGATCATCATCTTTTTGTTTTAAATAAAATCCTTCCATCGGATATTTCGGTTTACGATGTTTTTGAAGTGGACAACAACAATCATGCACAGGCAAGCGCAAGCAAAAGAACGTACAATTACTTTATCCACACCAAAAAAAACCCTTTTCTAAATGAAATAAGTACACTTTACAATATAACTCCTGATGTGGATAAAATGGCTAAAGCGTCCTCTATAATTACAAAATACAATGATTTTAGAGCTTTGTGTAAATCACCGGATAGCCACAACCACACACGTTGCAATATATTCTCAGTAAAATTTTTTACCGATGCTTCGAAAACAAACTTCCGTTTGGAAATATCGGCTAATCGATTTTTAAGAGGGATGATCCGAATTCTTGTTCACGAATTAATCGAGGTCGGAACAGGGCAAAAGAGTATTGACGAATTCGAAGAAATGATTAAAAACAAAACACCTCAACAATTTTTAAACATAGCACATCCTCAAGGTTTGTATCTATCGCAGGTTCAATACCCTTTTTTTAAAACAGAGCCCACTAACGATTTCTGTCCCCTATTAAAAATGAATCAGTGGATAGTAATAAATAATGTGCCGCTATAATTAGATAATGTATTTTTCAATCTTCTGATACAAGTCTTCTGGATTTATTGGCTTGGTTACAAAATCATTCATTCCTGCATTCAATACTTTTTTACGAATTTCGCTAAATGCAGAAGCAGTTATTGCTAAAATGGGCATTGTTTTGTATTTCTCGTCGGGCAGACTCCGAATACTTTGTGTGGCTTTATAACCATCCATTATTGGCATCTGTAAATCCATCAACACCATATCAAAATTGCCCGTCTGCACCTTTTCAAAAGCTATCTGTCCATTCATTGCAATTTCATAGGTAATCTCCCATTTTTTAAGGAATTGCCTCAAAATCAATATATTCATCTGATTGTCTTCAGCCAGCAAAATATGCAAACCTTTCATTTTATCACTATTTTGATAACCTTCGGTAATAAAATCCAATTTGGATTTTGACTTATGACTAATTGTCAAACACAAATCAAAAGAAAAAGTAGTTCCAAATTCAAGATCGCTCTTAACATTAATCTGGCCACCCATAATCTCAATTAACTTTTTTGAAATTGTTAAGCCAAGACCGGTTCCTCCATATAATCTAGTGGTATTTGAGTCTGCCTGAGAAAAAGACTGAAATATTTGATCTTGTTTATCCTCCGGAATTCCAATACCTGTATCTTTAATTTCAAATTTCAATTTTACTTTATCATCATATTTTTCCTGATAAGAAACTACCACCTGAACATTTCCCTTATCGGTAAATTTAACTGCATTACCACACAAGTTATTAAGAACTTGTGAGATACGGGTCGGATCACCAATCAAGTAAGCCGGAATTTTAGGATCTACATCTACAATAAAATCCAAACCTTTCTCTTTTGATTTCATATCAAAGCCTGAAGCTATGTTCTGAATCAGATTCCTGAAATTGAAATCTACCGATTCAATATCAACACGACCAGCCTCAATCTTACTAAAGTCTAAAATATCATTAATTAAAGTCATTAAATTATCTGCAGATAGTTTCAGAATATTGATATTCTGAATTTGATCCTCTCTTGGATTATCCTCCGACAATAAATGAGTAACTCCTATAACAGCATTCATGGGAGTACGTATTTCGTGCGACATAGTAGACAAAAACTGCGCTTTTGCATAAGTTGCCTCCTCTGCCTTCTCTTTGGCAATGATCAACTCTTGTTCCACTCGTTTTCTTTCCGATAAATCGTTTAGCACAACAAACAACACATTTCCATCCATCAAAGGCACTTTGTTTAATGCAACTTCAACAGGAAATTCCATTCCATTTTCTTTGCAGTGAATCCAATCAAACTTAGCATTTCCATTAACCTTACCTTCTTTAATAAACAATTTAGCTTTATCCAAAGACAACAATCCATCAGGTTGATATTCAGGTGAAAAATCTTTTACATATTTGCCAATAAAATTCTCTTTCGAGCTTACACCAAATAAATCAAGACATGCCTGATTACATTCAATAAATCGGGATTCTTTAATTAGAAGGTAGGCAACAGATGATTTTTCAAATATCAATTTGAATTTTTCTTCTGTTTTCTTCTTCTCATCCTCTAGTCTTTTTCTATCGGTAATATCTTTTAAAGTGCCTGTAAAACCATTTCTCTTTCCATCAGTACCTCTTGTGACTCTAATTGCAGCTTCGAACCATTTGTAACTACCACTATTAGTTACTATCCGAACTTTAATAAAACAAAAACTGGTTTTATGCTCAATTAAAGTTCTCAATTTCAACATACAACTCTCTATATCATCAGGATGAGCAAATTCAAATGCATTGGAGCCAATACTTTTTTCAATACTAAACCCTGTAATTTTTGTCCATGCTGAATTTAAATACAGCCATTCTCCGTTAAAATTAGTTTGAAAAATAACCTCTGAGATATTATTTACAATTGATTCCATTCTAGAGGATGTAGCTTCAACCTCTTGTGTCTTATTATCAACCGCTTTTCGCAGTTCCTTATTAAGCGTAAAAAGTTCCAGAGAACAAGTTTCTAAAATATTCTCCGTCTGTTTTATATCTTTATCGTAATCCTCATACGCTTCTTCCACAGCATTCAGAAAATCTTTAAATTTACTTTCATCTTCTGTAGATAAATACTTACGGACTTGCCTTTTCAATAATCGATGCATATGCTTTATTTTTCAGAAAAGGTGGTTATAGTCATGGTTTGATTGTGTAGAAAACTAGGACTATCTTCTTTAAACGGAGATATTTCACCGTAAGAATAAAATCCGGTAAGAATAGCCTGTTTACCTATCACATCAGCAACAACTTCAACTTCTTCTTCAACCAATTGCTTAAGCACTAATTTGCGGCCAACACAACTAATCAAAATAGCGAATTCTGACTCTCCTTTGGGAATCATATCAGTACTTGCTTTTGCTGATAATTCAGCTCCTGCAATTAATCGATCTACATTTGCTTTCATCAATTTTACATATACTCCATCAGGAATATTACCACCAAAAATGAGGCTTTGATCCTTTTCATTGATTCCATGCACGGTGCGAACCACAGCATTTTGAGAATCTCCCACCCTACAGCTTAATGGAAACGACATGCCTGACACTGGCAAGTCTTTTGCTCTTTCCCCCAAGAATTGTTTGTATAATAATAGAGCTGGTTGATGATCCAATTCGTATAAAATATTGTTCTTTGATTTTGTAACAAGCCGTTCAATGCCAAAATTCTCCCATCCTCCATTGGTTCCGTATCCTACGGAAATAGAATCTCCATAGAATCCCAAAGCACAAACACAATTTGATTTTACCTCTCCTTTTTCGTCAAACACAAGGGTTTTTGAAAATCTTATCCCATCTCCGGCCAATCCTCCTGTAACTGCAACTTTCTTCGACAATTTATTTTGAATCCCTTCAATAAGATTACATCCATTAACATTAATCCCATCGGATAAAACTATTAAATGTTTCAAATCCTTCTGAGGAAATTTCTCACACAATTTCTCACCACATTCAATATTGTTCTTATACTTTGCAAGATCAACAGATTCTATTCTTATCGTTGTGGAAGAAAATTTAACTGCTGCAATTGAAATACTGTTTTCGAATACCTCCAAACCTGAAATTTCACCAGAACTTGAACATCCAAAAATCTTTGCGTCGGGAAAAGAATTCCTAATTGCTAACTTAAATTCTTTTTCGCACATTAAATCTCCATCGCCAAAAATAAACAGCAAATCCGCGGCAAGCCGAATTTCTTCTATTTTAGAAAACTCACCCTTCGAACTTATGATTACTTTTTCTATCTCCACCTATATAAATTTAAGAAATAAGACGTACCAACAGCATCAAATAAATCACACATTTACATCAATTAACAACAGTTAAAAGTTATTTCATCAATATATGTCATACGATGAATAATTCAGACTGTTCCATTAAGATACTAAAAAAATAAGTATTATTGTTTACATTTGAACGCGAAATTTCCGGAATGGATTTATTCAGGTTATAATCTTTTAGGAATTTATGCGTTATTGTAATAAATACGACGTTATTAAATTTAGAATGGCAACAGCAAAAAAACCTTTTAAGGGGAAAACGACTTCAAAAAAGAAAAATAACAGTAACAAAAAGAACACTGAAAAACGTTCATTTTCTAATTACTTAATCCGTTTTTTAGGATTCGGGCTACTATTATTCCTGACAACTATTGGTATTTTACTCGGTAGTGTATACATAGGCCTTTGGGGTAAATTGCCGGATTACTATACTCTTAAAAACATTAAAAATGCAAATGCATCTGAAATTTATTCTGAAGATGGTGTTATTTTGGGAAGAGTTTATGCTGAAAACCGAACCAATGTAAATTTTAAAGACATTTCTCCAGATGCAATCAACGCTTTAATCGCTACTGAAGATGCCCGTTTTTACCAACATCAAGGCATTGATCAGAGAAGTTTGATGCGCGTATTGGTAAAATCCTTAGTTCTGGGGGATAAAAGTTCAGGAGGAGGAAGTACTTTGAGTCAGCAACTATCAAAAAATCTTTATCCCAGAGGAAATTTTGGCCTACTAAGCATGCCGGTAAACAAAATTAAAGAGACCATAACAGCATCTCGTCTGGAAAAAATTTACTCCAAAAAGGAAATACTTCAACTGTATTTAAATACAGTTTCATTTGGTGAGAATGTTTTTGGCATTGAAAGTGCATCCCGACAATTCTTTAGTAAGCCTGCATCACAACTTGAGATTCATGAATGTGCCGTACTTATCGGCATGCTAAAAGCGCCAACATCCTATAATCCAAGACTTCATCCTGAAAGATCCAAACAAAGAAGAAATATTGTCCTGAGTCAAATGGCTAAGTATAAGTTCATTACTGATAGTGAATTGAATAAAATTCAGGCCAGGCCATTAATTATCAATTATCAGAAGCAATCAACACAAACAGGTCTGGCGTCATATCTTCGCGAAAAAATAAGAATTGAAACAAATACAATATTAAAAAAACACCCAAAAGAAGATGGTACCTACTATGATATTTATCGTGATGGACTAAACATCATTACTACACTAGATGCTAGAATGCAAATGCATGCAGAAAAAGCAGTTGCAGAACACATGAAAGGTTTGCAAACCCAATTCGTTCAACATTGGGGCAAAAAATCTCCCTGGGGAGAAAATACAGATGTAATAGAGGATGCAAAATTACGATCTGACCGTTACAAATCCCTTAAGCTAAAAGGAAAATCAACATCGGAAATTAATAAAATATTTACCGAGAAGGTGAACATGAAAATTTTCACCTGGAATGGAGATAAAACTGTAAAAATGTCTCCTCTTGACTCTATAAAACATTACATCCAAATATTAAATACTGGATTTTTAGCCATGGAACCTCATACTGGCAAAATTAAAGCTTGGGTTGGCGGAATCAATTTTGATCATTTTAAATATGATCATGTAAAAGCAAAGCGGCAGGTAGGATCGATATTTAAGCCAATTGTTTATACTGCTGCTTTGGAAGAAGGAATTTCCCCTTTTGAGTACCTTCCCAACGAACGCAAAATTTATGAAGAATACGATAATTGGTCGCCGCGAAATGCGGATAACCTTTACGAAGGAAGTTACAGCATGGAGGGAGCTCTTGCAGAATCGGTAAACACGATTGCTGTAGATGTTCTTTTGGAAACCGGAATACGCAATACCATAGTGCTGGCTGAAGAAATGGGAATTGACAGCAGCTTGCCAAAAGTACCATCTCTAGCCTTAGGTACTGCGAATATTTCTTTGTTTGAAATGATTCAGGTTTATGCTACACTGGCTAACAGAGGTGTGCACACAGATCCTTACTATATATCAAAAATTGAAGATCACAAGGGTAATTTAATTGTAGACCTTTCTGTTGAAAGGGAAGAAAACAGGTTTGTAATATCTCCTCAAAATGCCGACATTATTAATTATATGCTGCAGGCTGTAGTGAATGATGGTACGGCAAAATCACTTCGTTCAGTTTATGGATTAAAGGGCGAATTAGCCGGAAAAACAGGTACCACACAAGATCAGGCTGACGGCTGGTATATTGGTTACAATTCCAATTTAGTGGCTGGAGCATGGGTTGGTGCCGAAGATATGCGTATTCATTTTAACTCTTTAAGCCTTGGACAAGGAGCAAGTATGGCTTTACCCATTTACGGTAAATTTATGAATAAATTAAGCACAAATAAAAACTTTAAACGCTATACAGATTCATCTATTGCAAAACCTGACAGCGATATCTTGGCAGACTTGGATATGCCGCACTATTTGCCCCCGGAATCAAACTTTTTCGATCATTTATTTGGTGTTGCAACAACAGATAAAGATAAATTAATGAAACGAAAAGCAAGACGGGAAACACGTAGAAATGAGAAAAAATCAATTTATCAAAAAATTAAAAACATATTTAGACGTAAAAACTAGAAATGCTTCCTCAAGTATTTATCAGCTTCATTTTTAAATTCCAGCTTTAGTTTATTGTTCTGATTTTTTAAGTTTTTAAGAGTTCTCTTCACAGCAGGTTGAGTTAATTCCTTGTCCAGTTTAATCAAGAACTTATCCATTACCAGATAATTGTGCCAATTGCCTAGTAATGTTTCGGTTAAATTTACAATTTCTAAAGCCTGTTTTCTTTTCTCATCGTCCTGCAGGGTGAGCAGTAATTGCTGTAGAGACTTAACAACCTTAAGTAGTTTTCTGATTTCATGATGATATTCCTCTCCTTGTGATGAATTAAATAACTTGTCTACTATTTCCAATTCATCATGAATAATACTGTCTCCTTTTATTTTCAGCACTGAAATATTCACCTGATCTAATAGAGAGCATAAACTTGTTACTCTTTTTTTAAACGTAAGAATCTCGAATTTAGATAATTTATCTTTAAAAATTTCCCCCCTCGAATTCAGCCCATCATCTAAAACATGCATTATCCCGGAAGGTATATCAATATTGCTGTTCAACAATAATGATTTAGAAACTTGAAGCGCACGAAGTTTACCGGCACTATTAAATATACCTTTCAACTGTTTCAATAGCTTCGAGCCTACATCAGTATCCAAATCAAATTCTTCAATCAATAGCAGTAAGCTGCGTATGTATTTAATATCAACACGCAACTTGTGAATGTCCTCTTCTTTAATTTGTTTGGCCACGGACAAATTAATCAAAAAAGAATCAAACCTTTCTCTATAAAACGAACTTAACTTAGTATTTTCTTCTTTAAACTGCATCTTTCAATTTTTACATACAAGATACATAAAATCAGAAAATTACAAGCATGAGACAATGATGATTTTTTTTAATAGAAAAACAACCTCCTATTTAAGTGAAAATAGGTGATTGTTTACACCTAATGGCATAAATGAGTTGAGGGTATTGACATTTGATCAAATAATTTTGAACTCCATGTTAATTTTTGATTGGCATAAGGTGTGTTTTTCACCAACAACATCCGGATTGGATACACTCCTTGTTTCAAGTAAATGCGTCCTCTTCGTTCAAATCTTGAATTTAATCCATCCGATTCTATCACAACATGCTTACCAATACTAAAAAGAGCCGGATCTACTGAATAGTTATAAAAAGTATAGGTAGCATTTTCATCAATTGTAAGATATCCGGTTATTTCAACGGCATAAAATTCCTCCTCAATATTTTCCGGAAATTTAAGTTCCTCAACAATTCCACAATTAATCACCTCTTCCTCAATCACATTATGAATCGAAGAAAATTTTCCCTTTAAGATTTTGTATTTCAAACCTTCATTTAATTCTGAAATGGTATCGGATACCAAAGGCTCAATTTTAATACACCCGATATTCCTTATTCTACTTTTAGCACCCGATTCATGAAAACTCTGAGCTTTAACCAATGTTGTTGTCTGTAATTCTATTGCCTCCTTATAAATTGTAGAATAAATATCAGGATCTGTACCATCAAGTGTGTATCGAATTTTTGTATCCTCAGAATCGATCTCTAAAGGCAATACCATTTTATTAAAAAAGAAATTTTTATTAACTCCTCCGTGCGGTGCCTGAATGAATGTATTTATATCATATTTATGCAATAATTTGTACTGATGATTCATTCTGTCCTGAAAATCATTCCAATTTCGTTGACCTTTAGCCGACCATACAACTTCTGCCAAAGCACAAATCCTTGGAGCAAGCATATACTCTACCTGATCAGAAGTCTGCATGTATTCAGTCCAAACATTTGCTTGTGCTCCTAAAATATATTTTGCCTCATCTTCATTTAATTCAGAAGGTGTTGGTTCAAATTCATACACTTTTTGCAGAGAAGTAAAGCCTCCAATAGCAGTTGGTTCAATATAATTCACATCTTGGTAATGGTCAAAATAGCAATGAGTTCCCGGAGTCATAATTACATCGTGATGTTGTTTTGCCGCTTCTATTCCTCCTTTAATTCCCCGCCATGACATTACAGTTGCCTCTGGTGCCAACCCGCCTTCTAAAATTTCATCCCAACCAATTATTTTGCGGTCTTTTGTCAAAAGAAATTTCTCCATTCGCTGGATAAAATAAGACTGTAGTTCATGTTCGTCTTTCAGTCCCTCTTCTTTCATTCTCTTTTGACATAAAGGACATTTCTCCCAACTTGCCTTTGGACACTCATCGCCTCCAATGTGAATATATTTAGATGGAAATAATTCAATAACCTCAAGCATTACATTTTGCAAAAATTCGAAAGTACTTTCCTTTCCTGCACAATAAACATCATCGAAAACACCCCATTCATTCTCAACTTCAAAAGGACCTTTGTTACAAGCCAATTCGGGATAAGCAGCCAATGCTGCAACAGAATGTCCGGGCAGTTCAATTTCAGGTATTACCGTAATGAATCGATCTGAGGCATATGCAACAATCTCTTTTATTTGTTCCTGAGTGTAAAACCCGCCATATCGACTTCCGTCTTTTTCGGTACGCCAAGCTCCTACTTCTGTCAATTTAGGATATTTCTTGATCTCAATTCTCCACCCCTGATCCTCGGTTAAATGCCAATGAAAAGTATTCATCTTATACATTGCCATTAAGTCGATATACTTCTTGATAAAATCAACAGAAAAGAAATGACGGCAAACATCCAAATGCATTCCCCGATACGGATACCTTGGCTCATCCAATATCTTTACGTAAGGAATTTTCAACTCGGTATTTAAAGGCACCAATTGCAAAAGGGATTGTATTCCGTAAAAAAAACCTTTACCCGATTTAGCCTCAATCAAAACTCCTGTAACATCAACAATCAAAGAGTATTCTTCTTCTCCCCAATTGTTATCATTAAATTTTCTAAAAATGATTTTATTAGATGCCGGTAACTTTCCCGTTATCTTTTTAGGAATTTCAACACCTGTTAATTGATTTATCTGATCGCACAAATAGGAAAGTAATAACTCTTTGCCTTCCACTTCGTTCGAAAAGAATATTTTCACATCTTCTTTTAACAATAAACTACCCTTTGCATTAATAATTCTTGATGGCTTTGGAATTATATTCACAGAATTACTTGTTTGTGCAGTGGAAGTAAAGGAATTCATAACTTGTGCGCTTACCAGCAACAAGAACAAAATAGAAGTTCTCATAGAATTAATTGATTATTGGTTTATGTTAGGCTTTTGGAGCTTTAAAAATAAGCAAATAATTCCTCCTCTTCCCATATTTTTATAATTAGCATATATAAAAAAATGGTATCCCTAAAATTTAGGAATACCACCAATATCTTATTAAAATCGATTTCTTAGTAAGAAAAAGTAGTTGAATTAGGCATTGCCCCAACGGTAAATTCTTTTAATTTGTTGCCTGCAGGAGAGTAAACAATTACTTTTCCAGGATTTGTTCCTTCACACAACCAAAGGTTTCCATTAACAAAATTAACATCCATACCGTAGAAAGTAGCATCAATAAATTTAGTTGTTGGTAAAGCTGTATCGGTAATATTCATTGCGTATACTGCATCAGACATATAATATACTGTTTTTTCATCTTTACTGATCGCAATATTCTTGATTCCTGTTGTGGTTAAATTGGATAGATCATAAGATGTTACCGCACTGGACGATGTGTTGATCTTAGAAATTCCAGCATTCACATAAGTCACATTGGGATAGTTTGAATAATCAGGAGCACCTCCGCAATAAACCCAGACGTTTCCATTCGCATCAACAACCAGATCTTTAGGACAAGATTTTACTGTTACTGTTTCAACGACTTTATCTGTATCAACATCAATTACCGAAACAGTATTGTCGTCGTTCGACCATCCGCCACTGTTTGCAACATATAGCTTATCACCTGAAACAATCATTTTTTCTGGTCCTGCACCAACCGCAATTTGTCCGGTTTTAGTCATTGTTTTTAAATCAATAACGTAAACCTCATTATTCTGTTTTGAATAATTAGCATCAGCTCCGTTACCATTTGAAACGTAAGCCTTTCCATTTGCAAAAGCAATTTCTCTAGGATAAGAGAAACCATCAATAGTCGCGTAATGTACAAAATCGGAAGCAGTAACAACTTCAACATAACCGGCACCACTTGCCGTTGTTACAACAATAAATGCATATTCATCATTAATTGCCATAGATTGAGGATATTGACCTAAAGTAACTCCACTATTTACTGATGAAAAATAATTATTGGTTACCTCATTATTTCTATTGATCATTGTAACTGAACCATTAGAACTTCCTTCGTTCAACACATAAAAATAGCCGATCTGCTTTTCACCAATACTAATATTAAAAATACCTGTCAATATATTGTCTCCATCTGTAACTGTAAAAGAAAACTCATCAGTTAAAGCTTGGCTTCCATCGTGCACGTATACAATTTTAGAAGCAGTCAAATCGGCTTGAGTAAAGTTTGCTACAGAAGTTGTAATATCAGCAGTATTAGCAAGAAAACCATTCTCAGGAGCAATTGTTACCGTATATATAATATCAATTTCATCTGTATCAGTATCTACAACATTTAATTCTGATCCTGTAATAGCTGCTGTAGCACTATTTTCAAGAACAATACCATTATTCACCGACAGATTCGGCATTGCATTATCATCGTCATCAGAACACGATACGAATAAAGAACTTGCAATTAACAAGCCCAAACCCAATTTTAAAAACCTTTTCATAGTTACGATATTAGAAAATTACATTAAGCCCCAAATAATAAGCTCGGCCAGGCATGGGGTAAAACCTGACAATTTCATATGATTCATCTAACAGGTTTTCAACTCTACCTGTCAGTTTTATTTTCGCAAAATTGGTATCGAAACGATATCCTCCATTTAAATCTATCAGCATGTTTCCATCAACCTGATCTCCTTCCCAGGTATTGGTATTGGAGCGAACCGTTCCAAGTATTCCAAATTCCCATTTTCCAAACAAATAATCCGAAGAAAATTTGACTATGTGATGCGGACGATAGGCCAATGTTTTCTTATAGTTATCGCTTTCCTTATCATTATTGTAAGCATCGTTATAGGCATATTTTAATGAAGTTCGAAGGCTATTATTTTTGACCTTCAGAAAATGAGTTACCTCAATATCAACACCTTGAATTACTGTTTTACCAATATTGATCGGTTTCCAAAGTGTTCCTGATCCTGGTTGCCATGCAATTAAATCATCATTACGGGCCTTATACGCATTAAAATCAAGAGTAATATCACCATACAACGCCTTTTGTGATAGCATCACTACTCCTAATTCGTAATTCCATCCATTCTCTGATTTTAAATCAACATTCCCTGAGTTATTCCAGTAACGTTCATTAAATGTTGGTCTTTTATAATGAGTTGATGCTTTGCTGCGAATATCTATAATAGCAGGAAATAGATGAATAAGAGAACTAAATGAATACATTTCCGGTGGATTAACCTCCGAATTCCACTCCTTAGCATAAGTAAAAATGAATGTTCCGATTAATGGTGTATACTTAGTTGCTAGTGTAGCACGCGACTCATTTTCATGAATATTACCATCGTAATTATTGGTAATTCCTTTCAACCAATTGTATTTACCATTTATGTCAACACTCCATTTATCTGAGAAATAATATCTCAAGTTGACATCATTTAACCAACGTCTCGATTCTATCTCTGAAAATATTTTATATCCAGTACTTGTTGCACTTCCTCTGTCGGTATATTTCAAATAATCTGATAAATAAGCCGATTTTGCTTCTATCCGAAATTTACCAATTAACTTTTTCCATCCCACATAAGCTTTAAAAGATGAATCCCGTTGTTTTTGATAGCTGGTTGGTGCTCCAATTCCCATTAATCCTCCAATATTCTTCTCTTTCACCTGATACCAGACCCCAAAATCAATATAGTGTTCGTTAATTTTTAAATGCAGGTCTTGAATCGTCCCAAATGCTCTGTTTTCATTGTTATTTAATCGTTCAGTGGGCAATCCAAAATCATGAAAATCGGTGTATGAAAAATCATTCTTTCCATATTGAAAAAAAGCTTGTCCGGAATAGGAAATTGACTTGTTGGAATATTTCCCAAAAAGTTTTGTTTTATAATTTGAGAAGCTGCCTATTTCAGAACTCAATCCTATTTCCGACTTTTTCTTCCAATCGGGTTTATTTGACAATTCAATAGCACCACCCAATGTTCCAGAACCATATAAAGATCCTACGGCGCCGTATATCACCTGAACTTGATCAAAAGAACCTGCATTTATTAAAGATAAATCTGCCGAACCTGTTGTTAATGAATTAACAGGAATCCCATTCCAATTCACAGATGTATGTGTTCCTGATGCACCCCGCATCCCAGCCGTAGCAAGAGCCCCAAACGCACCATTTGAAGAAATATTTACCAAAGATGTTTTCTGAAGTAAGCTCGACAAATCCTTTCCATCGTACCTCTGGATAAGAATAGAATCAATTTGCACAGTTTTTTCGGTAGAAGAAAAATGTTGAAGTCTTGGCGCCACAATATCAATGGATTCAATCTGGATGGTATCCACACCTAAGGTTTGCGACCAAACACCGAAACTCAAAAAGCTTACAATTACTGTAAATAAAAATTTCAACTTCATCTTATAATTTGATAAAGAAGAAAACACAAGGACAGAACAAAAGAAATAGATGATTCAATCGTCTTCCAAACATCTTCTCCGAATGTTTTGAAAATTAAGTTTGCATTGGCAGGTCTTCTGACTTACTCAACTTTTTCGGCCTTCCCATCCCGAGGTATCGGAACAGTGGCATTGTGGTGAAAAAGCTTTTTTCTGAGCTTACAGCTACGGGAACAGTTCCGGACTTTAACCGGATTCCCTTTTCATCTCTATCTGATTAATTCAGATATATGAGAACCAATTGCATTGCAAATGTATAAAAAAAATCAAAATCAGATTTAGGAATCTCTTATTTATAAAATATTATAAAACACATTGCAAATCAACCACTAATAACCGGTAAATAATAAAAAAAGGGACATTCCAAAACTGGAACACCCCTTTTATACTGAATAAAAATTGTTTTAGAATCGATAAGCAAATTTGACTGTTATCAATCGACCATACATATTATAACCATCTTTTTCGGTGTAATTTTCACCAAGCAAATTTGACAATATTAGTCCCAAAATATATCTGTTTTTTTAAAAGTATGCTTTGTAAGCTTACAATTACCATTTCCTTTTTAAAAAGTATACCGTGTAAGCTTACAACTACCACTTTTCTTTTTAAAAGTATACTGTGTAAGGTTGCAATTACCATTTTCTTTTTAGAAAGTATAGCATGCAAGCTTACAATTGCTATTTCTTTTTTCGAAAGTATGCTTTGTAAGGAAACAAACACCATTTCTTTTTCTGATAATGTGCCATGTAAGCTTACATAGATCATTTTATTATTGGAAAACGATACGTGTAAGCTTACAAGTTATCCTTTAGAATTTATAACCGAACTTAGCAGTTATTGCCCTACCCGGCATATTGTATCCATCTTTTTCGGTATAGTTTTCATCCAATAAGTTAGATACCGACAAACCAATGGTATATTTTTCTTTAATTGTATAGCTTGCTGAATAATCAAATACCATTGAAACAGGGTGACGAAGAACTTTTTCAGTAACATTAGTACGAATTGGATAATATGTATACCAATTATCTTCATATCTATGACCAATATAACGCGCATTTAAACGAGTAGAGAGTCCATTTAAATTATCGAATTCGATACCGAAATTGGCATTATTATCGCGAACATATCTCATCTGACTTTCTTCATTTTTATAAGTTCCATCAGTTTGTTTCACTCGCTGAGTTACTATCGCATCAATGATATGAGTATAATTTGCATATAGTTTCAAGGAATAATTGTAATCTGCCAATGCGCCGAAATCAAATGATGATTCAATTTCAATTCCATCCATATCGGCAAAATTGGCATTTTTGTATGTTTTATACTCATCACCATTGCAGGCTGTGCCATCCGGGTCTACAGAATAACTAACGATCATGTTATTATGATGTGTTTTAAAATAAGTAAAATCGAAATTAAATCCTTTCCCAAAATTCTTATATTCAAATCCAACATCAAAAGTATTACTTTGCTCATCCTTCAAATTTGAATTTCCCTTTGTGGTTCCATATGCAGTGGTATACATTCCTGCCTTTTGAAAAGCATCAGGAGCATAAAATGCATTTCCCCAACTTGAATGAACCGCTAATCCTTCAAGAAATTCATATTTTACCCCCACATTTTGCGTAAACACGTTGTATTCCTCTGAACTTGCTTCATTTCCTAATAAATCGTCTGCTTCCAATTTCAATTTCACCAAATCATATCTCGCTCCTATGGCAATATTCAATTTTCCATCTAAAGTATTTGTATTTACCTGACCAAAAATACCAGTCGATACATTTTTATATTTTGGAGTAGAAGGGGCTGTAATATCACCCAAAGTATTCCATTTATTACTTTCGGAAACATCATTTTTATTATCAATACCAAAAGCAAAAGAGTGCTCTCCTACTTTAAAAGCATCCTGAAGAATAAAACCGTAATTTTTATGAATATTTTCTGTATCTCCATATTTAGAATTGAACGTAGTTGATTCTTCTTTTGTATGAAAAGGTGATAAACTAAGCTTATGATTTCCTATTTTTCCCAGTACATCCGCACTTGTTGTATACTTATTCATATCTTTTGAATTCATACCATTCACATGCCAAAAAGAACCTGGTGTTTCAACATCATTGGCAATAAACACCGACTGATGTATATTGATTTTCCAGTTCTCATCTAAAATAAAACCTAAACGTGCACTTGCATTCT
Source organism: Marinifilaceae bacterium (assembly GCA_016936255.1). GTDB lineage: Bacteria > Bacteroidota > Bacteroidia > Bacteroidales > Marinifilaceae > Labilibaculum. Next base: position 23,879 of record JAFGYE010000110.1, on the reverse strand, counting down.
GTCTTTCGAATTGCGAGTGCTCCATTTTCTCACCGTAGGTAGTTGGATCTAATATGGTTTCTGCATAATCCTTATCATAAATATTATTTTTCCCAATTTTATAATCCTTCCCTTGTTTTTGGTAATTGCAGCTCACATCAAAATCCATAGATTCAGATAAAGCACCACCGGCATTTAAACTACCTGTATATGTTTCGAAGCTTCCGTAAGAAACACTTGCATTTCCGGTAATACTTTGCGTACTCTCTTTGGTAACAATATTGATTACTCCGGCCATAGCCGAAGAGCCATATTGTGCTGAAAAAGGGCCTTTTAAAATTTCAACCCGCTCTACATTCGACATATCTATTGTTGCAATATTTGTAGTTCCTGCAGGTTTTCCATCGATTAAAATCACATTGTATTTGTTTGATGTAGATGGTGCAAAACCTCTCATACTAACAGCTGAAGAAATTCCTGGATATTGAATAATATCAACACCTGAAGTCTTCTTTAACAACTCACCCATATCAACTGCAGGAGTCGCTTCAATCATTCTTCGCGTAAGCACCTCAACCTTTTGAGGAAGATCCTTCATTTTTGCATTTACACGTGATGCGTTAATCTTAACTTCTGATAAATTCAGGTGTTTCACTGCCGTTGTATCTTTGGCAGGATTTGGAATCTCATCAGCTTTTACTGAAGTATTTAATAATGACAGCAATGCAAAAGCCGTTAAAAATGTTCTTTTCATGTTTTTTAAGAATAAATGAAAATAAGTTTAACCAATGCAATGCAGACAGGGAGCTAAAAGAAAATTTCACAACATGACATAGAGAACCGGTTATGGCAGATCAATCCTTGTATCAATGTTCGATAAAGTTTTCGTTCACTTGCTCTTTTTCCCGAAAGCAATGACTAAAAATTGATTGCAAAGGCAGGTCTTCTGACTTGTTCTACTTTTTGAGGCCTTCCCATTCCAAAATCGGAACAGTGGCATAGGACTTTCAAAAAGCTCTTTTTAGAACTTACAGCTACGGGTATAGTCTCGGATTTTCACCGAATTCCCTTTTCATTTCATTCCTGAATAATGAGGAACAAAATACCAAATGCGACGCAAATGTATGATTTTTTTTATTGCACAAAATAATTTCTACAGAAATAAAAGAAACTTTATTTGATCCTCTCTGAAAATGAAGGCAATATATTACTGTTCATTATATCAATTCAGCTTATTAATATAATATGTTGTGTCCTGAGCTAATAAATCAGGATGCAGCACCTTTATAAAATCCTTTAACACAAGATCCGGTCTAAGACTGCCGGTCTCCCACCAGTCACTCCCTCCATTAGAATTAGATCTTTTGTAGATATTGTAGATTTCTTTATTTTGATAGGCCGCAAATTGTGTAAATATTTCGCCGTTATTTTCAATATCAGCTAAACTTTTAGTGGTTCCGGGATAAATCCATATATCAGCTTGACTGCATTGATCCAAAACCGATTCTACACTCATCGGAATATTACCGCGGGAACTATCCGAAAACAAGAAATAATTTGCTCCAGCATCCCTCAAATAGCTTACCATATAATTCTTTCCTCCGGGAACATACCATATTCCCTTATAACTCCATCCCAACAAAACATTTGGTTTAGTTTTAAGACTTACCACTTTAGCTTTAAGTTGTTTATAGTTTATTTCAATCTGCTTAAATAAAGAGTCTGCCATCTTTTCTTTGTTAAAAAAAGCAGCTGTGAATTTCAACCATTCAGCTCTTCCCAATGGGGTTTCTTCCATCCAATTCAAGGAATATGCCAATTTAAAGCCAAGCTCTTCCATTTGACCTTCGTCCGCTTTCATCCCATTTAAGGCAGATAAAATAACTAATTCCGGCGCCAGATCAATCATTTTCTCAAAATCAATATTCTTATTGTGTGCTCCGCCTAAATTTGAAATTTCGCCACTCGTTACTTTTTCCGAGATACTTTTATTATAAACTTTCTCTGCTCGTGTCATCCCTAACAACTTATCCTCCAAACCAAGCGTAACAATCGAACCGATATGTGTATTAGAAAATGTGCACACAGAATTTACAGGTACCTTAACTACTATAAGATTATCAGGAAGATTATCAGGAATGCTTTCATTTCTAGGAATTAAAGCATATTCCCGCAAAACAGCATTCTCTTTCCAAGGATTATAAACACTTATTTTTTTATAATTCTCTTTTTTTTCAATTGTAAATCCTTTTGCATACAATATCGAACTGGTAAACTCATAACCATTGTTAATTTCAACATCTGACACAACATTTTTCAGTCTTGTTTTACTTGGATTACAAGCATACAAACATGACATACACAGTACAAGAGCTAATCTTTGTATCATTTCACTTTTTATTTTATGATCTTTGAGTTAATCTACAGAAAAAGAAGTTCTAAGATAAGCTAGTAAGTCCTGTATACTTTGGCATTTACGTGTTTCCCCATTATTATGAATCTCCCACTCCATAGAATCTTCAATTAACTTCACGGAACAATTTCCAACTTCTTCGCAGGTAACCTGATATCCTTCGCGGGACAATGCCCTTTGCGTCCAGAACCCCATTACATCATTACCCAACAGCTGAATGATTTGCTTCTTTTGGTAATTCATAATAAAATTGCCTGTTTTCCGATCAAAAATGAAGGATTTATTATGGAAAGTTTCCTCAATACTGCCATTCAAAACCAAATCCTCAGGAGCACCAACTTTAATCGTCTGCCCCCGTGCCATCAGCCAAATAACATCTGCAGCCTGAAGTGCTAAATCCAATTCGTGGGTAGAAAGTAAAATTGCCTTATTGGTTTCACGAGCCAAACGATGCAACAATCGCATGATGTCAACACGGTTTGGTAAATCCAAATGCGCAGTAGGTTCATCGAGCATGATTAACGGAGTGTCCTGTGCCAAAGCCTTGGCAATCATCACACGTTGCCGTTCTCCATCACTCAACTGATTGATGAAATGATCGGCATAATGCAATAAACCAACTTGTTCCAATGCCCATTTAATTTTATCGTTATCCTCTTCCGATAAACGTCCCATCCATGAAGTATAAGGATGTCGACCCAAAGAAACGATATGGTAAACGGTCAGGTTTCCCACATTAATTCGCTCAGTTAAAACGATGCTTAGCAATTGGGCAATCTCTTTAAAATTACGATCACGAATAGGAATTCCTTCTACCAAGGTATATCCCGCCAAAGGCGATTGAATACCGGCAATGGTTCGCATAAGAGTTGATTTACCTGCTCCGTTTGGTCCTAAAAGACAGACCATCTCGCCCCGCCTGATTGTCAGGTTAATATCTGAAAGCAAGCATAGCTGTTCCTTTTTCCCTTGCTTGTATCCAATGGAAAGATCCTGAGTTACCAATATGTCTTTTTGTACTTCTTTAATTTCACTCATAACCCAATCCTTACCCGGCAAAAGAAGCCTTCACATTTCTACTACGCATAATCACCCAAATTACAACCGGCCCTCCAAACAATGCTGTTACCGAATTAATTGGTAATGTATTCTGATTTCCAGGTATTTGAGAAATAATATCACAAGCAAGCATAATAGCCGCACCAATTAATATTACCGCCGGCATTAGTACTTTATGACTTGCGGTTCTGAAAATAGATCGTGCAATATGCGGCACTGCAACACCAACAAAAGCAATAGGACCAGTAAATGCGGTTAATGTTCCTGCAATTAATGCTGTACTAATAATAACGGCTATACGAGTCTTATTAACTGATATTCCAACTCCCCGCGCATAATTCTCGCCCAACAAAAGTGCGTCCAATGGTTTTATCAGAAAAAAAGCAATGATCAAGCCACTAAAAACAATGGGTACCATTACTTTCATTTCGGTCCATGTAACACCTGCCAAACTACCAAAAGTCCATATTATAAAACTTTGTATTTGCTCCGGATCGCTAAAGTATTGAAGAATATTTACAACAGCACCGGTAATACTTCCAAACATGATCCCGATAATCAGCAATGAAACACTATCGGATATTTTAAGAGAGGCCAAAGCAACCAGCATAAATACTAATGATGCACCTAAAACAGCAGCAACAACCAAAGCCCAACTACCCAGAAAAGCCGAAATTACACCAAAAGCAACCGGCATTAAAGCCGATGCCATTACCATTAAAGCAACTCCCAGACTTGCTCCAGAACTAATTCCCAAAACGTAAGGTCCTGCCAATGGATTTCTGAAAAGTGTCTGCATCATTAAGCCTGTAACCGATAATCCGGCTCCAACAAAAATGGCAGTTAAAGCTTTCGGCAAACGAAAATTTAAAATGATGTAGTTCCATGAGTTTTTCACATCAGCACCATATAGAATTGCAAACACCTTTTTAAAGGGAATATTTACACTTCCGTATATCAAATCCAACAGGAAAACTCCACAAATGAGAAGGAATAGTATCCCAAATACAAGCGAAAACAATCTTCCATTTTTATTCAACAGCATAGCTCTCCTATTTCAATTGTTGATAGTAATACAATTCATAATTTGGCAGCAATTCAGGATGTAAAATCTTAATCACATCTTTAAACACAACATCGGGTTGCATTACACCAGACTCAAACCAATCGTTGGCGCCACTATCTTTCATTCGTTTTGTTGAACAAAAAACATGAGCTGTTTTATATGATCGAAATAAAGTGTAACGCTCATCCATGTTTTTCATATCCTCCAAAGTTCTGCATTGTCCGGGGCCAAACCAAATATCTGCTTCTCCCTGCTTATCGAAAACAATCTCAAAACTTAATGGCATACTGCCACTGGTGCTATCAGAAAACCAACAATAATCTGCTTTTCCGTCGCGAAGGAATTGCGCTAAGTAGCTTTGTCCGCCTGGCATATACCAAGTGCCTTTAAAATTATAGCCCGAAAGAATACTTGGTTTACTCTCCACATCTTCCACCAACATTTTTAAATCATTGTATCTCCTTTCTACAGCATTAAAATGTTTTTCGGCCTCGGCCTCCTCATTAAAAAAGGCTGCAATAAATTTTGCCCATTCAGCACGTGCCAAGGGTGAAGTTTCCATCCACTCTATATTATAAGCAACCGGTAAACCTGCGTTCATTAATTTAGTTTCCTTGTCGGTGATGTTCATAAAACCGGCAACCATTACCAATTCAGGATCCAACTCAACAATTTTCTCAAAATTCAGACTTTCCGAATGACCTACCGCTTGTATGGTTCCATTTTGGGCCTTTTTATCCAACTCCTCATCGTAAATACGATCGCGCAAAGAAACTGCAACAATTCGATCCTGAACATTTAAGAACTTCAAAATTCCGATTTGAGTACTCGATAGCGCGGCAATACTTCTTACAGGAACCTCTACCAACAAACCATCAGCAGGAACCGGAATATCCGTTTTTTCCCCACGATTCTTCAAATAATATTTTAGGAAAATTTTGCCTTCGTTCCAAGGATCCCAAACAATCAATTCTTTTAAGCCATTGGCAAGAAGTTTAATTTGAAAGCCTTTGGCGTACTTTAATTGAGATTGATGATAAAAAGATGAATCGATGGCAAAATTAGATACCGATTGCTTCTCTTTCTTTTTTAGGTCGCTGGATTGACAGGAAATAGCACCCAATAACAGGATTAGGAGTAATGCCCAACAGCTTGATTTTAATAAATTCATTTTCTTCCACAATAATTGTGGGGATAGCAGACAAGAAAATACAATTACTACAATTATACCTTCGTTACTCAGTTCCCCGAAGTTACGAAACAGTTCAATTTATCAGGCAGGTCTTCTGGCTTACCCATTCTAACGCCTTCCCACATAAAACTGTATTTACATAGTGGCTGAATTGTTAGAACTTATCAATGAAAAATCATTGAGGGCTTACAGCTGCGGGGACAGCTCCGGTATTACACCGGATTCCCATTTTAATTCTCAAAAGAGAGAAACCCAATTCCTGCAAATCTATGGAATATTTCGGAAAAAGAAGAGGTTTTAAAAAAGCAATCAAGAATAACTGTCTTACAAAAACAAAAAGACTGAATCGTATCGTGCGAAACAGTCTTTAATTATAAGGTATGAAAGCGTAAAAAATGATATTGCAGGGACTCGCCCTGGCGAGTTACTACCGTAAGGCATTCAGCTGAACATCCAATTTCTCTGAATATTCGTTGATATCCTTTGTAATGAATTCATGAATTACAATTTCAGGTGTTATCTCATAAATTATTTCTTTTACACGCTTACTCGTAAATGGCAAATGCTGATCAATCTGCAAAACATGATTACGCGCAGCAGTATATTTCCCGGTGTGATTTAAGTCCGTCCATCCTGCTGGCAAACCATTCATAACCTGTTTCGTCTGATATTCTCCGGATAAACTCAAGTTCAAATGAAGACTCTTAATTTTCGCCTGAATATCCTTAGACAATCGTGATACGCGATCCAAAACAAAATCAATGGCCTCATCCTCACATCTCAATGCAATATTGGTATTCATTAAATGTCCTGTATCCAAAAGTAAATTCCAATTTGAAAAATTCAATCGGGATGCAAAATCATCGGCCTCAGCCGGAAACAAAAAATCCAGACCAGGCCACCACAAATTTTCGATGGCTAATGTAACCGGAGGTTCTCCATCACCAAATTCCTGAGCCGTTCTGTTCAGTATTTCTGCTAAACCCGTCATTACCTCAGTGCTTTTATAGTTAAAATCACGCGTAAAAGCATGTTCCAATTCGACATGTGCCGCATGTATAACAGCATGAGCTGGTTGAAAATGTGCTGCGTATTCCCACAATTTCCTCTGAGAAGCAATCATTTCTGCAGCATTCGTACCTCCGCAGCAAAATTGCAAATGCTCGGCTGACATATTAGGAAAATAATATTTGGCAGCATCCTCTCCTTTTCGCCAAACATCCAACCAGGTTACCCAAAATGGCAAATGAACACTTTTAACTATTCCTTTTGGGATTTCTTCGGATGGAGAATCATAACCGATTAATAATTCAACCCCATCTATTTTTTTTTCAGTTACATATTCTTCCAATCCTTTCCATCCGTTCTCAAAACGACTCACATCAGATGGATAAACAGAGAAGTCCATTAAATTTTTATAATTCATATATAATAATGTATTTTTCACCAACACAACCACAAAATTAAGGGGCTGTTTAAAAATTCACATCAAAAATAGTTTTAAATGATCATTTTAACACCCCCCTTACTATCTATTTCTGAATCCTTTTTTCACTCATCAGATAAAAAAATGACGTTTTGGCCATTTTTCACAAAATTCGAAAACGTTATCATAAAAACAAATTTGCCATTTCAAGGTTAATAATGACAAAATTCTTTATTAAATCCTTGTAACGCAAACAATTTCGGGAGCTTTCGCAACCGTTTTAAGTTGTTTTTTTTGTTATTTCTTCAATTTCGGGAGTTATTATTTAGATCATTTCTATGATTTATTTCTAGATTTACAATGTCAGCCAATCACAAATAACCGATGGTTGATTTTGTAAATTATTACTCATTTAAATTTTTAAAAGATGAAAACAAAAAACACATTTAAAGGATTGGTATTCGGAGCAATACTATTTTTAGGCGCAAGTTCAGCATTTGCAACCGGAAACATTCGAATTAACCCTTATTTGGATACTGATTTATCAATTGTATCTATTATCAATCCAACCGAATCATTGCTTAAAATGAAAATTTACGATGAAGCTGGAAACTTGTATTATTCAAAAAAAGTAGGTGGTGAAACAACAGCTCAAAAACTGTTTGATTTCTCTTATCTTGAAGATGGAACCTACAAAATTGTTTTAACTGGTAAAGGAGATAATATTGAAAAAGAATTTGTAGTTGCCAACAACAAACTTGTTGCAGAATTAGCTGAGAACACTGCAGAAAAAACTCTTTTCAGAACAGAGGATAACAATTTGTTTGTAACCTACCTGTCTTTTGAAAACAAAGCATTCAACATTTCAATAAATGATGAATTTGGAAATGAAGTATTTAATGGCTCTTATGCATCAGAACCGACTTTCTCTAAAAAATTCAATGTAGAAGCATTGCCAAAAGGAGATTATAAAGTTCGTTTAGTGTCGGATAAAAAAGAGTACAACTATGCCTTCAGAAAATAGTGACCAAAGCGGTTCCAATGACCAGATGATTCAAAAGAATCATTCCTATATAATAAGTGTAAGCCCAGAGAAATCGGACCTACACTTATTTTTTTGCTTTATAAAAAACGCCTCCCGCAGAAGGCATTTTATTCTTTCTCAATTAAAACTTCAATAATTACAACTCTTCTGACTGACTAAAAGCTTCTTCTTTTGAAACAGGAATCTCACCAAGCGGTGCTGCAGGGATCCTCTTCTTCTTTAATTCAATTTTGGCATTCATTTTTCGCACCTTATGAATTAAGTAGCTAAACATATACTCTTCAGCTTTTGATTCATCTTCTTTCATGAGCATTTTCCCAGTTTTCGAGATATCGCTTAACTGCTTCCAAAAACGATTCAGTTCGGCATTATTATCAACAACCAATTGCTTGCGTTCACTCGTTTTTTGTTCCTGTAACAAGTTTAAATCATATACTTTCTGAGTCATCTGCTCCAGCTCAGTTCCTAAATTCTCTTTATAGCCTTTCTCTTTTAATGCATCAAGATTTTTAGCAATATTTTGCTGAATCACTTTTATTTTGGCACAATAGCCTTCAACATTCCTTAAGCGGATCATTTTCTTCGCTTCTTTTACCCCAAAATCGGAGGCTTTAACAAGCATTAACTTGTTTGCCCGTTGAGTATAAGCCGAGATCAATTCCAACTTATGAAGAATTGCATCAAGGCTACTATACAAATCAGAAGTAATTTTTTTAATCTCAGCAGTTTGTGTTTTCGACTGAGTAAGATCGGCCACACGATTAATCCCGGTTTGTAAATCAGCAACAAACTCATCATTAAACTCCGTCGAAAAATTTGAGAATTTTTCACGATCGCGTAAAAATAATTGCAATAGAATCTCTCCCACTACCGGCAGCTCTTCTTGTCTGAATTTATAATATAAACCCATGTGTAAATAATTAGTTTGATTAATACTATGTTGATTTTAAAATAATTTATTCCAAATCTCAACTAACCAACTCCCCAAGCACACTTCATATTTATTTTTAAACTTTTTACTTTCAATAAATAACAGACTGTTATACCCTTCAAATTTTATCTTTTCAATTCAATAACTTAAAACCTATTTTTACTCCCTTGAATTACATTCCAACTCCCTGAAGCTACATTTCGACTCCCTTGAGCTGCATCATAAATCCCTTTGCTTACAATCCAAGTCCCCTGACTTACATTCACAGCCCCTTAGTTAACATACAAAGCACTTCAAACAACATTTAAACTCCCTTTGATAACATCTGCAGTAAATAAAGTTTATTTCTCAGTTACAAAGCCAGCAATTCACTTCTTTCCAATCCAACCCCAAACAAAACCACTGACACAAACAACTCTTTACCAGACAACAAAAACGAAAACAATCAAAAAGAACGACGAAACTATCAGCAAATAAGTATAAAGATATTGAAAGCATACCTAAATTAGTTTATTCCGCATAATTCATCAAATATTTTAACATTAATTTTACATATAACAAAACCCCATGAAACATTGAGTTGCAGGAAGCATGATAATGAGAATCATCATTAAAAACATGATTTTTCCCAACCTGTAAAACCGATTTAGGAACAGATCAGACCCAATTTCGATTAAAAAAATCAACTCTCTTTATTTAGAAATTTAAAAATCAATCTTTGCTTTGTTATGCAAATGCATTGGACTACTTTTGCATCCAATTTTGCTAAAAACCGGGGAAATCCCATCTAAAATGAAAAGAATGAGACTACTACTAATTATAACTGCTGTCCTGCTGTGCAGCTGCAGTCATTTGCCCGAAAGAAATTTCGAATTCAATTACAAAGTTAGTTTGCCGGCCAATTCTGCACAAAATATTAAAATTTGGATTCCTATACCTACAAGCAACAAGGTTCAAAACATCAGTGAACTATCAATTGATACTGATTTGGAATACGAGATGAAAAAGGAACAGAAGAATGGCAACACATACCTTTATAGTGCAATAAATGGCGGACTTGCCAAACCGACTGATATCAACATCCGTTTTAGGGTGAACAGAAAACAAATGGGTAATATTGATATTGAAGAAATAAACCAATCGAACGCTTTAAATTCGAACAGACTTGTTCCTGTAGGTGGTAGATTTGATTCTATTATCGGGGCAAATGCCTTTAGCTCCAAAGATATGAAGGCTGTATACAATTTTGTATTGAATGAAATGCACTACGGAAAACCCAAAGCGAAGAATGAATCGGATTCCTATTATACCAGTTTGCCTGATGTAATTAAAAATGGCATTACGAAAGACAGTGTTGTGAATTTATATGAGCGGTCTAAAGAATATGGCGGAGAATACACATTTGGGAATGGCAATGCCAACTATGCATGTGATATTTCGGTAGGTAATTGTACCGATTTCCATTCTTATTTCATGTCTTTATCTAGAAGCTTACATGTTCCGGCCCGATTCCACATAGGTTTCTCTATTCCTTTAGGGAATGAAGGAAACATTGAAGGTTATCATTGCTGGGCTGATTTTTCCCAAAATAACAACACGTGGACTCCTGTGGATATTTCGGAAGCAGACAAAGATGCTGGTAAAGCTGAATATTATTTCGGAAATCTTGATGAAAACAGAGTTGAATTTACTCAGGGAAGAGATCTTGAATTGGAAAACTATAAAAATGGTTTGGTTAACTTTTTTATCTATCCTCTTTTGGAAGAAGATGGAAAAACAAGTGCAAATTACAGTAAAGAATTCTCGTTTAAAGAAATTTAATATTACCTAACCTAAAAAACTATTATATAACAGATTATACTTAAACAAAAACATTTGTTAAAATAAATAAGAAAGGATATATTCACTTTCTTTTTTAAGGATAAAAAAATGTATTTTTAAAACCAATTATACCACTATTAATTAATTATTATGAAAAAATTATTATTTGCTGTTGCAATCTGCGGATTCGTATTTACTTCTTGTGGAAACAAAACCAAAGCTGCTGCTTCTGAAGAAAAAGCATGTTGTTCAAAAGAAAAAACTGAAGCTTCTGCAGAACTTGAAAAAGATGCTGATAAATGTTGTTCTGCTAAAGCTGAATGTACAAAGGATACTACTGCAGCAGAAGAAGTAACAGCTACAGAAGAAGTTGTTGTTGAAGAGGTTGCTGCGGAAGAAGCAAAATAAGAAGGTACTCTGCCTGCACCAAAAAATGTTGCAGGAAATAAACAGAATACAAACAAAGTAAAAATCAGCCATGGAGTTTTTCTCTATGGCTTTTTTTTTAAAATCGAATAGAAATTACATTTTTACTGCCTGCAAAAGCTTATTGGAAAGCCCCCTAAACCGAATCATGAAAAGAAAAGAGGCTACCCCTAATCCAGCAGGCAATCCCCACCAAATTCCCACTTCATCCATTCCAAAAACAAAGGCACACAAATATCCGGTAGGCAATGAAACCAGAAAGTAGGCAATAAATGTAAGTAAGGTAGGAATATTCACATCCGACATTCCCCTTAAAATACTTCCAAATACAATCTGAAGGGCATCAAAAAACTGATAGATTACCATCACAATCAGAAACTGAGCTGCTAATTGAATAACTGCCGGCTCTTGCGTAAACCAAGTGGGTAAAATATGCCGAAAGCTTACAAAAAGTATACACATAACCACTACTATCACCAGCACCAAATGAATTGCAGCCCAACCAGAATTCTTCATTTCGCGGATACGTTTCTCGCCCAGCAAAGACGAAATCCGAATGGTTGTGCTTGCCGCAATTCCCTGATAAATCATAAAACTAACCGTAGATAAACTCAATACAATTTGATGTGCTGCCAACCCTTCAACGCTAATCCAGCCCATCATTATGGTACTCAGCATAAATGCCGAAGCTTCCATTACCAGCTGCGAACCAATGGGTAATCCCAATTGCCAAATTCGCCAAAAATCTTTCAAACAATAAACCGACTCTTTGATCATTTCCCGATATGGCTTAAAAAATCCTCCAGTCCGAAAAACCCAGAAAAAGGCAATTGCCATAAACCCACGGGCAATTAAGGTACCATAACCCGCTCCGTTTAAACCCATTGCCGGCAAACCAAATTTCCCGTTAATCAATATGTAGTTTGCAATTACATTTACCAAATTGGCAAGCAGCATGATATTCATAGCTACTTTAGTATTGGCAAGTCCTTCGCCAAATTGCTTGTATCCCATAAAAATCATCATGGGCAATATACTGGCTGCCAAAATCCACAGATAACTTTTCGCATCATTGATTATTTCCGATGGCTGTCCCATTCTTCCCATAAAAAGGCTAAGCAATAAAATTACAACGCTTAGTAATATTCCCATAAATATCATTGCCAACATGCCGTTTTTAAACCACGATCCAATTTTCAATTTCTTGAAATCACCCCTGGCCTCACCCACCAAAGGAGTAATTGAATATGAAAATCCGGTACCGAAAATAATCACCAACCAAAAAATTGTATTGGCAAAAGAAGCAGCTGCAAGTTCATGCGTTCCCAAATGACCAATCATCATGTTGTCAACCAATCCAACGGTGATTTGTCCCAATTGCGCTAAAACTACCGGCAATCCAAGTTTTACAATTGGACCGTAATGAGGCAAATATGCTTGCAGGCAAAAGGCTTTCGATATTCTGTTCATGCTAATTTAAAATGTAACTCAAAAATAAGTTGGATATTCCATTTGGGGAAGGACATCTGTCTTAGGGCCGACAAATGTAAACATCACAATCGAATGCTCCAATTCTAATTGAGTAAATACAATTTTTCCAATCAGACAACAAACTATTTCGGTTCATGAAATTGCAATCCCAACAATTAGGTATTGGATATCAGTCAACGAACATCTATATTTGCTGCATATTTTTCGCAAATGAGGAATTTCAAGAAACAAATGTTATGTCTGCTCATGTTAATACCAATGTTGGTATTGCTTGCTCATGATGTAATTCCTCACAACCACCACATTCACAACATCAATGAAGATCAGCAGGTTTCGATTCTTCATGTTCATCAACATGTAGTTTCCAATGCCTGCAATCACCACAATCATGGTGAAGCGAATTGGAACCATCAACGCGAAACCAATAGTGAATCTTGTTGCATTCTTACTCACAACCGGGTTCAAAAAGAAGCTAAATACCAAATCTTCCTTAAAGCAGATGCAATTCGGCTTGATTCGGAAAACATACAAAAAGTTAAAAAATTCAGGGTTCACAACTACATCCTGATTCCTGAACCGCTCCGGTTCTCACCTCTTAGAAGAGGTCCTCCACGTTCAACCTTAGTGTAGACTTACTGATAATTACAGATTATTAGTTGGCAGAAGATTCTATGAACAAAACTCTGCTATTTAATCCGACAGAGAGTGAATAGTTTGCCTGCCAAAACTGCACCCTTTCAAATCCGCGAAAAGGTTAATATTACAATCACCTGCCTTGGCATTGTAATGTATCTTTTTGTAGATCTGTTTGATCTATAAGAAACATGCATTTTCAAGACACAAGCATTACTCAAAAATTAATCGAATGAAAAAATTACTACTTATTCTGGCAATCAGTGGATTGGTATTCATATCTTGTGCCAATTCAGAAAAAAAAGCAAAAAATGAAACCACTGAAGATCACAATCATGGTGATGCCACACATTCTCACCATGCAGATGCCAGTCATCAGGAAGAATTTACAGTAGATTCAACCAAGCACGCAACAAATGATACAGTTGCTGAACACACTCATGTTCACGAAGAAGAACACGGGCAACAGCACTAGAAAACAGCAAATGAATCGGGGGAAACATTCCTCTTATTCATTACCAATTGATTTTTGAGAATCCATAATAAAACAGAAAATATGAGACAATATATATGGATAAGCTTTTGCTTATCAATTCTATTTGCAGCCTGTAAACCTTCAGTCAATTCAAATGCCGGACACGAAGGGCACGATCATTCTGCCGGTGCAGAAACACACGAGGATCATGCAACAGAAAGCCTGACCTTGTTTAATGACCAAACTGAACTATTTGTTGAGTTTCCGACCTTGATGCTGGGACATACAAGTCAATTTTTGGCTCACCTCACCAATTTGGAAAGCTACAAGCCATACACAGAAGGAAAGTTAACCGTTAGCCTGATAAAAGGAAAAAAAGGAGTTCGACAAATAGTTGATGCTCCGGAAAGAGAAGGAATATTTACTCCCAGCCTAATGGCAAAGGAAGCCGGAATTTACACTTTGGCTTTCGAAGTTGAATCGAAATACGGTAAAGAAAGGTTCGAGGCAGATAATGTTCGTGTTTACAAAGATCACGAAGAAGCTGAACAAGCTATACCTGCAGAGGAAAAAGAAGCAACCAGTTTCCTGAAAGAACAAGCCTGGAAAATTGATTTTGCCACCTCCGAAGCCAAACTAAGTCCGTTTCAGCAAATCATTAAAACAACCGGAAGTTTAATACCAGCTGTTAACATGGAAAAACAAATTGTAGCCAAAAGCAACGGTATTGTTCATTTTCAATCCCAGGATCTTGTTCCGGGCAAAACCATTAAAAAGAACGATCCTATATTCAACCTTTCAGGAAATGGCTTGGCCGGCAATAATATTACCACACAATTTACCGAAGCCAAAACCAATCTGGAAAAAGCTAAATCGAATTTCGAGAGAGCCAAAACATTACACAAAGATCAAATTATATCTGAAAAAGATTATTTAGAGGCAAAAAGCAATTTCGAGAATGCAAACGTAAATTACAAGAGCATCAATAAAGATTACAATTCAAATGGTTTTTTGATTGCTTCGCCTGTCAGCGGATTTATTTGTGATGTTTATGTGAACGAAGGACAGTATGTTGAAAAAGGAGATGTATTGGCAAAAGTCGATCAGGGATCAAAATTATTACTCAAAGCGGATGTGTATCAGAAACACCTTCAGCAATTGGCACATATTAAATCGGCGAACTTTAAATTACCGTATAGCGAACAGGTATTCGATACAGAAAAGCTGAACGGAAGATTAATAGCCTATGGTAAAGACATACACGAAGAAGATTATACAACACCTCTGTATTTCGAACTGGACCTTACTCCGGATTTATATGCCGGATCGTTTGTTGAGGTTTATTTGAAATCAGAGCGGTCATCAAATGTTCTTCATATCGAAAAATCCGCTGTTCTGGAAGATCAGGGACTAAAATATGTGTTTGTGCAATTGTCCGGTGAAAGCTTCGAAAAACGATTTGTGACAATTGGTGTCAGCAATGGCCGCGAAGTAGAAATTACGTCAGGACTAAGAGCCGGCGAACGTGTTGTAAGTAAGGGTGTTTATTTTGTAAAACTAGCCTCAATGGCAGGTGCATTACCAGCACATACGCACGAGCATTAGAACCTGCTGTTTCTTATTCGTATCCTCCCTTCGGATCCGATGAGACTAATACAAAATTCTTTTCAGGCAACGATTTGCAGAAATGCTGCAGATAACACCCTGAAAAAGAAAGCAACATAAAATTAAATCAATTATAATCGTCGATAAAAATAAAATATCGTGTTAAATAAAATCATACAATATGCGTTACACAATCGTATTCTTGTGCTGTTTGTATCCATCCTCCTAATTTTAGGTGGCAGTTACACCACAGCAAACATGGATGTGGATGTGTTTCCCGATCTGACTGCCCCAACTGTGGTAGTTATGACTGAAGCTCACGGAATGGCTCCCGAGGAAGTTGAAAAACTGGTCACCTTCCCCATCGAAACAGCTGTTAACGGAGCTACCAATGTTAGAAGATTACGTTCCTCCTCATCAGCAGGATTCTCCATTGTATGGATCGAATTCGAATGGGGAACCGACATTTATAAAGCCCGGCAAATTGTAAGCGAAAAGCTGTTGGCGGTTGCCGAAAGCCTGCCCGAAGGAGCTGGAAATCCAAGTTTGGCTCCTCAATCGTCAATAATGGGAGAAGTTTTGATGATTGGACTGCAATCGGACAGCATTTCCCCAATGGAACTAAGAACTCTGGCAGACTGGACCATTCGTCCACATTTGCTGGCCATAAACGGAGTTGCTCAGGTGGTAGTTATTGGCGGCGAATTCAAGCAATATCAGATCTTAGCCAATCCTCAAAAAATGAGGTATTTCAAAGTCGGTATTGATGAACTAATGAAAGCGGCCCGGGCTACCAACCAGAATTCTGCCGGTGGATTTATCAACGAATACGGAAACCAGTACAACATAAGAGGGATTGCCCGCACATCAGATTTTGAAGAATTGGGTAACTCTGTTGTGAAAATGTACAACAATATACCCGTACGAATCAGCGATATTGCTGAAATAAAAGCTGCCGCAGCTCCAAAACTTGGTTTGGGAACCATTAACAGTGAGCAGGCAGTCTTGTTAACGGTAAAAAAACAACCAGGCATCAATACACTAAAGCTGACCGAAAAATTGGATCAGTCTATTGCAGAATTATCAAAATCATTACAGGCAGGGGTTACTGTGAACACACACATTTTCCGTCAGGCGGATTTTATTAACTCATCTATTGGGAATGTTAAAAAAGCACTGATGGAAGGTTCCATTTTTGTGATTGTGATTTTACTGGTATTTCTGATGAACTACAGAACAACCATAATTTCACTTTTAGCAATTCCAATTTCGCTTTTGGTAACCATGATCACCCTCAAGTTTCTGGGCATTACCATTAACACTATGACTTTAGGAGGTATGGCCATTGCTGTTGGAGATTTAGTTGATGATGCGATCATTGATGTTGAGAACGTATACAAACGACTAAAGCAAAATCATCTTCTACCAAAAGAACAGAGAAAAAAGCCAATTAAAATTATTTATTCTGCATCCTGTGAGATCCGTTCTTCCATTATCAACGCAACCTTTATTATTATCGCTGCCTTTTTGCCCTTATTTTTCCTAAGCGGAATGGAAGGCCGAATGCTTCAGCCACTTGGCATTGCATTTATCGTTTCTCTTTTTGCATCGTTGGTTGTTGCGCTTACTCTTACTCCTGTTTTGTGCAGTTTTATGCTTACCAGCAATAAGATGCTCGACAGAAAGAACAAAGAAAGCTGGCTGGTTACTCATTTAAACAAATGGTATGGCCATTCTCTTAAGAAAGCCCTGCAGTATAAAAAATGGATATTGGGAAGTGCCGCCCTCCTATTTGTTATCTCAATTTTTATCCTTTCGGGATTAGGCAGAAATTTCCTTCCCGAATTCAACGAAGGCTCTCTAACCATTACTGCGATAACCAAACCGGGAATTTCCTTGGAAGAATCAAACAAGATTAAAGTTTTGGCCGAAAATGCATTGAGAACAGTTCCTGAAATCAGTTTAACTGCCCGACGAACAGGCCGATCTGAACTGGATGAGCATTCGTTTGGTGTAAATACTTCTGAAATTGAAGTGCCTTTTACATTGACTGAACGAACTAAATCTGAATTCCTTCTGGAAGTTCGTGAAAAACTGAATCACATATCCGGAGTCAATTTTGCGATAGGACAACCCTTAGGACACCGAATAGATCATATTCTTTCCGGTACTAAAGCCAATATTGCGATCAAAATTTTTGGTGATGATTTGAATTTAATGTTCAAGCTGGCAAATGATATCAAAGCATCAATTTCTCCAATAAAAGGTGTTGTTGATGTGAATGTGGAACAACAAGTAGAAATTCCACAAATTAGAATTTTGCCAAAGCGTGATATGCTGGCTAAATATGGAATTTCAATCGCTCAATTCTCCGAATTTATTCATGTAGCATTTGGTGGATCGAAAGTTTCGGATGTGTTTGAAGGAATCAGGGCTTTCGATTTGGTCGTAAAGTACAACGAAGAAAACAGAGGCAGTTATGATGCCATTCAAAATGCCTTAATTGATACATGGGATGGAAAAAAAATCCCTTTTAGTTATGTCGCAGAAATTCAATCACTATCGGGTCCAAATACCATTCACCGAGAAAACGTTCAACGCAAACTAGTTGTTTCGGCCAATGTTGCCGACCGCGATCTTCGAAGTGTGGTTACTGATATTCAAAACATAGTTGAAAAAGATGTAACATCTCCTGAGGGGTATAGAATTGAATACGGTGGTCAGTTTGAAAGTGAAGCAAAAGCTTCCCGGGTATTAATGATTGCCTCAATTTTCAGTTTGCTTATTATTTTCCTTCTGCTATTTCAAGAATTTAGAAGTACTCAACTGGCGGGGATCATTTTGTTGAATTTACCCCTGGCGCTTATTGGAGGTGTTTTTACAATTTATTTCACATCCGGAATGCTTAGTATACCGGCAATCATTGGATTCATCACCCTGTTTGGTATTGCTACCCGAAATGGTATTTTACTCATCTCGAACTACCAAAGTATGAAAGGGAAAGGCAATACAATCAAGGATATTATTGTTCAGGGATCTGTTCACAGATTGAGTCCAATCCTAATGACAGCTTTAACAGCAGCACTGGCGTTAATTCCAATGGCAATAGCTGGTGACCAGCCAGGAAATGAAATTCAGAGTCCGATGGCTGTGGTAATTCTTGGCGGCCTATTGAGTTCTACCCTCTTGAATATTTATATTATTCCGATCGTGTATCTGCTACTGAATACTAAAACCAAAGGAAATGCTTAAAACTTTATTATTTATCATCATAACTGGATTGGGCTTTCAAGGAATGGCTCAATCCTCCGTTCAGGAAATTCTAAAAGAGATTGAAAAAAACAATCCAAAACTTCAGGCACATCAGCAATATTTAGAGGCACAAAAATTAGGAATACGGTCTCAAAATAATTTGGCCAATCCTGAATTGGAATGGGAAAAAAGTTTTTCTTCTCAGGAAGGCAAACCCTACGAAATTTTAGTAAGTCAGAGTTTTGATTTTCCAACCAGCTATATCTACAAAAATCAGATTCGAGATGAGAAAATAACGAATCTGCAAAATATACAGGCAAAAGTAAGACAAGACATTTTACTGGAAACAGAATTGATTTGTTTTGAGCTTATTTATCGAAACAAACAAAATATCGAGTTGAGTGAAAGATTGGATAATGCCGAAAAATTAACACGCTTTTTTGAGAAGAGGCTGCAAGAAGGGGATGCCAACATACTTGAGGTGAACAAAATTAAAATGCTCTCTCTCAACACCAAGAATCAATTACAGCTGGTTCAAAATAAAATAACCAATTTGAAAGCTGATTTAATAAAACAAAATGGCGGACTGGAACTCAACTTGAATGAACTGGAATATCCCTCGGTGAGTATTGAAGAAGATGCAAAACAGATATTAGAAAAAGCTGTTAATGCTGATCCATATCTAAATCAACTAAGTTCGAATGAGAAGATGGCGGCGAAAGAAACTTCCTTGGTAAAAACAAATTCTCTTCCTAAGATATCAATCGGATATCGCTATTTAGGTTCAGGTTTGATGAAAGAAACCAACGGTATGAAACTCGGAATCAGCATTCCTTTGTGGGAAAATAGAAATAAGCTTAAGCAGGCAAAACTGATGGAACACTTTCGAAAAGAAGAGCTATCCTTCGAAAAAATGGATAAAGAAAATGAGTATGAGAAACTTTTTCAAACTTTTTTCAGTCTAAAATCAAGTCTGTCCGATTATCAAAATGTGTTTTCAGAAAAGAAATATGATTCTCTTTTGCGCAAGGCTCTTGATTTCGGCGAAATATCTGGAATTGAATATCTTATGGAGAGCATTTACTACTACGAAAGTTTCGATACTTATCTTGAAATTGAACATGAATACAACATCAACAAGGCGAAAATACTAAGGTATCTACTTTAATACTTATGTAGATTCATTAAAAATATCACTTTTCGTATAACTTTTTTGAAACCCTTAGCGTAGAAGTAGCAAAACGGTTTCCGTTTTTAAGGTTTAAAGTGAATAGATTAAAAAAGGATGGGGTGGTTACCATCCTTTTTTGTTGTCCAATAATTAGTATTTTTCATCGTAAATTATCAATATATTTATCAATTACTTGACAATAAAAAATTTATTCCTATATTTAAGTTGAATTCTCAATTGAAAATTCAGGTTATAAAGTGAATTAGAGAAGGGATGGAGTGGTTGCCATCCCTTTTTCATGCCTTTAATTTTATAAAATTCCAGATAATTTCGTTGTACTTTATGAAGACTAAATTTAAACTCTATTTTTCTTCATCCTGAGCTTTGCATACAACTCGTATCTCCCCTTTTTCCTCACCAAATCCTATTGATTGAAAACCAACATGTGTAATTTGTTTGTTCTCCAATAGAGGTTCCCAAGTCTGCAGATTGCCATTATCCAATAACTCATCATTTACAAATACTCTGTAATCTTTATAGTCGAAATTTGCCTGTTGCAAGATATTATTGATTTCTAACTGATGCTTTGCAAATCGATTGTACCATCCTTTTGCCACAAAACTCTTGGTTTGATAAACAATTATACCATTGAGCGCCAAAACACCATATTTATCGACATAAGATTGTACATCATCACCTTTAAGAATTTCAAGGTTTTGAATTGTGTTTGCATCAATACTATGCATAAACTCAGGATCTAAATACTGTTCCCCATCCAACAAAACCAAAGATTGTTTTGTCGGATCAGGAATTGAAGCATAATCCGTATGTAAATGGCTTTGCGCCTGGACTTCGCTTATATATAAAACTGACACTAATATTACAAGAAGAATTCTTATCATTTGATTAATTTTTAATGATTGGTGTAAAGTTGAAAACGATTAAAATTTTCAACTTTATGATTATAACAATAATCATTCCACAATCTCCTTATCAAGCAAAATTATATTCTAACAATAAAAAAACGGAGAACCTTAATGATTCTCCGTTCTATATTAAATGCAGTGCTCCTTCTACTTAAATAATTTCTTCAGTAAATCTTTCCCTTTCTTTTCCAATTCTTTCTTGGCCCGTCGTTCCAACTCTTTGGCCACAGCCTGCTGAGCCTGCTTAATTGCTTTACTTAAATCAAGCTTCACATTAGGATTATCAACTGTACCTGTAATCTTCACAGCAACATCAAGCTCTTTAACTTCATCGAAACCAGGTAATTTATCGAAATACTGATTTACCTCTTTGCCCAACTCATCTTTTGGCAATTTCATATCCATGGTAAAATTCAATTTTCCATCAACAGACTGAGTTCCGTAAATTTGTGCCGGATGACCTGCAACTTTAGCTTCAAACGGCTTTACCTCCACATTTCCATCAGTAATTACAAAATTCATATCGAATTGAGTTATCGAAATCCGTTTGTATTTGTCATTTTTTAATGCTGCAGCTAAGGCGTCGAAAGCTTTATTATCTTTTATCACAATCATTTTGGAATGAATTGCTCCATTTCCATTCAATGTATTCATTACCGGATTCATTTCCTGATCAAGCAAAGATGTAATCTTTAAATCGGATGAAATCTTACCGGAACAATTCATAGCAATTGGGAGCATCTTTTTAATCATGCTTAATGATTCGTATGCTGAATTGATATCAAAATCCTTCACATCCAAACCAAAATCAATAGCAGGCTTCTGAATATTCTTAGTATTATAGGAACCATTCATCGTCATCGACCCTTTTAGCATGTCCATGGATAAGTCAGTTAACTGTGCTTTAGCATTTTTAACAATAATTAGTCCCTTCATATTTTCGATATTCATTTTATCGAACCGTATCAGTTTCATCGAAGAAACCAATTTTAAGTCTAAATTAGCCGGAATTTCAATCACGCTTAATGGAATTGTATCCGAAACTGTTTTTGCATCCTCTTCCTCAGTCATAAATTCATTTATATCAAATAAATTTGAACTCAAAATGAAGTTTCCTTTTAAAACTTTATCTTTTAAAACGTAAGGGATATAGTCCTCTATTTTTCCAATTAACTGAATATCCGAAAATCCAATTTTGGAATTAAAAGAAGTCAGGCTGATGTATTTTGGCGTAAAATTCAGAACAGAACTTATGATCTTAATTCCCTGCGGAAAATCAGGAGTTGAGAATTCGAAGTTTTTCAATTTCACATCCCCTTTGGTCGTAATTTTTTCATATTCCTCCTTTTCTATAGCAGACATCTTTCCGCTAAAACTAACATCAGAAGTAACAACACCTGTAATTTTAATGCTATCCATTGGGATTGCATGGCGAATTTTGGCAAAATCAATCACTCCTTTGAATAAACCATTCATGTAAGGATCAGATATTGGGTTTTTCACATGAATTTCTGCATCGAACGGATTGTTGGCAACCTCAAAATGAAATGAATTTACATCAGCTGTCAATAAATCCAGATCTCCTCCCGGATGTTTTACTTCTGCATTTATGGTAATATTGTTAATCGATTCTTTTAGATCAGGATATTTTAGAGTAGCCTTATCAACTGCTATTTTAGCACCAAATGACGGCATATAATCTTCTTTATAATCCCCTTTTACGAAAGCTGTTAATACCAGAGTTCCGTTAGTCTCCAATCCTTTAAGATCGGCTTTGAATACATCAGGAACCATTGAAAGCAAGGTTTTAAAATCTGCCTTCTGAGCATTCATTTTCAGATCCAAACTATAACCATCCTCTAACATTCCAACATTTCCATCTATACCGAACACCAGTTCATTTAAGGTTAGTTTATTCTCTTTAAATGTGAATATCATATTCTGAAGATCAGCTCCAATAACCGCATCAAGCGTTACACTCGCCTTTTTCAAATATTTTACGCCATCGTAATCCAAATCAATTCCTGTAATTTGCGATTTTACATTCAAATTCGTCGATTTCACTGTAAAATCACCATTTAACGTCAAATCCAAATCATCTACAACAAGAACAGTTTTTATGGATGCATCCGCATAACGCAAAAAGAAATCTTCAATACGCACTTCTTCAAAAATCACTTTAAAATCGGAAGCCCCACCAGTCTCCTCTTCCACCACTGCCTCATCAGATTCTTTTACAATATCCCAATTTGCTTTACCCGATTCCAAAACAACAGCATTTACTTTTGCGTTGGCCAGCACAATTGCCCCAACTTTTATTTGAGTGCCGGACAATGCTGAACCCAAATCGACTGCTGTATATAAACTACCAACTGAAGCTAAAGTGTCGTTTGCAAATTCATTTTTACCAACAACAGTCACATCTTCAAGCTCAACATAAAGGTTTGGGAAATTTTTGAACATCGATAATGACAAACCTCCTATTTCAACCTTGGCATCTATCGTATTATTAATTTCGGTTTTTACCCGCTCCAGTATTTTATCTTTAAAGAAAAAGGGTAAAATGATTAGCAGCGCTAAAAGTAAGACTACAAATCCTCCAAAAAATTTTAGAAACTTCTTCATTATATCATTTATTTATATGGTTTTACATAACAAAAGTACAAAACCTGAAGCATTATACTTGATTCAATGAAAAAATAATCATGAATAACGTAAATTTAGTTTTTTTAAACCGCAACTAAAATCCTAACTAAAAGATTTAGAGTTTTTTAATACAAGCTCTCTTCCGGCGTCTCATTTTTATAAAAAAAAAGACACCAATTGTAAACCTAAAATGTAAAATTTATCTATATTTGCACCGCATTACCGAGGTAATCATGGATGCGTAGCATAACTGGATAGTGCACTACGTTACGGCCGTAGAGGTTGGGGGTTCGAATCCCTCCGCGTTCACAGAAAACTCATC
>JAFGYE010000109.1 GCA_016936255.1 Marinifilaceae bacterium | reverse complement strand
GTGATGTTGTTTTTTTTAATGTAATTTATAATGTGTTGTGTTTGAGTCTGTAGAATTAAATAGAGAAAAATTTCTTTATTTTTTTTATCTTCAAAGAGAAACTCTATTAATATTAACTCTTAAACCATTACTTTATGGATTTTCAAGAAAAATTAGTGCAGGATTTGGTTTCCAAACATGGGAAAGACCGGGAAAATCTGCTTCCAATATTACAAGGAGTGATTGATCAGGAGCGATTTCTTTCTGAGGAAGCAATTCTAAAAATTTCGAAGGAAATGAGTATTCCTGCTGCAGATGTTTATGGAACTGCAAGTTTTTACTCTTTTCTGGACATTGAACCACGGGGAAAGTATGTAATTCGTGTATGTAAAACTATTACGTGTGCAATGAAGGGAAAAAATCAAATTGTTCTTGCGATAGAGAATTTTTTGAAAATTAAAGTTGGTGAAACGACTATCGATAAAAAATTTACTATTCTTCAAACAAACTGTTTGGGGTGGTGTCATAAGGCTCCCGCCATGTTGGTAAACGATGAGGTATATACAGAGCTAAGCCCGGAAAAAGTTGTAGATATTCTGCGCGAGTACAAGGAAAAAAATTAAACATTATAACCTAACAAAGCAAAACTAACATCTAAATACCCTTAGGTATGACAACAACAACAGCAACAAAAAAACAACTTCATAGAATCGATTTGATCTTTAAGAATGATGATGATTGTAAAGAGATTCTTCGAAATGCATTGTCAAGATCTGACCAGGAAATTGTGAATGAAATGGTGAATTCTGGTCTTAAAGGTAGAGGCGGGGCAGGTTTTCCAACAGGATTAAAATGGAAACTGACTGCTGAATCTAATGAAAAAGAAAAATATGTAATCTGTAATGCAGATGAAGGAGAACCGGGAACATTTAAAGACAGGGAAATATTAACAAGAGTACCCCATAAGGTTCTTTCGGGCATGGCCATGTGCGCTAAGATTATTGGAGCTCAAAAAGGCTATATTTATTTAAGGGGAGAATATAAATTCTTAGTTCGTGATTTAAAGAAAGAACTAAGAAAATTTCATGATATATTGGATGAGTTGGGATTGGATTTCCGGGTTGAAATTTTTATGGGAAGCGGTGCATACATTTGTGGTGAAGAGAGTGCGCTGATTGAATCCATGGAAGGCAAAAGAGGGGAGCCTAGAAATAAACCTCCATTTCCTAGTGTAAATGGTTTTAAAGGAAAACCGACAGTAGTTAATAATGTGGAAACGCTGGCACATTCATACACAATATTAAAATTTGGAGCCAAAAAATTTAGAGATCTTGGAGTTAAGGATTCTCGCGGTTCCAAGGTGTTTTCAGTATCTGGGGATACTCCAATACCAGGTATTTATGAGTTGGAATTAGGTATGACTGTTCAAGATTTTGTTGATGATTTTGGTGATGGCGATTGTAAGGCAGTTCAGGTTGGTGGTGCTTCGGGTTTTTTGGTTCCGCGTAAGCGTTTTGGAAAAACGACTATTGGTTACGAGGGGAAATTAACCGGTATATCCTTGCCTACAGGAGGATCTATGATGATCTTTAATAGTTCACGATCCATGTATAATGTTCTTAATAATTATCTTGAATTTTTTGAGGAAGAATCTTGCGGACAGTGCACTCCTTGCCGGGTTGGTTGTCAGCAGCTTTTAAAAGGAATTAAAGCGGTTAAACGTGGCGAAAAACCAACCTCTTATCTCGATCAACTACTTAAATTAACTGAAACCATGAAGTTGACAGCTAAATGTGGATTGGGTCAATCGGTGGCGAATTCGTTTTCTTCTATTGTGGAAAATTTCCGCGAGGAGATGATTTATTAGTAAGAAAATAACCAATCTGAATTTTGAACAATTTAAACTGAAATTGATATGTCAAACATGGTGAATTTAACAATTAATGGAATTGCTGTTAGTGTTGAGGAAAATAAGACCATACTCGAGGCAGCAAAACATCTCCATATAAAAATACCTACGCTTTGTTATCACAAAGACCTTTGTGTAGCAGGAAACTGCAGAGTCTGCGTTGTCGAACAAGTGGGTAATCATAAATTAGTAGCTTCCTGTGCCACTCCTGTTGCAGAGGGAATGGAGATCAATACAAACACTTTAAAGGTAAGAAATTGCCGCAAGCATATTATTGAGCTTTTACTCACAGAGCATAGAGAAGAGTGTACAAAATGCTATCGTAACGGGCATTGCGAATTGCAGGCATTATCTGCAGAATATCAAATCACAAATCAGGATTTTATTGATTTGGTACCGGATAAAAATTATACTGTTGACAGGCTTTCTCCTGCAATTGAGAAGGATGACAGCAAGTGTATCCGTTGTCAGAGATGTGTTCGAACATGTGCGGAAATACAGAGTGTTGGAGCTATTGCGGTTGCTCATAAAGGATCTGAGATGAAGATTTCTACATTTTTCGATCGATCGCTTGACGAAGTTGTTTGTACCAATTGTGGTCAGTGTATCGTTCATTGTCCCACGGGCGCATTAACCGAAAAATCATATGTAGAAAAAGTATGGGATGCGCTCGCCGATCCGGATACGCATGTTATTGTGCAAACAGCTCCGGCTGTTCGTGTTGGATTAGGAGAGGAATTGGGTTTAGGACTGGGGACCCGAGTTACCGGTAAAATGGTTTCAGCTTTAAAAAGATTGGGTTTTGATTCTGTTTTGGATACCAATTTTACTGCTGATTTAACCATTATGGAAGAAGGAACAGAATTGCTGACCCGATTAAAGCGGGCGCTTGTGGATGATGATCCTGAGGTTACCTTGCCAATGGCTACTTCTTGTTCTCCGGGTTGGGTAAAATACATAGAGCATAAGTATCCTGAGTATCTACCTAATCTTTCGACTTGTAAATCCCCACAACAAATGTTTGGTGCTTTGGCTAAGACGTATTACGCCAAAAATGTAAATGTTGCGCCGGAGAATATCATATCCGTTTCTATTATGCCCTGTACGGCTAAGAAATTTGAGGCAAATCGTCCTGAAATGAAAGACAGCGGTTATAAGGATGTTGATTTTGTGTTGACTACCAGAGAATTGGCTGTAATGATTAAACAGGCAGGTATCGAATTTGAAAAATTGAATGATGAAATTTTTGATTCAATAATGGGTGTTGGTTCTGGTGCAGGGGCTATTTTTGGTGCTACTGGCGGTGTTATGGAAGCTGCATTAAGAACGGCTTACGAGATTGTTACAGGCCGCGAAGTTCCATTTGATAATTTGGAGATTATTCCGGTTCGTGGCTTGGAAGGAGTAAAAGAGGCAACTGTTAAAATTGAGGGAACTGTTGAAGAGTGGAATTTTCTGGAAGGAGCCGAATTGAAATGCGCAATAACTAATGGCCTCGAGAATGCTCACAAATTGCTGGAAGCAATTAAGAGAGGCGATAAATTCTATCATTTTATTGAGATAATGGCTTGTCCGGGCGGATGTTTGGGCGGTGGCGGTCAACCATTCCCTGTTGATAATGAAATTCGATTACAGAGGATGAATGCTCTTTATGAAGAGGATAGAAATCTTCCAATTCGAAAATCTCATGAAAATCCTGAAATTGTACAGATTTATAAGGAGTTTTTGGATGAGCCTCTAAGTCATAAATCACATAAACTTCTTCATACTTCTTATGTGAAGAGGGAACAGTATTAGTGTTTAATTAAAGACTAATGAGTGGTTATTGGTAAGTAAAAAAAAGATCCGGTTGTGGCCGGATCTTTTGTTTGTATTTAGAATTGATTGATTACTTTTCGAATAGCAACCAGTTTAGTCAATAAATCTTCTAAATAATCCAAATGAAGCATGTTGGCTCCATCTGATTTTGCGTTTGTCGGATCAGGATGAGTTTCGATGAAGATTCCATCCACACCAACGGCAATACCTGCTTTAGCTACAGTTTCGATTAATTCCGGACGACCACCGGTAACTCCATTTGTTTGGTTTGGTTGTTGCAACGAGTGAGTAATGTCCAAAACTACAGGGCAGTTATTCTCCTGCATCACAGGAATCCCTCTGTAATCAATAATCATATCCTGATAGCCGAACATATTTCCGCGATCAGTTAGGATCACTTGGTTATTTCCTGATTCGCGTACTTTATTTACAGCAAATTTCATTGATTCAGCAGAAAGAAACTGGCCTTTTTTTATGTTGACTACTTTTCCTGTTTCCGCGGCAGCAATCAGTAGATCAGTTTGGCGACATAAAAAGGCAGGAATCTGCAATACATCAACATAAGCTGCAGCTATTGCAGCTTCTTCCGCAGAGTGAATATCAGTAACTGTAGGAACCCCAAAAGTATCACTCACCTTTTTTAAGATTTTTAAGGCAGCTTCATCACCAATGCCTGCAAAAGAATCTAATCTGGATCGGTTTGCCTTCCGGTAAGATCCTTTAAAGATGAAAGGGATTTCAAGTTTATCAGTAATTTGAACAATTCGTTCAGCAATTTTCATGGCAATTTCTTCGCCTTCAATGGCACAAGGACCGGCCAAAAGAAAGAAGTTTCCACTATCTGTATGTTTTATATTTGGAATGTTTTTTATCATGATGTTCTAATTTATTTTAGGGCAAAAGTAACAATTTTTGCTTGTTAAAAGCAGAAATTAAAATCTGTTCTTCCACCAGCTTCTTAATCTTTCCCAAATTTTTAATTCCTGAGCATTTTGTTGCGGTATATATAATCTTTGAGTTTTTATTTGATCTGGAAGGTATTGTTGATTGACAAAATTACCCGGATAATCATGTGAGTATAGATAGTCTTTTTTGTAGCCCAGATCTTTCATTAGTTTGGTTGGGGCATTTCGCAAATGAAGTGGCACAGGTAAATTTCCTGTTTCTCTTACCAGTGCCTGAGCTTTGCCAATTGCCATGTAAGCAGCATTACTTTTGGGCGAAGTTGCCAAATAAATGGCTGTCTCGGATAAAATAATTCGTGATTCGGGCATTCCAACTAAATTAACCGATTGAAAACAGGCATTTGCAAGCAAAAGGGCATTCGGATTTGCCAGTCCAATATCTTCACTCGCCGATATTACCAGTCTTCGGGCAATGAATTTTGGTTGTTCTCCGCCTTCAATCATTCGGGCCAACCAATATACTGCTGCATCGGGATCTCCGCCACGAATTGATTTTATCAGAGCAGATGCAATGTCAAAATGCTGTTCTCCATCCTTATCATACATCGAGGGGTTTTCCTGCAACTCTCTGGTCACTATTTCGTTGGTAATGCTTATTGATGTGGTGTTTTGAGAATTCACCACCAATTCCAGAATGTTTAAAAGTTTTCGGGCATCTCCACCTGAGAATTTTAGCAGTGCATCTTTTTCAGGGGTAAGAATTTCTTTTTCTTTTAGGTAGCTGTCATTGGCAATAGCATAGTCGATCAGTGCTTCCAAATCTGATTTTTCCTGAGCTTTTAGTACATAAACCTGACATCTTGAGAGTAAGGGCGATATTACTTCGAAGGATGGATTTTCAGTAGTTGCTCCAATTAAAGTTACAGTTCCATTTTCAACAGCTCCCAATAATGAATCCTGCTGCGATTTACTGAATCGATGTATTTCATCAATAAATAAAATGGGATTTGGGGTGTTGAAGAATTTTTGTTTTTCAGCTTTGGAAATTACTTCCCGAACATCTTTTACTCCCGAATTTACAGCCGAAAGAGTATAGAATGGCCGGTTGAGTTGTTTGGCAATGATTTTGGCTAAAGTTGTTTTACCAACGCCAGGTGGTCCCCATAAAATAAAAGAGGACACATTGCCTGATTCAATCATTTTTCGTAAAACGGCATTTTCCCCAACCAAATGTTTTTGACCTAGATAATTTTTCAGATCTGTGGGGCGTAATCGTTCAGCTAAGGGTTGATTGGGAGTCATGTATTTTGTGTTCTGTTTGTTAAGCTTGGTTTAGTCTTTGTTGCAGTATCTTTTAATTACATTGTATGCGTCAATTAAGCCCAATTCTCCGGCCTTACTTAAATCTTCGTAAGCTAAGTCTTTCTGATCAAGAAATAGATAGACTAAACCTCGGTTATAATATGCCTCGGTAAAATTAGGATCAAGTTGAATCACCCAATCGTAGTCGGCAATTGCTTTTTTAAATTGTTTCGATTTGGCATATGCGTTACCTCTGTTATATATGGAAAACAAAAAGGATGGATCGAGTTGAATTGCTTTTGTGTAATCGGCAATAGCACTGCTGTAATCCACAATTGTTTCGTTTTTCTTTTTCTTTTGTTCCGGATCAAGATTAAGCAATGACTCTCCTGTATCACCAATAGATTGAATGTAATCGGTCATCGCTGCAGATGCATTCGCACGATTGAAATACGCAAAACAAAAATCGCTTTTTTTCTCAATAGCGATACTAAAATCTTCAATTGCCTTATTAAATTTTTTGTCCAGCAGATAGTAGATTCCACGGTGAAAGTAGCCATCGGAATTCTTTGCTTCAATCTTAGAATTGGCATTTGCTATTTGTTCTTCAATTATTTTTTTAGGGTATTTAAAATGTTTGTTATTAATTGTAAACGCCGGACTGTAATTTTGTTTTTGATTGTAATTCATTATTGCCTGGTCGTAATATTGAACCTTACCGGCTCGCAAAGTATCGAGATCCAGGTGAGTAATGTGAAAATTATCTTCTAACTGTATGCTAACATATTTATCCTGAACACGGCCTTTAATGATGTCCTCGGTGAAGGATTCCCTTGAATTTAAGTCGATCAGTTTTTGGAAATTCTCAGTTGTATCAACAAAGGCCGACATGGCTCCTTCATTTTTCATTTTTTTATAGCGCTCAATAATGAGCAAAGCCTGATTTCTATCTTGAATTGAACCATCAATATTGTTCAATTGTCGTTTTGCCGAAGATCTTGCCAAATATGCTTTTGCAAAATCAGGATAAATTTTGATGGCTGTTGTGTAATCTGCAATAGCACCATTAAAATCTCCAATGTCCATTTTAACAAATCCCCGGTTAAAATAAATAAGCATATTATCAGGATTCATTTCCAAAACGTTATTAAAATCCTCAATAGCAGAGTTGTAATCGCCAATTTCAGATTTAAGTAAAGCTCTGTTGTAGTAGCAGTGTGCATTGTTTGGATCCAATTCCAGAACCTTATTGTAATCTTCAAGGGCTCCTTTGGGATTTTTATTTGCATAGTTGGCAATACCTCTACTCATGATTACCCGTGTGTTTTCCGGTTCTATTTTAAGAGCCCGGTCGTAATCTTTAATGGCCTCATCGTATTCCTTTTTCTTGAATTTTAAATAACCTCTGTTCCCAAATGCATCTGCCGAAAATTCGTTCAGTTGAATCGCTTTGCTGCAATCCTGAATTGCCCCATCAGTATCTCCAAGATTATCGCGGACAATTGATCTGTTAAGGTAGACACCCATTAATTCAGGATCTATTTGAATGGCTTTTGAATAATTTACATTGGCTTCATTGAATTTTTCAAGAGCAGCCAAACTATTTGCTTTACTGAAATAGATATTCGCATTGTTCGGTTTGAATTCCAAAGCTTTTTCAAAATCTTTTAAAGCTCCTTGGTAATTTTTTAACTGATATTGGGCGATGCCCCGATAGAGATAAGCAAAAGTGTAATTTGGATTTAATTCCAGTGCTTTTGTGTAGTCAACAATTGCACCGTTAAAATCTTCAAGCTGTGATTTTGCCAGTCCCCTGAAAAAAAAAGGCTCGGGAAGATATGGTTTAACCCGAATAATATCATTAAACTTTGTGATCGCTTCAGTATAATCATCAAACTGGATAGCACTTCGGCCTTTATCGAATATATTTTCGGTGTTTAATTGTGCGCTAAGCTCAAAAGAGGTTAAGCTGAATAGGAAGAGAATCAAAAGAGTTATTCTGGGCATTATAAATGTTTTTAAGCGTAAAAGTTATTCGGATTACAAATTTAAGAAATAATACATTCCTTCCATTAAATAATGACTCTATATAACAAAAAACACGCCAAATGATTTTTGTTATTTCTTAAAAAGCCTTAAATTAAGAATAGAGCTTAAACTAATTACAGGAGGTTGAAATGAATAATATTCTGTTAAAGTACATGGAGAATCGGTTTCAATCCAAAATAATTGATCCTAGAAGGGGTGTTTTTTGTGAAGGACCGGTAGTTACTATCTCCCGGGAGTGTGGCTGTACCGCTATAAATATTGCAAATATGATGGCTGAAAAGCTTACCTTAAAAACGGGAAATAGATGGACGTGCTTAACCAAGGAGATTCTTGAGCAATCTGCAAAAGAATTAAATTTAGCACCTGAGAAAATTGAATATGTTTTTAATTCCAGGGAGAAATCGACCTGGGATGAAATTTTAGCCGCTTTGTCGAGTAAATATTATCAAAGTGACCGTAAGATCAGAAAGACTATTTCTGATGTAATCCGAGGCTTTGCATCCAAAGGGAATTGTATTATAATTGGTAGAGGAGGAGTAGTTCTTACTCAAAATATTGAGCGTTCATTTCACATAAAGTTGCATGCTCCCTTGGAATGGAGAGCTGCGCAGTTACAGGAGATTTACAAGTTGAGTACGAATGAAATGTTGTCTTATGCAAAGGAAATTGATAAGAAACGAGAAGTTTTGCGAAACTATTTTAATAAAGAACCTCTTTCCGACACCGTTTTTGATGTAATTTATAACTCGAAAAATTTATCAGATGAGATCATTGCTGAAGCAAGCATTCATATGATGGAAATGAAAGGAGTGCTTGGCAAACGCATCGTAATGGGATAAATATTGTAATAATTTAGTTTTTTTGAGAAATTGACTTTAGGTTGATTTCTCTTTTTTTATGCTTTTTCTTTTTAATTTATAGATAGTATAACTTGTATTGATCGTATTTCATCGAAAAAATGAATGAAAACAGGCTGTTGGCTTGCTTGTAAAACTGTTTTTATTACTTTTGCAACCGTTTGAAATGAGAATATTAAAGCAAAATATGATGAAAATTAAATTCCTTAGCGTAATGCTTTTAGCGACAGGTATGTTATTATCTACCGCAGTTAAAGCAGAGAAAAAAGAAAAAGAGGAGAAGAAAGAAGCTTATGTTTTTACTGATGTTAAAAGATTGCCTGCAACTTCTGTAAAAAATCAGCACAGATCTGGTACCTGCTGGTCTTTTTCCGGATTATCATTTATCGAATCAGAAATGATTAGAATGGGAAAACCAGAAACTGACTTGTCGGAAATGTTTGTGGTTTATAACTGTTATTCAGATAAATCGATTAAGCATGTAAGATTAAATGGCAAATTTAACTTTGGTGGCGGAGGTGCATTTCACGATGTAACTTATGTGATGAAAAATTATGGTATTGTTCCAGAGAGTGTTTACCAAGGCTTAAACTATGGTGAAGAAGGACACACACATGGAGAGTTGGATGTTGTTTTGAATGATTATGTTGAGGCGGTTATTAAAAATAAAAACAAAAAACTTACGCCGGTTTGGCACAAAGGATTTGATGGCATATTGGATGCTTATTTAGGAGAACTTCCTACCAAGTTCGATTATGAAGGAAAGGAATATACTCCAAAATCATTTGCCAAGGACTTTGTTGGTGTGAATCCTGATGATTATATCGAAATAACTTCTTATACTCACCATCCTTTTTATGAGAAATTTATTATTGAGGTGCCTGATAACTGGTTGTGGAATGAGGTATACAATGTACCAATGAATGAGATGATGGAAATCATGGAAGGTGCAATTAGGAAAGGTTACACAATTGGTTGGGCTTCTGATGTAAGTGAAAAAGGTTTTGCATACCGAAAAGGTGTTGCAATTGTTCCGGGAGTAGATACAAAGAACATGAGTGATTCTGAGATTTCTAAATGGGAAAATCTTTCGAAAAAAGAAAAAGATGATAAATTATTTGATTTTGACGAGCCTGGTACTGAAAAAGTAATTACTCAGGAAATGCGTCAGGAAGCGTTCGATAATTACAACACTACTGATGATCATGGAATGCATATTGTTGGAATTTCCAAAGATCAAAAAGACAACAAATATTTCATCGTGAAGAACTCATGGGGAACAGAAAATAACCCTTATGATGGGTATTTTTATGCTTCTTATCCGTTCGTTGCTTACAAAACAATGTCTTTTATGATTCATAAAGATGCATTGTCGAAAGAAATGAAAAAGAAATTGGGCTTGTAATTGCCTAATAATTATAATATTTGAACCCCGGTCAATTGGCCGGGTTTTTTGTTTTTTACATCTTTGTAGACCATTTGTTTTATATGAATGCTAATATTCTTTATCTTAGTGGCTGTTTATTACTGATAAATGAAATAAAAATCCACGTTTAACGGGATTTATAATAACTTGAATGTAAAGATATTAATTATGAAAAAGATTTTTTTAGCTGCAGTAATCTGTATGTTTTCAAGCGCATTGTTCGCACAATTGTCTTCGCCGGTAAATTTTGGTTTGCATGCAGGATTGGTGAGTACCAAAGCTGATACTGATATGGGAGGATTTTCAGGAATTAAAGAAAAAGCCGATAACGGAATGATGTTAGGTGCTTTTTTAAGAATAAACCTTAATAAATGGTATGTACAGCCAGAGTTGAATTATGTATCCAGAAAATCCCAACTAGAAATCTTAGGTGATTCTTATGATATCAAAACGAAGAGTCTTGATGTACCTATTTTACTCGGGTACAAAATCATAAAATTGCCAGCTTTTAAATTGAGAGCTTTTGCTGGTCCGGTGGCTTCATTTAAAATTGACGATAGCCTTAAAAGTAGTGCTGAGGAAAGATTAAATGGCAATTTTAAAGGAGCTGTATGGAATGGAAAATTTGGTGCCGGTGTTGACGTATGGAAATTGACATTGGATGTTGATTATGAAGTAGGTTTTTCTGATGTTGCCGAAGACCTAAAACAAAATATGGTAAATGTAACTTTAGGATTTAAAATCTTCTAAACTGCTTTTTCAAAGATATTGAAAACTGCTGATTTTGGTCAGCAGTTTTTTTTTGCGCTGAATATTTTTTGTAATTGCTATATTTACAATTCTTCTAATCTTCGTTTAAAACCAATTTCAGTCATGTTACTTAGTCACGAAAAAAAGTTAGAACTTTTAAAAGCACTTGATTTCCTTGCGGAACAGAATATTGCATCCTTCCAGTTTTTAGCTGGCATCGTAGATGAAATTAATGTAGCGAAAGGGGAGACAATTTTTTCCAAAGGAGATTTGGGTGGAGCCGTATTTATTATTGCAAAAGGTTGTGTTCAGATTCATGACGAAGGACATATTTTTATTGAGCTGAAGGAAGGGAAAAGTTTTGGAGAGTATGCACTGATCAAAACAGAGACACGATCAGCTTCTGCAAGTGCCAAAAGTGATTCTGTCCTGCTTCGGATTACCGACGATCATATTCAGTTGCTCGAAGAAGAATTTGATGTTCGGATAATTGATACTATTCTTCATCCTCTAAGGAACATTCGGAAAAGAATGGTAGTGAAAGATCTTCTCGAGGAAGAATTGACGCAGCAAAAGGCAATCATTGAAAAGCAACGAAAAGAATTGGAGAGCCTGAATGCGACCAAAGACAAATTTTTCTCGATTATTGCCCACGATTTAAAAAATCCCTTTGCTTCATTAATTGGAGCTTCCGATTTGCTGGTTGATAATGCAGATGAGCTCTCTCTGGAACAAGTGAAAACATTTTCGGGAATTATCAATCAGTCCGCTCGTCAGGCTTTTCGTTTGTTAGAGAATTTATTAACATGGTCGCGAATGCAGACCGGATCAATTGCATGGAAACCGAAAGAAATTGATTTATGGGATTTGGTGAATGAGGTTGTGATTTTGCATACCGGAAGTGCAGAAAATAAGGAGATCAATATAGAAGCAGTAATTGATGAAGATTTGAAGGTCCTGGCTGATCCGAACATGATAAATACCGTTGTTCGTAATCTGGTATCCAATGCCATTAAATTTACTCCAAGAGGTGGAAGTGTCACTGTTTCATCGCACATAAGTGATGAATATGTTGAGATTTGGGTTACTGATACAGGTATTGGAATTGATTCCGAAGGAAAGAAGAAACTATTTCGAATTGATGAACAATTGATGAAATCGGGAACTGAAAATGAAACAGGAACAGGATTGGGATTGATATTATGTAAGGAATTTATTGAAATGCACCATGGAAATATTTGGGTGGAAAGTGAACCGGGGAAAGGTAGTTCTTTTAAGTTTGCACTACCTGTATCTTTTCCTTCTTTTTAATAACCTCTTAAAACATTTCACGTAACATCTGTTTGTATTCTTTATTTGAATTGCATTGTTATATTTTAGGGCTTTCTTAGTTTTTAGTAAAGATTCTTGTATGAGGTATTTAAAGTACATCTTTTTTTCTCTGTTTTTGTTTGCATCGATTAATGCTAAATCGATTGAACGAAAAAAAATTCTTGTTTTACATTCCTATCATCAAGGCTTAAAATGGACCGATAATGTCAATCTTGGCATCAGGGAGGTAATGGATTCATTAGGCAATAAGTTTGAATTGGACTATGAATATTTGGATACCAAAAGAAATCCGTCCAAGGAGTATCTCGATAAAATAATTGAGCTGTATGATCTAAAATTACAGGAAGAGAAGTACAATGCGATTATCGTTTCCGATAACAATGCTTTGTCTTTTGTGAAGAATCATGGCAAAAAATACTTTAATAATACACCTATTGTATTTTGCGGGATCAATCATTACCGTGATGATTTAATCGAGGGGGTAACAAATATTACAGGAGTAGCCGAAGAGGTTGATTGGGACGGGGCTATTGATTTGATTTTAAGAACCCGTCCTAATACAAAACATATTGTTGTTATTAATGACGATAAAACCACTACGGCCAAATTAAATAAGCTTGCCCTGCTCGATTTGGCGAAAAAATATGAATCGAAACTACAGTTTACTTATTTCGAGGATCAGGCAGTTGATGAGTTGGAGGAAAATGTTAGCAATATCAAAGGAGACACGTGCATTTTGCTTTTGACATTTAATAAGGATAAAAACGGCAGGTTTATTAGTTTTCAGGATAATTTAGATTTATTTGTTCCGCAAAGTAAAGTGCCTGTGTTCATTACCTGGGCTTTCCTGATTAGTGATGGCGTTGTTGGTGGAAAAGTGGTAAGTGGACGTCTTCATGGAAAAATGGCAGCCACAATGATTGATCAGATTGTTTCAGGAATACCTGCTGATTCAATTCCTGTTTATCGCAAACCATTGGATAGGTATGTTGTTAATTATAATGAAATTAAGCGTTTTGGGATTGATAAGAATGTGCTTCCTGATGATACTTTCCTTGTAAATGCACCTCAATCCTTTTACAGTGAGAATAAAGAATGGATTCAGCTGATAGGAGGAATTACCTTTCTGGCAGCACTTATTATTTTGGTTTTATCAAGAGCTATTTTAAGACGAATCAGGGCTGAAAAAGCTTTAATCATAGAGCAAAACCGCTTGAAAATATCTGTTAAGCATGAACGTTTAATTGGTTTAATTGGCCGTTTGTTGAATGCATCCGAAGATTTTAAGAACGTATTGGATGATGTTTTGAAGTTGATGACAGACGAATTAAATGTGGCAAGGATAAGTCTTTATTCACTAATTGATTCAACGAAAACCGGTGTTAAAATTAAAAGTAGAATTTCTTTAAAAGGGAAAAATATAAAGGATGTTAATCAGTTTTACTTTTCGGAAATCGATGAAATTATCTCAAGAGTTAAAATGAATAAAAGTATCGTATCCCGCGATTTGTCAAATTTAACAGAGAAAGAACAAGAATATTATAGAATAAGAAATATTGGAGCTGTTGTTTTGCTGCCTGTAATGGTAGAAAATGAGGTTGTAGGTTTGATGGGATTTGCTCAAAACAAAGCTCATAGCTGGACCAGAGACGAGATTAGTATTTTCTTTTCGACTGTGAATATGATTGCGAATGCCTGGGAACGGAATTCTTTAATGATTGATAGAATTGAGGCAGAACAAAAAAATGTTGAAGCCTTAAGAATGCTTGAGCAATCGTCTCGTCTGGCTTCAATTGGTGTAATGGCAGCAGGAATTACTCATGAAATAAATCAGCCCTTAAATGCAATTAAAATAACTGCTGACAGCGTGTTGTTTTGGCAAAAAAGAAATCCGGGACAGTTGCCCGAAATGTTTACAAGAAAAATTCAAACTATTTCTGAGGGAACAGCAAGGATTGATTCCATCATTAAGCACATGCGGACTTTTTGGGAGAAGCCTCACATCTCCGAGGAAGAGATTGTTGATATGGTTGAAGGTGTAAACCGATCTTTATCCCTGGTAAAAAGGCAGGTGTCGGATCATAGCATCGAATTAATCGGGAATCTGCCAAAGAATGCTGTAAATGTGCATGCAAATTACATTCAATTTGAACAGATTGTGGTCAACCTGATTGTGAATTCAATTCACTCTTTGGATAAAGTTCAAAAGGAGAATAAAAAAATTAAATTGAATGTTTATCAGGATTCCAAACATGGAGTTTTGGAGATTCATGATAACGGAACCGGGATCGAATCAAACATTCGGGAGAAAATATATGATCCTTTATTTACAACCAAAGGAAATGAAAGCGGCAGTGGCTTAGGAATGGCGATCGTAAAAACATTTATTGATCGATTTCAGGGGGAAATATCAGATTATAATAATGAAGATGGCGGGGCAAGTTTTATTTTGCGTTTTAAATTGAAGGAAAATAGTTAAAACTGCAAAGTGAAGATCGATTGCTGCAAGTGAAGAGTACTGAGGAAAATTAAATCAGAAAGAAAAATGAGAATTCTTATTGTTGATGATGACAAATCAAGTGGAACGGCTGTTGCTGAATTTATTGAGGAGCAATTGGCGTATTCAATTCATCTTTGTCATAATGGCGAAGAGGCATATAATTCTTTGAAGAATGAGGATTTTCAGATGGTTATTTCAGATCTGAGAATGCCTGGAATTTCAGGTTTGGATTTGCTGAAAAAAATAAAACTTTTACCCAAAGGGGATGAAATTGAGGTGGTAATTATGACTGGTTTTGGTGATATGGAAAGTTCCATTGAAGCATTACGAGGCGGAGCATATGATTATTTGTTAAAACCGGTTAATATCGAAGAATTAGCTATTTTAATTGAGCGGGTTGCCGAGAAAATTCAATTGAAAGGCGAGAACAGGGATCTTAAAGAAAATATAAAGCAAACAATCTCTCAC
This sequence comes from Marinifilaceae bacterium, assembly GCA_016936255.1. Taxonomy (GTDB): domain Bacteria; phylum Bacteroidota; class Bacteroidia; order Bacteroidales; family Marinifilaceae; genus Labilibaculum. The sequence goes on along the minus strand of JAFGYE010000109.1, from coordinate 3,170 downwards.
GTTAGGAGAGAGGAAGCCGAGCGAATTCAATATTACGAAACTACCATTCGTGAGATCACAAGTGTTGGTAAGATTGGCGTTTTTTCAGATGTTATGCGTGGGGTTGTTCGTATGGCAGAACAGTTTCATGAAGATCGGTCGGTACCGGTTTTAATTGAAGGAGAAACCGGAACAGGGAAAGAGGTTGTTGCACGTTTGGTTCATTTCGGAAAATCGAGCGATATTACAAAGCCATTTATCTCGATAAATTGTTCTGCAATTTCGCCGGCACTATTTGAAAGTGAATTGTTTGGATACGACGAAGGTGCTTTTACAGGGGCTCGTAAAGAGGGAAAGCCCGGCAAATTGGAATTGGCACAGGGAGGAACTTTATTTTTAGATGAAATAGGTGAAATGCCATTGGATATGCAGCCTAAATTGCTGCGTGTACTGCAACAGAGAGAAATGTATCGGGTTGGGGGAAGCAAACCTATTGAATTGGATGTCAGGGTGATTTTTGCCACCAACAGGAATTTAAAAGAAATGGTGGCTGAAAAAACATTCAGAAGTGATTTGTATTATCGTTTAAATACCGGACGCTTGTATATTCCTCCTTTGCGGGAAAGAAAGGAAGCAATCTTATCCTTTTCTCAAATTTTTTTAGATCAATATTCTAAGAAGCGGAACCGAAAGTTTAGATTCATAAGTAAGGATGCTAAAAAAATGATGCAGGATTATGCCTGGCCGGGAAATATCCGGGAGCTGAAAAATACAATTGAAAGAGCAACTTTACTTTATAATGATTTAGAACTAAAACCCGAACATTTGAGGTTTTTACAGGCCGATGATAATGAATTTGAACCCAAAGAACAGCCAATTGTTTTGGGGCGCATTGTCTTACCTGATGATGAATTAAGAATTGAACAATTAGAGCTGGAAATTGTTCGGAAAGCATTAAAAAAGTTCGATGATAACAAATCAAAAACAGCAGAATATTTGGGAATCACCAGAAGTGCTCTTCGCAGCAGAATGAATAAATTATAAGTACTGTTGAGGTTCGAATTTATCAGGTATTTTCTTTCCCTAAAATAGCTCGTAATAATTCCATTGCGGGTGTGATTTTTTTCCCCATATGTGTATTTTTTTCACATGCCTTTTGATGACTAAAAGTGTTTGAAATGAGATACTTGTTCGTTTTTGAAACAGATTGTACGAAAGCTGTTCAGAATTGAACATTATTGGTGTATTTATCAATTCTGCGGATTCTTAGTAAGAAGCTTGTTGTCAGGGTATTGTATTTTTGTGCTTATGTGATCTCTATTTTACAGTTTTTTGGCATTCCTTTTGCATTTAAACGGCTGATGTTTCATTTAAATCTAAAAGGCATGGAAGTAAGGACTGATACACAAATTAAGAAGATCAATTTCAGGAGTGATAAGAAGAACCTTTTGGAATCATTTTTATCGAATTCGAATGTCTTAGGGCACGAATCGTTAAAAGTGGATTATAAGCTGTTTCTCGAAGCTGCGAATAAGAAAAATGTTCAGTTTGAATTTATTCGTTTGAAAAGCTTTAATCTTGATAAAACATCATTTGATATTAGTAATGCTAAAAATGCATTACTCGAAGCAGATTATGCTTTGGCAGATTCAGGAATGCTGATTATTGATACTCAGGATCAGGATGTTTTATTGACCGTTTTTCTGGCAGAAGTACTTCATGTTGTTGTACCTGCAAGTAAAATTATTCATTCAATGGACGATTTTGAATTAATAAAAGGAAAGCGTGCTGTTGAACTCGGTGGCGGAATAGCAAGTATTTCAGTTTCTTCTTCCGATAAAGGACACCGGTTTTCATCGAAAGTATTACGCACAATGGTTTACATACTCGAAGATATCTAGAAATTATATCGATAATTTAGAGGGGGTGGGCAATTCGCCCCTTTTTTTATTAAGGAAGCCTGGAGAGTTCAATTTTATTGTCATTCTAAACTTGACTACGATCGGTAAGTTTACATACAGGTGTTTTGTCTTTGCTCAACAGCTTGTTTCTAAGTGAAGTTTTATTTTTTGGATACTCCGGCATTATCGAATCATTATTACCCGGATTCTCATTATTGTACTCACTGTTTTATTATTGATGCTGATAATGCCGTTATAGGCTTGGTTTATGTATGGTGGTATCAGAGGTGGAGTAGAGGTTAACAGACCGTCACCTGCCTGCTTATTCTGCAAGTGTATTTATTTTTTTAGAATGCCTTTTCGTACACTGTTTTCGATAAGGGTTTTAGCATAATCCCACAATTTTGTTGAAGCATTTTCTATTACTTTCTTTTTGTTGCAAACAGTTTGATATTTTACACCGTATTCTTTCCATGTTCCACCCTTATTTGATGTATTCTGCAATAAAGGTTCAAGTCTGTCCATTGATTTTGCAAATTTTGCCTCATTGGAAAGCCCATCTTCAAATTCAGTCCAGATTTCAATAAATTCTGCTGCCTGTTTTTCAGGTAAAATTCCAAAAATCCGTTTGGCCGCTTTCAGTTCTTCCTCCGTATTTTCATGATCTTTATTTTGGTCGTATATAAAGGTATCACCAGCATCTATTTCCACTATATCATGAATTAATACCATTTTTATGACTTTTAGCAAATCAATTTTTACATCAGAATGTTTGCTTAAAACAATTGCCATCATCGCTAAATGCCAACTATGCTCAGCATCATTTTCGTTCCTGTCACTATTAAATAGTTTTGTTCTTCTCTGAATGTATTTTATTTTATCAATTTCTTTAATAAACTCAATTTGCTTTAGTAAGTCCTCATCCATCATTTTCATCCATCTTTATGTTGTTGCCAACGGCAGTCTTGTCTAAAAACTCATCAAACTGCTCAAATTAAGGTTCAAATATAGCGGTTTTAAGCATACCTGAAAATTGAAAATCCTTTTATTTGGAAATAGAATTGAGGTTATTATTTGGGCTACTTTTAACTCGTAGCATTACGATTAAGAGGATGGGGTGATTGCTCCACAGACAGCCTTACAGCATTAGTCTTTTTACCTTACAATTTGCACAGGCTCGAAGAACGCATCCAAAAACTGAAAGAGGTTCAGCGGGGTTGGGTAAATAACTTCCGTATGGCAAGTATTTTAGTCAAACTTCAAGATCTCGACGGTTGGCTGCGCAACAGG
>JAFGYE010000108.1 GCA_016936255.1 Marinifilaceae bacterium | reverse complement strand
TGCAGTTTGGCTTTAGCCAACTGAATTTAAAATATTCCAATCCTTTGCTTTAGCATCATTTTTACTCCTTCAACACTATTCTTTTTTTGTTATCTGTTGCCTGAAGGCAATTGCAATAAACTTGGCTTTTAGCAAAAAATCCTTTGCAATTTTATCCATTGCAATTCGATAGATGAATCTACAAAACTATAATTACTTAACAAAATAAAGAATAGCGAATAAAAAAGGAAATTGCTAAAACGCTGACAGGTCTTTTACGCTGTCAGGAGTTAGCAATTGACTGATGCAAACTTTGGGAAACAAACTACTTAAGAGGATCAAAAAAAAATGGCCAGACTTGTTGTCTGGCCAAACTGTTTTATTGCAATATTGGGCTGTTAAGGTGCTCCCAATTCAAACCCCTTACTGTATTAATGAACTGAAAAGTGCAGGATCATTCTTCCTGAAATTCCGAATTAAGGAAAGATCAGACCAGATCAAAACGATCCAGATTCATTACTTTATTCCATGCAGCAACAAAGTCTTTAACAAACTTCTTATCAGCATCAATACTGGCATAAACTTCGGCCAGTGCTCTTAGTTCCGAGTTTGAACCAAAAATAAGATCAGCCCGGGTTCCTGTCCATTTAACGGCACCCGTTTTGCGATCGCGTCCATCAAATATCTCTTTTGTCTCAGATGCCGGCATCCAAACCGTACCCATGTCCAGCAGGTTTACAAAGAAATCGTTGGTGAGAAGCTCCGGCCTCTTTGTGAAAACCCCATGTCTGGAATTGTCCGAATTTGCGTTTAATACACGCATTCCGCCTACCAGCACAGTCATTTCAGGAGCTGTTAATGTTAGCAATTGCGCTTTATCAACCAATAACTCTTCTGTTGAAATAACATATTTCGTTTTTAAATAGTTGCGGAAACCATCGGCTGCCGGTTCCATCACCGCAAACGATTCTACATCTGTCTGCTCCTGCGATGCATCCATACGTCCCGGTGCAAACGGAACAGTAACATCATGCCCGGCATCTTTGGCCGCTTTTTCTACTCCTGCACAGCCTGCCAACACAATAAGGTCGGCAAGTGATATTTTTTTACCATCCAATTGGGAAGCGTTAAATTCATCCTGAATGGCTTCAAGCTTTTTCAATACTTTGCTGAGTTGAGCCGGATTATTTACCTCCCAATCTTTTTGCGGACTAAGACGAATGCGTGCACCATTTGAACCGCCCCGTTTATCAGAACCTCTAAAAGTTGAAGCAGAAGCCCATGCAGTTGATACCAGTTGTCCTACTGTTAATCCGGCATCCAATACTTTGGCTTTTAGTTCCGCAACATCATTTTCGTCAATTACAACATGATTTACTGCAGGAACAGGATCTTGCCAAATCAGTTCTTCCAAAGGCACTTCAGAACCTAAATAACATGTTCTGGGTCCCATATCCCGGTGAGTTAATTTGAACCATGCACGTGCAAAGACATCTGCAAATTCAAGAGGATGTTCGAAGAATCGTCTTGAAATTTTTTCATAAGCAGGATCGAAACGCAAAGCAAGGTCGGTGGTTAGCATGCTTGGCAAATGTTTTTTTGATGCATCATGGGCATCCGGCACAACGGCATCGGCATTTTTTGCCACCCATTGATGTGCTCCTGCCGGACTTTTGGTTAGTTCCCATTCGTAATTAAACAAATTTTCGAAGAAGTAATAACTCCATTTGGCGGGAGTCTGTGTCCAGGTAACTTCCAAACCGCTGCCGATTGTATCGCCTCCTTTTCCCGAACCAAAAGTGCTTTTCCAGCCCAAGCCCTGTTCTTCGATGCCGGCAGCCTCCGGTTCCGGACCAACATGTGAAACATCTCCCGCGCCATGGGTTTTTCCGAAAGTATGACCGCCTGCAATAAGAGCAACCGTTTCTTCATCATTCATCGCCATCCGGGCAAAAGTTTCACGAATATCTTTTGCCGCAGCAATAGGATCGGGATTGCCCTCAGGGCCTTCCGGATTCACATAAATAAGTCCCATCTGCACAGCTGCAAGTGGGTTGGCAAGATCCCGCTCCCCCGTATAACGTTCGGCGCCTTCGAGCCACTTGGTTTCGTTTCCCCAGAACACATCCTCTTCAGGCTCCCAAACATCTGCACGTCCGCCACCAAATCCAAAGGTTTTAAACCCCATTGATTCTAATGCAACATTACCAGTAAGAATCATTAAGTCAGCCCAGGATATTTTCTTACCATATTTTTGCTTGATTGGCCAAAGCAACCTTCTGGCCTTGTCGAGATTAACGTTATCGGGCCAACTGTTAAGGGGAGCAAAACGCTGCTGTCCGCCTCCGGCACCACCACGACCATCGCCTGTCCGGTAGGTTCCTGCACTGTGCCAGGCCATACGGATAAACAAGGGGCCATAATGACCAAAATCAGCCGGCCACCAGTCTTGAGAATCTGTCATGAGCTTATGAAGGTCTTTTTTGATAGCTTTCAAATCCAAACTTTTAAACTCTTCAGCGTAATTAAACTCTTCACCCATTGGGTTGGATAAAGAAGAATGCTGACGTAAAATATTCAAATTTAAATGATTTGGCCACCAATCCCTGTTTTTTGTACCGCCTCCGCCAAAACTTTGTTTTCCCATAGCTCCGGTTACCGGACACCTGCTCATATTATCTGATTTGTTTTCCATTTTTAATCTGTATTTTTTATTAATAAACGATGAACTTATTGATCCCTTTTTGTGAATTTTCCGATAATTTGCAATTTGACATCTTCAATTTCGAAATCGGGAATTTCTTTTTTCTTAAAATACATTTCAAGAATATTATTTAACTCCTCATCATTAAAATCCTCAATTCTACTCGATTCTGAACAATACAAATGATGATGTCTTTCCAAAACAGCATCGTATCTCATAATATCTTTTTCAGTCTTTACCTTTTTTATCAATTCATTTGAGACCAAAACATCAAGAACTTTGTAAACTGTTGCTGTTGCAATATTGGGATGTTTACTTCGAATGTACTCGATAATATGATCGGCAGTAGGATGGTTATTGAGCTTGATAATAGCCTCCAAAACAGCAATCCTTTGAGGAGTGACTTTTAGTCCTTTTTCATTCAATTTTGTACTTATTTCTCCGGCATTCATATATAATTAATATCTAATGAGAATTATTCTCTTTTGAGAGTAACTAAATTAAGACTTTTCATTGCAAAAGTCAATAGGCTGCAGAAAATATTTCAGAAACTGGCTGGCATCAAGAGCACAGCTCATTCACAAGCTTTTGGTTTTTACTTTACCCATCTTCTTTAAGTCATTTAAAACAATAATCAGGAAGTAAATTGAAAAAAAAACCTGCCATCATAATTTATTTTCACTCATAGAAAACATTCCGGACACGGCACAAACAGTAACTTTTTAAAATAATTAACATCAAAAAAACATTCACTCATCACTTAAATTGAGACATTTAATTTCTTTTTGTGAAATCTTATATTTAATTTCAGTCGGATTTTAATATTACTAATCACAATCACAACTAAGAAAAAAGAATTATTTATGAAAAGAATTTTTTTCACAGCCGCTTGCCTGACCCTTCTTCTGGGGTCTTGTCAAAAAAATGAAAATGAAAACGCTCCGAAACAGCAGGAAATTGCTGTCGACATGAGCGATTTCTATGTATACACCAGCGAAGAAAGCACTGTTAAATCAGCTGCAGAAGAACATGTACACAGTGCAAAATGTGGTAGTATGCAAGTTCTAAACAGACAATTAAAAGAAAATCCTGGTTTAGAAAACAGAATGTATGCCATCGAAAAACACACACGACAATTAATTGCTGCAAAAAGCACTGGAAGTACCAATAAAGGCAAGCCAGGTGGTGGCGAAACAACACCGGCAACACCTTATCAGGGGAGCATCACCATACCTGTTATTGTAAATATTCTGGAGGATGCAAATCATCCTGTTACGCAAGCTCATATCGATTCTCAGATTGATATTTTAAATGACGATTACAATGATCTTAATCCTGCGACAGGTGCTGTACCAAGTGAATTTAACAACGATGTAGCAAACGTTGATATTACATTCGTATTGGCCGGCGTAAATAGAAAAACATCTTCAAAAACATCATGGGGAACCAATGATGCCATGAAACTTTCCAGTCAGGGCGGAATTGATGCAACAGATCCTTCTTTTTACCTAAACTTTTGGGTTTGTGAAATTGGCGGCGGTATTTTAGGATACGCCCAGTTTCCTGGCGGAGCATTAGCAACCGACGGTGTTGTTATCGGCAGCGATTACTTTGGACGTAACACAAGTGGCGGACAGTATGGTTATGGCAGAACTGCTACTCATGAAGTGGGTCACTGGTTAAACTTGCGTCACATTTGGGGCGACGGCAGATGCAGTCAGGATGACTTTGTAACTGATACGCCAAGTTCTGACAGAGCAAACTACGGATGTCCTTCTTATCCAACTGTACACTGCAAATCAAACGACCAAACTATGAATTACATGGATTATGTAGACGATCAATGCATGTATATGTTTACCAATGGTCAGAATGACAGAATAAGAGCTATTTTCGCCGCTGGCGGAGAAAGAGAAAGCTTTGTTCAGTAATCAATTGCTACAATATTAAAATTCAGTTAAAGACGCCTCGAAAAGGCGTCTTTTCTTTTGTACAATACAGTGTCCCAATTCTTATATTTGTTGAGAAATCAGGCTGTTGCCGGTTCTAAATCGAAGAATCCTGAACCGGACTGTTTCTGCAGGAGAAATCATAGATTCCCACATTTACACTTTCCTGATCATTATTGTGTGTCTGGCATTTACTCACTCCAAATTCCATTCTTAAACAATTGAAACCATTTTTCAATAGTATCATCATTGTATAATCCAATGGTCTTAAAAATTTCTCTGGCAAACTCAATTGGAGCAATTCCGTTTGCAGTAATTATATTTCTATCCGTTACGGCCAGCGAATTTTGATAATTCCCTTCTCCACGGTACATTGGAGCAGTTCCTTTTAAATAATTCAGGTCATTACTGGTATGTTTTAAATCATTCAGTAATCCTAATTGACCGAGATAGGCAGTTGCAGCACAAATGGCAGCAATTGTCTTTCCTTTTTCAAATGCATTTTTGGCAAATTTTGTAATCTCTTCATTTTCTCCTTTTTCCCAAGCGATGCCACCCGGCAAAATTAACAGATCCAAATCCTCAAAATTCAATTCGGAAAGAGAACTTGCAGGTTTAATTTGTAAACCACCCATCGATGTAACTGTGTTTCCGTTCTTCGAGAAATAAACCAAATCGAATTGTTCACTCTTATTTATTTCCGGAGTGAGATAGGAAATTTCCCAATCAGAAAATCCATCAAATAGAAATACAAATATTTTCTTATTCATGTTATTCGTCTTATCAATTTATATAAAATCCCTTTTAGCTGACACGCAAGATCGAAGTATATTTGTCCATCCACATATCACAGCAATAAACGCTTCTGCTATTTCGAATCCAAATCTACAAAACATTACTAAAACTCCTGCAAGCCTTCCTTGTTGAGCGAAATTAACAATAAAAAAACCGGGAGTGTCCCCGGTCTTTAAATTATCTTGCAACAGTTTATAACTGTTAATCTTTGTCTACCAATTTCATAGCCGCTTCGGTATAACGCTCGCCGGTATTGGGATACTTTGCAATAATAGCTTCAATTTCCGCCACTTCATTTGCTGTAAATTCAATATCCACAGCTTTGGCGTTTAGATCAAGGTATTTGCGTTTTTTTGTTCCCGGAATCGGAATGATATTGCCACCTTTCGCCATCAGCCATGCCAATGCCAGCTGGGCAGTATTAATGCTCTTGCCGTATGCGAATTCATCCAGTGCTTTCATCAGATTCTGATTATTGACTAAATGTTCTCCCTGAAAGCGGGGTAAGTTTAAACGGATATCATTTGATGCAATATTATCTACATTAAAATTCTCGGTAAACATTCCTCTTCCCAAAGGAGAATAGGGCACAAATGTAATGCCCATTGCGGTAATTTCAGGCAGTATTTTCTTCTCTACATCCCGTGTTAAAAGGGAATATTCACTTTGCAATGCCGAAATGGGATGTATCTCGTGCGCTTTTTTAATATTGGTAAGCGATGCTTCTGAAAGCCCAAGATAACGTACCTTTCCCTCCTTTACGAGTTCTGCCATAGCTCCTACAGTTTCTTCAATCGGTACGTTTGGATCCACACGATGTGCATAATACAAATCGATGGTTTCGATGCCCAATCGCTGCAGACTTAATTCCACAGCCTTACGCATGTATTTGGGCGAACCATCAAAATTACTGGCCAGCAAATTTTCCCCTCCATACTTAAACCCAAATTTGGTCGCTATAAATATCTTGTCCCGATTTGGTTTCAGTACTTTTGAAATAAGCTTCTCATTCGCTCCTCCACCATAAAAATCGGCAGTGTCCCAAAAATTAATCCCCAATTCCAATGCTTTGTGCAAAGTGGCAATACTTTCCTCATCATTTCTTTCGCCGTAAACATGCGACATCCCCATACAGCCTAATCCTATGGCAGAAAGCTGTTCTTCTGTTTTTCCTAATATCCTGTATTTCATATGATTATTATTTTATGTTTTCGCCATATGTAACTTACCATGAACAAATAATCGTGTCCCTGTGTTTCACAATTGCATGTTCTGAATGTTTCATACTAAATTATTTAAATAATTACCTGACAAAATTAGCCAGACTATTTTCAGAAAAATCAGAAAAATCAAACCAAAAATTATAAAATTCAAACAATTTGCACTCTAACTTCCCTGGGTGTCATTCCTGTTGCTTTCTTGTAAAAGTTATTAAAATAGGCAGCATACTCAAACCCCAGACAATAGGCAATTTCAGCAACCGGCCAATCGGTATGAATCAGCAATTCGCTTGCTTCAATAATGATACGGCCTGCGATGTGTTCGGTAGTAGTTTTCCCCGTAAGTTCTTTTAACGCTCTGTTAAGATGATTGGTATGCACAGAAAGCTGACAGGCATAATCATTCGCAGATTTTAGTTTCAATTGATTCTGCATCGAATCAATAGGAAACTGGCGCTCCAGCAATTCCATAAAAAGCGAAACAATCCGGGATGCAGCATTTTGTGTTTGCTCGTAATTTTTTGCAGGTTCTGTCTTAAGGACATAATGCACAATCAAATGCAGGTAATTGCGCAGAACATACTGTTTGTGGACATAAGACCCCTCATTTTCAACCATCATTTTTCGATATAAATCAGCAATTTCCTTCGTTGAATTTTCATCAGGAAAGTAGACCTTATCGTATCCCAGCTGAAACATTGGAAGATCCGTTAATATTTCATCCCGCTGTTTCACAAAGAATTCATTAAAAATGCAAAACCAACCTGTTTGTTCTTTGGAAATATTCTGCCAATTATAGGGAATCAACGGATTCGAAAACAATAAAGCAGGCCTGTCTATATAGATACTTTTATCAGCATAATCAAGCCTTCCTTCGCCCAATATCAAAGTTATTTTATAGTAATCTCTTCTTGAATAAGTGAGCGGTCCTGTACAGGCTGACCGTTCAAAAACATTAATGTGAGGTTTGCTTAAAACCAGCTCCTGATCGGTCTTGTATTTTATTCTGTTGTAAAATGCATTTAAATCTTCACTCTTTTCCATGAAGCCAAATTACAAAATTCAAATAAAATAAATGGATGTGAAATTCACTTTTCTATTTTTATCATTTATAAAAAATTCAATCAGGCTTGCTGCAATCCGGCTCCGACTGCAGTATTAAATCACCAACCGATCAGAGCTAACCGTAGTTTTCAAAGCATTTAACAGCTTTTCTTTTAGTTCAAACAACATTTGATCGTTTGGTCTGGTTTCCTCTGCATTTATTATTTTGCTGTCAATTGTCCAAATCGGTTTCAGTGGGTTGGGATCATCTTTATATCTGGGAACAATATGCCAATGCAAATGAGAATATGCATTTCCCAACATTTCATAGTTTAATTTTTGGGGTTGAAAAGCCAGATGAACAGCCTCGGCAACTTCACTCATTTCTTTTAAGAATTTCATCTTAAAATCTTCATCCAATTGATGCAACTCGGTTTTGTGTTGTTTACAAAGCAATAAAACGTAGCCCTTAAAGAATTGAAAATCTCCCAAAACAACATAGCCCGTTTCCAGTTCAGCCACAAAGTATGGATTTTCATGATTTAGAATTTTTGAAATCCTTTCACAAACAAGACATTTATCCGGCATATTTTAAAGTTTATTTATGGATGTATAATTTCTTTAATTGATCACTTTAATTCAACAATTAACACCAATCTAAATATTAAGCTCTCCTTAGTCTGCGGGGAGTTATTTTGTAAAAAAGCATTCGGTAGTTTGGTTTCTTATTGTTTTGCATCACAATAAAAACAGCAGTCAATATCAGAAGAACAGCCAAAGAACTTTTTAAGTCCATTGCATCATTAAACACAAACACTCCTACCACAAGCCCCGTAAGAGGTTCAAGAGTCGACAAAAGAGACGCATTCCCGGGTCCGGTGTATTTCATCCCCATATAAAACAAAACAACCGACAAAAAAGTAGACCAAAAACTAAGATTTACGATATAAAATAAAGACATGGCAGTGGGATTTGTGTTGATGCCATCTATGAACAAGCATTTGCCAAAGAACAAAATTGCTGTGATTCCAAAAATCCAAAAAGCCACACTGTAAGGCGAAATTTTCCTTAGTTCGGGATTGGCCATACACAAAATGTAAATGGCATAAAATAAACCCGATACCAAAGCCCATAAAACACCGGTTGCATTAATCGCTGCACCGCCGCCTAACGACAACAAAGAAATTCCAGCAACAGACAAAAATAGAGCCGTTACTTTTTTTAATGTGAATTTCTCTTTGTAAATGATACCTGCAAAAACAATCGTGATAACGGGGTACACAAAATGAAGTGTGCTTGCCAATCCCGATGATATGTACTGGTAAGATAAAAAGAGTGTGTAGGTAGTCATCATGGTTCCAACAAATGCAAGAATCAGCAATAGAAAAAATTGTTTTTTATTGACACGAAGACTAATCTTTTTGTAGATACAAAACAAACCAATCAACACAAATGCAAAACTGAATCGGTACAACAGCAGGTTACTTACATCAAAACCTTCGGCATAGGTTTTAATGGCAAAAAAAGGCAGCAGTCCAAAAAATACTGCTGATAAAAGAACCATAAGGGTTCCTTTTGTTTGTGCTCCAATCATCACTCTAATTCAATTTACTTTGCTGCAATGATAATAAATCCTTTGATACAAAATGTGAGACGCAACCCTTATTTTTCAAGCCGGTTGCATTAAATTATGCAAAGCTTTCTCTTCCGGCATTCCTCTTCCAATGATCCTGAATTTACAGATATAGAATTCACGGTTTATGGAACGGAAACATTCGGTCAGCAAAAAAAAGAGGATGTCCGAAAAGTTCAGTTTTAATTTGATTGGTAAACTTAAGTGCTGTAATAATCACCCCCCCTTCCTTTCCGCTTTTAGAAAATGAAGGAGGTTTTAATTTTTCATGAATCAAAAAACTTACCTGCCAGTGCTATTACAAATTGAAAGCTTCTTTAAGGAACATTCTTAAATCCGTTTGTTCCCGTCCCAAAATACTCTCTAAAGTACCGTCAGCCATATTAAAATCATTATTCTTAATTCCTTTGGCAAACAAAACGGACATCAATACAATTTCTTCAGGCAAACCAAATTGCTTTAACATATCTTCAAATGCATCATCTTCCAGACTGGTGTAATTTACTTTTCTACCTGACAATGTGGTAAGTTCAGCAGCAATATCCGCAAATAAATAGGTTTTTGATGCCGTTAAGTGATAGGTTTTGTTTTCGTGTCCTTCTCCTGCCAAAATAATTGCAATAGCTTCTCCCAGATCTTTTCTGACAGCAAAAGGCACTTTCCCCTCACCTGCAGGAAAGAAAATACCTGTTTTCAAAACATCTTCACCTACAAACATTGGAATCACCTCTGCATACAAACTATTTTGCAAAAAAGTGAATGAAAGCCCGCTTTCTTTTATGTAATCTTCTGTTTGAAAATGATCCTGAAGCAATGGCTGTAAAGGAGATGCTGCAATATCTTTCAATGTAACACCTGTATATAAGATATGTTTCACTCCTGCTTGTTTAGCAGCATCAACCACATTTTTATGCTGACCGATTCTATCATTAAAATCACTTGATGAGATTAGCAAAACTTTATCTATACCCTTCATCGCATTATTTAATGAATGAATATCCTGGTAACTTCCGATATTAACGGTTACACCTTTTGCTTTTAAAGCCTGTGCTTTGGCTTCATCCCGAACTAAAATTGAAATTTGACCGGCGGAAACTTTTTTAAGTAGATTTTCAACTACAATATTTCCCAAATGTCCTGTTGCGCCAGTTACTAAAATTTTTTCCATCTTATATTTTATTTAAACTTACTATATAAAAGTTTTATACTTACTTTTGTATAGCAAAGATATATTAGTTTGTAAAAACGACCAATAAGGTACATCCTTGTTCTAAACTAACTTCAAGGTAACTATTGTTGATAATCAAAGATCTATGATGGGGAAAAAAATTAAAAAAAGTGAATGGGATATTACAAATTGTCCTGTCAGAACAGTTTTAGATCGCTTTGGTGATAAGTGGTCTATTCTTGTATTACTGATTTTAGGCGAAAAGCAGAAGTTACGCTTCAATGAAATCAATAAAGAAGTTGGTTCAGACATATCCCAAAAAATGCTGACTGTTACATTAAGAAAATTAGAGGCTGACGGATTTATTCTTCGAACTATTTATCCGGAAATTCCTCCTAAAGTTGAGTACGAAATTACAGACTTAGGTAAATCTCTTGTTCCCCATGTGGATAATTTAACGAAATGGGCGGTTTCCAATATGCCGGCAATCAAAAGGTCCAGAGAAAGATTTAAAAAATAAGCAGATATCCGTTATGAATACACTGCCATTTGCCATACAGTTTATTCCCAATAAAAGCCTGAAAATTACAACCCGAGAATAGCAGAAGTACCAATTATTTCATGATGCCTCTTTGATTGAGCGCTCTTTGATAGCGACTTGCATTTTGATTGTGTTCACGCAACGATTTGGCAAATACGTGATATCCGTTAAATTCGGGGCTGGCACAAAAGTAATAGTACTTGTGCTTTTCGTAGTTAAGAACGGCTTCGATACCTGAAACAGATGGCTGACGAATTGGTCCCGGGGGTAATCCTCGATATTTGTAAGTGTTGTATGGAGAATCAATTGTTTTGTGTTTGTTCAAAACCCGGCGGATCGTAAAATCGCCCAATGCAAACTTTAAAGTTGGATCAGCATCCAATTTAATTTTACGGTTTAAACGATTCATGTATACGCCGGCAACACGTCCTTTTTCATCATTATTGATGGTTTCTTCATCAACAATTGATGCCAATATACTCACCTCAATAGGAGAAAGTCCAATGCTCTCTGCTTTTTTCAGTCGTTCGGAATTCCAATATTTTGCATATTCTTTATGCATTTTATCCACAAACTTTTCAGCATTCATATTCCAATATACCTGATAGGTATTCGGAATAAACATTCCAATAATTGTATGAGGTGCAAATCCGTACTTTTTAATTTTAGATTCGTCTTTTAATAGACTTAGAATACTTATGGAGTCAGCCTCTATTTGATCCGCTATTTTGCCTGCAAAATCTTCTAAAGTGCGGGTATTATTAAATGTAAGATTAAGTGGAGTTTGAGCACCCGAGCGCAATAAATTAATTAATTCATTATTGCTCATGCCATTTTTAATTTCGTAACGTCCCGGATGAATGTGTGCTGCAAAATTCTTCTTCTCCATTACCCACTGAAGAGTGGAACTGCTTTTAAGACAGCCTTTTTTATTTATTATTTGCAAAACATCGGCCTGATTCGAGTTAGTAGGAATGTACAGAAAACTGGTTTCTTCTTCGCCTAAATTAATATTTGATGAAAAAATATCCTGATAATATTTGAAAAGTACCGATCCTGTTACAACTAATACAAGAATTACAGCAAGCACTATAAACTTCCACTTTTTAGAACGATTGTCTTTCAGACGAAACAAATTGATCATTAGTTTGAATTAAAATAAACACAAGGCTGGTCTGCAAAAATAGAGAATAATATTTTCCAGATAAACAGACTTCCAAAAATAGAAGAAATTGTTCTGATTTAAACATTTACTAATCATGAATTATTACTTCTGTAGTGTAATTTTAAGAATTCAACAGTATCCTTGTCTTTAAAAAACAAAAAATCTACCTTTGAATGAATCACAAAAAAAACGACACACACATGAATATTTCATCGAATTTTGATGGCGGTAAAATTGAAGTTATTGATGCCGCCAATCCTCAAAACATACAGCTAAGCATCCCCAACGACACGAATTCTGAATTTTTTCAATGGTTCCATTTCAGATTGATGGGCGCCATGGAAGAATCTGTTAAAATGCGGATTACAAATGCCGGTAAAGCATCTTATCCGGAAGGATATGAAGGCTACCAAACTGTGGCATCCTACGATCGTGAGAATTGGTTTCGGGTTCCATCGAATTACGATGGCAAAGAGTTGATTATTGAGCATATGCCACTTTATAACTCGGTTTATTACGCTTACTTTGCTCCTTACACCTACGATCAGCATTTAAATTTAGTTCATCAGGCACAAATGTCGCCGGAATGCGAATTGGTTTCAATTGGAAAAACAGTAGAAGGCAAAGACATCGATATGCTGATTGTTGGTGAAGCGGACGAAGCGAAAAAAAGCATTTGGGTAATTGCCCGTCAGCATCCCGGTGAGCCAATGGCCGAATGGTTCATGCAAGGCTTATTAGACCGACTGCTGGATCAGGATGATCCAATTTCGAGAAGCCTACTAAACAAAGCTGTTTTTTATTTGGTGCCTAACATGAATATTGATGGAAGTATTGCCGGTAATTTGCGTGTAAATACAAAAGGATACAATTACAACCGTGAATGGGCAGAACCTTCGATTGAAAACAGTCCTGAGGTTTTCCATGTTCGTAATTTAATGGACGAATATGGTTGTGATTTAAATTTGGATATCCACGGAGATGAAACCTTACCTTATAATTTTATTTCGGGCATAGAAGGCATCCCTTCCTTTGACGAAAGATTGAAAAATTTAACCGAAAAATTCATTGGTTCATGGATTGCCACCTGCCCTGATTTTCAGGACACTCACAGCTATCCGAAAAACGAACCTGGGACTGGAAATTTAGCAATTTGCTCGAAACACATTGGAGAAAGATATAAATGTTTATCTTTGACTATTGAAATGCCATTCAAGGACAATAATGATTTACCAGACCCTGAATATGGTTGGTCTCCCGAAAGGAGTATTTTATTGGGAGAATCTGTTCTTCAGCCAATCTATCAAGTGGTGAATCACCTAAGATAATTAAAAGCATATACTACTAAGTATATTACTCGAAAGGCCCATGCTCAAGCTTCCGTGAGTGTGGGTCTTTTTTGTGCAGTAAATTCTGGTTCATCAATACAGAACAAAAAAAGCTCATGCTTCTTTCAAAACATGAACTTTTAATGATTTCAATCCACTTTATTTATTGAACGGCCTTTGCTGCATTTACTCTGCCATTTCCGAAGTAAGCATCTTTACCCGGCTGGCCAAGATCATCAGCACTCTGTCTCAGCACAGACATTACCTGTGCCGGCGTAGCATCAGTACCCAGTTTTTCGAATGCCAAAGCAGCTACTCCTGCGGCATGAGGAGAAGCCATACTTGTTCCGGCTGAAAATCCCCAACCACTGCTAATGGTGCTAAAAACCATATCGTAATACCAGAAATCTCCAGGATGATCAAAATCTCCTCCCGGAGCAGCAAGATCAATCAGAGACTGTCCGTAATTGGTATAACTGGCAGGAACATCCAAATCGGTTGTTGTATCGTAAGCATAACCATAAGGAGCAGTAGCCGATATTGCCATTAAATGATTGAGACTGGCAGGAATAAATACCAAATTACCGGTGTGGTTCGCATCAGAATCATCATTACCGGCAGCAACAATCACCAGCGAACCCATTTGGTAAGCATAAGTAATTGCCTTTTGAGAAGCACTGATGTAGGCTGCAACTTCATTGGCACCAACCTTTACAACAGAACCATTAGGCAACTCTGCAAAGAAGCCATTTCTTGGCAAATCAGTACCCAAACTCATATTTATAACATCTGCACCGTTATTTGCAGCATATACAACTCCTGCATTAATTCCTGAGAATGAACCGCTGCCGGTATATTCCGAAAGAACTTTAACAGCAACAATTTCTGCTTTTGGTGCAACTCCAATGACTCCAAAATCTCCCCCATTGGTTAAAGCAGGACCATTAGCCGCAGCTATAATACCTGCAACATGAGTTCCATGATTAAAATAAAATCCCGGATCAATATTATAACCTTCACCCGGCACAAAAGAAGTTGATAAACTTGTATTCAAATTTGGTGCTAAATCAGGATGTTCAGCATCTATTCCACTATCAAGAATAAAAACTTTAACTCCATTACCTGTAAATCCCTGATCCCAGGCACCAGGAGCATCAATAGCTTCCATTCCCCACTGATAACCGTAGTAGGTCTCGTTAGAACCAATGTGCATAGGAACAAACTGTGCCTCGCTGGTAGTTTCAGGCTGCAACCATTGCAATTGAAGATCAGGTAATACATCGGAAACTCCTTTTATCTTTTTTGCTTTTGTAATAAAACCAACTTCACTGGATTCTACCACATACATTCCTATTTCTGAAAGTTTACGGTTAATCTTTCCATTGGCCTTACCAATTTCAGTCTCCATCTGGGATGAAAAATTATCAGTCAGAATAAGATATCCGGTGGCCTTGTAGGTTGGACTTTCACTTACTGACAATTTTTGAGTTTTAACTTTACTTGCTGATTCTTGACTCTGAAGGTCTAAATCCTCTTCAACAAACTGGTTTGTGCAGGCACTAAAAAATAGTCCTGCCACTAAAAAAACGACAACTTTCTTCATGGTAATTATTAGTTTAAAGTGTTAGAACTATTAAATTTAAGCCATATAAATACGAATGTCAATACAACAACACACCTATTTAAATAATGTCATATATGTTCAAATAAAAAAATACATTTACTCCCTAAGCAATCAAATAATGGCATCGAAATTGCGTTTCCATTCTATCTGATTACTTTAAAACAAAAAATAAACGGACATATGGCGATTCCTTTTAGATATCAATTCCTACTTATACTATTTTTCACCTTGCTTCATTTTGAAAGCTTCTCTCAAACCAAAGTCGATGAAATCATTTCGAAATACCCGGCAAATTTTAGCTCTTATGAGGAATTAGCTGATAAAATAAAAACTGATTTCAATACGGATGAAGATAAAGTCAGAGCTGCCTTTGCATGGATTGCCATGAATGTTGAATACAAAACAAAAGGAGTAAACAAGACTCAGAAAATCCGCTTTTTGTATACTTCGGACGAAGATTTGCAGACACAAAAAAATCAGTTCAGAAGAGATATGGCCTTGAAAACAATAAAGAGCCGAAAAGCTTTGTGCGAAGGATACGCAACGCTTTTTCAGGAAGTATGCAGATTACTAAACATTGAATGTGTTATAATTCCCGGCACGGCAAAACGATTTGTTTCGGAGATAGGAAACAACAATCTGCCTTCGAACCATGCCTGGAATGCTGTAAAAATTAATGGAAAATGGAAGCTTGCAGATATTACCTGGGCGGCAGGTTCTGTTGACTACGCCAAAATGGAGTTCCTTAAAGAATATACACCTGCTTATTTCGATAACGATCCAAAGGAATTTGCCATGAAACATTACCCTGACAATCAGGAATGGTTACTGCTGAATAAAGAATTTACCCGGGAAGAATTTGCCCTTCAGCCCGCCATTTTTAATGAATTCATCGGCAAAGACTACCAAATTATCAGTCCGGAAAAAGGATCAATCTCAATCAAAAAAGGAAATGAGATTGCCTTTTCAATTGCAAATATTCCAAGTGACATTCCGATTGCTTATCACTTTAAAAGTGAAAAATTTGGCCAGCTCGTAAAACCTATTCTAAAAAAGAACATCGTTAACTTTTCTGTACCAACAAACAAGAAAGGCGATGATGAGTTGATCATTTATTTTGAAAACCAGCCGGTACTGGGATATAAAGTGAGTATAAAGTGAAAGATGCTACAAGGGTAAAGCTCCCCGAAAATGAAAAAAGCCTCCCCATAATTGAGAAAGCTTCTTAATAATCCAAATAAATATGCAGACACTGTCAGGTTAAAAAACGCTGTCAGGTCATGCCTAATTCTCGTCCCTGAAAAACAGTTTGTAATAGCTTAAATCGCGAGCTGCATCGTATCCTTTTTCAATGAATTTTCGTTGTCCGTGAATGTAAACATGAAAGTTTTTATCCAGCTTTAATATGTGTTTAAAGTGCTTTTGCTCTCCCTTTACAGCATCATTATTAATCGTAAATTCAGGAGTAACAACAGTTCCCTGTTCGTTCTGATAATAGGTTTTGTATTCATCAAAAGCAGTAGCCACCTCAGGCTGTTCAATCACTTCCTTTTTAAACAATTCTTCGTTGAACAGCTTTTTATCCTTAAAAAAATTGATTGACTTGTTCATTAAATCGATCTGATCTGCCTTAGCCACTTCATTCTCGTCATTGTACACATCACCAATAAAACCTTTACACATATCCAAATAATTTTGGGTATGATAGAAATTATCTTCGCGAAGTTTCAAATTCAAAAAGTCCTCTTTCCAGTACAAAGCCTCTTTGTTCGAATTGGTTTTATCAACAATACAAACTTTGAATCCTTTTTCCTTTTCGGAGTTGAAAATTAAGCAGCCTTTGTCCAATTTCTTGATATTGATTCCGTTTTCACATCCCAACTCAAAATTATCCTGCTTTTGGTACACCTTTAAAAAAGTGTCTTTATTTTCTGATTTAAAAATACCCAACGCATCGCAAACTTCTCCATCAACCACGCAATTCGAGAAGCCCACCAAATAAAATTCGCCACTCTTTATATTCGGATGGTTCGATTTTTCATACAAATGAACTGCAATATTGGTTGACTGATCGTAAAAGGAAACATTCTCCTTGAAATACTCCGAAGCATAACAAAACACTTCATTCATATTCAAATCGGTATCATGCTGGAAATTATAGAATTCCTCCTTATTAAAGGCTGTTAAAAAATACTTTAGCAGGATATCCTTAACATCATCATCTTCCAATTGAATTTCCGATTTAGAAAGTTTCAAATCTTCATCGTGATGTTTATTTCCTACATTGTGAACCACAATACGGTCCAGATTTATATCTTCAAAGTTGAACATGCTTTTCCTTTTTTTAATCCGGCAATAAAGATACAGACTTTCGCTAAATAATTATTTCCTTTTAACTTATCATTTACAATTAGTACATTTATCTAAAATAACCCGTTAAAATATGAATGATTAACCATTTAAAAGAATTAGGAAGCAAGGTGAAATTCACGATTTACCCTGAATCAACTCACAATTCGCGGACTGAGACTTACAATAATCCTAAATTATACATTTGGTTGCTGCAACAAAAAAAGAAGTGACTACACATTCAACTAAATTGATAAAAAAATTATTTTCTTCTTTTCTTTTGCTTCCGATACAAAACAAATCCTATTATCAAAATCCACAAAATACTGATTCCTGCCAATGGAATAAAAAGAATATAGAACCTGCCAAAAATATATTGGTAAATTCTACCGGTATGAGTTTCCAAACACAAATTCCAAAGTGACATGGGCGATTGCTGAATATTTTCAGGCATTGATGTAAAACCGGATTGATCACTTAAATTTCCTGAGCCAAAATTGTAATCAAACAAAATTTCTTTTCCCTCTGAATCTTTCAAATATCCAGCAATTGGATGGGCAGAAATTGGCGGCCCCATCGTTTTCACAGGAACATATGGTTTTTTAGTAATATAATCGAAAACTAATCCTTTTTCAGGAATCCAATAAAATAATCCACTAAACGATCCAACCAGATAACTCCCATCATTCACCTGTTCGAAAACATTCACTCCCATCACAGATATTGGCGGTTGCATTGCAAAAACTTTCGGCGCAGAAATAAAATCATCATCAGAATAATATACACTCTCATTGGTTGCCAATAGAATTCTGTTCAATTCTTCATCATACATTATTCTGCGCAGCTGATCAAACCATGGATTGGAGTTATCTAAATGCGTAAATGAAATTTTAGGAACTCGATTCGATACTATTCCAATTAACAAAGGCGGACGCAAAAACATTCCCGTTAGAGTTGTTAGAATAAGGAAAACGATTAGCCAATACCCGAAATAATTGTGCCATTTCAGGTTAAACTTCAAGAAAACAAGCTTACTTTGAACATCCTGTCCTTTCTTTTTCCGTTTTTTAATCCAATCAGGATATATAAAATAAATTAAACCACTTACACAAAGAAATATAAACACCAGGCCTATAAAATCGACAAACAACTGCCCAATTATGCCAAAAGCCTCACCACTATGAATTTCCCACAATGTTTTAAACAAACTGATCTTATTGTCGTAATTCTGATCTGGAAGCAAATTTACGATCTCAAAACCAATCTCTGTTTTTTTCAACAAGTGAGAACGTGTCAAAACAAATAGTTGATTCTTAATTTCAACCAAATCAACAACTCTCTCCTCAGAAACAGGCAAGTCAATGTTTTCCCAATTTTCACTTTTCGGATTGTAATAGAAAAGTCCAAACAATGTTCCGGCATAAAGCGCTCCCCAACTGGTTTTAATCACTTTTTCAATTTTCCTATTGTCGACGCCAGATGTAAAACCGGAATTAAAGTCCTGAAATGTTTTGAAATTATCGATAGTTTTCCAGATTCCGATATTGCCGTAAATTAATGCTGTATCTCCCTGAATTGTTACTGCCGATTTAACTGCGGCTTTATTCCAACTTGTATATTGATACTCACTACCCAAATATTTCCGATCTACATCAATAGACGAAAATATTCCACGGTGATTCATCACAATTCCAGAAATTGCGAATAATAAAATAAAGAAAGTCAATGCCAAAGAAGGCCATTTATGGTACTTCTTTAAGAATTTCATTGTTTTAGCTTGATCCATAACTGCATATAACATTACATAAATTGCTCCTAAAATAGTAACAAAATCAAACAAAAAACTGCCTAATGCAGAGTTTAAATCATCTACATTAGGCAGCTAATCACCCTAACAAACTATAATATAACAAACACTAAAAAACGTTCCATTCACAAATCACCTCTGTCTTTCTTCACCCAAGAAACGCTTTTTAAAACCTCAATTTTATTCTTAATTTAAAAACATTTTCATGTCTTCGTCAACAGACCCAATTCCTGCAATTCCGAAAGTATCAATCAACACTTTAGCAACATTTGGAGAAAGGAAAGCCGGCAATGTTGGTCCTAAATGAATATTTTTAACACCCAAAGATAAAAGCGCTAACAATACGATAACTGCTTTTTGCTCATACCATGCAATATTGTAAGCAATTGGTAGATCATTGATATCGTTAAGTTCAAACACTTCTTTCAATTTCAATGCAATAACTGCTAACGAATATGAATCGTTACACTGACCTGCATCTAATACTCTTGGTATTCCTCCGATATCACCCAACTCTAATTTGTTGTAACGATACTTAGCACAACCAGCTGTTAGAATTACTGTATCCTTTGGTAAAGCAGCAGCAAATTCAGTATAGTAATCACGACCTTTCATACGACCATCACAACCAGCCATTACAAAGAACTTACGAATAGCTCCGGTTTTCACAGCATCAACAACCTTATCAGCCAATTGCATTACTTGATTGTGAGCAAAACCCCCTACGATAGTTCCGTTCTCAATTTCAGTTGGAGCAGCACAATTCTTGGCTACTTCAATAATTTCAGAGAAATCTTTCTTTCCATTTTCGCCAGCAGTAATGTGCTTGAATCCTGGGAAACCAGAAGCTCCTGTAGTATATACTTTATCTTGGTAAGTAGATTTTGTAGTTGGAGGAACAATACAGTTGGTTGTAAACAAAATAGGTCCGTTAAATGTTTCGAACTCTTCATTCTGCTTCCACCATGCATTTCCGTAGTTACCTACAAAGTGCTCATATTTTTTGAATGCTGGGTAGTAATTGGCAGGCAACATCTCAGAGTGAGTGTAAACATCAACACCAGTTCCTTCAGTTTGCTTCAACAATTCTTCCATATCTTTCAAATCATGACCTGAAATAAGGATACCTGGCTTGTCGCTTACACCAATATTCACTTCAGTAATTTCAGGATTGCCATAAGCAGTCGTGTTTGCTTCATCAAGAGTTGCCATAGCAGTTACACCATTAGCTCCACATTCCATAACCAAAGCAACCAATTGATCAGCGGTCAATGTATCATCAGTAGTAGCTTGCAAAGCTTTTTGCATAAATGCATACATTTCAGCTTTTTCAAGACCTAGATTGTAAGCGTGCTCAACGTAAGCCGCAAAGCCTTTCAAACCATACAATAACAATTCTCTTAATGAACGAACGTCTTCATTTTCAGTAGACAATACTCCAATAACACGCGCTTTTGCATCAAAATCATTCTCTTTATCAGCAAACCATGTTGCCGAATGATGCAGGTTTTCAAAAGTAACACCTGCTGCTTCAGCCTGATTTTTAATCTCTTCACGCAGCTTAAGACCTTCGCGAACAGCTGTAACAAATTTTACTTTATCAAAGTTGGCGTTAGTAATAGTCATAAATAAACCTGTCATGATGAAGTTATTCACTTTATCATTCTCAACACCAACTTCACGGGCTTTGGTACTAAAAACAGAGATCCCTTTCATCACGTACATCAGCAAATCCTGAATGTTTGCAACCTCATCGGTTTTTCCACAAACACCTTTAATTGTGCATCCTGTTCCTTTTGCAGCCTCTTGACACTGATAACAAAACATAGCCATAATTGTATTTTTTAATGTTATAAATTTGATTATTCAAGTTACAAAATTGAGAAAGAGCAAACTAAATAAGATTCCTGCCTTAAGAATACATTTAACTCTTCCAACACTACAAAGATGCGACTGGATGATTGCAAAAAGTGTAACGGATGTTACAAACATTAAAATATTTCAGATTTATTCATCTTTTTATCCCCTTTGGTGAATCTGAAAAAAAAAATCCCAACCTAAATCGATTGGGATCCTATATTATAAATTTATTTTAAATCAAATCTTTACAATTCCGTTTGAGTTCTTCCTTCAGCTCACACTTGCATTCAATGTAACTCGCCAGTTGTTTATCAGACAGAACATCTTTCATTTCCACTTCTTTTCGTTTTAAACTATCACGAACTGCCTGCATACAAGGAAATCCATCCTTCTCCATAGTCAGCTTTTCAATTTCTTTTTCATACTTCAAATTTAAAACCTCAATCTGCGTAATCTGTTCCACAGACAAATCCAACTTCTTCTCCATCCAGGATGTAATTAGATTTGCTCTTTTTTCGGCCAAAGAATTGTTTTTGGCACTCACAGAAACACTCATCATCACAAATAGTAGAATCAAACTTCCAGCTACAATCTTCATATACTGATTTTTAATTTTCACTTCAATCAAACAGCTATAATAACGGCTGATTAAATAAAAAGTTGTTAAAACAATGGAAATTTAAATATTTTTAACGAAACATCCAAGCAAGACACAATTTAACAAGCTGTTATTCAGATCATAAAACGGCATCCTAAGAATCTGCAATTAAAGAAAATTCAGTGCAATTAATTAAAAATTATTTAATAATTTAGGCATCCCTTTCTAATCATTTTAATGTAATCTTACACAGGTAAAAATAGGATTGCAACAATAAACTTACGAATAGAAAGACAAAAAACAAAGACCATGAAAAAAATAGATATATTCCCAAGTACTAAAGCATTTATTTTTGATTTAGATGGAACCTTGGCTGACACCATGCCTTTACATTATGAAGCCTGGGTAAAAACAGCCAAAATCATGAACTTGGAATTTAGTATTGATTTTTTAAAAAGTTGTGCAGGAATGCCTTCTTCTAAAATTATCGATTTACTAAACGAGAAAAACAACCGTACTATTGATCCACAAAAATTCTCTGATATGAAAGAAGAATTTTTCGCGAAGGAGATGCACAAAATCAAAGAAATTACTGCCGTTACCGATTTGGTATACAAATATCATGGTAAAATACCAATGGCAGTAGGAACTGGTGGGAAACGCAACATTGCCTCTGAAACCATGCAACTTTTAGGTTTAGATAAATACATTTCTATTCTGGTAAGTGCTGATGATGTAGAAAATCACAAGCCGGAACCGGATACATTTTTAAAATGTGCTGAACTAATGGGAATTTCCCCTGAAAATTGCCAAGTATTTGAAGATGCAAGCTTAGGCTTTCGGGCCGCTGAAGCTGCAGGCATGAGAGTAACCGATGTCACTCCTTTTTATTAGAATCAATTAAACTATTTCATGTTAAAAAAATTACTGTTTGTTCTTATGGTGGCTCTCATCGCCTTTTCCTGTTCTCAGGAAAAAAAGGAGTATACGATTGCATTTTATAATGTCGAAAATTTATTTGACACTCTTAACGATCCTAATACTCGGGATGACGATTTTACTCCGGAAGGAAAACTAGACTACACTGCCGAACGATATCAGAAAAAATTGGTAAATCTTTCCAGTGTACTATCTTCCATCGATAAAAATAATTTTCCTGCTATTATCGGACTTTGTGAAATAGAAAACCGATCTGTATTAGAAGCATTAATAGGTCAGGAAAAATTAAAATCTGCGGATTATGGCATCGCCCACACCGAAAGTCCGGATGGAAGAGGAATTGATTGTGCCCTTTTGTATCAGAAAAATAAATTCAAATACTTGAGTCATGATATAATTGGAATTCATTTTCCAGATGAGCCAAACTACAAAACACGCGACATTCTTCATGTTCAGGGAATTTTAGGCACTAATGATACCTTACACTTATTTGTTAAT
The DNA here is from genome assembly GCA_016936255.1 of Marinifilaceae bacterium. Lineage (GTDB taxonomy): Bacteria > Bacteroidota > Bacteroidia > Bacteroidales > Marinifilaceae > Labilibaculum. Next base: position 24,523 of record JAFGYE010000108.1, on the reverse strand, counting down.
CATTGGCCATCAAGAATAGGAGGAGCAGAAAAATCGGAGAAAAACCGTGTATTTGTGGCTGAGCAATTAAAAATTGCCGTTGATAAATTACAGGAAAAAAATCCCAATGCGAAAATCATTATCATGGGTGATTTTAATGATGAACCGAACAACAAATCGGCTGAGAAAATTTTAGCCGCTACCAACAATAAGGATACTTCAAATCCCAAAGCTCTTTACAATCTAATGTACGATTTAAAAATGGCAGGAAAAGGCACATACAGCTATAAAGGCACTTGGAACATGCTCGACAATCTAATCGTTTCCAATAGTCTTATCAGCAATACAAACGGATTGCATACAAATCATCAGGCTGGAAAAATCTTCACCGAAGAGTGGATTTGCTATCAGCCTAAAGAAGGAGTATTTCTCCCAAGCCGATCTTACGCTGGCCCTAAATACTTTGGTGGCTACAGCGATCATTTCCCTGTTTACTTTCAGCTAAGCAATTAAAAATACAATAAAACATCAAAAACAGCTGATTACCAACATGGTAATCAGCTGTTTTTCTTTCCAAAATGATCCAACAAGTTAGATTTTTCATCTAAAACTATCAAGGTTCAAATTGTTTCTATATTTTAGCAATTCAGACATAGAACCATTCAAAAGTGTTGCATGAAATTTAAAATTGAATCAAAATTTAAACCAACAGGAGATCAGCCAAATGCCATTGAAGAATTATGCAAAGGCTTAAACGATGGAGCTCCTTATCAAACTCTGCTTGGAGTTACCGGTTCGGGTAAAACATTTACCATTGCCAATGTAATTGAGCAGGTACAGCGCCCTACTTTGGTTTTAAGTCACAATAAAACTCTTGCTGCACAATTGTACGGTGAATTCAAAACGTTCTTCCCTAACAATGCCGTTGAATATTTCGTTTCCTATTACGATTACTATCAGCCGGAAGCATATCTGCCGGTAACGGGCACCTATATAGAGAAAGACTTATCTATTAACGATGAAATTGAAAAACTGAGACTAAGTGCTTCCTCTGCCCTTCTGTCCGGAAGAAAGGATGTGATTGTGGTTTCATCGGTTTCCTGCATTTACGGTATTGGAAACCCTGAAGATTTTCATGCCAATGTCACCGAAATTAAAAAAGGGCAATTAATTTCCCGCAACAAGCTTCTTCATTCCTTTGTTGATGCTTTGTACTCAAGAAATGAAATAGAATTCGATCGGGGAACTTTTCGGGTAAAAGGAGATACAATTGATATTTATCCAGCTTACGCTGATTTTGCCTACCGTATTATATTCTGGGATGATGAAATTGAAGAAATTTACTCGTTCGACCCAATCAGCGGAACAAAATTGGATCACTATGACAGAATAACAATTTATCCTGCAAATATATTTGTTACCAGTAAAGACAGAGTCCAAAAAGCCATTCATCAAATCCAGGATGATATGGTTGCTCAGGTTGCCTTCTTAAAGGATATCGGAAAACACCTGGAAGCAAAGCGTTTGGAAGAAAAGGTCAATTTTGATTTAGAGATGATCCGAGAATTGGGACACTGTTCAGGAATTGAAAATTACTCACGGTATTTTGATGGAAGAGCAGCAGGAACCCGCCCATTCTGCCTTATGGATTACTTCCCGGATGACTTTTTGGTGGTTATTGATGAGAGTCATGTTACCATTCCGCAGATTCGTGCCATGTATGGTGGAGATCACTCCCGAAAAATAAATTTGGTTGATTATGGATTCCGCTTGCCTTCGGCACTGGATAACCGACCATTAAAATTCGAAGAATTCGAACAGATTGCCAAACAAACAATCCACGTAAGTGCGACACCTGCCGATTACGAATTGGAAAAATGCGAAGGCGTTGTTGTAGAGCAAGTAATCAGACCAACCGGATTACTTGATCCGCAAATAGAAGTTCGCCCAAGCCTTAACCAAATAGACAATTTAATTGCTGAAATCGACAAACGCACACAAATCAGCGAACGTGTTTTGGTTACCACGCTCACCAAACGAATGGCGGAAGAATTATCGGAATATTTCACCAATTTAAATATTCGTTGCCGGTACATTCATTCCGATGTTACTACATTAGATCGGGTAAAAATAATGGAAGATCTAAGAAATGGAGTTTTTGACGTTTTGATTGGTGTGAACTTATTACGTGAAGGATTGGATCTTCCGGAAGTATCTCTCGTTGCAATTTTAGATGCCGACAAGGAAGGATTTTTGAGATCCACCAGGTCATTAACACAAACCTCGGGAAGAGCTGCCCGTAATGTGAATGGCAAAGTAATCATGTATGCCGATAAAATTACACAATCCATGCAGGAAACAATCGATGCAACAGATCATAGAAGAGAAAAACAATTGGCTTATAATACCAAAAACGGCATTATACCAACACAAATTACCCGTTCAAAAGCAAGCATGATGAATCATGGCAAAGACAATGAGCCTGTCGCTTATTCCGGTCCGGATTCAATTGAAATTGCTGCTGATCCGGTTGTTCAATATATGAGTAAAAGTAGTTTGAAAAAAACCATTGAACAAACCAAAAAAGCAATGCAAAAAGCAGCTAAGGAGATGGACTTTTTACAAGCCGCTCAATATCGCGATGAAATGTATAAACTTGAAGAGCAGTTAAAAGAAAAGAAATAAAAAAAAAAGCAGTTTCGAAAGAAACTGCTTTTTACATATCGTAAATGGAATGTTTTATCCCAAATAAGTTTTCAGTAATTTACTTCTGGAAGTATGACGTAAACGACGAATCGCTTTTTCTTTAATCTGACGAACACGCTCACGTGTCAAGCCAAATTTTTCACCAATTTCTTCCAAAGTCATTTCCTGAATACCAATACCAAAGAAAAGTTTGATAATGTCACTCTCTCTTTCAGTAAGAGTAGCTAGTGCACGATCAATTTCTTTAGTAAGAGATTCATTCAAAAGATTTCTATCGGCTATTGGAGAATCATCATTCACCAATACATCCAACAGACTGTTATCTTCCCCGTCAACAAACGGAGCATCAACAGAAATGTGACGACCGGAAACACGAAGTGTATCCGCTACTTTATCTGCAGGTAACTCTAAAGATTCAGCTAACTCCTCAGGAGATGGCTTTCTCTCGTGCTCTTGTTCAAATTTAGAAAAAGCTTTGTTAATTTTATTCAAAGAACCAACTTGATTCAATGGCAAACGAACAATTCTTGATTGCTCAGCTAAAGCCTGAAGAATAGATTGACGGATCCACCAAACGGCATACGAGATGAATTTGAATCCTCGTGTCTCATCAAACTTTTCAGCAGCTTTAATCAAACCTAAATTACCTTCGTTAATAAGATCTGGCAGACTTAACCCTTGATTTTGATACTGTTTCGCTACAGAAACAACAAAACGTAAGTTAGCTCTTGTTAATTTCTCCAAAGCTCTTTGGTCGCCTTTTTTTATTCGCTGCGCCAATTCAACTTCTTCCTCTACCGTAATAAGATCTTCTTTACCAATTTCCTGTAAATACTTATCTAAGGAAGCACTTTCACGATTGGTAATTGATTTGGTTATCTTTAATTGTCTCATAGTCCCTTTTCATCGAAATATTTTGCAAAATTAGACTTTTAAATATTCAAAGTCAAAATTAATTGCTCTTTTATTCGAATTATTATTATTTTCCCATTTAATTTCCTAATCTTTATCATTTAACGAAAACGCGTAATACTTAACGCTTCCATCCGGATAAATCCCGGAGATAAATACACCTCCATCTTTCACATTCTGAAGCGCATCTTTAATATCATCGACCTTAAAAATTGGCGTTTCGTTAATTTTATAAATAATAAAACCTTCCTTAATCTCCTCGTCCTTAAACTTTCCTTCACGCAGATTCTTTATCCTCACTCCTCTGTTTATTTGAAGACGATACTTCTCCTGTGTTGATATTGGCTCAAATTCGGCTCCAAGAAAAGCCAGATCTTTAGATTTAATTACATTGGTATTTCCTTGTCTGTTACGTAAGACTACCTCAATTTGTTTCTTTTCCTCTTCTCTTTTTATTAAAACCTTAATTTTATCACCAGGATGGAACTTGCTGACCTGCTCTTGAAGTTCAGCACTAGAATTTACAACTTTACCTTCTATATTCAATATAATATCTCCTTTTTTAATTCCGGCATCCTCGGCGGCTCCATCTTCATTTATACCCGCAACATATACTCCTTCAATTTTATCAATTTTAAATTCATCAGCTAAATTTGCATCAACCGTTCGAATAGACACACCAATAAACGCTCTTTGTACCTCTCCGTATTTTTTCAAATCACCAATTACTTTTTCGACAATAGCAACCGGAATGGCAAAAGAATAACCCGAATATGAACCCGTTCTGGATTCTATGGCAGTGTTAATTCCAATTAACCGACCTTTGGTATCAACCAAAGCTCCACCACTATTCCCCGGATTAACGGCAGCATCTGTTTGCAGGAATGACTCAATACTCATTCTATTTCCGTTTAAACCAAGATTTCGTGCCTTTGCACTAATAATACCCGCTGTTACAGTAGAGGTCAGATTAAAAGGATTGCCTACAGCAAGAACCCACTCTCCAAGTTTTATGTCATCTGAATTCCCAAAATCCATTTTTGGAAGGTCTTTTTCATTTATTTTAATTAAAGCCAAATCTGTATAGGGATCATTGCCAACCAATTTTCCTTCGTATTCTCTTTTGTCGTACAGTACAATATTTATCAAATTTGATCCCTGCACAACATGGTTATTAGTTACAATATATCCATCATCAGAAATAATCACTCCGGAACCAGATCCTAAACTAGCTCTTGGCTGCTGACTTCTACCTTTCTCTCCAAATAAAAAATCATAAAAGGGATTGGATTGATATTCCTCATTTGAATAAAGTGTTTTTACATGAACAACCGATTTTACAGACATTTCTGCAGCGTATGTTAAATCAACCTGAGGCACATTCCCAACCGAATGATTTGCAAGCTGTGTCGTTCGAACTTCCGGAACTGTAATGATTCTTTCTTTTTTATCAGCAAATAACACAAATAATAAAATGGCAATTGTTCCACCTAAAATGGCAATTGCTAATTTTCCCAAAAACAATTTTAATTTCATCTGAAAAAACTTTATTAATTAATAATTCTATAATGTCTGTTTGAAATCAAACAGGATGCTTTCCTACTATTCGAATAAAAAGAAAAGCGAATGTTACTTTCTATATCTAAAATAAAAATCAAATTATTTCATGGATCAAATAATTTTGATTTTCTTGAGTGACAAAATAACAAGTGCCAATAAGATTATTACATTTATAAAACAATTTTAACGATATAACTTAACAAGTGTTTATAATTTATTGGTATTTAACACTTCTTAACAAGATTTAAAAATGAAAGTTGAATTTTCAAAATATCAGGGAACCGGGAATGATTTTATTTTAATTGACAATAGAAGCGGTAGAATTGCTCCGGATAACTTCTTATTAATTAAAAAACTTTGCGACAGAAGATTTGGTATTGGTGGCGATGGATTAATGTTACTTGAAAATGAAGACGGATTCGACTTTCGAATGAGATACTACAACTCGGATGGAAAAGAAGGCAGCATGTGTGGAAATGGTGGTCGTTGTATTGTTGCTTTTGCTTATCATTTAGGGCTGGTCTCAGAAAAAGCAAAATTCATTGCTGTTGATGGAGAACATGAAGCTAAGATAAACAATACTGAAGATGGTATTCAGGTTAGCTTAAAAATGATTGATGTTTGTGATATTGAAATGGGTGAAGATTTTTATTTTTTAAATACTGGATCACCTCATTTTGTAAGATTCATATCCAATCATGAAAGTTTCGACACTTTTACTGAAGGAAAAAAAATACGCTACAACAATAGGTTTGCCGAAAAAGGCACAAATGTGAATTTTGTATCATTTCAAGATCAAGACCTTACTGTCAGCACTTACGAAAGAGGTGTTGAAGATGAAACCTATTCTTGCGGAACAGGAGTTGTTGCATCGGCTATAAGTGCCAGTTTTAAAACGGGCAGCAACAAATTTAAGATTAAGACAAAAGGTGGTTTTCTCGAAGTTCATTTCAAAAAAATAAGTAACAAACAAATTAAAGATATTTGGCTAATAGGGCCTGCAACACATGTTTTTAATGGCACTCTCACAACATAATAATTGAATTCTATTTCCACCTTAATATGAAATTCATTCTGGCTAAAATCATTGAAGACAAAAGTATTTCTAAAGTATTCTTGGTTTCACTTCTCGCTACTTCTTTTCTCCTGGTTTCCATTCTTGGGATTTTTTGGGTTCAACAAGCAAGGCAAAAATTTAAGCAAGAATCCAAACAAATTCAGGACGACTTTTTTAAAATACAAGAAAAAACCCTTCAACACGAAACGCAAACTCTTATAAATTATATTGAAAACGAGAGAGTGCAAACCAGAAATACACTAAAGAAGGACATTAGCAGCAGAGTTTACGAAGCACACTCCATTGCAACAAACATATACAACAGCTGTAAAAACAATCTTACCGAAGATCAGATAAAGAAACTTATTACTGATGCTTTACGCACTGTTCGCTTTAATGACGGAAGTGGTTTTTTCTATATAAACAGCCTGGCGGGAATTGTGGAAATGGATCCGGAAAACCCAAAATGGGAAGGACAAAACAAACTATCCCTTAAAGATGTTTTTGGCGTTCCGATTATTAAAAATGAAATCGAAATTGCAGTAAATCAAGGAGAGGGTTACTCAAACTATTCCTGGCAAAAAGAAGAAGGACAAAAGATAGATCCTAAAATATCCTTTGTTAAAATATTCAAGCCATATAATTGGTACATCGGATGTACTCAATATGTAGAAAACTACCAATTGAAAATTCAAAATAAAATTCTGGACAAAATCACAGAAATGCGATTTGATGAAAGCTTTACAATTGCAGTATTTAATTTTAACGGAACTTGTTTAGCACATACACAAAAAGATCTTATTGGTCAAAACCTTTGGAATAAAAAGGACAGAAATGGCAAAAAGATAGTTCAGGAGCTGATTACAAGAGGAACAGATAAAGACGGTGGATTCGTGAGATATATGGATCCATACAAAGAAGGCAGTCGGGAATCCATTGCTAAACTAATTTATGCAAAAACCTATAAAGATTGGCAGTGGGTAATTGGGAGCGGTGTTCACATTAGCCAACTTACAGAATCAATTCAGAATAAAAAGGATGAGCTGAAAGTTCTTGTAAATGGGTATTTTATCAAAGCAGGCTTAATCTTTTTACTAACAATTTTTATTATTATTACGTTCACACGATTTATGGTGAAAATCAGCAAATCAGGATTAGAGATTCTAACTCAATTTTACAAGAATGCAGCGAGCGATTCGCATATAATTGACATATCTAAACTGCATTTTAAAGAATTTAAAATTCTTGGTGAACATGCCAATGAGATGATTCTTAAAAGAAAATCAATTGAACACCAACTCAATATTGAAACTGCCTACTTTGAACAACTTTTCGAAAATTCTCCGGAAGCGATCGCAATTACAGACAACGAGAGTAATGGCATAAAAATCAACAAACAATTTACAAGTTTGTTTGGTTACACCAAAGAAGATTTAAAAGGAGTGGTAATAGATACCTTGCTTGCAGATGAAACAAGACAAGATGAAGCCAATAATTTAAATTACATCACAGCCAAAGGCCAGCTGGTAGAAATTGAGACTGTCCGAAAATGTAAGGATGGCAGGCTAATTGACGTTTCTATTATGGGAAATCCAATTGAAGTCGATGGTGAGCAAATTGCAATTTTCGGTATTTACCGAGACATTACGGAGAGAAAAATATATGAGAAACACTTAACAGAAGCGAAAAACAAAGCAGAGGAATCTGATAAATTAAAGTCAGCTTTTCTTGCGAATATGTCTCATGAAATAAGAACTCCAATGAATCATATTCTTGGATTTACCGAGATTATTACATCTCAAGAAGTTAACGAAAGCGAACGACTGGAATACGGAGCTCTAATAAAACAAAGTGGTATCAATTTACTGCAGCTCATTAACAACATAATTGATTTGTCAAAAATAGAGTGTAAACAAATAAAACTTACCTCTTTTGAAACTCCTGTTAATTCATTACTTTCCGAATTATATGAAAAATATTACATTCACAAAAACAAGAATAAAAAATCCCATCTTATACTTAAAATTCAAAAGACCCTAAACGATAAAGACTCTATCATTTATACCGACCCTTATCGGTTAGAGCAATTATTATCAAACTTAATCGAAAACGCAATCAAATTTACCGACAATGGGTTTATTGAGTTTGGTTATCATCTTAAAGAAAAAAACAAGATCGAATTCTTTGTAAAAGATACCGGCATTGGAATCCCTGAAAAATCAATTGGAAATATCTTTCGCAGCTTCAGGCAAATGGATGGATCTGACACCAGACAGTATGGCGGAACGGGTCTGGGCTTAACCATTTCGAACCGGTTAGCTGAACTACTTGGCGGAGATATAAGAGTTGAGTCGAAAGAGAATGCCGGAACATGTTTTTTTGTCACCCTTCCCTACAACAGAGAAAAACTGAAGATTAAAAAATCAGCAATTTATGAAAAAACAGATTACAACTGGAAAGGAAAGAGCATTCTTATTGTAGATGATGAGAAGATTAATTTCTCCTTCTTTAAAGCAAGTCTGGCAAATACCAAGGCAGAAATACTTTGGGCGACAAATGGAAGTGAAGCAGTAACAATATGCCAATCAATTGCTATTGATCTTGTGCTAATGGACATACAAATGCCAATCATGAACGGTTACGATGCAACAAAAGAAATAAAATCCTTCAATTCACAGATTCCAATTATTGGTCAAACTGCTTACTTTCAAAAAGAATACAAACAAAAAGTAATGGCGGCCGGTTGCGATGACTACCTCTCAAAACCAATTAAGACAGCAAAATTACTGGATTCTATTGAAAAACAGTTTCTGAAAAATTAATCCCATTTTGTCTTTAACTGTCCTTTTTTATAGTTCTGAATGTATTTCACAGCACTATCATAACTATTTACAAATAAATAATAGTCCCGGTAATCCTCTTTTGCAAAATTCTCCTGATAAGAAAATTCAAATTGGGCTTTTAAGAAATCATAAAACCCACCGGTATTAATGAACACAATTGGTAAGTTATGATACCCCAACTGTTTCAAAGTTATTACTTCCAGAATCTCTTCGAGCGTACCGAAACCTCCCGGCAAAGCTATAAATGCATCTGATTTCTCACGCAGAATTTTTTTCCGTTCCGACATGTCAGGAGTGATGACTAATTCATCCAAAAAATCAGCCGATATTCCATAATCATTAATCAGCTTTGGCACTACGCCAATCACCTTTCCTCCAGCGTCTTTAACCGAAACTGCAACCTGATTCATAAGCCCCACGTTTGTTCCCCCGTAAACCAAATTGTATCCTGATTCACCAATTGATGTTCCAAGGTTTTTAGCTTCCAGAAAATACTTTTCATCCACAGAATTACTGGAAGAACAAAACACACAAATATTCATATTTTCAACATTTAAAATTTACGTAGGGTAAATTATTAATTTTGTTTTACACAACAAATAAAAACCACAAAATTGATGATTTGATAATAAAAAAGCCCTTGAGAAACAAACTCAAGGGCTTAATATATTGTATTTTACTGTTTATGCATCAATATTGGCATAAGTTGCATTCTTCTCAATAAATTCTCTTCTTGGAGGAACCTCATCACCCATCAACATAGAAAACACATGATCAGCCTCAGCTGCATTTTCAATTGTTATCTGGCGTAATGTTCTCACTTCCGGATCCATGGTTGTCGACCACAATTGTTCGGCACTCATCTCTCCAAGACCTTTGTAACGCTGAATGTGCAAAGAAGATTCTTTTCCACCACCCCATTCTTCAATTAAGCGCAAACGCTGATCTTCATTCCAACAATACTGTTCATTCTTACCTTTTTTAATCAAATACAATGGAGGTGTTGCAATATATAGGTAACCACTTTCGATTAATGATTTCATGTATCTGAAAAAGAAAGTCATAATAAGAGTTGCGATGTGACTACCATCAACATCCGCATCACACATGATTACAATCTTGTGGTAACGAATTTTCTCCACATTTGCAGCTTTACTATCCTCTTCGGTTCCAATTGTAACCCCTAAGGCAGTAAATATATTCTTGATTTCTTCACTCTCGAAAACCTTGTGCTGCATGGCTTTCTCAACATTCAAAATCTTACCTTTTAACGGAAGAATAGCTTGAAATTTACGATCTCTGCCTTGCTTGGCTGTTCCTCCCGCCGAATCTCCCTCGACAAGGAATACTTCACAGTTTACTGGATCCTTATCTGAACAGTCAGATAATTTACCAGGCAATCCGGAGCCACCTAAAATTGTTTTTCTCTGAACTAATTCACGGGCCTTTCTAGCGGCATGACGAGCTGTAGCCGCCATTATCACCTTCTGTACAATAGTTCTGGCATCTTTTGGATGTTCCTCCAAATAATTAGCCAGCATTGTGCTTACAGCCTGATCAACAGCAATACTTACTTCTGAGTTTCCTAATTTTGTTTTGGTTTGTCCTTCGAACTGCGGCTCTGCAACTTTCACAGAAACAACAGCTGTTAAACCTTCACGAAAATCATCACCACTAATGTCAAATTTCAATTTTGACAACATTCCTGATTTATCAGCAAATGTTTTTAATGTTCTGGTTAATCCACGACGGAAACCTGTTAGATGAGTTCCCCCTTCTATTGTATTAATATTATTCACATAAGAGTGAATATTCTCGGAATAAGAAGAATTGTATTGAAGTGCAATTTCTACAGGAACCTCATTCTTGTCTATCGAAACATGAATCGTTTCCTCGATTAACCGTTCTCTTGTACTATCAAGATATTCAACAAATTCTTTTAATCCTTCTTTTGAATAAAAGGTCTCGAAACGTGGCTCTCCATTCTCATCAAGATCTCTTTTATCTGTAAGATTCAAACGAATCTCTTTATTCAAAAAGGCCAATTCTCTTAAACGCGCAGCTAAAATATCGTATTTATATTCAGTTACAAGAAAAATTGAATCATCCGGCTTAAAAGTAATATAAGTTCCTGTCAAATCAGATTCACCTATTGTTTCTATTGGCGCCAACGGCACCCCTTTTGAATACTCCTGACGATATATTTTTCCGTCACGATGGATTTCCGCACTTAAAAGTATTGACAATGCATTAACACAAGAAACACCAACACCGTGCAAACCTCCTGATACCTTATAAGAATCCTTATCGAATTTACCACCGGCATGCAAAACAGTCATTACTACTTCAAGTGCTGATTTATTTTCCTTTACATGCAGTTCTGTAGGAATACCACGACCATCATCCTTAACGGTAACTGAATTGTCCTCGTTAATAAAAACATCGATATTTTTACAATATCCACCTAAGGCCTCATCAATCGAGTTATCTACAACCTCATACACCAAATGGTGCAAACCTTTAATATTTACGTCACCAATGTACATAGAAGGGCGTTTGCGAACCGCTTCCAATCCTTCTAATACCTGAATACTATCAGCAGAATATTCATTATTCCCGTTTGGTTTCTTTTCTAAATCACTCATTTATCAGATCTTTAGTTGTCAATCAAATTATTCCATCAATAAATCCGTATGATTATTGATCAAATCATGATCTTATATTCTAATATTTTTTTTGTACAAAAATTAATTTATTCTCAGGAAAGTTTTTTTCTGACTAAACCGATAAAAACCGGCAGTGGAGAGAAAGACAAAATACACTTATTACCAACACGTTAACTCATCACTAAAACCTAAAAATAAAAGTAAAACAAAGATAGTAAAAATGATGAGTTTACCGGCTGTTTTATTTAGAAAAATCCTGCTTTTTAATAGTTTTTGACAAACTGTTTTTAAAAGCATTAATCAGGAGAGAAATGTGTCCGTTTATGTTTACAATTCCATAGAATTACTTCGGCGGGGCCTTTTCATTTTAAACCTAATAATAAAACTATTGATATCGGCTCCTACTTTAGTGCGTCCGTATTCGTGAAGTTCAAATACTGTTGTTACGTTTTTAAAATTTTTAGGCATTGCTTTCCACATCTTATAAAAAACAACCTGAACATTCTCCATATCGGCATTATCGAGTTTAATTTTAAGAACCTCCCTGTTTTTTGGCATTGCAAAAACACTAACTCCGTGTGAATCCCAATCAATTGATTCTTCAGCAACAAAAGCAAGATTAAGAGTATCTCTGGTGATATCGAACAAGTAGGTTACTCCCATTTCCTCCATCCCCATCTCCATTAAAATTTCGAGTGGCTTTTGGTCATTATTAACTGAAAGCTTCCACCGCTCCTCTTTTTGAGCACAAATCTCACTTACACATGAAAAGAGCATAATAGCGAGCGGAAGTATATATTTTAATTTACCAATCAATTTAGAGGACATAATTTCGATAGAAATTTAATAATACTATTAAAACTAGTAAAAAGTGCGCAAAAAACAATTTGCAAACATATGCAAATGCAAAAGGATGCTCTAAAAACAGAACATCCTTTTACAAATGCTTTTGACTTTATTTAAAATACGACTTTCACACCCAATAGCAAATTAAATCCCTGAGAAGGATACCCATCCCACTGATAGTATTTGTCGGCAAATAGATTGTTTGCTTTCCCAAAAGCCGTAAAATGCTTATTTAAACGATAGTTCGCACCAATATTCAGATCATACACGGCATCCAATGTTTTCACCTTAGATCCCAGAGAAACAGGTCTCTCGCCCAATATATTAACTCCTGCCTGAAAATCAAGATCACTTGTGAATGCATATGTGGCATTAACATTCATTTCAAATTCTGGTTTGTGCCAGGCCTCTGCCTGCTTATCAAGGGTATATTTGTTAAACCAGACTGCTGAATTCAGATCCAATTTATCGGTCCAACCTACGCTTACTTCAGCACCTAAACGCAGTAAACTAATATCATCGTAAACCACATCAAATTTATTTGAGTAAGTCGGGCCAAAGTAATCTGCATTTGCCGCACCGGCATTTCTTTGCATAAAGAAGTACTGATCATCAACAGAGCTGTATTCTGCAGATAATTTAAAAGATGAATTGGAAGACAAACTGCCTTTTACACCACCAAACAATTTGTATTTTTGATTGGAAGGTCTCACATTCAAACCTGAGTAAACGTATGGATTCTCAGCAATAATATCATTGTAATTGTTCATTTTTAAATCCCCGTCCAATCCGGCAAACAGGGTCATAATGCCTTCAATTGCTTCAAAATCGACAGCAATATCCGGATACAGTTTTGCTTCTGAATCGTCGCCCATGGCAAGAACGGTATTCAATCCCAATTTCAAATTCAAATTGCCGGTTTTAAGCGAATATTGAGGATTTAAGTTCCAAACGAGAGTATTCCTTTCAAACATGCGTCCCAACTCTTCCATACTGGTAATTCCGTCGGTTGCAAAATAATCAAAAGATGATTTCAAACTCCAAAAACCATCACCACGACGAATTTTAGCCTCGGCACTAATCAATACATCATTCTCTGTAACGTAGATATCATCCGTAAAGTGCTCGTATTGCAAACCAACACCAAAATTCAACTTCTCTTCATCTTTAAAGGCAGTAAGAAACTCTGCATTCAATCCAAAACGATTTTGAACCTGCTCAGTATATGGAAATAAATCCACATAATTTGCCGCAACATCATCTTCTGCCGGAAATCCGAAAAAATCATATCCTTTGTGCTCGTAATACACCTTTCCTGAAATCTTTCCCTCATCCAAATACACACTGCCATATACTTCAGCCAATTGTTCTTTCCAATCGGGCTTTGCTTTCCGACCATTTTCCAACTCCAATTTTCCGTTGGTGGAATAATGACGAATATGAATTCCAAAATCGCTTATTTTCGAGCGTTGGTTATTGAAACGATAATCCCCGAAAAGGGTTGAATAATTACCCCCTGCAAGAGTTAAGGCATGACTGTTAATTGATTGCAATGGCTCACCAACAATTCGTGCTGCCGGAATTAAAGCAGGAGAAAATCCTACGGCCAAAGGTTTTGTTTGTATAAAATAGGAAAACGAAGGAGTAAAGGTTGCTGTATCCTGAACCACCGGCAACTCACCAATTCGCTTTGATTTATTTATTTTTGGCTGGTAAGCGGTTTTCACCTTCACTTCTTTATTTAAATCTCTTTCTTCCTGCGCATAAGAAACTGAACAAGCCAAACTGGCTATCGCCACAGTGAATATGATTTTTTTGAACATTTCTTTTTTATTAGTGGTTAATTACTTAATATCTAATCTATTTAACATCTTCTCTAACATGATTCTCTCCTCATTTAATTTAAGAGAATCTGTTTTTACAGAAGATTTTTCAAATAACTTATTGCTTTCGGTACTGTCGGCTCCTTCGAACTGAACTTTCACTTCATTATTGGTTATTTTCTCTTCGGCCTTTTTCTCACTGGCTAAAAGAACATCCAGTTTCGCCTGAGCTCTTTCAATAATCCCATCGTTCTTTACCGCATAATTATCAACAATACTTTGCAGGGTATATCGAGCCTGAAATGGATCATTCTTCTTCATAAAAACATCCGACAGTAAAAGAAAACTTTCTGCCAGCCAGTAATGATGCGGAGAATTCATTTCGATGAAGTCATTGATTTCTTTTTCGGCCAAATCGTACTGAGCATTTTCCAAATATATTTTAGCCAAAAGGTATTTAGCCTCGGCACCTTCGGCTGTTTGTGTTTCTTTGGCCAATTCTTTAAAATCACCCGATGCAACTGTGGCATTCGCCAAATTCAAATAAGATTTGCCTCGTTTGTACTTCGCTTCCCGAATCAATTCTTCCTTCGATTTGGCTGCCTCGAGCACATCGTTCGCAGCCTGAATGGTATTCTCATACTCCTTTAAACTATACACCGATCGCATGTAACCCACTTTAGCCAATTTCACATTCTCAGGAATCTCAGCCATTTGTGTCAATCTCGAAAACTGCTTCTTCGCCTGAGCGTAATTCTTATTTCTGTAATTTAATTGCGATGAAGCCAGCAAAGCCCTCTCTGTAAACAAGTTGTTTGGACGACTCAGTACCTGTTCGAATCCGGCAAGTGCCTCATCGAACTTTTGCTGATTTAAAGCTGCATCTGCCTTATAGAACTGAGCATTTAACCGAAACATTCCATTGGGAAAACTGGATAAATACTCCCCCAAAGCATTTGTTCCTCTCTCTGTTTCGCCTGACATGTACAACCGCTCGGCTGAAATATACGAAAGAGAATCTTTTTCTGAACTTCGAATTGTTCCTCCTCCTTTAAACGACTCTGCAAAAGCAAAATAATCGTTCACACTATTCATATCAACATAAACATTCTTTAATCCGATAAAAGCACTTTTCTTTTCTTCGCTTTGCGGATAATTTAAAACCACCTCTTTGTAAGAGCTGATGGCTTTTTGGTATTCTTTTGCATTATAATGCAGCTGTCCTAACTGCAGCAATGATTTAGGAGCATAACTGCTATTGGGAAATTTGCCTGCCAATTCTTTATAAATAGATACGGCCGTGGCCTGATCGTTTAACTTGACTTTTGCATTGGCCAATTCGAACAATGCATCATCTAAATATTCCGAATCGGGATAAGAAGTGCGTATCTGCTCCAGCAATTGTGCTTTTTCGTTTGTATTGCCCAGTAATCCAACCGAAAGAGCTTGCTGATACAATGCATAATCTGTATCCCATTTGTTGGCAATTGCTGATTTTCGGTAATATTCGGCCGCATTTTTATAATCTCTGTTCAAAAAGAAACAATCACCAATGCGGTTGCAGGCATCCGAAACAAAAGTGCTTTTTTTGTCGGATTGATTGACAAACTTGCGGAACCAATCGGAAGCTTCGCTGTAGTTATCCTGTTCGAAGTAAGCATATGCAATATTGTAATAGGCACGCTCGTAATATTCCGAAGAACCGGAACCCGGCGACACTAAAAACTCGTTGTAAAGACTCGTTGCTTTATCAAATTCACCCATTCTGTAGTAAGCTTCCGCTTTCCAGTAAGTGCATTCGGCAGTAATCTGAGAATTATAAATTTTGTATTGCAAAGCCGCATTAAAAGATTCAATTGCCTTGCTGTAATTCAACTGCTTCATCAACTCTAAACCACGCAGCCAGGAAACTCTTTGGTAAGCCCTTTTAATCTCCTGAGTTTTGTTTGCAATTTTATCCATAGAAAGTAACGCATCGCCATAATTCTTAGTGGTCATGTACACTTTCACCAGATAATCGTAAGCTTCATCATTACGATCAGAGTCCGGATAGTTCTGCAAATATTCATCAAAAGCCTTTATGGTCTCGTTAAAAGGCGAATAAGAAAGCTCGTAGGTCAATTTTGCAAAATTAAACAAAGCATCCTGCTGCATATTTTTATCAAAATCCATTCGGGCAGTAGTTGCAAAAGCAACTTTAGCTCCTTGTTTATCTCCCAATTGCAGGGAACAATCGGCCAAGCAGTAATTGGCAACCATCAGCAACTCATCATTTTCGCCGCCAACCCGCTCAAATTGCTCAACTGCTTCCCCATATTTCTTTTGCTTGTAAAGACAATATCCGTAAGCAAACCTATCCTCACGCGAAAAGCTTTTCTTTCCTTTATCCAGAAATGGAATTGCTTTTTGATATTCTTTTAACTGATAATGAGAAAGTCCGATCATCTTCGCAATTTCATCACTTCGTGTTACCGAGGCATCATCTAAAAATTGCGGTGCATATTCAATTACCTTTGCATATTTCTCCTGCAGGTAATAAATTTGTGTGATGTAGTAAGGAACAATCGGCTGAAAGGTTTTATTCTTAATCAGCTTTTCGAACCCATTCAGCGCGGTTTGGTAATTCCCGTTTAAATAGGCAATGTGAGCATAGTAGTAATTTGCCGGAGCATTGTATTCTCCCGACACCTCGATGATATCGAAAAAGAATTTTCTAGACTCCTCATATTTCTTTTCTACAAAATAGGAATAGCCCATTTTAAACTGATATTCGGTTCGCTGATCGGAATTTAATGCATAAACATCCACCTGTTTAAACCATTCCAAAGCATCCTTGTATTTCTTACTTCGATACTGCTGTCTTCCCAACTGAAAATACGCCGCCTGCTTTAAATTACTTTCGGGATAGTTCTGAATAAAAGATTTCATTTCCTCTTCGGCCTCGGGACGAAAGAGTTCGATGGAACAGCAAGCCCTATAAAAATCTGCTTTGGCAACCCGATCGGAATAGGCATCCTTTTCCATTTGAATATAATCGGCAAATTCGTGTCTTGCTCCGCCATAATTTTTGTTTTGGAACATTTCCATGGCCGATTGCCAAACTTGATTGCTGCTTTTATGGGGTAATGATTTTTGGGCCTGAACTGTAAATCCCAAACATAAAAAAAACAGGGAAGTCAAAATCCACAAACTACATTTGTTTCTCATACTGCGTTGCGTGTGTAGGTATAACAAGTTAAAAAAACGCTGAATATCCAAGCCTTTCAGTGGCTGATTTCCGAATCAGATTCAACTCATAAAATCAGGCCTAAAGGTATAAATAATCTGTAAGCTTATCGTATTTCAAACGGTGGAAAGAAAGAAAAATTGCACTCTGTTTTGATAAAGAAAAGAGGAATAAAAAACCTTCTGCCGAAATAATTTTTTAGATTTGTATGTCAACACACAATTTGAATTCTAAAAAAACAAAATACATGTCCGAATCTCCTATCATTGAACTTAAAAATGCAGTTATCCGCCAGGCAGATAATATTATTCTAACAGACGTTAGTTTGGAAATTGAAAAAGGAGAATTTGTTTACATCATAGGAAAAGTGGGCAGCGGCAAAACCAGTTTAATGAAAACCTTATACGCCGATCTGCCAATAAAAGAAGGAGGTGGTTCGGTTGCCGGATTTTATCTTCCCATCATCAAAACAAAACAAGTTCCTTTTTTAAGACGAAAAATTGGTATTGTATTTCAGGATTTTCAATTGTTAACCGATCGTAATGTTCATGCCAATCTGGAATTTGTTTTAAAAGCCACCGGCTGGAAAAACAAAAAGGAAATCGACCATAGAATAGAGGAAGTGCTGAGCAAAGTAAAAATGGGCAAGAAAGGATATAAAATGCCGCATGAGCTCTCGGGAGGAGAACAGCAGCGAATCGTTATTGCCCGTGCCCTGCTCAATTCCCCGGATATTATTTTAGCCGATGAGCCAACAGGTAACCTTGACCCTGAAACATCAGATGAATTGGCCGAATTACTAATGGATATCAGTAAAAACGGACGAACGATTGTGATGGCAACACATCAGCACGATTTGCTGAAAAAATTTCCGGCCCGTACGCTTGAATGCATCAACGGAAAAGTTGTTGAAATTTCGAATCCAAAAACCGATGAAGAAATAGAGATTGAATTGGATTAAAACATCAGAAAACACCCCAAACCCCTAAAGGGGCTTCACTACTTATAAGTGCGGAATTTTGCGAGAAACCAGACCATACAATAAGGATTTTGAAAAATTAAGGCTAAAGCACAGTTTGATTTTTCCGCTCGCTTTTGTTTTTTTGATTTGGGCTGTTAAAATATTTGAATGGGGACTTGGCCTGGATTTGTATTATCTGGGGATTTTCCCTTTGCACGCCAAAGGTTTATTGGGGATTCTCACCAGTCCGTTAATTCATAAGGATTTTAGTCATTTAATGGCCAACACAATTCCTTTTTTTGTGCTAAGCTGGGGCCTTTTCTATTTCTATCGTCCGCTCTCGTACCAGATATTTATACTCTGTTATCTTACTGCAAATATTCTGGTTTGGCTGGGGGCACGCGAAGCCTATCATATTGGTGCCAGCGGATTGGTTTACGCTTTTGCCTCTTTCCTGTTTTTTAGCGGAATTATAAGGAACCATTACCGTTTAATTGCAATCTCTTTTATTGTTGCCTTTCTTTATGGCGGCTTATTTTGGGGCGTGTTTCCAATACTAACTGATGTTTCGTGGGAAGGCCATTTGTTTGGTGGTTTCTCTGGTCTGATATATGCCTTGGCTTATCGCAGGCAAGGACCCAAAAAACCTGCGGCTATTATTCCCGAAGATGATGATTCGATACCCGAAGAAATTTGGAATTCGGAGCAGCTGGAAGATAAGGAAGAATTGAGAAAATGAAAATTTAAGGGGAAGAAACCAGTTTCGGGGCGATCGGGAAAAGTGGTGAAAGAAAGAAGGTAAATTAAATTTAAACCGATGAAAAATTACGCATCCAACAATTATTACCTTAGTGATTATCTTGCTGCCATAATGATACCCATAATACTTATTGGGGCATTATCTTATTGGTTTAGGGAAAACATCGTATTTCCGATAATAGGCACAGCCATCTTAATCCCTCTGCTGTTAATTGCTTACCTGATATTTAAAAAGCTAATGAAAATTGAATTCCAAGATCATTTCATTACGATGGCCTATAAATTCTCCCGAAAGAAAATTCTAATAAAATACTCCGACATATACGAATTAACACACATTTCCGCTTACAGAGGAACCAGCCGTACGGTTTTTAAAATCCGACAAAACAGCATCAAAAAATTAACAACGACTTCTGTTCTTTCAGATCAAGACTTTCATGAATTCCTGATTTGGTTGAAATCCAAAAATGAGAATATCGAATTTAAATTTCTCCCATCAGATTCATTCGTGAAAGAAAAATATTTAAATCA
Organism: Marinifilaceae bacterium; assembly: GCA_016936255.1. Classification (GTDB taxonomy): domain Bacteria; phylum Bacteroidota; class Bacteroidia; order Bacteroidales; family Marinifilaceae; genus Labilibaculum. The sequence goes on along the minus strand of JAFGYE010000108.1, from coordinate 4,654 downwards.
CACAAAATAAAAAAACTCTCCCATCCCTCTGCTTAAAAGAAGAGAATGGCATCCCCGCCTGTTGCGAGAATGCCACAAATTTTAGAAGCCGTTTGAATTTATTTTTAGACATTTTTATCGAAGAAAAAAGACTCCGAATAAGGCAAATTTGATGCGAATAGTGGTTCTATCTAAAAATCATTTAACGCAATTATGAGGTTTTTGGCTTATAAAAAAGCTAAAGGATAAATTTTTAAACAGTTTCTTATATGCTGCAGATTATTATTTCTTGTAATACTTCATTGCCTCAGGCAGGTATGCTTCCAAATCTTTAACACGGGTTGCATCGGCAGGATGAGTGGATAAGAATTCAGGTGGTTTTTGTCCACCGCTCTCTCCCATTCGCTTCCAAAAATCGATTGCTTCTGCAGGATTGTATCCGGCCATAGCCATAAAAATCAAACCCATTTTATCGGCTTCACTTTCGTGAGAACGCGAGAAGGGAAGCATGACCCCAACATTAGCACCAACACCAAAGGCAGTCATCCAAATTTGTTGTGTTTCGGCAGGCTTTTCGTTTAAAGCCATTGACAATCCGGTACCCAAAGCCTGAATTCCCATTTGCTGACTCATTCTTTCGTTACCATGACGTGCAATGGCATGTGCAATTTCATGTCCCATAACAACAGCCATACCGGTTTCGGTTTGTGTGTAAGGTAAAATTCCTGTGTAGAAAACCACTTTTCCGCCAGGCATACACCATGCATTTGGAGTTTCATCTTCAACCAGGTTGAACTCCCAAACAAAATTTGCAATGCGGTCGCTCATGCCGTTATCGTTCATGAATTTTTCCACTGCGGCAGAAATTCGGGCACCGCAGGCTTTTACCATTGCCGATTGCTCTTTGTTATCGGAAAGTTTACTTTCCTTTAAAAAGGCATCGTATTGAGTTAAACTGGTAGCAATCATTTCTGTTTCGGGAAACAGATTCATTTGTTTTCTTCCGGTAATGGGCACAGTTGCACATGCTATTGCAAACAACAAAAAGCCCGAAAGCAAAATGGTACGCCTGTTTTTCTTCATCATTTCTTATTTTGATTTTTAGTAATTGGTTATTTCTAAAATTTATTTCCGTTTCGCTGCAAAAACATTGAATCTTTAACTGACATTTATTCGTGCAACGGTTTATTTACTGCATTTAAATTCCAGAGTTGCACTTCGGGGTTTTCATTCAATTCCCGGGCGTTGCCCTGGACTGGAATCTTAAAGTCCTTCAGGCTTATCCTCCCCTTTTACCTTTCACCTTTTTACCTTAATTCTTTCTCTACTCCTTTTCACTTTTGAATTCGCAACTCATTACTCATTACTCATTACTCATTACTCATTACTCATTACTTTCAATTGCTTTAGCAGATCACCGACCTTCGTAACAGGCCGTTTGCAGGTATGATTTTTACAAAGATAGAAAGTTGTTTGCCCATTTACATATCTATTTTGCAGCAAAGGCAAACTGCTTTCGGTTTTGCTTCCAGAAATCAAGACATTGGGTAAAAATAATTCTTCAATTTTCCGTTTCTGAACTATCGCATCTTCTCCGGCAACAACAATTTCGATGAGTGGATTTGCCAACCAAAAATACAACTGTCCCCAATTGGAATGATAGGAGATTGCCTTTTCGAGACGTGGTTTTACATTGGCAAGCATCTGTGCAGAACGCTCAACATATCGGCTGTTTCCCAAATAACTTCCTACTAAAAACAAGCTTTTGGCAATGGACGAATTGGATGAGGGAATTACATTATCGAGCAATTCCATTTTACGGGCAATTAAATCCGGATCCTCGTCGGATGTGTAAAAAAACATGCCCGACTGCTCATCGGAAAAATGAAGGATAACATGCCCGAGCAAATCGTTGGCTTTCAGCAACCATTTCTCGTTAAAAGTTGCCTGATAAAGTGCAGTAAAAGCCTCGATAGTGAAACTGTAATCGTCTAAAAATCCGTTTATTTTCGAATTCCCATCTTTGTAATTACGATGCAAATGCGCTTTTCCTTTCCAAAGGTATTTTTGAATGAACTCAGCATTTTTAATGGCTCTGTTCAAATATTTTTCATCACCCAAAGCCTTGTAAGCATCTACATATCCTTTCAGCATTAGTGCATTCCAGCTGGTTAACGATTTATCGTCCAAACCAGGGCGGATCCTATCCTTTCTTCTCTCCAAAAGAGCTCTTCTCCCCTTCTCCAAAACTTCGTCCAGTTTCTTTACGGATATTTCATACTTATCGGCCAATGCCTTTTTATCAGTCTGAATCATCAGTATGTTTCCTTCCTCCCAATTGGCCCCGTCGGTAATGCCGTAATACTCACAAAACAGTTCGGATTGACCACCCAAAAGCTGATCGGCCTCAGACTTTTCCCACACATAAAATTTCCCTTCCACCCCTTCGCTGTCGGCATCGAGCGAGGAATAAAAGCCACCTTCGGGCAAACTTAATTCCCTATCGGTAAACTCCAAAGTTTGCTGAATTACCTGTTTGTATTCAGGAATTTTAGTGAGCTGATAGGCTTCGGCATACAAACTAACCAACTGCCCGTTGTCGTAAAGCATTTTTTCGAAGTGCGGCACTTTCCAAATGGCATCGACCGAATATCGGGCAAAACCTCCGCCCACCTGATCGTAAATACCGCCCATGGCCATTTTATCGAGCGTAAGCGTTACATGATCAAGCGCCGGCTGATTTTTTGTAAAATAATAGTAGCGCAGTAAAAACTGAAGGGAATTGGGCAATGGGAATTTTGGCGCCCAATTGTTTCCCCCTTCACGGGTATCGAATTCAGATTCCCACTGGCGAAAGGCTTTTTCTAAATCTGCGGCAACGAACCGGGATACCTCTTCTTTTACTGCAATTATTTCGTTTTCACGGATTCCCCCGGCCAACTGATCGGCCACCTTCTTTACTTTATCCTGTTCATTGATCCATGCATTTTGAATTCCTTTCAGCACATTCACCCAATTGTCAGCAGGAAAGTAAGTGCCTCCAAAAAACGGTTTTCCACCGGGCATGGCGAAACAGTTTAAGGGCCATCCCCCACTGCCGGTCATCATTTGCACGGCATCCATGTAGATCTGATCGATATCGGGCCGCTCCTCGCGGTCGACTTTTATGCAGACAAAAAATTCGTTCATCAGCCTGGCAACCTCCTCGTTCTCGAAGCTCTCGCGCTCCATTACATGACACCAATGACAGGCGGCATAACCAATGCTCACCAATATAGGTTTGTTCTCTTTTTTGGCTTTGGCTAAAGCCTCTGCGCCCCACGGATACCAATTCACAGGATTGTGTGCATGCTGCAGTAAATAAGGACTATTCTCCTTTATTAAGTGATTTGTATGTGTGTGATTCATTGTTTGATCGTGATTTTGAGAATGTGCAAGACTTAGTTTTACAAGCACAAACGATAAAAGCAGCACTACCCGTATCAATTTAATCCCCATCGTTTCCCTTGTTTTTAAAGCAAACTAAAGATAGAAATTATTTTTAATGATTTTAAATAAGAATGCAACAAACGGGTTGCTGCAAACGAATAAAATCGTATCAGTTTATGAACCCACAGCACCTGTTCGGATTGTATAGGAACAGGCTTTTTTTAGATCTGATTGTTCGCTCTGCAATTTTGCAGACAAATTTCTCTCAATCAATATCAATAGTGATAAAACCTGAAAAATTGGTTTTTTGCCCCGTGCTAATAGTAGCAAAGCATGAAAAAATGATTTTTTGCTTCATGCTAATTGTAGTAAAGCATGAAAAATTAGTTTTTTGCTCCATGCTAATTGTAGCAAAGCCCGAAAAATTGGTTTTTTGCACCGTGCTAATAGTAGCAAAGCATAAAAAATTGATTTTTTGCCCAATGTACAAAGTACAATGCACGAAAACTTGAGTTTTGACTCAATGTACTGAATACAAAGCCTGAAAACTTGAGTTTTGACTCAATGCACTGAGTACAAAACTTGAAAACTTGAGTTTTGACTCAATGTACTGAGGGCAAAGCTTAAAAACTTGAGTTTTTGCCCGATGTACTCAGTACAAAGCAAAAAATGATTCTTTGAAAACTCAATAAATACAAAAACAAATCAGTCTTTGAAATATTTTAATTTCAGCGGGCTAAAGCCAAACTGCAACAGATGGAAAAACAACTCTCCTATTTGTCCCCCGCCCCGTTCAGAAAGCCTTTTTTTATGCAATAATTCTTAAGGCCTGCAAGTTGGCAACTTTGACAGCTTGAATCTTTGTTTCGATTTAGTACTTGATACCAAATTGGCTATAGTGTGAGCTATAAAGCTAAATGGTATAAGCTCGCGAATCTGTTTTACGCTTGAATACTGAAGAACAATCAGTTTGATTTTTCATTCAATACATTATTGCCACAAAATTATTTCTAAACAGCACAAAAGTATTGATTATAATTTGCTAAGTTTGGTATTGTAAAATTGAAAAAGGTGCACAATACACCCCAATACGGCATGTATTGAGCACCTTTTCATCTGATATAGCAGAAATAAGTGCACCTATGGTGCACAATTTAACAAGTTGAACAAAAACCGCCTATGGCGGTAGTTAAGAAATAAGCTTGTAACTTGATTGAATATTTATTCATTAAAAATTTAGTCATGA
>JAFGYE010000107.1 GCA_016936255.1 Marinifilaceae bacterium | reverse complement strand
TATTATATTTTGACAGAGCCTGAATCGCTCTATAAAATGAAAATTAAAAAAATAGAATAAAACTCTAGGATATCAGGGGTCAAAACATTTTAATATGTCTTACTCCTTAACTATTTATTAACCAATTAGTTTTCTAATCAAAAAAAATATAAATATTTTTGACTCATCTGATTTGAGAAATGAAATCCAACGTTAAACTGTAAGAATTCATCATTTTTTCAATACAAACAAATCATAGCTTAAATATGTCGTTATCCCGATCCTATCTCGCTCGTTTATCCTACTTAAACGATCTTTCTGATAGCAAAATAAATCAATTTGGTAGAAATTTTCATTTCGCTAGGAAAATAAGCACTAACAAAGAATAAAGCCTACAAATAGAGCCATTATAAAGGGAGTTTAAGGGGTATTTATCTAGTTCCTACAATCACTTATCCCGCTTCTATCCCGATCGTTTATCCTACTTAAACGATCTTTTCGATAGCAAAATAAATTTGGTCGAGATTCCCATTTTATAGAGAAAATAAAACAATACTGGGAAAAAGACGAATGGAAAATAAATTGATGACTAGATAACGAAATGGAAATTAAGCGGGTTTTATGCAATCCTAAAAGACTTTCAGAATGAATCTATAAATTGTAGAGATTTGACATATTTAAGCCGTTAACTAGTTATAACATGCCTAAAATTGTTCTCTAAAGAAGTATTGTTTTTTTGAAGAGTTTGCCTGTTCAGAATGGAACTGAAACAGTATTAACATAAAAACACTGACAATCATTTAATTATCAGTGTTTTAGTTAGCCCCAACAGAACCCAATTTTAAACTCATAAACATCTCCTAATCTGTGCTTTGTGAGGATACCTTCAGATGAATATACCCTTATTTGTCCCCTTGAAGATTTTAACGGTGAGTGTATTCGTAGTGACGGATTTCGAAGCTTTTATCAATCAAACCGTGACAATGTTGATGCGAGCCACGAACCAAGATATTTACTACTTTCCCCGCCATTACGTATGACACATTGTTTTTAGGGGCTGGGCTTCTTAAAAGTTTCTATGAACATATATGGCATATCAAGATTATATCCCGTTTTTAGCAAATTATCCTCTATCTGTTCAAATCCTCCCCATTTTTCAGTTATAATATTTTTAATTAAATCCTTATGTTGAGTTATTTTATCTAAATCGGTGTCTTTTACTATTTCATTAACACTAAAATCATAATTCAATTCTATGTATCCATAACAACTAGGTGATCTTCCTACTACAGTATGACCTTCGCGATAAATTTTAAATTCAGAACTGTTTTCGAGATTATTTCTAAAATCTTTGATAGTAACCAAGTAATATTTATTATCTGCCTTTGTAAGCAAAATGGGTAATGAATCATCATGCATCCCAAAAGTCATTAAAAGACCATAATACTTAAATTTGTATAATTGTAGCAAATTCAATTCTTCAATCATCTTCTTTTGTTTAATAGCCCATTCTTTAATATTTTCATAGGATACAATCTTTGAAAATGAATCTCTTTTAACTGAAATGATATCATTGGTATTAATATACCCCGCAAATGCACCAAGTTCTTTAACTCTGATACCATTTGAGATTGTTATGGCAGAAGAAATTGAGTGATTGTTTATAGTTGGTAGCAATACTAGTTTTCCAATTAATTCCCCATTTTCATTAATTTCAATTAGTTGAATATTGATGCTTTTGAATACTTCTATTAATCCATCTTGAAATTGATTTTCTCTTGGGAAATAAACAAAATCAAACAATTTTTTAATATCCAAATTCATCAAGTGCTTTGAAGGAACCGTATTAATTGTTCCATCAGATTCTTTTGTTGTAATTTTAACATTAGCAGATGGAATAAAGTACTTAATTAAAGTGTAAAGTTTGTTGTCTGAAAAATTAGAATTACCTATAAATCCCTGTTTTGAATATGGGTCTATGTCTAATTTAATCTTCACAGAAGTTCCTCTGTCAATAATTCTGTATTTTTCACAGGAGGAAGGATTGCGTAGTATTGGGTTTGAATTTGTGCCGTCATAAAAGTCAAGAGTTTTCATATTCTCAATTGATTCTCCAAATTTCCATGAAGTCACATTTATAATTTGACCAAGCATAAACATAGAGAAAAAGCCAATGCCAAATTTGCCAATAGATTCAAAACCTTTATTTTGAGCTCCTTCAAAATCCAATTTAAACTTATTGCTTTTCCAATAAGAACCGCCAAAATCAAGCAGTTCATTAGTTAGCAAAGTTTGGCTCATTCCAATTCCATTATCAGTTACTATAAGAAAATAAATATCTTTTTCTATTGATACTTGTATTTCACCAACACCATAATTTTCTTGACCTGTATGAATGCGATACAAATTTATAGCATCAATACTATTTTGAATTAATTCTCGAAGTGCAATATTGGTATTTCCATATAATTTTATGCCTCCTAGCTCTGTTGCAATATGCACAGGATTCGTTACTTTAATATTAGTATCTATTGAAGTCCATCCTTCAGTTCGAATATATAGACACTCTTCTTATTATTTGATTTAATTTAGAAGTATAATATTATAATTCTAAATTTGTATTCAAGATAAAATAGAATGACTAATGAAAAACTTATACAAAAACGGAGTAAGCTCGAATGGGAAGATTCTGAGGTAAAGGTTGCCAAAAGTGAACTACCTAAGTAGGTTTGGGAAACGGTCTCTGCTTTTTAGAATAAATAGTAGTGCATAGGTTGCTTTGGGCGTTAAGGAAAAAGTAAAATGAAAATACCAGAATTGATCGCAAAGGGCGAAAGCAAGATTTTAGAGTTTAAGGAGGCTTTGCCAAAAAATGAGAGCATTGCCAAAACAGTTATTGCATTCTCCAACACAGGTGGCGGCAAGCTTATTGTTGGTGTAAACGACAAACGTGAAGTTGTTGGTATTGATGATACTCTGATATTTGAAATGCAAGATAAAATTGCATCCATCATTGCCGATAATTGCTCGCCTGGAATTATGCCTGAGATATATAATGTAAATAGCGATGGGAAGTTAGTTTTGGTTATCGAAGTAGTTCGTGGTAATCTAAAGCCCTACTTCTTAAAAAGCCAAGGCAAAGTAGACGGAACATATATTCGACTTGGTGCAACCAATAGAATTGCCGATCTCGAGACCATAGCAGAACTAGAGCGTCAAAAACGGCATATCAGTTTCGATGAAGAAATTTGTTATGATGAAGAATTCAAAGATTTAGATATTTCTCCCCTATTTAAAAAGTTTGAAGAACAAGGCAAACCACTTAATGAAGAGAAATTAAAAAATCTCAAACTTATCAAAAAAGAAAACGATAAGATATATCCAACAAATGCCCTAATGATTATCCTTGGTAAGTTTTGGCATTGCACAATAAAATGTGCCAGATTCAAAGGTACTACCATGTCTGTTTTTACGGATAAAAAGGAATACGATGGAGATATATTTTCAATACTGGAAAACACCCAAAGCTTTGTGCTTAATCACATAAACCTAAAAGGTGAGATAAAAGGACTTCATAGAACAGACACCTATGAAATACCTGTTTCAGCAATACGAGAAGCTTTGATTAATGCCATTATTCATCGTGATTACATAAATCGTGGCAGAGATATTAAAGTAGGTATCTATGATGATATTGTAAATATTGTATCTCCCGGTAGCTTACCTCATAGTATCACTATTGAAGATGTATTTAATGGACGTAGCGAAGCCCGTAATCGAGTTGTAGCAAATGTATTCAAAGAGCTAAACCTGATTGAGCAATGGGGAAGCGGAATTAATCGTATCATAAACGATTGTGAAAAGCATGGTCTGCAAACTCCAAAAATTGAAGAAGAAAACGACTTTTTTGATGTGGAGATTATACGACCGATTCCGACCGATAAGCCGTCGAAAAACATATCAACTACGGACGACTACGGACAATTACGGACGATTACGGACGATTACGGACAATTAGAAGAATCTGAAAAACAAATACTCTTGTACTTATTAGAGAATAAATCAGTTACCAGAAAGGTTGCGGTTGACTTGCTAAATCTAAAGAAGACAAAAGTACATGAAGTTTTAGCTGAATTGGTAAACAAAGGCTACATTGAAAAGCAAGGTCAAGCTAGAAGCACTTTTTATAAATTGAAAGATAAAAAGGAGTAAGTAGAACTTGTGTACGAACAGTAGGAGTTCAAAAACAGACAGCCTTATTTACAGCGCGAGTCTTAAATACACTTTAGTTTTCAGACTAACAAAAAAGTGCTCATTTGTACCAAATTTGTACGGAAAAACTGTAAAACCCTAATAATCAGTACCCGTTAGTTTCGAAGAAGTGAAGTAATTCAACTTCAGATAAAAACAAATGGCGGTCAATTAATTGACCGCCATTTTTTATTTGTTAAAATTGTGACTGGTTCTTACTTTCACCTGCAGGCCGGTTACTCATTCTTATTTTCCACTCTCCTTTATCCTGTTTCTGTTCTCATTTTTCAATAAAAACCCCTATTTTCGCAAACTACAATTATCAGAATTATGAAGAACAAATTTACGGTTGGGAGTTTATATGCGGGTGTTGGCGGAATTTGTCTGGGATTTAAAAACTCAGGTTTTGCTGTTTCCTGGGCCAATGAATATGACAAAAACGCCTGTGTTACCTATCGTGAAAATTTCACTCACAAACTGATTGAAGGCGATATCATGGAAATTGATATTAGTAGCTTGAATAAGGTAGATGTGCTTGCGGGTGGTTTTCCTTGTCAGCCTTTTTCGGTGGCTGGATACCGAAAAGGATTCGACGACAACCGGGGAAATCACTTTTTTAGAATGCTCGATTTTGTGGACGAAATAAGACCCAAAGTTTTGTTCTTCGAAAATGTAAAAAATCTGGTTGGGCACGATAAAGGAAATACCTTTAAAGTAATTCAGAACGAAATCGAAAAGAGAAACTATTCTTTTCATTCCAAAGTTCTAAATACAAAAGATTACGGCAATATTCCGCACAACAGGGAACGGATTTTTATCATTGGGTTCGATAAAAATGTGTATCCTGAAAACTACAAATATTTTGATTTCCCGGACAAAGAAACATTAACCCGAAAGGTAAAAAGTGTATTCCTGAAGGATAAAGTGGATGAGAAATTTTATTACCGGGAAGACAAGTACATGTTTGAAATGCTACAAAACGATATCACAAGAGACGATACCGTATATCAGTTCCGAAGACAGTATGTGAGGGAGAACAAATCGGATGTCTGCCCCACTTTAACGGCCAATATGGGCACTGGCGGACACAATGTCCCTTTAATAAAAACAAAGTTCGGAATCAGAAAATTAACGCCCAAAGAGTGTTTTAGCTTTCAGGGCTTTCCCGAAACTTACATTTTGCCCGAAATTGCCAACTCACACCTCTACAAACAAGCCGGTAACTCGGTGAGCGTTCCGGTAATCGAGAAAATTGCCGAAAACATATTGAAAGCAATCAATGGAATAGACTGCAAAATAAGCCCTAACTAGAGCTTTTTCAATTCACCGGACAGGAAATCGAATTCCTTTAAATCACCGCACTGGATGTAGTAATTGGCTGCATCCATTTTTATTTTGCCGTTCAACAAAGAATTTTGAGGCAACAAATAACCTTCACCAATAATGTACCTGATGGTTTCCTGAGTGCAAACACCCGCAAAATCGAAAGTCCATTTCTCACCCAATATTATCTCTTTCAACTGCTCAGAATCAAATTCGTTCGTGTAAAAAAACGGATGACGTTTCAACAGTTTTTTAATATCCGGCTTACTCCTCACCAGTAAAAAGAAATCGTAGCGTTGGTTGGTGCCGTTCTCCAAATTAGGAATGTACTCCCCTTTCCTATTCCAGTCTTTTGCTTCGAGCAGTAACAAATTGGAAAAAAAAGCCGCCGATTTAATATTGATTCTTTTGCCCCGGTATTCCAAATCGGCATCGTCCCAAATGCCTTTGCCGTAAATACCGGTGTCAGGCTTATTAATGCCTGTAAAACCTCTTTTCAACAGCTCCCTGTAGGTAACAAATTCCGCAATTTTACCCTGAAAAGTATTCGCAAACAATTCGCCCTTATTCCTTTCCTGCTTTCCTCCTGAGCGATGCTTTCGATGATGACCTTCCCCAAAAACCATGCGCCATGCAAAATCAAAACAAGCAACAATTGTAGTACGGTCGATTGCAACTGCTTTAAATTCTCTTTTAGCAGTAATAAAATATTCACGGGAATTCTTAAGCTCTAATTTCATTGTTTTAGATTGATGATAAAGACAAATTGTAATCGCAGTGGTAAAAGGAACTGATGCACTACCCGCAATAAACAGGCTAAATCAAATTTGTATTTAAGCAAAAAAACCGTTTTGAATAATCAAAACGGGCTTTGTATTTTAGTTTGGAGTTTAATTAACCGTGATTAGTTACGATGCCACTAGGTCTTCACTGGTATGCACCCAAAAACTCTTCACTTTCATTTTTAAATAGTTCGATTCGTACTCCACACATTTCATTGGATCTGATTTTTTATACAAATCCTGTCCAATTTCCATGATATCCTGCATGGTTGCCCACAAGTGATTCAAACAACGAAATACTTCTTCTTTAAGCAGACCTCTCGAATTAAGCAAACGATTGAGTTCTATTTTATTTAATTTGAGTACCTGAAAAAGTGTTAAAATTTTCGCAATAATAGTTTGGGTTACCTCAGCATTTTCGCGTGGAATATTCGCTTCCAATTGCACTATGAATTTTGGAATCACAGTCAGAATGGCTTTCAAATCCTTCTTTTCAATGATCTCGACAATTTGATCAAATTCCTTGATTCGGGATATTGGGAAGTTATCCTGAACCTCAAGTATCATGTTGTTCAGAGATTCGATACGTTTATAAATTCCAAAGCGCAAACTTTGAATTTGTGCTCCCTCCGGACCACAACATACGTATTCTTTTGCCCGCTGAATTTGAGCACTTACACGGGCTTTAAAGGTCTCATCGAATATCGGATACATTCTGTTAAAATCTGCCATATCCCGGGTAAAACTATCCAACAAGAATTTTGCCGCCACCGGCATTTCATCAAAACTAAAAGGAAAATCTATTGTTTCCATACCACCATTTTTATTAGTTATGCATATATTTTAACTTTCTCTCTTTCTTTGCTGCTATTCTATCTCACCACTTACAGAATCTTTTATTAAAGCAACATCGAAAACCGAAGAAATCAGCTTTCTGCAATTCATTACATAATTACGCGAAATCCCATAATTTCCGACTCATAAAATACAAAAAATCAGCACGATCGTAAAAATATTAAAAATGATGTACAACATGTTTTTAGAGTCGCTCAGTAAAAGGTCTTGATTTTAACGGGAAAAGCCATCTGTTTTTTTTAGCATCAATCAATCTTTTAGTAGTTTTGTATAGATCCAATAAAAATAAGATGACAAAAAAAACACTATTACTCGCCTTTATCCTTTTGCCTCTGCTAAACTTTGCACAGCAAATTAATAGAACCGATGAGCTGGGGAACAAGCAAGGTATATGGGAAAAATCGCACGCCAATGGCAAGCTGAAGTATTCCGGAACATTTAAAGATAATTACCCGATTGGTGAAATGAAACGTTATCACAACAACGGCAATTTAAAAGCTGAATTATTTTTCACCAATGAAGGACAAAAAGCGAAAGCCATTCTTTACAATGAATCTGCAGGATTAATTGCAAAAGGAAATTTCATTCAATCAAAAAAGGATAGTGTTTGGGTATATTTCGATAAAGACGCGAATATTCGTGCAAGTGAAACTTTCGATCATGGCATTAAAAATGGTGAAAGTATTTACTATTTTAAAAACGGAAACCCTGCCGAAACTCTTGCTTTTAAAAATGGCAAACGACATGGAATCTGGAAACGTTTTTTTGAAAATGGGAAAACATATTTGGAGGCAAATTACATCTCTGGAAATTTAGACGGTATAACTCAATCGTACTTTTCAAATGGAGTGATCGAATTTAGCGGCACTTACAAAAGCAACAAGCGCGACGGGAAATGGGATTTTTATTCTGAAAAAGGGGAGCTTCTTTTCAATATAAAATACAAAAACGGCATTGCCGGCAATCAGGATGAATTGGATAGTATTCAACAGAAAAAATTAGAGGAAATGGAGAAACAAAAAGACCATTTAATCGATCCGGAGAAATTTGTTGACGATCCGGATTCTTATCTTCAATCGCAAATGCGATAAAAACCAGCGCATTTACCATTCTCCGAAACACAACTTCATTAATTATAAGTAGATGAGCCAAAAAGGAATCAGTCTTTTTCAACTGAATCAGCAAATAAAAAATATCCTTTCCGAAACATTTACTTCGGGTGTTTGGATTGTGGCTGAAATTAGTGAATTGCGATACAATCAAAACGGACATTGTTACCTGGAGTTGATTGAAAAAGATGAAAACAGCGATCAGATTATTGCGAAAGCAAAAGCTACCATTTGGTCCTACACCTTTCGAATGCTGAAACCTTACTTCGAAACAACAACAGGTCAGCCTTTTTCATCAGGAATAAAAGTATTGGTAAATGTAAGTGTTGAATTTCAGGAAATTTATGGCTTCTCTTTAAATATTAAAGACATTGACCCTACCTACACTTTGGGTGATATGGCCAGACGAAGAAAAGAAATTATTGCGCGGCTGGATGAAGAAGGTGTGTTGGAAATGAATAAGGAACTGGTTTTTCCTGAGATTCCAAAATGCATTGCCATCATCTCATCGCCAACGGCTGCAGGCTACGACGACTTCACAAATCAGCTCGACAACAACTCATTTGGCTACAAGTTTCATTACAAATTGTTTCCGGCTGTTATGCAGGGAAATAATGCCGAAGAATCGATAATTGCGGCTCTCGATAAAATAAATGAGTACGAAGATGTATTTGATGTTGCCGTGATTATTCGCGGTGGCGGCTCGCAGGCAGATTTGAATTGTTTTGACAGCTATTGGCTGGCTTTTAACATTGCTCAATTTCCCTTGCCGGTAATTTCAGGTATCGGACACGAAAGAGATGAAACGATTGTTGATTTGGTGGCTCATACCAAAGTAAAAACACCAACCGCCGCAGCCGAATTCTTAATCGATTGTTTCGACGAATGCAGAGAATATCAGAATAGTTTACGGGAACAATTTTTAGAAGAGGTGAATGAAATTCTTTTATCCTCGTCGGAAAAACTTGTGCACTTAACCAACAAATTCTCGCCCATGGTGAGTCAAATACTGGAACGGAAATCGAATCAGCTGAGCACAGCCAAACAGAGACTGCAAACTGCAGGCACGCATTTGCTGGGCAATCAATTTCACTATCAGCAAAGACTGAATTCACAATTTCAGTATTCAGCCAAACGAAGAATAGAAAATCAAAAAAACCGTATCAGTCAGTTACAAATAAAATTAAGAACTAAGATTAAGAGACAGATTGAGGAACAGAAACACAATATTTCATTATTTGGGCAATCGGTAAAATATCTTAATCCTGATCATATTCTGAAAAAAGGATATACCTTAAGTTTGAAAGAAGGAAAAATTATAAAGAATATTGATGAGCTATCGCCCAAAGATATTATTGAAACCCGGTTTGCTAACGGAAGTGTTGAAAGTCAGGTTCAAAAAATCAACAGAAAAAACTACAACGACTAAATAATAAATACAAATGGCAAAAAAAAAGACAAGCTATCGCGATGCAATTACCGAAATTGAAGAAACCATTGCTTCCATCGAAAATGACGAGCTGGATGTGGATGATTTATCTGATAAAGTAAAACGGGTTTCGGAACTTCTTGTAATTTGCAAGGAGAAACTTCACAACACCGAAAAAGAAGTTGAGAAAATTTTAAATGAGATGGATGAATAAATTACTCCTTGTTTTCATTATTTCCTTATTGGGAATTTCTTGTGAGGCTCAGAAACCTGAGACAAACAAATTGCAGACTTACGTCAATGATTTTGTATCGGACAGCTGTTTTTATTCGGCCGGTATTGGAATTGTAATCTCGAATGTGAAAACAGGTGAAAATTTAGCATCGAATCAAGCTCATTTGGCATTGACTCCTGCATCAACACAAAAATTAATTACGACGGCTGCTGCTTTGGAAATTTTAGGAAGCAATTACCGATTTAAAACGGAAATTAAAACCGACGGAAAACTTCTTAAAAATGGAAATCTTGCTGGAAATCTAATCGTAAAAGGTTTGGGAGATCCAACACTGGGATCGAAATATTTTGAGAACGAAAAACCAATTGAGCAACTTATTGTGGAAAAGATAAAAGCTCTTGGCATACGAAAAATTCAAGGAAAAATACTGGCTGACGCCTCTTATATTGAAACCAAAATACCAGCAACATGGATTTGGGAAGATATCGGAAATTACTACGGTGCAATTCCCAACGGCATTAGCTTTCATGACAATCTGTACAGCCTGTTCTTTTTATCAGGAAAGGCTGGTTCTGCAACAAAATTGGTGAAAACAGAACCACAAAACACAGGAATGGTTTTCGATAATCAGGTAATCAGCTCGGCAGTAAATCGGGACCTAGCCTATATTTTTGGAGGAAACACAAGTAATAACAGGCGAATTGAAGGAAGTATTCCGCAAAACAGAGCTCTATTCGAAGTAAAAGGAGCCCTTTTGCATCCAAAAAACTGTTTAATCGAATCTCTGAACAAATCGTTTGCTAAAGTAGGAATCTCAATCGAAAACAAGGTTTTTCCGGCTAAAAAAAGCAGTTTGCTTTTTAGTCTTAATTCTCCGGAGCTGAAAGATATTGTAAACCTTACCAATCAAAAAAGCATCAACCTGTTTGCCGATCATCTGCTTTTCGAAATTGGAGCAAAAGAATCAGGAAAAGCAAGCTGGGAAAATGGAATTGAAGCGGTTAAAAATTTCTGGAACCAAAAAGGTCTTCCTACAAAATACATATCGCTATATGATGGCAGCGGACTCTCCCATTTCAACGCTGTTTCGGCCAACTTTTTCGATCAGGTTTTAAGAGAGATGTACCATAGTAAGCATTCAAATGAGTTTATTTCTTCATTGCCTGTTGCAGGGATATCCGGGACATTAAAGTCTTTTGGAACAGATAGTGACCTGCAAGAAAACTGGAAAGCTAAAACCGGATCGATGACTGGTGTGAGAACCTATTGTGGTTACTTAAAAACAAAAACCGGAAAAGAATACTCTGTAAGCATTTTAATTAATAATTGTATCTGTTCATCGTCCGCCTTAAATAATAAACTTCTGACTCTTTTAAATAAACTTTATAATTCTTAACTTCAGATTGCATCTGTTTACTGATTTAATTTGATGTTTATGAGAATTTTAAAGAAGTACTTATCTATTGTATTCCTTATTCTGGTTTTCTGCTTTAAAGGATTTTCCTCTAATCAGAAAGATATTCTGGTATTAAATTCCTACCACAATGGGTTAAGTTGGACCGACTCCATCGTATCGAGTATCAAACGAGAGCTTTCAACTGAATTATCCTATTCTGTTTACATAGAGGATATGGATACCAAAAGATATTTCCCGCAAAACTATTTGAATGTACTTGCCAAATTTTATCAGGAAAAATACAAGAATAAAAAATTCGACCTAATTATATCAACAGACAACAACGCTTACGATTTCCTGTTAGAATATAAGGATCAGATTTTTGGCTCTGTACCTGTATTGTTTTGCGGTTTGAACTCAATTATTGAAGTTCCGAAAGGATATAGCGGAGTTTTCGAAAATATGAATTTTTGTTCTACCATTCATCTCATCAAGGAAAACCATCCAAAGTTTTCAGAACTTGTTGTAGTCAGCGACAAAACAACCACAGGAAAAGCCATGGCACAATTTGTTGAAGATGATATCAAAAACATGAAAGAATTGATTCACTACAGAATCATTCAACCGGATAACATCCCGGATCTGCAAAGGGAACTCTCCTCACTAGATGAAAATTCGATTGTTTTATATTTGCTTTTTAATAGAGATTCTGAAGGAAATTATTACACATATGAAAATAGTTTTATAGAAGTAAAACCATACTGCAAGGTTCCAATATACTGTGTTTGGGATTTTTATATGGATCTCGGTGCCGTTGGAGGTGCATTAATTACCGGTAGAAATCAAGGAAAACAAATTTCCGAAATGGCTAAAAGAGTACTTTCAGGCACTAATATTGATGACATTCCTTCCCAAAAGGCAAAATACGAGAATTGTTTTGACTACAAACAACTAACTCATTTCAATATTAACAGATCGAAACTCCCAAAAAATTCGCGAATTATAAATGAACCGTATAGTTTTGTCCGCGAAAATAAAGAAATTGTTATTCTAACCCTAACAGTATTGATTCTCCTTACAATTATTATCATTGTTATGACAATTAATATGCATTTACGAAAGGTTCGTGCTCAAAAAGAAAAAGCTCATTTGCTGGAGATAAAAGCCAATCATGAAGAACTTAAAATTGCAAAGGAAGCTGCTGAAGAATCAAGTAGATTGAAATCGGCATTTTTGGCTAATATGTCGCACGAAATTCGAACTCCAATGAATGCCATTCTAGGCTTTACAGATCTTTTATCAGGCGATGATGTAGAAAAAGAAAAACGTACCCGTTTTATCTCAATTATTCAAAGAAACACAAAACACCTGCTTCGCTTAATTAGTGACATATTGGACATCTCGAAAATTGAGACCAATCAATTAAAGATTGTGAAAAACAAATGTGTTCTGGATGATCTATTTGTAAATCTGAATGAAATCTACGAAGCCATACTGGACTTGCACGACAATAAAAAACTCTCCTTTATAACCACTCTGCCTAATGATAGAAGCATCACTGAATTCAACACAGACTCGATGCGTTTGCTGCAAATTTTCAACAATTTAATCGAGAATTCAATAAAGTTTACCAACATAGGTACAATTGAAATTGGATATGATATTAAAGGAGACTACCTCCGCTTTTTTGTGAAAGATACAGGAATAGGAATATCTGACGACAAACAAAAAATCATTTTCGACCGTTTCCGTCAGGCTGATTTAAATGCAGATACAAGGACATATGGAGGTACTGGTTTGGGCTTGGCAATTAGTAAAAGTCTGGTTGAACTCTTGGGAGGCGAAATCTGGTTTAACTCGAAACTTAATGAGGGAACTACTTTCTACTTTACCATTCCATACTAAAAAATAAAGGCGAACATCTCTGTCCGCCTTCTGTATTTATTTCAATTCCTTTTTAAAAAAAATAGTACAAGCCTACCGAAATTCTAGTATTTCCTACCCAATGGGTATTCTCAACTTCTGCTTTATCAGTAATGTCACCGTAAGCTGCTGCTGTATATTCTACTTCCAATTCCATCTTCAAATTCTCGAAACGTTTCGCAACCCGTGGCGCAATACGATACAATTCTCCAATATCTTTTCCCCGGCTATAAATCATACCTGAAATAACCTTATCATCGGCACCCATATTTTTGGAATAACCGGCATGTAAAGCCAACTCAAAATTATTTTTAAGGTAAGAAATATCAGTCCATGTACCTAAAACCTTTATTCCAGTATAACTGGCCTCATTAGTCATAGGATTTAAACTTTTCGCTGCATATCCACCTAACATTAACACATCAGTTAAGTTGGTTCCATAAGTAGCTTGAGTCTTAAAAGTAATTGGTTTTAAATTCAATTTATAAGATGCAACCACCGCCCACGACGAAAGAGTTTCATCATTCTTCCATTTAGTTAAATTACCATCTTCTAACGATCCGGTTGTACTTGTTAAAGATGGTTTGATGTTTTTAAACTCTCCACTTAGTCCAAACACATGCTTTCCTGCATAGTAATGAACCAGTCCCTGAAGAATAGGCAATCCTGAATTTCTTAAATATTTGTTACTCGCTCCATCGGGTCCGGTACTTGTATAATCACGCTCCGATGCAATAGCTGCCAGTAATTTCCAATGCTCCGTTTTGTAAGTGAAACGCAACTGAGGATTACGTGCAAAAGCTTTGAATGGCAATCCGGCATTGGCACCAACTGTAGTTGGAAAGATTTCAGCATCAAATAATGGTGACCATGTTTGTCCTATTAACAAAGAAGTCTTTCCCCAATCCAAATTTACAAAAGCGTGACGCAAACGCATCCCGTTCACATCCGATTCTGCATTGCCGATAAACTCTGCTTCCAATAAACCATTGGTCTTCGCTCCTAAAATTTCAGGACCTGCAATTTTCGCATTTACACGCGACTGAATAACAGCCATATTATAAACGCCGCCTTTGTTCATGTCTTTTCCGCTTCCATCTAAAAGTTCATCTTTTGGATATAGCAAGATAAATCCCTCACGGGCACTAACCGTCTGACGGGTATCGTAGGTAAATAAAGAGTGCACATAGCCTCCAAATTTAACTGAAATGTCTTGTTTTTTCTCTTGTGCTTTACCGGTAGGAATGCCAACAAAGAAAAGCATTAAAAGTAGTAGGTAGTTAATTTTTTTCATAGATCTTATTAGTTTTTTGCGCCACAAAGATATACAGGAATATTAGTTTATAAGAATATTATAAAACAGCTTTTCATTCCTGTATCCAGAACAAAAGGACTTCAAAATAAAATCACAAAAACAACTGCCAATCAGTCAGATATATTAATATTCCTGATAAACTATTAACGGACCGCCTTCAAATTCAATTCGGAAACTGTCCCCCATCGATTCATTTAGGGTTCCCTGATTCATCAGTTCCAGTTTTTGCTCTGTTAATGCATATCGTAAGTTGGCTGTAGAAATTAGAGTCTCCGTGTTTGGAGAAAATATTGAAACTTGCTGACGGGTGTAACTGTCGAAGTTTTTTGAGCGGAGAATAGGTGTAAAACAACCATAATCGGTAAGCATTTTTACACGGATTTTTTTTGCATATTGTGGCAGTAGAAACACATTTCCAATCATATGATCGTCACGCTGTCCGGTTGCTCCAACAATAGTAACCTGAGAAAATTTATTTTCCAGACACCAATTAATGGCTTTGGTTAAATCATTACTGTCCTGATTGGCAAAATGGTGAATGATATCGCGGTATTTCCATTTCATTTCCGGATTTAAAGAATCCAGATCACCTACAATTGCAAAAGGCTCAACTCCCGCTTCATCCAATTTATTGATTGCACCATCGCAGCAAACAATATATTTTGAGGATTTTAATTCATTTAAAGGAATTTTGTGTGTAGGAAATGAGCCATTAGCCAGAATTACCGCTTTCTTTTGCATGCTTATTAATCTAAATCTTTCAGAATTTGAATTTTACCAAATACAAAAGTAATTATTCATGGGAAATTGCTTCAGTATAAAGCATATCTTTTTTCCATTGAATATAGCCCACCACTGCCAAAACAGTATAAAAGAAGAAAAGAACAGAGGTTGGATACAATCCTTTATAAATGTATAAGCCCAAAGAAACCGCATTTACAATTACCCAAACCAGCCATTGTTCCAATATTTTCCGTGCCAGCATCCAGGTAGCAACAATACTCAAAGCTGTTGTGAAAGCATCCCAATATGGAATCGAACCATCGGTAAAAGTTACCAATATATATGAGATTACCGCATAAATTAACATGCTGGCTCCGAAAAGAATCAAAAACAATTCCTTCGATAATTTGGTCACCGGAATTTCTTTCTTACCAGCTCCTTTCGACCAAACAATCCAACCATAAATACTAATAAATACATAGTAGAATTGAAGCGACATATCAGCATATATTTTGGCTGCAAAAAACACATAAATGTACATCACCGAGGTTAAAAGCCCAACCGGCCACAACCATTTATTCTGTTTGATTTCTAAAAAAAGAAAGATTAAACCAGCAATGGTTCCAATTATTTCAATGATATTATCAACAATCCAATTCATGCTGTTAGAATATATTTTGCAGGGACACAACCTACTGTGTCCCTGCAAATTTATTTAAAATCTTACTGTTACGCCAGCAAGAAAGTTAATTCCTGCTTGTGGAAAATACCCATCCATTTTATAACGTGTACCTCCTGTATTGTAACTATAAACCCAAGCATTCGACTCATACTCCTCATCGAACAAATTATTTACCTGAAGATGTATTCTCATACTTTTGAACATATTACTTTTTATATCGTATGATAAATTCAGGTTTGAAACAAAGTAAGCATCCAATTTACGATCACTACTTGATGTATTATCGATAAACTGCTCATCAACAAACTGAGAAGATAACTGAGCGGTAAATCCTGATTTTTGGTATGTAAACATCGAATTAGCAGTTACTTCAGGAGAAAAAGCAAGCTTTGTAGTACCTAAACTTGTTGCAATTTGACCTCCGTTATCCCAATCATCAACATATTCTGTAAAATTCTTAATCTTATTTCTGCTTAAAGTGATATTTCCACTCCAGTCAAATTCTTTAGAAATCTTCACTCCCCCACTAAACTCAGCTCCCATTCTGTAACTATCCGCAACATTTACCATAATGGCACTTCCAACATCATTAATTTGTCCGGTAAGTACCAACTGATCCTTATAGTCCATGTAGTAAAGGTTTGCCTCAAAGAATACATTTGAACGAGTAAATTTATAACCAAATTCGTAATCGAATAAACGTTCACTTGTTGGTGTCTTTCCTAGCTCAGCATCGGTATAATTACTTCTGTTAGGCTCTCTGTTTGCAACTGCAAGAGAAGCAAAAAATCTGTTAGAATTATTCAATTGTAGATTTAAACCCAATTTTGGATTAAAAAACACAAAATCATGCTTCTGAGTCAGATCGCGAAAATCATCATCAATTCCTTCAATTTCATAATTAATACCACGTACCTGCATATCTGCATAAATGCTAAACTGTTCGGAGATTTCAATGTTGGCTTTTAAATATGTATTGTAATCTGTTTTGGTTCCTGTACTTGAATAATACTCATGATCAAGGAAAGTATCACCGGCATTTTTCATCCAACGAATTTTACCATAATGATCACCCTCATATTTATTCAAAGCACCACCCCAAACCAAATCAACAGTAGAGAAAGAATGACTCAAAGAAAAAACAGTTCCATAAAAATCATTATTCAACCATTTTCTTCTGATCACATCTGTTTTGGTGATACTTTCACTTCCAATTACAATTGGATCTAATCCATATTTACTCAATTTATCGTTTGGTTTAAACTGCTCATAGTATCCTTCACCATGCGTATAATGCAAGCCAATATTCAGTTTTGTGTTTTCTGATAACAAATGAGTTAAGAATAATTGCGAATGTTTCTGCCAATAATTATCGGTTTCATTCTTGTAGGTATACAAATTGTAAGTTCTGCTATCTGAAGCTTTCATAAAATCAACAGCCTCCTGACTTAGTAACCAGTTATCTGCATATTCCTGCATTCCAGCCTCATCATTATTTAATCTCACACTAGGAACACCATTCCATGCTTGATAAGTTTGCTCTTTACCTGCAAAAAAATTGGCTTTAATACTTGTTTTTTCACCATAGTATCCTCCTGAAAGAAAAACAGATTGCAAATCAGTTTTCGCTCTATCGATATAACCATCAGAAGTAATTTTAGATAAACGTGCATCGAAAGAAAATCCATTCTTTCCTAGTCCTGTTCCAACTTTAACCGTATTTTTAAACGTATTAAATGATCCGGCAGAACTTGCAATTTCAGCATATGCTTCCGAAGTAACTTTCGAAGTTTGAAGATTTACTGTTGCACCAAAAGCTGCCGCACCATTTGTAGATGTACCCACTCCACGCTGAATTTGAATATCTTCTACCGAAGATGCAAAATCAGGCATATTTACCCAATAAACACCATGAGATTCAGAATCGTTCAAAGGAATACCATCAATAGTAACATTAATTCGATTTGCATCGGTTCCTCTTACTCTAAATCCAGTATAACCAACTCCCGATCCGGCATCTGATGTAGTTACAAATGAAGGCGTCGACGACAAAATTATTGGAATATCCTGACCTAAATTACGGGCAACAATTTCGTCCTTTTTCACATTGGTGAGAGCTACTGGTGTTTTACGATCTGCACGGGTAGCAGCAACAAGAACCTCATCGGCCATAATGGCAGATGCTTCCAAATTAAAGTCAATTTCTTCTGACTTAGCCAGCTTCACTTCTTTTTGAGCACTTTCATAACCCAAAAATGAAACCACAAAACTATAGTTTCCTTCTTTTAAATTCTGAAACCTGTATGTACCATTCGAACTGGCAACGGTTCCTAAATAAGTTCCTTTTACTGCGATTGTGGCACCCGGGAGTGCTTTGCCTGCTTTATCGGTAACTTTACCGGTTAAGGTAAGTTGAGAGAATCCGATAAAACATACAAATTGCAATAAAATTAACACTGTTGCTCTGCGTAAAACACAGTTCATCTTGCTTGTAAACATTGTTTATAAGTTAAAACGTTAATAATATATTGCAATGAGGTTGTAATAAGATCAGGTTGGCGAAAAGTTAATTCGCAATTTTCCCTACGCCGGCATTATCCGGATCAGGTTTAAAGGGTATGATCTCAGCCTGTTATTTAAGGCACCCCACTGTGATTTTGCGACAAAGGTAATCGGAAATAGTTCAAAAACAAAAGAGCCGGCTAAATGCCGGCTCTTTCTAAAACCTAAACTTTCTTTTTTTAAACCCTATTTAATTGATTCAGGTGCATTAACACCCAAAACATCCTTTATAGCTTTTACGAATGTTTCTTTTGGTAAAGCTCCCTGTGCCATTGTTGGCTTTCCTTTAACAGGAATAAACAAAAAACTGGGTATGCTTTTAATTCCAAATGCCCCGGAAACCAATGGCGATTTGTCTGTATCAACTTTATAAATCTGAATGTCTTTGCCATATTCCTTTTGAAGCTCCTCAAGTACAGGAGCAACACGTTTACACGGACCACACCATGTTGCATAAAAATCAACAATTACAGGTTTGTCCCCTTTAAAAGCCCATTCTTTACTATTTGCAAAATCAAATACCTTTTCTTTAAAACTATTATCATCCAAGTGAATGACTTCATTGGCAACTTGGGAAAATGCACTTAAGTTTATCATTGTTACAAACAAGGCAAAAAATATCTTTTTCATTTTTATTTTTTTTACAGAGGTAACCCAACAAAAGAACACCCTCTCGTTCAACTTCTTTTTTATTATTACTCTCTTACAAAAATGATACTTTTTTCAGAACCATCATTATTATTCAGGAGCTTTAACAAAACTTTTAGTCTCAAATATTATTTACCTACACCAAGAACTTCGGAAAATGCCTGCTTAAAGGATTCTTTTGACATAGCACCCTGTGACATCTGTGGCTGTCCATCTGTAGGAATGAACAACAAAGACGGAATGCTCTGAATTCCAAACATTGATGCCAACTCACGTTCTTTTTCAGTGTCAATCTTGTAAATATCCAGATTATCACCATACTCTTCCTGTAATTCCTCTAAAATAGGAGCAACAGCTTTACATGGACCACACCAATCCGCATAAAAATCAACCAAACAAGGCCGGTTGCCTTCAAATTTCCAATCTTTATTTTGTTCGAAATTGAATACTTTCGTTTTAAATGTTTCTACTGTCAAATGTTCTACCATAACCTTCAATATTAAAATAACACAATCATTTTACATGCATAAATATACATATTTACATCTTACAATTTGTGTGCCAGATTCAAAAAATGCTTGTTTTTATAGATTCCATCTAAATAATTGTAATTTTGTCAGCGCAATGAATCAGGGATTTATGATTTTAGGTTCCTGAAGCACATGATTTAGAGTAAACTGTTTGAAAAAAAATAAAGTGAAAGAACATTTAAAACACCCTATATTTTCAATTATTTCCAAAATTGTAACCCGTGAAAATCTCGAGAGTTATGTAATTGGAGGTTTTGTAAGAGATTTATTTTTACACCGGGAATCAAAAGATATTGATATTGTAGTTATTGGAAGCGGTATTGAACTTGCCCAAAAAGTAGCAAAAGAAGCCGGCGTATCAAAAGTTTCTGTTTTTAAGAACTATGGAACGGCAATGCTAAAGTACAAAGATCTGGAAATTGAATTTGTTGGTGCCAGAAAAGAATCTTACAATCGGGATTCCAGAAACCCTATTGTTGAAGACGGCACACTCGAAGATGATCAAAAAAGACGGGACTTCACCATTAATGCTTTAGCTCTTAGCCTGCATCAGGATAATTTTGGAGAGTTGCTCGATCCATTTAATGGAATTAATGATTTAAATAATAAAATCATTAAAACACCAATGGAACCAATAATAACATTCTCTGATGATCCTTTGCGAATGATGAGGGCAATACGTTTTGCGACCCAACTTAATTTCACAATATCGAAGGAAACTCTTGAAGCTATTCGTACCAATAAGGATCGAATTAATATCATCACAAAAGAAAGAATTATAGAGGAATTAAATAAGATAATTCTTTCAGATAAACCTTCTATCGGATTTAAGCTGCTGGATGAAACGGGCTTGTTAAAATTAATATTCCCTGAATTCGTTAGACTAAAAGGAAGGGAAACAAGAAATGGAATCAGTCATAAAGATAATTTCTACCATACTCTTGAGGTATTGGATCAATTAACACCCCATTCTAATAATCTTTGGCTGCGCTGGTCGGCCTTATTGCACGATATAGCCAAACCCAATACCAAAAGATTTGTTGATGGAATCGGCTGGACCTTTCATGCGCATAATTTTATTGGTGAAAAAATGGTGCCTCGTATTTTTAAGAATATGAAATTACCATTGAACGAAAAAATGAAATTTGTTCAGAAAATGGTTCTTCTTCATATGCGTCCCATTGTATTGGCACAAGAGGTGGTAACCGATTCTGCAATTCGCAGATTGCTATTTGATGCCGGCGATGATGTAGATGAACTAATGAAGTTATGCGAAGCCGATATCACTTCTAAAAATGAAGAAAAAGTGAAAAAGTTTCTCGATAATTTTCAATTGGTACGAAGGAAACTAAAAGAAGTGGAGGAAAAGGATTCTGTGCGTAATTTTCAGCCTCCAATTGATGGACAGGAAATTATTGATATTTTTAATTTATCGCCATGCAAAATAATTGGCGATATTAAAATGGCTATAAAAGAGGCCATTCTTGATGGAGTAATTCCCAATGAACATGATGCCGCCTATCAGTTTATGCTGAAGAAAGGAAAGGAACTGGGACTTGAACCCATAAAAAAACCCAATAACAAAGAGCCTTTGGATTAGTCCAAAGGTTTTTTTTTGACTTATGATCTTTGTGTGCTGAACAGCATTACAAAATCAAACAATAATATCTATTTTTGCAGCCTGAAAAAAAATTAAAAAACAACCCACTAATTAAAGTATTCAGGAATGGCGTACGTTGACAATACAATGATAATCAGAAGAGATCTTCTGGCAAGAATGGCAGATCTTTTTAATGAAGGGAAATTAATGGAAGGACTTGATAGAATTCCTCTTGAAATGGCCCCACGCAGAAGCCCTAAATCTGATCGTTGCTGTATTTTTAAGGAACGTGTAATCATTAAAGAAAAATTGATTCCACTTTTAGGTTTCGATTTGGATGAATACACAGACGAACTTAAAACTCTGGCTTCGTATGCTGAAGAAGCACTTGAAAGAAAAAACCCAATCAACAAAATATTGACAGTTGTTGATGAGGCATGTACCTCTTGTGTAAAGAATAGCTACATCGTAACCAATCTTTGCAAAGGTTGTGTTGCACATCCGTGTATGATGAACTGTCCTAAGGAATCCATCAGCTGGAATGCAAACGGTCAGGCTCAGATTAACCCAAAAACCTGTATTAATTGTGGTATTTGCATGAGTGTTTGTCCTTATCATTCCATTATATACATGCCTGTTCCCTGCGAAAATGCTTGTCCTGTTGGCGCTATTACAAAAGATGAGTATGGTATTGAACGGATTGATGAAGATAAATGCATTGATTGCGGCAAATGTATTACGGCTTGTCCTTTTGGTTCAATCATGGAGAATTCTCAGATAATAGATGTGATGAAATCTATAAAAAAGGAAGAGGAAGAAACCATTGCCATTGTTGCTCCTGCTGTTCTTGGACAATTCCACTCTAAAATAGAAAATGTATTGGGAGCTATCAAGAAATTGGGTTTTACTGATGTTATAGAAGTAGCTAAAGGTGCAAATGTAACTACCGAAAATGAGGCTGACGAATTACTGGAACGTCTGGCCGCTAAAGCCCCTTTTATGACAACTTCCTGCTGTCCGGCTTATGTTTCTGCTGTTGACAAGCACATTCCTGAAATGAAAAAATACATTTCGCATACCAAGAGTCCTATGTATTATGCCGCAGAGATCGCCCGAGCGAAATATCCAAAGGCAAAAATTGTATTTATTGGTCCATGTATTGCCAAACGCCGCGAAGGGATGAATGATCCGAACGTAGATTACGTAATGACATTTGAAGAATTATCAGCTCTTTTTAAAGGTTGGAAGGTTGAGATGGAAATTGAGAATGCAATAAATCTCGACAAAAGTATTTTAAATCACGGAAGAGCTTACGCCGCAAGTGGTGGTGTGGCGCAATCGGTACTTGAACTTAAGCCTTACGTTAACATTAAACCTGTAATTGTAAATGGTCTTGACAAAAAGAAGATTAATATGCTGAAGGCATTTGCTAAAACAGGCAAAACAAGCGGTAATTTTGTTGAGGTAATGGCTTGTGAAGGTGGTTGTATTTCCGGTCCAAGTTCAAATTTCGATCCGAAAACAGGCAGTAAATTATATGAAAAGAACCTTGCTGAAATTATTTCTGCAGAATAAATAAATTATTAAAATGGCTGCCAACATCAATTGACAGCCATTTTTATTTCCTCCACAAATCAAGAATAATAGGAAGATGGTCACTAAAACCATCATTAAATTTATATCCAATAAAACTTCGAAAAGGTTTTTCTCCAAAATAAGTATTGTCTGTTTCCAATAAGAATTCGGGTTTAAAAAGACTCATATTATCTGGATCGCAATACAAAAAACCAGACTTATTAAGCAAAGCTCCTGATACAATAAATTGATCGAGCATTCCCCATTTTCCTTGATATTTATGACTCCCAATTCCTGTTTTATTCAAATAAGGATAAGCCAAATTGTATAATTTATTATCGCAAAACTCTTTCTCCGGGGATAAAGCATTCAGCTCAGTTTGTAAAGATCTGTTATCCGGATAATCATTAAAATCGCCCATTATTATAATCAGGGCATTGCTGTTATGATTAACAATTTCAGATACTTTTTCTTTCAACAAATGTGATGCTGATACTCTTCTATTCTCAGACTCCAGCTGGCCTCCCCAACGCGAAGGCCAGTGATTTACAAAGATATGCAAAGTATCATCTGTATTTGTTTTCCCCCTTACATAGAGAATCTCCCGGGTAGTTGAGATTGAATCTCCCTCGTAAATCAATTTAAGAAATGTCGTATCGATGGGATGAAACGTTTCAGGCTGATAAATTAATGCCACATCTATCCCTCTCCTGTCCGGCGATTCGCGATGAATAATTTGATATCCTGCTTTGTTCAGATATCCAATTTTAAACAAACCATCTAAAACAAATCGGTTCTCAACCTCGCAGAGCCCAATTAAATCGGGAAACTCCCAGCCACCTGCCGCTAAAATTACCTTAGCCACTTTTTGTGATTTTTTCTGATATTTTTCCCATGTCCAATTTCGATCTCCCCTTGGAAGAAATTCATTATCCAGCGTGAGGCTGTCATCAAAACAATCAAAAAGATTCTCCACATTGTAAAACATCAACCTAAAATCACCTCGTATTCCTTCCTCCGATCCATCGATGACAGATTGTGCCAAACTAATTCTCGCACACAAAAACAGGCAAATAATTAGGATTAGAGAAAACTTCATATTATTTAATTTCTGAAAATTCATAACATCCCATATCCGGGGCTGCATCATTATCTCTGCGATTGCCTGCCAAATCAAAAAGATAGGTCGATATGAATTCAATACTTCCCTTATTTATGGCTGACGATTTCTCACTCAAGCTAAAGTTAAGCTCTTCCAAATCAAGAAAACCAGGATCTTCATTAAACAAACATTCAGTGAATATTGAGGCATAATCAATATGGGCTGAATTGCTCAATTTTAAAAGAGAATTCTGAACCAAAACATTTTCTGTTTGATCAAATTCCAACTCATCAAATCTATTTCCATACAGGATACTATTTCTGATTGTCAAGCCCTCTTCGCCAAGACCATTATATGAGAGAACTGCCTTTGAACGAGCAGAAAAAAACCACGAATTATAAAAAGTTGAATGAGATATCAAACAAGAACCATACTCTTTTAATCGAACACACTCCTCACCACAATTACTGACCAGCATATCATGAGCAACAATAATAGAATTTGATGCCAGTAATCCATTCCCCGTAAAATTCCGAATAATTCCATACTCAATCAATATTGGATTGTTATCCAATATGGTTTTAGGAAAGCTTAATCCATTAATGCCGTTTTCGAGAAGAAAATGACTGAGAAAGTGAGTCGTACTTTCATCGTAAAAGTAGATTCCATTCCATTGACCGGGAACATTTTTGTACAATTCTTCCAATCGTGAACTTCCAAAATAAACAGGTTTTTGAAAACTTCCTTTTACCTCAAAATTACCCTTAACATGAAGTGCCGTATTCTTCTTGAAATAAACCTTTGTTCCCTCATAAACAATCAGGTCAATACCTTCATCAATCCAAACAGGTTTCGTAACAAAATAAGGACGATCTGCCGTCCAAATCGTATTTTCAGTAATGTCACCATCAACTATATAAACATCCTGCGCAAAAGTCTCTAAAATCACTTCCTGCACCTGCCCGTTCAGTTCAAACTTCAATTGGTCTTCTAATAACCGGGGAGCATCCTCATCTTTTGCTTCAAGACCTACCTCAACAAAAATAAAAAGGCTGTCTTTGGCATCAAGTTTAATATCCATCAAATTGTTCGACTGAATTCCATTCACATTTAGTCGATATGGTGATTCTAAATTTTGAAGGTATAAGTGCGAGATATTAATTGCGTTGGATGAAGTATTCTTCACCTTTAACTGCCTGGTTGTTGAACCAAAGCCAGTGAATAATGTATCAAATGCAATTGTATCCGCTGAAAATGTCAATCTAAAATTTGGATCGGTCGTAAAATTCTCATCTTGGTCGCAAGAAATAATGAGAAATGAGATGACAATAAAAAACAGACAACGAGATAAAGGCATGATGTACTTAATTTAAATTTAAACCTGAAGATATAAAAAATCCGGTATTTTATGTAAAAATACCGGATTCAAGTTCATTCGAAACATCTTAAAAGAAGATGTAACTTTTACTATTTCTCTTGTATCGGGAAGTTTTTGTTTTACTGAAATTACGATCGGCAGCTCTTCTTTCTCTCAATCTACTCTCCCTCTTCATTTTATTTGGAATATCGAAATTGATTCCCAATGTGATCTCATGAGTTCCGTCACTGCTATCAGCAATTAAATTGTTTGTGTAATGATCGTAGGAATATCCTATGTAATATTGGTTGTAATTTACACCCACCATTCCCACAATCTGATCGTTCGTTCTGTACGATGCCGCCATCCAGAAATGATGAATATATAACTTGGCTGACAGATCGTAATAAACATCCGAATTCATGGTTTTACGAACAATCACCGAAGGTTCCAGATCAACAAGGTCTTTTAAATGAAACGTGTAACCTGCTGTTGCATAAAAATGACGCATCATGATATTATCATCGATATTGTTATCGCCCATTTTAACGGAAGCTTCAAATAAATGTGCTGCTGATGCTCCTACAAAATAATCATCGTTATATAAGTAGACCCCGAAATTTGCATCCGGCACATACGACACCTCATCCGGACCCGCTTTGGGGTCATTAACCGGAATGTATCTTTTATCAAACTTAAACTGATAAAAAACGCCTCCCAGTCCAAAAGAAAGTTTTGTTCCTGTTTGTCCCAATTTACTTTTTGATAATTGCAGGTGATAAGCATACGAAAAC
This sequence comes from Marinifilaceae bacterium, assembly GCA_016936255.1. Classification (GTDB taxonomy): domain Bacteria; phylum Bacteroidota; class Bacteroidia; order Bacteroidales; family Marinifilaceae; genus Labilibaculum. The sequence continues at coordinate 144,574 of JAFGYE010000107.1, read as the reverse complement.
TCAATTCCTGTTCTTGCTACTTCCCCGGCTTTATCGTTAAAAAAATAAGCACCTAAACCAACTCCCATTTGTTTATTTCGTCGTGATAACGGATTTCCTTTTACGTTACAAGTAGTACATTTATTACTCATGTTTTTATTAAAACTCAAGGCCTGCGTTTCAGGAGCCCCTTCTACTCCCGACCATTGCTGACGTAAACTTAAGCGCAGAGGCGAATACATCCGGCTTCCTGCCATGGCAGGATTGAGTAAAAATCCATTCTCCACGTACTGGCTATAAAGTGGCAATTGTTGAGCTTTTCCTTGAGTGAATGCAAAAAGCAACACTCCTAGAATTATTGTTATTCTCATTAGAATCTAAGGGTCAGGTTTAATATTATCGTTTAACGGAGAATTGTTACAGTTCCCAGTATTGGCTTTTCATCATCAAGTTCCACAGCATAATAGTAAGAACCTATTGGTAGATTAGTATTTCCATCGGCACCTGTCCAAGGGGTACCGCGATACTGATTACCAGTTCCACTAAACTTATAAACTGCTTTACCCCATCGATCGTAAATTACAATCTTAAGGTTTTGTACAAACTCGATTCTATCAATATCCCAATAATCATTATAGCTGTCATTATTCGGCGTAAATGCTTTTGGTATTGTTATTCTGTTTTCATATAGATATTCCAGTACGATTGTTGAATCTAACTGGCAATTATTTTTATCAATTACACTTACAGTATAAGTTCCTCTTCCCAAATCCTCAATACTAATTCCATAGTATGGATTTAAATCCAGATCAGACCAATTAATAGTATAATCAAGAACCCCTCCCGTAACATCAATTCGAATGGAACCATCATTGGCATCCACTGTTGTTGGGCGACTGGCTTCGGCTTTCAATTTCAAAGCCTCTGGCTGAACGAGCTCCACACTGGCAACATCTGAACAACCATGATCATCAACAACCTTAACATCATATGTACCAATAACTAAATCTGAAGCAACATCTGTTTCCTGACCATCCGACCATTCAATTTTATAGTTTGGCGTTCCCCCTGTTATATCAACTGTTGCACTTCCAGAACTTTTTCCATAACACAGAACATCCTGATAGTTATTAATTTCCGCAATCAATGTATCCGGCTGGTTCAATAATTTAGATCCCGAAATTTCACATCCATTATTATCAACAACTACATACGAATAATCTCCGGATTCAACATCAAAAATATCCTTAGTGATACTACCATAATTATCCCAATTAACCAAATATGGTCCGGTTCCTTCTGAAATATCCAATTTAATCCAGCCATCTTCCAAACCATAGCATGTTGGTTCGTAGAAATCTGAAACTGTAACAAAAACCTGCTTTGGTTCTACAATCTCAATAGGAGTTATTTCAGATTTACAACCATTCCCATCTGTAATCTGAACTGTATATGTTCCTTCTGAAAGTCCCTGTTGATCCTCGTTTGTTGGACTAATTCCCGATCCTCCCCACAAGTATGTGTAGCCCGGAGTTCCACCTTTCGGATGTATATTAATATATCCATCAGTCCTTTCAAAACAAGAAATATCTTTCTTCCAGAATTCAGCAACAAGCTTGTCTGGTTCATTAACCACAACCTGCAAACTCTGACTTTCATAGCCGGGATCGCCAACCGAATCATATACTGTAACAGTATATTTACCAGCTTTTAAACCGGTAACATCTTTGTCTGTACTTCTAAAATAGTTATCTCCTGTCCATGAATAAGTTAAATTTGCAGGATCGCTTTCACCTAAAACATCCACGGCAACTGCTCCATCTGTTCCTCCAGGACAAGTAACATCAGTAGTTGAAGTTACAAACAGCAGTAATTTATCAGGTTCGTGAACCTTTTTTGAATCTTCGATTCTACACTCATTTGCATCTAATACAACAACATCATAAACGCCCATTTCCAAACCACTCACCGAAATATTCCTACTAACATTTGCTGATTCAGCATAAGAATATCCATTTGGTCCTGATATCAGGAAAATATAAGGAGGGGTTCCTCCGGTAACTGTTGCCGAAATCTCTCCATCACGCAGACCTGCTGCAGAAATATTAATCGGAGTAACAGTCAATGCAAGAGAAGCTGGTTCTGTGATTGCCTGACTTCCTAAAACAGGAGGACATCCATATTCTGAAGTTATGGCATAATCATATGTGCCAGGCTCCAGATCTAAAATATGTTTTGCTGACGATAAAAATCCAGTTCCTTTTGTCCACGCAATTGTATAATCTGCCGAACCAAAATTAACATCGAGCTCAATCTCGCCATCAGCAGCATTGTTACAACTTACATTTTTAACATTTGCCACACTGGCTATCAATGGATCCGGAGCTAATAATTCATAAGTGTTGGTTGCCGATTGCCCGGCCGATGTTGCTGTAACTGTATAAATACCTGCTGCTAATCCTGAAATTGTTTCTCCTGTTCCACTGTATCCGGCAGGACCAGACCAAGCATAAGTAAATGTTCCATCACCACCTTTGACATGTGCTTTTAATTCTCCCACAGGACTTCCAGCACAACCAACAGCCTTTCTTTCCTCTATATAAGTGAATACCATTCCTGGTTCTTCAATTATTATCGATTTTTGCACTGTTGAACATCCGGAAGCATCTGTTGCAATCACCGTGTAAACACCACCTGCTAAATTCTCAATCAAGAAACTGTTGTCATCGTAATTATCAGGACTAACGGATGAATATCCATCAGGTCCTGTTACGGTAAAAGAATAAGGAATTGTACCTTCCAAAGTTTCAATTGAAAGAATGCCGTTTTTGGTTCCTGCAACTTTAATGTGTTGTTCTACAACTAAACCCAACTGAATTGTTAAACCTAAATTTAAATCAACTCCATTTTCTGATGAGCAATTATTTTTATCCGTAATTAGTAAACTATAATCACCGGCAACTACATTTTCAATATTTTGAGAATATGACCGGTAATCGCTGGGTCCTGACCAACTATATGTGTAACCACTATTACCACCATAAGGTGTGATTCTAATAATACCATTATTGATATTGTTACATGTTGGCAGTACAATATCTTCAACTAAGAATCCTATTTTTCCAGGCTCAACAACTGTAACATTTTGTTCAAACACACACGAATTTGCATCAACAATTCGAAGAGCATAATCTTTTGGTGCCAGCATAGAAAAAATACCAGTTGCACTTTCAACTCCATCTAAATAATATTGATAGTTTGGAGTCCCCTGAGCCGCTTCAACAAAAATCTCACCTGAGCTTTCTCCATTACAATTTGCAGCCTCGATTGTTAATTCGTTCGTAATTAATTCCTGTGGCTCAATTAATTCCTGACTCAAAACCGAAGGACAATTAACTGCATCAGTAACAGTCAATTCATAAGTACCTCCTGCTAAACCTGAAACATTAGCTGTTGTTGCCGTGTATCCGGCCGGACCAGTCCAAGCGTAAGTATAATCGGTAACACCACCTGTAACAATAGGATTAAATTGTCCATTGTTATCATTGTAACAAAGTAAATCTGTTCCATTCAGATCCATTACAATCTCTGGATTTGAGTTTAGAGTAACATCTTCATCAGGAGTCAAACACAAGTTTGCATCTGAAACATGAACTTGGTAGTTTCCGGAATAGAGTCCTGTAATATTTTCACTTGCCTGAACTGCATTATCAAGAAAGTAAGATAGGTTTCCGGTACCACCGGATGCTGCAACCAAAATCTCACCTTCTGGAATGGTAAAACAAGTCAGATCCTTTTTATTGATACTATCGATTAACAATTCGTAAGCATCAAATATATTTACGATGGTATCAAACTCACAGTTTTTGCCATCGGCAACGGTAATATTGTACTTCCCAGGTGCTAAGTTTAGAGCTGTACTTTCCCAATCAGGTTTATATACTGACGTTTCTGAAGTAAAATCATTTCCTGCCTCATCTTTCCAGAAAAATTTATATTCCGGGTACTGAATATTTGCCACCTTGGCAACAACTCGTCCATTTCCCTGCCCAAAACACTTTACATTGTTGGCTGTAATTTCCAAAGAAACATTTGATTTGGTTCCTAATTGAACCTCAATTACAGATTCAATTTTACACAAAGAGCCATCTTTCGCTACAGTATTATAACCATAAATCACTTCAACTTTATAAAATCCTGAAACAGCAACTTCAATCACAGCATCTGTTTCTCCAAATAATTCAGTATATGGAACAACACCATCTGCACTGTAATACCACTGGAATGTTGTATTGTTGTTAATCGGAAACCCTTTTACATGATCCAAAACGGCAATATCACTACACCACTCTTCACGAGGCTGATCAAAACTACCTTCAAAAGAAGGAGGATCTTCGTCTCCTCCGGGAGTACTCGGCACCAATACAAAACCTGTTGTATTATCTTGATCAAAATGATAATTTACAGGATGATCCCCACCAGTTCCTGAAGAGCCGGCAATATCCGTTAAGGCAGCATTGTAAATTTTACCAAATAGTCCTGATGGTTTGTATATAAACGCCTTAACTCCAGGAGTACTAGCTTTTAGGAAAGCGTAAGAACAACGAACGCCTTCCATTTTTAAATCATTGATTACCGTAATTGTTTTTCCGGATTCAATGATATTGTTTTCGTATCCAAGCGTGAATTCCAAATTGGTAAAAGTATTGTTTCCATAAACTTGTCCCTGTTCGAAGAAAGTCACAGAACCAAAATATCCTTTTCCTAAACCTAATATTTTTATAATTCCATTATTCATGAAATCAACGAAACCAAAGGTTACGTCAGTATCAGTTTCACAATAAATTCCACCTCCATTGGCAAATGTAATTTTAGTATCCTTAGCAATAAAATTCAATCCTCCGGTAGTATTCATCTTCTGGTTCCAGCCTGTTGGTTGATCGGAAGTAACAATCACTAAGGAACCGCTCATATCAAACCTGCGTATTGCATCAGGGTTCCCCAAAGACAACGAACTAAATCTCCCAACAGTAAAATCATTACCATTTGTAGTAACAGAACCACTCTCCAAATACAAATCACCGGAAGTTATTAAACTTGAATTCCAAACCCACGATTGTGCATCACCATTGAATATTACATCACCATTCATCGATTTATTGGCAAAATCAACAAATTTATCACCTGCCAATCCATCTCCAACAAAGTCAAAAACACCCCGCATACTCAATGACATCGTCTCTGTTAAATCCATGAATCCACCAATTTGAAGAGTCGCGTCAACAGTAAAGCTTGCACCAGGATCTACATCATCGTTCCAGGTCATGCTGTGGCATTTTCCGGCAGCGCTTAGCTCTACAAATTTGCTTCCTAAAAATGAATTCGCAGTAAAGAAAACATCATCGTTTAAGGTAGGAACACAACCTTCTTCGCTCCCATCCTGGGTGCGACTCCAGTTCTCGTGATTGTTCCAGCTGTCGTCGGTTCCCTTTCCAACCCAGTACAGAGCAATCGGAGCAATTGCCCCATCAGTTATCCAGCCTGTAACATTCCCTAAATCAAATGAATTTGCAGCAGTATAAGCTGCTCCTTTTGAGCCATCGCCATTAATGTCTTTCAGTTCAAGAAAATTACCTGTAACATTATTCGCCGCCAGGATTGTAGTTTCTTTAGTATCTTTTGTAGAATGCAGCGAGATTGGCGCAAAACAACTTCCTTCAGCAAGAAGGTAATCCATTTCATAAGTTTTGCCATTCTGAAACTCGAATTCAAAGCCCCGAGTCAATTCAACTGTTCCAAATTTATTTTTTCCATTTACGGCACCATTTTCTTTAAACTGCAGATAACTCACATAAGGAGTAATACCAGAAAAGCCTGAATCCAATTCTCCATCCTTCTCAAATATTAATTTTTCAAATGAGATATTGTGTGTTGTGGCTCCTGCGATAAATACTTCAGCATTATCTGTAAATGTAATTGTACTGTTCGCAGATAAAAATTCAAATCCTAAATCCAAATATGCATCGGCAAGGTTAAAATAAATCGAGCGTCCCAATACATCTTCCTTTCCGGTAATGGTTACACTGGAATTCTGAATATCTAACCCCCTCGAATTAACTCCCTCAGTTGGATCTGTAGATGTGATACTCTTGCATTCCAAATCGAAGCCATCGGTTATTAATTTACCGTAACGGATGAAACAATCACCTTCCATGAGCATATCGTCCCTTAATTTCCACTCTCCGCCATTACCATCAAACTCAACAATATTTGGAAACACATATCCAAATGTATTTATCTCCTGAAGTTCGGTTGCTCTAAAGTAAAAATTAACCACTGCGGATAGATTAATATCTACAGCCGAATTAAAAATAAGAGACCCATAAATATAAACACCTGAAATATCGGTTGCACCCATTTCAAAATTCGGTCTCGCAGCTTCAGATCCAGTCCAATCCATTGTTCGGCAACGAATATCACTGGCTCCTGTATATACTGTTTGCTCTGTATCGGAAAATGAGCCGTCATCAAAAAACACATTATCTTTTGCTGTTGGCACACAACCTCCCGATTTAATACCGGAAACCGTCGACCAATGATTTGGATCATCCCAATTTCCTGTTCCGCCAACCCAATACAAATTGGTTCCTGCTGGTTCATTTTCAAATTTCCAACCGTCAGCGCCACCCAAGTTTATAGATGCTTTTGCAACAAATGTATCTACCGGATCAGCATTGACATTTAAAATATTAACTGAATTTACTGTTATATTAGTTACACCTGTCTTCGCTTTAAAAATTGCAGGATCGGCACGCGAACCTGTTATATCAATTGTTCCTTCGCAGGCTCCGTTAGCAATTACATTACCGAACACAAAGGTCTGACTGCTTTCAAATACATAAGTTTTCCCAACAGCCAATTGAATACTTTCAGAAACAAAACTTATTTCAGAAACATTCTTTTTTCTAAAATAAGTATTTCCATTCAGCACTATATTATTAAACGAAATATCATCTGAATAAGTATCTATGTAGGCATTTCCATCAGCATCATCGAAAGTAACATTATAGAATGCAACCGGCACAGCTCCTGTTGAAACAATTAAATCGCCTCCTGTAGTAAATATTATCTCCGAAGTACCGGCATCAAAATTAAATCCGTCAGGAGAAATTTCAAATTGTTCCAATTTAAATGTCGAAGATCCTAATGTTAATGATCTTGTATTGGCCACACCAAAATTAGAAACAAAACCTTTGGCCTCAATATCCTGACTATTAGAAATCAGATCTCCATTCTTTAAAAGAATTGTACCTGATGTCTTTAATCCGCTATTCAAAATCCAGCTTCCTGCAAGCCAGGAATCATCATCTTGTTTAGTTCCTTCAAAAACGAGATCGCTGAGTAATTCTGCTGCACCCGCATCAATATTGGAAGAATTCTCAGATTTAAAATAAAAATCGCCTGAATAGGAATAGTTGGCATTAACCATTCCTGATAAATCGAGACTTCCAAAAATACATATTGGCTGATCTCCCGTGAAGCTCATTAAATTGGCATTCGTCCAAATCATGTCCAAACACTCCGCTGAACTCCCTTTTTTAGATATATTTACTTCATAGCTATTCAAGACTTTTGCATCTTCGAAAATAACCACATCTTTTCGGTTAGGTAAACAACCACCTTGCCAGTTGCCTGCAGTAAACCAGTCACTATTTACACTTCCAGTCCAATAAACCGTAGTTCCTGTTAAATCATTTGGGAAAACCCATCCATCGTAGCCTGAAATACCAATCGATTCATTGGCTGTTAGCGAACCAATTCCTCCAATAACATTCACATCCTCGATTCTTAACCGAAAAAGATCAGATGACGACACGTCACAATCAAAATATGCAATGCCATTTTCTCCTTTAAAAGAAATGTATTCGGAACATGTACCGTGAGCAATCAAACCATCCGCTTTTGTAATTTTCTGTTTACTGCCAACATTAAAAAGATAAGACTTACCCTTGGTAAAAATTAATTGATCAAACTGATGATTACCAAATAATTTAGCATTCCCTTTAAACTCAAGAGACTCAAAAGTCGGCTCAAATCCTTCATTCGTTAAAAATGTCTGACCATCAGGAAAATTAAAAACTACTCTCCCATAAATAATAAAATCGGAAGAATTATTGTAGAGTTCTGCTCCGTCCGATAGGAATCGAATTTCAGAGTTGTTACTGGTAAGTGTAAAATTGCTGCCCGAAATATTCCAAGAACGTGAAACACCATCGGTAATATCCACATTTGAATTAAACAGATCCAATTCCCTGTTGTAAGTACTTGTAGAAACGAATTGTCCTACAGTTAATCGATTTCCATTAACATGCAATTTACCTTTAAACAGCTCCAGATTATTTGCAACAGTAATGTCTGTATTAAGAGTCCATTCTCCATCACCAACAAAAGATACAGATCCTGTAAGAACCGAATTTATTGTTATTGTGTTTGTTGTGTTACCTCCATCAAACTGTGTTTCTCCATCAAAAACCCAGGTACAGTTTCCTGCTGCCAGGGATCCAAAAATTGCTAAATTATTTGATCCTTCTAAAGTCGCATTATCATCAATGGTAAGGCTTTTACATTCTGCTGGAATATCAATATTTACTACAAAGGTGGCTGGTATTATTACACTATTATTTCTGGATGGCACACAACCCGAATCCCAGTTCCCTGGTGTTCCCCACATTCCATCGCCTGCCCCACCAGTCCACATATAATCTGCAGAAGATGGTGCCGCAAAAGTCCAATCCGAATTATTTCCACCTAAGTTATATGAATTATTTGCCAGAAATGGAACCGCATTACCCAATGCATTAATATTTTGCACTTTCAGATAATCCAAATTAACCAATTCTGCCGAAATATTTCCACCAAGAACATCTCCTGTAATTGAAATGTAAGCATAACATTCCCCCAGAGCTTCAAACTTCGTTTTTATGTTTTGGGTTCCACTTGATATAAAATAATTGTATCCTTCAGTAAAAGTTAAATTCTGAAAATCATTTTCTCCTTTTAAACTTCCATTCAACTCAAAATCTACATTATTAAATGAAGTAAGAATAACATTACTTTCTATTGCTCCATTATCTCCTTTGAATAAAATGTCAAAAAAATCGACACGTTTAGTCCCAATTGTTTCAATGGTTGAATTTGCTGAACTAACAATTATTTTTGAGTCGCCCGGATACAGACTCAGATTATCTGTTTGAACAGACAAAACAGATGCTCCGCTTTTATTAAGATTAATGATTGAAGAATTAAAATAGAGCTCTCTGGATACCGGGTTCTCGGAAACAAAACTTCCGCAGGTTAATTCTGCTTCAATACTTAAAGAACCCTGATTAAAATAGACCGTATTATCAAGCAGGTTCATTTCACTGGTAATTCTCCAGCCTCCGTTGTTGTCAAAATAGAAATCCCCATTGAATGAATTTCCTCCAAAATCAATAATATTACCAGGAGTATTTGCTCTAAAATACAAAGGACGATCAAGGTCAATAATCATCTGAGTGGTAAATTTCACTCCTCCATAGATGACCAAATAATGTGCAATATTATTATCCGTTTTAAGAGCAGGCATGTTTTGTACATTGCCCCAATACATATTCAAACAACGTGCAACACTAGTGATTACCACTTCTGCTCCCGGATCAGGAAAAGAAAATTCATCAAAATACACATTATCATCTTTATCAGGCAAAAGAGCTCCTGGGTTTATTTTCCCGCCTGGCTGATCGCTCCAATGCTGAATATCATTGAAATTACCCGAACCACCAATCCAGTAGAAATCACTTGCTTCTGCAGATAAATATATTAATTGTAAAAATAGTATTAGTAGTAGACTTGTTCCATTTCTTTTCATAACAACCGGTTTTCCTATAAATCATCGTCCTAATTAAATTAGGCAGAAACATGTATTCTTCGCATTAAAGAATCTTTTGCTTTGACGAGAGAAAAATAAATAAGTTTCAAATTTGGCGAAAAATTTCAACATATTATTTATTACCCCAGAATATTTCTTTTAGCCAAAAATTCCGTTTTAACACATTATATGTGTGAGAGTTTTATTTAAATAAATTTAAACGCTAACAAGCATAAACATATCAGTCGATTACAAAAAAAAAAGCCCATCTTAAAAAAATAAAAATGGGACATTCAATTTAAATATGATAATTTTCAAATAAAATCAATCCGCTCAATATCTTCCCATTTAAAGTTTTTGTATTCATCTTCTTTTACAAAAATTATTACGCCGGCATTTTTATTGGAAACATCGGTTTGGTCGCCAAGATACAGCTTCATCCCATTTTTTAGTTCAACAAGACAATAGTTGTATGCCATTGGTTTAATACTTCCAATATTTCTGAAAGGAATTGTAAATTCCAATTTATCATTTAAACCATTTAAAATCTCCGAATCCATTGCCTCATCTAAATCGTAAACAATTACTCCCTTATACGATTTACCATCCTTTGTAACCAATGTACCGAACAACCTTTCGGATACCCTAAATTCAGACAAACAATCTTTATTTTTGGGAAAAGGAAGGATCTCTAAAGAAAGAAAGTGACTCCAGGGAAAATCGACCCGTCCAACATGTGGAATACTAACAATAATTCCTCTGTTGTATTTATTAACATCATTCTCACCGGTCAATTCAAACTGTCGTTCGGAATTTAAAGTAATGAGGCTTCCATTTTCTGTTTTTTCAATTAATTTAATTTTATCAAAAGAAATGGATACATCTCCATCCCGACCTCGTCCATCCAATTTATCTCCTGCCAAACGCTCATCATGGTCCCATTGAATAAAACCGGTAAACTCTCCTTTTGTTGTTGTAATCTTTCCATAAATTGGCTCTCCAAAAGTCTCCACTCCATCAGCAGGTGTTGTTTCAAAATTGACAATATCAATGCGATCCCAATCAATTTTCAACAAACCTAATTCCTGATCAATAATCCAAACTTTGGTTCCTACATCATTTGAACCGCCACTTAAATTAATATACTTTCCATCTTTAAGTTCTAAACTTACCGATTCACTGCCTGTTACAGAGATTGATTTTATATCGCCAAACCGGCATTCAAATTTTCGATCGTAAATACTGGTAAAATCTCTCCTTTCATCATTAATTGTGACTTCGAAGCGATCCCAGGTTCTCTTTCTATTGTATCTCTCCTGATTATTTTTTCCCTTGGATTCCGGAAGGTATTTTAGGTAAGGATTTTCTTCTTTCTCTGCATTAAACACATCAGTCAAAAACACTTCTTCATCATCCCAACGAATGGCGCCCTTATAAACATCACCATCAACAGTGGTAATACTGCCGTATAAATAACATGGGTATGTTTGACCTGCAACAGTGAATGAGCCAAGGAATAGTTGAGCAATTAGAAAAAAGAATAAACGATTTTTCACTAAACAATCCATACTTCCTGATTTAAGTTTATTTGTCCTTTTCGCTCTTAAGACGAACAGATACAGCAAAAGTTACACAAGAAGCAAATAATATGCTACAGTTATGTTGTTTTAGGAGGATACATCGTTTTTAAGCCATTTTTTTTAATTGCACTACATTATCTTTTTTAGCTGAAAACCAATTTATTTTAGGATGTTTCATCAATCAAATTAGGTTGATATTTTCATTTGAATTTTGTGGCTGGTTTTCTTTTTGAGGAATAAATCCGACACTTATCTTTAATACCTGCAACTCATTGATAACCAATCGCTATTAAGGAGTGAGAAAAACATGCTTATGTTTTGACTAAAACTACACTATGTTTTTAGTAAAACATGCCTATGTTTTGATCAAAACTACGCTATGTTTTTTTTAACAGATCGCTATGCCATTTTATTATACTTTTTCGAGCTGCAAAATTGACTACATTTTGTTTAATTAGGTTGTTGTGTTATTTTTAGGTTTATCGTTTATTTAATCGGGAATCTTGTGTTGGAATAAATAAGCGTAAAGTAAACACAATATTCCCTGGAGATAAAACACTTGTTACCCGCCACATTCTACATAGAACCAATACATTCGCTATTTTTTACGAAAAAGAACCTGAATGTTCTTTGATGACTCCGAAGGAGTAAAAATCTGTATCAATTCCCAATCTGAATCATATTCAGCGATAAGCTTTTTCAAATTATAAATCTTGAGTAATTTCTCTGTAATATCATCTGATTTATCTTCCATTTCATTGGAGACGTCCCACGAAAATGATTCCAACCTAAAAAACACAGATAATTTCTTATTCGCTAGTTTAACTTCCACTTCTGCAACTTCATTGTCATAGCCAAGTGGTATCGGCACACATATTTCTCTCATGAGTAAAAGGTTTAGAAGGTTTCTACTTTATTGAGTTTATTCATATTTAATTGCCTTAATTGGGTCGGAACTTGCAGCCCGGTAAGATTGCCATGCAACAGTAAACAATCCAATCACTAAAGAAATAATCAGGGTGGCAGCAAATATCCAAATACCAATTGAAATGTGATACGGAAAATCGCTCAACCAAGCACTTAAAGCCCAATAAGATATTGGAACAGCTATGATATTTGCAATTAAAATCAACCTGATAAATTCACGGGTTAACAAATACACCAACTTACCTATCGTTGCACCTAATACTTTCCGAATACCCAGTTCTTTGGTTCGTTGTTCGGCCATAAAAGAGGACAATCCAAAAAGTCCCATGGATGCAATTAAAATGCTTATTAAAGAAAAAATTGAAAAAATCCACGTCAGTCTTTCTTCCGGTTCATAATTTTCTTTCATCCTATCATCTAAAAAGGAATAAGCAAACGACATGTTGGGACAAAACTCATTCCATACTTTCTGAATATAAAGTAGGGTCTCTTTTCTATTTTCAGAATTAATTTTCACGTGCAAATTCCTTCGGTAATCAGGATTTTCCGAAACAATAAGATTCATCGGCTCAATTAAATCTTTAAGAGGCTGATAATTAAAATCCCGAATTACACCAATCACCTCTCCCAATTGAACTTCTCCTCCTTCTTCAACACCATCAATATCCACTCCTACCTGAAGCTTTTTCCCTAAGGCATTTTCGCCCCAGTTAAATTTAATTGCGGCCGACTCATTAACGATAAATGCATTGATTGTATCTGATGGAATCTCACGACTAAAATTTCTTCCTTTCAGAATATCCATTTCCATTAAATCGATATAATCGAAATCAATAACATTGAAATTTAATGCATATTGCTGCATCCCTTCATCACTCTCGTACAAATGCACCGTTTTCGATCCTCCAAAACCAATTAGTGAACTAGAAGTTGCAACAGCCTTTATGTTGGGATTTTTCTTCAGCTCCATTTTCAATGCATCTATTCTGGTCCGCAATACTGAATCGCGAATAACCGAGACTACAATATCTTTTTTATTAAATCCCACATCCATACTATTCATGTACAGGAATTGAGATGCAACAATGATAGTTCCGCTAATCATCATGGCTGAAACCGTAAACTGAGAGATTACAAGCAATTTTCGCAAAAAACCATTTGCCCTGCCTCTGCCGTTTCTTCCCTTTAGGATAAAAACCGGCTGAATTGATGACAGGTAAAGAGCAGGATAACTGCCCGAGAACAGACCCAATAGAACTGCCAGAATTACATTAAACAATATCACTTCCGGAGTATCCAAAAAACTCAATGTAAGATCCTTATTTACCAATTGATTAAACAGTGGCAGCAGTAACTCAACGCATATTAAGGCTATAATAAGGGCAAAAACTGTTAACGATATACTCTCCATCATAAACTGACGAATGATATTTTCTCTTTGTGCGCCAACCACCTTACGAATACCTACCTCTTTTGCCCGCTTTGAAGATCGCGCAGTTGCCATGTTCATATAGTTAATACTGGCTATGGACAGGATAAAAATGGCAATCGCTGTAAGGATATAAATGTATTTTATATTTCCGGTTGGTGCATCCCATTGCAATTGGGATCTTAAATGAAGATCTCCAAGATGCTGAATTATTAGCTTGTAGGAAACCCCCAGTTGATCTCCAAGCTCCTTCATGTATTTCTCATAGTAAGCCGGAAACTTTTCGAGAATAGCATCAGCCTCTGAATTTTCTTTTAACAGCAAAAAGGTGTAATTACTAAAAGACCAGAATGCGATTGGCTGCAGGCTGTTAAATTGTTCTGCTCCCCGAATACTTTCCAAAGTTTTCATGGAGTAAAAAGCATTAAATTTGAAATGGCTGTTCAAAGGGAGATCTTTCATGACTCCACTAACGGTGTAAGGCACGTTTTCACCAACAAGCAATATCTTTCCTATCGGATCCTCGCCGTTAAAATACTTATTAGCCAAAGTCTCATTTAGTACTATTGAGTATGGCTGAGTAAGAGCTTTTTTGGGATCTCCTTTAAGCAGGGGAAAGCTAAAAATAGTAAATACTGAAGAATCAACAAAGGCGATATGCTCTTCATAAAACTCTTTATCATCATATTTAAATTGCTGTCTTCCTGAACCTTGAAACCGAACAAACTGCTCCACCTCAGGAAATTCCTCAGCAAAGGTTGGACCAAATGGCAAAGGCGATGTCGCAACACGGTCTCTCTTTCCACTCAAAGTAAAATCTGATCCCAAACGAATGATCCGTTCATGATTCACATTGTACTTATCGTATGATAATTCATCCTGAACAAACAGTAAAATCAGAATTGTACAAATTAATCCTACAGATAAACCAGCAACATTGATTGTTGTATAGAATTTATTTCTGGAAAAATTTCGAAAAAGTGTAATGAAGAAATTCTTAAACATACTTGCCTTATTAATATACAGCTCAATTTTCAGAATATGAACCTAAGAATTGATTAATAACGATAATATTTTCGCTCTAAAGCTTTTGTCTCATATTCTCAGTTACAATATGTCCGTCAAACAACTGAATAATACGATGACTTCTATCTGCATCTGACGGCGAGTGAGTTACCATGATTATTGTAGTTCCTTCCTCATTAAGCTGAGTTAAAAGATTCATCACCTCTTCTCCGTTAGCAGAATCCAAATTACCCGTTGGCTCATCCGCTAAAATCAATTTGGGATTGGAAATAACTGCTCGTGCAATTGCAACCCTTTGCTGCTGTCCTCCAGATAATTGCTGAGGAAAATGCTTAGCTCTATGGGCAATATTCATTCTTTCCAATGCCTCATTTACTCTTCTTTTTCTCTCTGCTCCCGATACTTTCATATACAAAAGAGGCAACTCAACATTCTCAAAAACAGTCAATTCATCAATCAAATTAAAACTTTGAAAAACAAAACCAATGTTTTCTTTTCTCAAATTTGTTCTTTGCCTTTCAGTATACTTTTCTACCTGATAACCGTTAAAATGCAGCTCCCCTTCACTTGGATTGTCAAGCAAGCCAATAATATTCAGTAAAGTTGACTTACCACATCCCGACGGACCCATTATTGCAACGAATTCTCCTTTATTAATTTCCAGATTGACATTATTTAATGCCGTAGTTTCCACCTCATCGGTTCTGAAAACTTTAATTAAATTTTTAGTATTAATCATAGTCATATGTATTTAAACAATCACTTATTCATATTTTAGCACACGCACCGGAGTTTTTAAAGCCAATTTCCATATTTGCTGATAAACTGTAAGAAAAGTTATCAACAGAGATACAAATCCTGACAAGATAAAAATTCCAATTCCAATATCTATTCGATAAGCAAATCCTTTTAACCACCACTCCATCACAAAATACGAAAGTACCCAAGCAATGGCATTGGAAAGCATTACCCACTTAAAAAACTCTTTCAACAACAACTGAAATACCGTATCCATATTAGCTCCAAACACCTTTCTTAGTGCCATCTCACGAGATTTACGTTCTGTTACAAAGGAAACCAGCCCAAACAAACCCAAACATGAAATAACAAAAGCGATTATAGTAAATGAAACAAATATTTTACTCATTCGTGATTCTGCCGTATAGAAATACTTAAAGTCCTCTTCCAAAAATCGATAAGTAAACGGAATGTCCGGAACTGTTGAATCCCAAACCGTTCTTATTTTATTCAATATTGGCTCCACATCTTCTCCAATTCGGATACCTATATATTTAAAAGCCGCCGGATTCCGCATCATAATTAAGGGTTCCACTCCAACCTGAAGACTGTTGAAATTAAAATCCTTAACAATGCCTATCACTTCGCCCGAAAAAGCCCAAATCCGTAAAGGTTCACCAATGGTGTGAACCATATTCATCTTTTTGGCTGCCGATTCATTAATAATAAATTTCAAGCTATCGCCGCCATACAATTTGGAAAATCCCCTTCCCTGAATCACATCCATTTCAAATGTTTCAATAAAATCATAATCCACAAAAGTCAATTGAAACAAGATATCTTCAGAATCCTTTATTTTTCCCGGCCAATCTACATCCCATGTTGAATTTGTAAAATTCACCGGCATTTGATTTGCTGCTGTTACCCAGTAAACTCCCTGGACTTTAATCAACTCATTTTTCAGCTTAGGGTAAATTGAATTGAAATCATCTGCCATCTCAATGTAAACCAAATTGTTCTTGTTGTAACCAACATCCGATTCCTGTAAAAATTCAAGTTGCTGATAAATAATCCCTGAACAAATAAACAGGCCTATCGACATGCTAAATTGTATGACCACCAACACCTTCCTGAGCAGAGCAGAATCTTTTCTTGAAATGCCTTTAATTACATGAATTGGCAGAAAAGAAGACAGAAACAAGGCAGGATAACTTCCTGACACAATTCCTGTAAGAAGTACAATGCCCGAAACGCTAAATAAAAATTTTATATTATTTATCCCCAATGATAAATCCCTATCCGTTAAATCACTAAAAACAGGCAGTAATAATTCAACCAAAACAACGGCAATTCCTAAGGATATTAATGTAAAAAATATCGATTCGCCAAGAAACAAACCGATTAATCCTTTTCGCTGAGCTCCAACTACTTTTCTGATAGCCACTTCTTTTGCTCTTCTTTCTGATCTGGCAGTTGCCAGATTCATATAGTTAAAACAGGCAATTAAAAGGATTAAAACGGCTATCAGCAGAAATACCCTGACGTACCAAATCGGACCCACTTTATTTGTATTTATCGCATACAAATGATACTTCCCGAAAGCCTGAAGATCAAGATCAACATTCGAATTTTCAATACGATCTTTAATATATGTTTGTAACTGAGCCACCAAATCATCCGAATCAACCCCTTCATCCACCTTTATAAAGGTGTGAAAAGTATTTGCCTCCCAATCATTTAAATCATAAGCCCACAACTTCCCAAAAAATTGAAAAGGAATAACGAAGTCGAAAATTATAGACGAATTAGCTGGCGGATTTTGAATCACAGCCGAAACGGTATAATCAAATCTGGAATTTATCTCAATGTGCCTTCCAATCGGATCCAATTCACCAAACAATTTCTGAGCAAGTTTCTCTGTAAGCACAATCGAATTTTCCTCTTTAAAAGGATGCTCTTTTTCACCTTTTACGATAGGGAAAGTGAAAATCTGGAAAAAATCAGCATCAACAATCTTTCCACCATCTTCAACAAAACTTTTCCCATCCGCAGAAAGAATCAATTGTCCCCAGGTGGTAACCATTCTTGTGGAATACTTAATTTCCGGAAATGCTTTTTTTATAGATTCGGCTAATGGCCCGGGTGTTGAGTATACCGAAAAAACATCGCCATCAGCATAATTCTGATTCTCGTACACACTATAAACCCGATCAATATCCTCATGAAATTTATCAAATCCCATTTCATATTCCACCCATATTAATATGAGCAAAGTACAAGTTACACCAGTTGCCAATCCTAAAATATTCATTAAGGAATAGGCTTTTTGCCGGTATAAACTACGTAAAACAGTATTCAATAAAATTTTTAACATCCACTTACTTTAAAACCAATTTGTCTACATCCCCATATGATTCGTAGCTATTCGTTACAACTCTCTCTCCAGGCTTCAAGCCCTCAAGAACCTCATAATACATCGGATTCTGATTTCCCAACTTAATTGCCCGTTTTGTGGCAAAAGCACCACTAGGATCTACAACGAATATCCATTGTCCTCCAGTACTTTGAAAGAAACCTCCTCTTTGAATCAAAACAGCCTCCCGAGGTTCTCCCAATTCAATTTTTGTTCTAAATGTTTGTCCGGTTCTTATCCCCGGAGGAAGCTCACCAGCAAATTTCATATCAATTTCAAACTGCCCCCCACGCACTTCTGGATAAACTTTATAAACCACTAAATTATAATCAACGCCACTAAAACTAAATTTAGCCTTTAATCCTTTATTTAATCGTGCAATGTAGAGTTCGTCAACCATCGCATTTATTTTATAATTATCCAATACATTTACCTGTCCTAAACGCTGCCCTCTTGACTTTGACTCTCCCAATTCAACATTTAAAGATCCTAACTGACCATCAACAGGTGCTTTTACGTTTAAATTTTGAAGCTTTGCACGAACCATTTCCAGATTGTTTTCCATGTTTTTCAAATTGGCATCCAATCGTTGAATTTGAATTGTACGTGCCAGGGAATCTGTTTTTTGCCTCTCCAAAAGCAGCTCTCTGGTTTTTTCATAATAGTTGTAATTGTCATTTGACTCGTCAAATTCTTCACGGGAAATCAAATCCTTCTCAAAGAAAATTTTATTTCGCTGATAAGCCCTTTTACTCTTTGCCAGACTTAAATCTATTTCCAACAAACTTCTTCTTACATTCAAACGATCCTGCTCCATACTCAATCGAGTATCCCGCAATCTATTTACCTGTTCAGTAAAACCAGCTTCCGAATTTAAAATTTGCAGGTTTAACTCTGAATTACTCAAACGTAGAATCACATCCCCCTTTTTAACCATACTCCCTTCTTCCAGCAGTACCTCTTCTACACGTCCTCCTTCAATAGCATCTAAATAAACTGTGGTTATTGGATTAACCGTTCCTGTTCGCGCAATATATTCCTGAAAATAATCAGTTTTAACATCTCCAATTGAAATTTTCTCTGCATCAACGCGCAGCCGGGATCCTGACTCTCCCAAAAATGCTGTAGACAAAATAACAACGCCTAAAACGGCTCCAGCTAAATACCAATTTTTCCTTAGTAAATACCAAGATTTCTTTTCAATAATTCGATCCATTATCATTCGACTTTTTTAATCCTTTTTCAAACACAACCGCAATATCACCACTTTCATGCCAAAACACTTTTAACATTGATTAACAACTTCTTGAAAAACCAAAACCCATTGATTCCCACGCATCTGTGAACGAAAACAATACAAGAACTGTACGTATCCGAACATTTTTCTTTTAATTTTAAAAATTTAATGATAACTTGGATTCCTATTTAAGTTCTAAAACCTGAAACGATAAATTAATTCAAATTATGGCAATTCAAAAAAACGGTAAAATATTAGCTATTGATGATAACGAAGATATCCTGTTTTCTTTAAAGCTGCTTCTGAAACAACATGTAGAATTAATACACACAGAGTCGGATCCGGAAATGATTCCAAAACTAATGAAACAGGATCATTACGATGTTGTGCTGCTTGATATGAATTTTACAAAAGACGCAATTAGCGGTCAGGAAGGATATCATTGGCTAAATAAGATACTTGAAATTGATCCGCAGGCAGTTGTGTTATTTATTACCGCATATGGCGATATTGAAAAATCGGTAAAAGCTATAAAAGCAGGTGCAACAGACTTCATATTAAAACCATGGCAGAATGAAAAACTTCTTGCCACCATATCATCAGCAATAAAACTGCGCAGATCGAAAGATGAAGTTAAAGAACTAAAGACAAAACAAAAAGAGTTAAATGCAGTTCTTGACCAACCTTTTAATGACTTTATTGGTACATCCCCTGAAATGCAGCAAGTATTCTCAACCATAACAAAAGTGGCTGTAACAGATGCAAACGTATTGATTCTTGGCGAAAACGGAACAGGAAAAGAATTGGTTGCCAGAGCATTACACCGAAACTCACCAAGAAAAGATGAAGTTTTTATCAGTGTTGATCTTGGATCTATAAATGAAAATCTATTCGAAAGCGAACTGTTTGGGCATGTGAAAGGTGCATTTACAGATGCTCGTGCCGACCGTCCCGGCCGATTCGAAATTGCCTCCGGAGGAACACTATTCCTAGATGAAATCGGGAATTTAAGCCTTCCGATGCAAGCGAAGCTTTTAACTGTTTTAGAGCGCAGAGAAGTAATTCGGGTGGGATCGAACAAGCCAATTCCTATCGACATCCGTTTAATATGTGCAACCAATATGCCCCTAAAACAAATGGCATCAGAAGACAGATATCGTCAGGATCTTCTATACAGAATTAACACTGTTGAAATAAGTCTTCCTGCTTTAAGAGAACGATACGAAGACATACCACTTTTGGCAAATCATTTTCTTGAAATATATTCTAAAAAGTATAAAAAAGGCATCAACCCTCTTTCAAAGGCTTGTCTAAACAAACTTTACGATTACAGCTGGCCTGGAAACGTGAGAGAACTTCAACACTTAATGGAGCGGGCAATCATTATGGCAGATGATCGCAATCTGGATCCTGCCGATTTCCAAGTCAGCACTGAACGAAATGGTCAGGATGATGTTGAATTTGACTCTTATAACCTTGAGGAAGTTGAAAAGAATATCATACAGAAAGTATTGAAAACAAATAAAGGAAATATTTCCAAAGCGGCTGGAGAACTTGGTCTTACACGCACATCTCTTTATCGAAGATTAGAAAAATATGGTTTATAAAAGCTTCCGGATTAATTTTATAATAAGAATCATCGTGCTCTCAGCAACGATATTCTTATTATTTTACTTAGTTGCAAAAAAGAGCCTTTACTTCACAGCAAGCCTTACTTTTATTGCGATTATCTATCAAATTTATGAAATTATTAAGTACGTTGAAAAAACCAATCGCCTGCTAAAGAATTTTTTGGAATCCATACGGTATTCTGATTTCACACGAAATTTTCAAGTACAAGGTCTTGGAAGCTCATTCGACAAACTGCAGGAATCTTTCAATGCAGTTATTACTGATTTTCAAAAAATAAGAGCTGAGAAAGAAGAGCATTATTTCTATCTGCAAACTGTAATTCAACACATTGGAATTAGTTTAATTGCATTTCACCGCGATGGAAAGGTAGAAATGATCAACAATGCGTCTAAGAAACTTTTTCAGGTAAGCAACCTTAAAAGAATACAGGACTTAAGTGGTTTTAGTGAGGAACTTGTAAATTGCCTGCTAAGCCTTAAGCATGGAGAAAACACACTTGTTAAAGTGGTTGACAATGAAGATATCCTAAAGCTTGCAATTTACGCCACCGAATTTAAAATCAACAATCGACAGGTAATACTTGTATCAATTAAAAACATCCAATACGAATTGGAAGAACAGGAAATTGAATCATGGCAAAAACTAATCCGGGTGCTCACTCATGAGATTATGAATTCAATTACGCCAATCTCTTCTCTCTCCACGACTCTAACAACAATTCTTGATGATTTCGGGGAAAACAACACCAACAAGTTTCAGGATGAGGATCTGGAGACGCTGAACGAAGTTAAATTGGCTCTTGAAACAATCCACAAAAGAAGCTCCGGGCTTTTACATTTCGTAGATACTTATCGGAATCTTACAAAAATTCCTAAACCAAATTTTGGAATTTTTCAGGTGCAAAAACTTTTTGACAACATTCATCGTCTGATGGAAGAGGAAATAAAGAGAAAAGGCATCAAATGTGAGATTAGCATTAACCCTGAAAGCCTTGAGCTTTCCGCCGACGAACAACTACTTGAACAGGTTTTAATCAATTTAATTAAAAACTCTATTCACGCACTCGAACACACAACCGATCCAAGAATTGAAATGAAAGCCTTTATGAACAAAAGAGGCAGAATATCAATTCAAATAAGCGACAACGGACAAGGCATTATAAAAGAAGTACTTGACAAAGTGTTTATTCCATTTTTCACAACAAAGCCTAAAGGATCTGGTATTGGATTAAGTCTGTCAAAACAGATATTGCGATTACACGGAGGAACCATTACAGCACAGTCAATTCCGAACGAAAAAACCAGTTTCACACTTACTTTTTAACATGATTTAACACTCCAATAATTTTAAATTAACAATTACTTTCGTTAAATTTAAAGAGCAAATCAATTTCTAACCTTTAATTAAAACTTAAGAGCGTATGACTAAAACAATCACATTCAATGAGTTAAGAGAAATTAAAGATCGTTTGCCAGATGGAAGTATGCAAAGGATTGCAGAAGATTTACAATTAGAAGTAGAAACCGTTAGAAATTATTTTGGTGGAACCAATTTTGATGAAGGCCAATGCACAGGAATCCATGTTGAACAAGGCCCTTATGGAGGTATTGTTGAACTAGATGATACAACTATTTTAGACCACGCCATTAGCATTCTGGAAGATTAAAATTGTAAACATCAATAAATAAAAAGAGAGGACTGTTGAAAAATTTCAACAGTCCTCTCTTTTTATTTTTTTTACAGACCTTATATCTTACTATAATTCTTTTCTATCATTATGCAATTTATTAAAAATAATTGCCAGATTAGAATAGAGTGTTGTATTCTGAACAATAATATCTTCCGGAACCTTGATTCTTGCCGGCGTAAAATTCCAAATCGCTTTAATACCCCAAGCTACCATCAAATCGGCAACTGTTTGTGCATTTTCAGCTGGAACAGTAATAATTCCCATTACCACATTCATTTCTTGTGATAAATCACGAAATTGATCTATGTGAAATACCTCAATATCATTAATTTTTTTCCCAATAGTCGAAGAATTAACATCGAAAGCAGCAACGATATTTAAACCAAAATGTAATAATCCGCTATCGTGCAATAATGCAGAACCTAAAGATCCAGCACCTACAAGAAAAGCATTATCCATGATCGTAAATCCCAGAAACTCCGACAAAACATCAACCAACGCTTTAACTTCGTAACCAACTCTTGTTTTTCCCACAATAGTGGTATAAGATAAATCTTTTGTGACTTGTGTGGGGTCGATATTCATATAGTTTGCGATCTGAGTAGATGAAACAAACTGCTGTCCTTTCCTTAGCAAGCCTTCTGCAAATGCTAAGTATGACGGCATGCGCCTAATAGTCGGCTCAGGAACCCCCTGAATTTTCTTAGAACTTTGAACCATAATTTCTTACTTACACCTTAAATGAGAACAAAAATAATCAAGTTTTCATTAAAGAAAAAATTCTTTAATGATTATTTTGTTATACAGATTTAATTTTAAATAAATGGCGCTGGGGACACTACAATGAATAATACATTAATCCTTTGTAAATGTGGGCGATATAGGATTCGAACCTATGACCCCTTGGGTGTAAACCAAGTGCTCTGAACCAACTGAGCTAATCGCCCTTAACGACTGCAAATATAAACAGAAAAAATTACCAAGCAATAAAAACCCTAGTTTTGTTTATACAACTTCCGCAACAACAAAAGTACTTCCTCCCACAAAAACAAGATCATTTTCATGGGCATTTGCCTTTGCCGCCTCTAATGCTTCTTTCACAGATAAGTAGGCATTTCCTAACAATCCATAAGCTTTTGCCTTCGAAGCAAGAACTTCTTGATTCAATGCTCTTGGAATATCCGCACGACTAAAATAATAGCTCGCACTCTTCGGCATTAATTCAAGTATATTAGTAAGATCTTTATCATCAACCACACCAAAAACAACATGTAGTTTTCTGTAATCCATTGATTCAATTTGCTCTATTATTTCTTTAATCCCTCCAACATTATGCCCTGTATCACACACTACTTTGGGAGCATTACCAATTGTCTGCCAGCGGCCTAGCAAACCGGTTCTTTTTCCTACCTCAGAAACTCCTTGTTTAATAGACGCTTCGGAAATTTTCAACCCCCTGCTATTCAATTCATCAAACACACATAGAGCGGTTCTTATATTCTTAATCTGATAAATACCCAATAAATCACATGACAAATTGATTATTGAATTGTTTTCAAGAGATTGATAAACAAGATGTCTTTTACAATCGATCAATTCAGATGACTGATTTTTATACCTGTCTTCTGAAAATTTCAGATCAGATTTATTGTTTGAAGCAATTCTCAAAAAAACATCTATTACCTCTTCCTGTTTCTCACCAATAATAACAGAACCATTTTTCTTTATAATTCCAGCCTTTTCTGCTGCTATTTGTGCAAGCTCCGAACCTAACAAATTAGTATGATCTTTACTTATATTAGTTATCACAGAAAGTACAGGTGAAATGATATTGGTCGAGTCCAATCTTCCACCTAAACCTACCTCCACAACAGCAACATCAACTTGCTGATCTGCAAAGAAATCAAAAGCCATCGCAACTGTCATCTCAAAAAAGGAAGGACGTAATTCTTCAAATTTATCTTGATGCTTACCAATAAAATCAACTACATAATTCTCAGAAACAAGTTCACCATCTACCTTTATCCTCTCTCTAAAATCTCTTAAATGAGGCGAAGTATATAAACCAACTTTATAGCCCGCTGATTGCAAAACAGAAGCTATAGTATGAGAAACCGATCCTTTTCCATTTGTTCCTGCAACATGAATTGATTTAAACTTCTTATGAGGATGATTAAAATATTCATCCAATGCCAATGTTGTATCCAAATTGGCTTTATAAGCTGCCTGCCCTGTGCGCTGATACATAGGTAGTTTAGTAAACATATAATCTAAAGTCTCCTGGTAATTCATTTTTATTCTCTACTAATTTTGATGATTTTACAAAGAAGAATAAAATTTCTTAAAATTTGTGTTAACAGGTTGAATTTCCTACAAAAATTGCTAAATTAATACTATTAAATGCTACTGTTTAATTGAAAGCATCATGTATATTTTCTAAAATCAAGCGTTTGAAAATTGCTTTTAACAACTAACAACCTAAGCAATAGCATTTTGAAATTATGATAAAATAAAGTCTGGCTCTATACGCCTGTCGAAATTAACCTCTAACACCATTTATTATGGCAAAATTCAAAAAGGTTTTCGTTCTTGATACAAATGTTATTCTTCACGATTTTAATTCTATTTACAATTTTGAAGAAAATGACGTTGTAATTCCCATAACCGTTCTTGAGGAACTGGATAAATTTAAAAAAGGGAATGATCAGATTAATTACCATGCACGTGAATTCAGCAGAGAATTAGACCGGATCTCAGGAGACCTGCTCTTTACTGCCGGTGTTCCGCTAGGAAAAAATTTAGGAAAATTATCCGTTGAAACGGGAAAAGAATTTTCTCCGCAAATGAAAAGTTCGTTTCATGAAAACATCCCTGACCACAGAATTCTAGCTATAGCAGAGTATTTACACAATCACCGCGGCAAAAAAAAGGTCATTCTAATTTCCAAGGACATCAACCTTAGGATGAAAGCAAAATCTTTAGGTATTCCTGCAGAAGATTATAAAAACGATCAGGTTAAGGATCTTGATGACGTAATTAGCTTGGGAATTACAACACTTGAAGATTTTGATGATGAAAAGATTACTTTTCTATATAAATCAAACGAAGGAATTCCTGAAAAAGAATTTGGACTTAAAAAACCGATTAAAGGTCATGAATATTTTATTTTAAAAAACAATTCCTCAAGTGCACTTGCACATTTCGATCCAGTTGAAAAAATTATATCCCGGGTTGAAAAACCAAATGCCTACGGAATTTATCCCAGAAACGCAGAACAGACTTTTTCCATGCATGCCCTCATGGATCCAAAAATATCCTTGGTCGCTTTAACCGGACGAGCTGGAACTGGGAAAACATTAGTTGCTTTGGCAACAGCACTTCAGCAAATCGATATGTACGATCAAATTTTTCTTGCCAGACCAATTGTTGCTTTGGCCAATAAAGACCTTGGTTACTTACCAGGAGATGCCAAAGAAAAAATAGGCCCTTACATGCAACCTCTTTTCGATAACCTAAGCGTAATTAAGCATAAATTTAACGTCCATAGTAAAGAGTATCTCAAAATTGACGAACTGCTCAGAGATGAAAGATTACAGATTACTCCATTAGCATACATCAGAGGAAGAAGTCTTTCAAATACATTCTTCATTGTTGATGAAGCTCAAAATCTTACTCCTCATGAAATTAAAACAATAATTACACGTGCAGGCGAAGGTACTAAAATGATTTTCACAGGAGATATTGAACAAATAGATTCTCCTTATCTGGACAAGAAATCGAATGGCTTAGCATACCTTTCGGACAGGATGCAAGGACAGGATATATTTGCTCATGTCAACCTGGTAAAAGGGGAAAGAAGTCACCTGGCAGAACTTGCTAGCCACCTTCTATAAATCTATTTATTGCATTACTGGGAAATTTCATTTAAATTATATTACTGAATATGTACATTTGATCGTAAAAAGGTATTACATTAAATTGAATCAATTTTTTATTACCATGACATATTTTCACTCACTGAAAAACTAAATATACTCTTTATGAAAATAATGAAATTTGCCGCCATAGATATCGGATCAAATGCCATCCGGTTATTGTTTATGAATGTGCTTGAAGAAGGCGGTAATGCTCACTTTAAGAAATCATCACTGGTAAGGGTTCCAATTCGTCTGGGAACTGACACTTTTATTGATAAGATTATCTCTGCAGATAAAGCCGAGAAATTAATTAAAAGCATGAAAGCATTTCGCAACCTTATGGACGTTCATGAGGTTGTGAACTATCGCGCTTGTGCAACATCAGCAATGAGGGAGGCTGTTAACGGTTCTGAAATCATTCAACGAATAGAAAATGAATCAGGTATAAAAATTGATGTTATCAATGGAAAAGAGGAAGCCAGCATTATTTTTGATAATAAAATTGCAGATACTCTCGACCCAAGCAAAGATTATTTATATGTTGATGTTGGTGGTGGTAGTACCGAACTAACTCTTTTTTCAAAAGGGATTTGTAAATTCTCCGCATCATTTAATGTGGGAACCATTAAAATTCTCCGGGATTGTGTCCCTAAAGATGAATTTGTTCGTATAAAAGAGTGTTTATTGGATGTATGCCCTAACTGCGAAAACATTGAACTTATCGGATCAGGTGGCAACATCAACAGATTGGTTAAACTCGCAACACCAAAAAAAGAAAAATTCATAACATACCAAGAGTTTAAAAGCATTTACTACGACCTTAAACAATATAGTTATCAGGAATTAATGATCAACTTTGACATGAATCCTGACCGGGCTGATGTTATCATTCCTGCTTCAACAATTTTCCTAAGTATTATGGAATGGGCGAATGCAGATAAAATACACGTACCCAAAATTGGAGTTACCGATGGTATTGTACATCAGTTGTATAAAGAATATATTTCCAACAGTCTTGTGTTGGACTAAAAAAGTAATTCTTTTTCCTAAATTTGCACTTTGAATCATTTCTATATTTTGAACTATTTCGAATTTAATTTGAGATAGTTCATTTATTTTAGCTCAAGCTGCATATCAGCAAGAAGGGAAGAAACTATGTTACAAGGTAAAAAAGTAGCATTCTACACATTAGGATGCAAACTTAATTTTTCGGAAACCTCCACAATTGGCCGTTCATTCAAAGAAATGGGCTTCGAAACAATCAAGCATACGGAGAAAGCTGATATTTATATTATTAATACTTGTTCTGTTACAGATCAGGCTGACAAAAAATGCAGACAAGCCATTAAAAAAGTAATTAAGACCAATGCCAATGCATTTATTGCCGTAATTGGATGCTACGCTCAACTTAAACCTGATGAAATTATCGCGATTCCAGGAGTTGATCTCGTTTTAGGTGCTAATGAGAAATTCAATATCCACAAATACATCGATCATCTTGAGAAAAAAGGCACCGGAGAATTGCACCCATGCGAAGTAGAGTCGGTTAAAGATTTTCATTCATCCTATTCAATGGGAGATCGAACCCGTTGCTTTCTTAAAATTCAGGATGGGTGCAACTATTACTGCACCTATTGTACCATCCCATTTGCCAGAGGCAATAGTCGTAACGTGAGCATTAAAGAAACGGTAAAACAAGCAGAAGAAGTTGCCAGGCAAGGTGCTAAAGAAATTATCTTAACAGGAGTAAATATTGGTGATTTTGGGAAAAGTACAAACGAAACATTTCTGGATTTAATTAAAGAGCTTGAAAAAGTGAAAGGAATTAGCCGTTTTCGGATCTCATCCATTGAACCCAACCTTCTAAGCAACGAGATCATTGAATTTGTTGCTCAATCTGAAAAGTTTGTTAATCATTTTCACCTTCCTCTTCAAGCTGGTTCCAACAAAGTTTTAAAACTTATGAAGAGAAGATACGATAGAGAATTATTTGCCCAGCGTATTGAAAAAATTAAATCTTTACTTCCTGATGCCTTTATTGGTGTTGATGTAATTGCCGGAAGTCGTGGCGAAAGTGATCAAGATTTCGAAGATGCCTATTTATTCATTAAGCAATTAGCCATCAGCCAACTACACGTATTCCCTTACTCTGAAAGACAAGGCACTAAAGCTCTCGAAATTAAAGAGGTTGTTCCTATTCCTGAAAGAAAAAGAAGAGCTAAAATGCTGCAAAACCTTTCTGAAAAAAAATTAAATGCATTTTATCAGGAAAATTTAGGCAAAACAGAAGAAGTCTTGTTCGAATCCTTTAATGATCATGGTAAGATGTATGGATTCACTAAAAATTACATTAAAATCGAAATTCCGTACAACCAAAACCTTAGCAACGAACTAACATTTGTTACCTTGCAGGAGATAAATCCGAATGGCAATGTTTCAGGTTCTGTAATTGACAAAATACGATTCAACCTAAAACCCATTTTGCAATAAATGATAAAAACATGATCAATCTTAAAGAACTTTGCTTTAAAACGAATGATATAGCCCGAAAAGTTGGTCTTTTCATAAAAGAACAGCAAAGCAAGATTAAATCTGATGTTATAGAAGTAAAAGGTATACAAGATTTTGTAACCTATGTTGATAAAACTGCGGAAGAAAAAATTGTTGCAGAATTGAAACTAATTCTTTCTGATGCAGGTTTTATTGCAGAAGAAGGCACTGAAACCTATCGCGCAGAACGTTACAATTGGATTATTGATCCGCTTGACGGAACAACAAATTACATTCATGGATTATCGCCTTTTGCTGTTAGTATTGCACTACAAGAATACGACGAAATTGTATTGGGAGTGATCTATGAAATTAGCCTTGACGAATGCTTTTATTCGTGGAAAGGAGCATCAGGAGCATACTTAAATGGCAAAACAATTACCGTATCAAAGGCCGATTCGATAAATTCCAGCTTAATTGCAACAGGTTTTCCCTACCACGATTACTACCAATTGAAAACATTTATGGCTTCTTTGGAATACTTTATTATTAATTCTCACGGCGTTCGCCGCCCCGGTTCTGCAGCAACCGACTTAGCTTATGTTGCTTGTGGTAGATTCGAAGCTTTTTACGAATATAGTCTTCAGGCTTGGGATGTTGCTGCCGGTTCATTTATAGTAAGACAAGCCGGCGGTAAGGTCTGCGATTTTAAAGGAGGTAAGAATTTCATCTTTGGAAAAGAAATTATTGCCAGCAATACAATGGTTCATGATGAGTTTAAAAGTGTTGTGACTAAACACATGATAAAATAAACTTATTGCATTTTCCGGCTTCAGCAAATCATAAAAACACACTTCATTACAATGATAAAACTTCTATCCTATATGGTATATGGTGTGGTAAGACTAATAAGTTACTTGCCATTTCCAATACTTTACTTCTTTTCAGACATTGTATTTCTTTTTGTTTGCTACGTTTTTAGATATCGAAAAAAAGTTATTACCTCGAATCTTAAAAACTCTTTTCCTGAAAAATCTGAAAAAGAAATCAAGGCAATACGAAAAGAATTTTACAGTCATTTCTGTGATACATTTATTGAAACCATAAAACTTTGGACAATTAGTGAAGAAGAAATTAGAAAACGCTGTAAATTTCACAACCCAGATATTTTTGACCGGTACAAAGCCTCTGGTAAAAGTATTATAACCGTATTTGGGCACTATGGAAATTGGGAGTGGCTGACATCATTTTCATTATGGAAAGATGCATACTATCTGCCCATCTACAAACCCCTTCACAATAAAGTTTTTGATAAAATGTTTTTACAGATAAGAGAACGTTTTGGAGCCAGACCATTAGCTAAAGATGATACTTTGCGAACCATGATTTCTTACCGGAATCAAAATAAGTTTACGGTTACGGTTTTTATTGGTGATCAAACACCAAACAAAAACAACCTCAACTACTGGACAAAATTTCTCAATCAGGATACTCCTGTTTTGCTGGGAACTGAACGTATCGCAAAAAAACTTGACCAGCCAATAATTTTTGTTCATATGAAGAAAGTAAAAAGGGGATATTACGAAGTACATTTTATTCCTCTTTTTGATAATCCTAAAGATACGGCTGAGTTTGAAATCACGGAAAAACATACGCGCGTGTTAGAAGATATAATCAAAGAGGAGCCAGCATACTGGTTATGGTCTCATAAAAGATGGAAACACACAAAACAAGACTCACAATAAGTAATTATATTGTAATACATCAGTTAAAAGAAAATGAATAGAATTGGAATCGTAATACTAAACTGGAACGGGAAAAAATTATTAGAAACATTCCTTCCATCTGTTGTTGCTCACTCAAAACGTGAATGGGCCGATGTTATTATTGCAGATAACGCATCCAGTGATGATTCCATAGCATTTTTAAAAAAAGAATACCCTGACATTCAGGTTATTCAACTGGATAAGAATTACGGATTTGCTGATGGTTACAACAAAGCATTGGAGCAACTCTCACACAGCTATTTCGTTCTTTTAAATTCGGATGTTGAAGTTACAGAAAATTGGCTTGACCCGATTTACAATCATCTGGAAAAAGATCCAGGCATTGCGGCTGCACAACCCAAAATTAAAGCTTATCACAATAAAACGGAATTTGAATACGCTGGCGCGTCAGGTGGTTTTATTGACTATTTAGGCTATCCTTTTTGCCGTGGTAGAATACTGGATCAAATCGAAAGCGATCACAATCAATACAACTCAGAACTTGATATTTTCTGGGCTAGTGGCGCCTCTCTCTTCATTCGTGCTGACGTTTACAAAAAAACAGGCGGATTGGATGGTGACTTTTTTGCTCACATGGAAGAAATTGATTTGTGTTGGAGAATAAAAAATCAGGGATACCGGATAATCGCAGAACCAAAATCAACAGTTTATCATGTTGGAGGAGCCACCTTACCAAACCACAGCTCAAGGAAACTCTATTTAAATTTCCGCAACAACCTATTCATGTTGCATAAAAATCTTCCTAAAAATAAATTCTGTTCCATTCTCCTGCAAAGAATGATATTGGATGGTGTCGCAGCAATGAAATTTCTTTTGAGTGGCGAATTTTCAAATTTTGGTGCTGTTTTTAAAGCTCATCTCTCCTACTATTCCATGTTCTCAAAAATGAGAGAAAAACGCAAAAAGATGATTCCCTTTATCACTAAAACAGATCACAGGGAAATGTATAAAAACAGTATTATTTTTGATTTTTACGTAAGAAAGAAAAAGCACTTCTCCAACATTACTTTCTAAAATTAAGGATTATTAATTAGTTGGCCGCAGTGAATTTAAGACCAATAATTGAAACCATAAGTAAAAGTAAAAAGAATATTCTTGAGAAATGAATTGGCTCGCTGAACAGTACAATTCCCAAAATTGCGGTCGAAAATGCTCCTATTCCTGTCCATACGGCATAAGCTGTGCCTAAAGGCAAGGTTTTTATCGCCAAAGCAAGAAAATACAGACTTATTGCCATTGCAACAATCGTAATCACACTAGGCCAAAACTTAGTAAATCCTTCAGCATATTTCAATCCGATAGCCCAAACAGCTTCAAACAATCCTGCAATAATCAAATAAACCCACGCGATAGCCATACTTACAATTTTTCAATTACCTGCTCCAAACGAATTCCTCTTGATCCTTTAATTAGAATATACTGGTTTAGCAGTTCAGTCTTCTCAAGCTCCAAAATTAATTCCGCAGTGTTCTTAAATGTTTTGAACTGCTTATTAGAATTCACTTCTGTAAAAATCTCACCAACTAAAAATACGGATTGCAATTGCCGATCTTGAATCAACTGTAATAAATCCAAATGTTCTTTACGGGCATCAGAACCCAGTTCCAACATATCACCAAGAATAATGACTTTATTTTTTCTCATCATACCTGCAAAATTCTCAATAGCAGCCTTCATACTTGTTGGATTCGCGTTATATGCATCCAGAAACAATACATTTTTCTCGGTTTTCTTCAATTGCGATCTATTGTTACTGGGAACATACTTTTCCAGTGCGTCTTTTATCTCAATTTCATTGATTTTAAAATATCGTCCTACTGTTACCGCAGCCAAAGCATTTTCAAAATTATAAGCACCAATCAGTTTTGTTTTTATATACAATTTCCCAATTGCTGATCTAATTTCTAAAACCAGATATGGTTCAGCCTGTATAAATTTTGCCTTGGAAAATGCATTCTCCGAATTTCCATAACTAATGGATTCCTGAGCATTCAACATTTCAGTCAGGTAATCGTTATCAGCATTAATAAACACCTTTCCTCCATTCTTAAAAATGAAATCATACAACTCTTTTTTTGTTGCTATAACACCTTCAAATGAACCAAATCCTTCCAGATGCGCTTTTCCAACATTTGTTATGATTCCATAATCAGGCTCAGCAATTTCGCACAACTGCTGAATCTCTCCTGGATGATTGGCTCCCATTTCAACGATTCCAAATTCAGTTTCCTCATTCATAGAAAGAAGAGTTAACGGAACACCAATATGATTATTAAGATTTCCAATTGTAGCAACCGTTCTAAACTTTCGCCGCAAAACCTCATGAATCAATTCCTTCGTTGTCGTTTTCCCATTGGTTCCTGTAATAGCAAGAATCGGAATGTTTAGTTGCCTTCTGTGCTCTCTGGCTAAATCCTGAAGTGTCGCCAATACATCTTCAACCAAAACAAAACGATTATCAACTGCATATTCCTTTTCATCAACAATTGCATACTCACAACCTTTTTCAATTGCAGACATGGCAAATTGATTCCCATTGAAATTATCGCCTTTCAAAGCAAAGAAAATTGAATTGGGAACAATCTTTCTGGTATCTGTTACGACTATTGGATGTTCCTTAAAAAGAAGGTAAATATTTGACAATTGCATTGTATTCTTTTTCAGATTTGGTTCGACAAACGAAATTAGCAATTTCCAACAAAAAACCCCATCCTTTCAAGATGGGGTTTAAAAATATTTAAGATTTAACTACTTTGTCTTTTTATTTGCAGGATGTCCTACATGAGTCATTGCACATCGGAATCCAATATCGTCACGCGCTTCTTTCTGATTTAAAAAGCGACGCGAACCCGGTGACATCCAGTAAGCACGATCTTTCCATGAACCTCCTTTGTATACACGGGAATCATCAGTTACCATGGAACTAAAATCGCTTCCGTTCTGACCTCTGCCCTGAACATACATACGACTAGAACCTGCAGCCTGATGTTCCGGATTATTCCATGTATAATCTGAAACGATACTTGATTCAACATCACCATCCCGATAATTTCTATTATCCGCAGTTTTGTAATTCTCACGGCCTACCAACTCCTCATCTTTCTGATTTCTGTAACGAATTCTTCCTAAGCTATCTTTCTCTGCAATATTTCCTTCTTCATCTCTAACAGCAGTTTTAAAAACATTTCCTCTGTAAGGATTAAATTCCGAAATATCTTCAGGCGACATAGGACGATAAACATCAGCAACCCATTCGCTTACATTACCTGCCATACAGTACAATCCAAAATCGTTAGGCCAGAATGAATTTACAGGAACCGTAATATCACCTGCATCATTTAATGCTCCAGCTGTTCCCATGTAATCACCACGTCCACGTGCAAAGTTAGCCATCATCTGACCGCGATCTTTTTTCTGATCATTTCTAACCCAATGCCCGTTCCATGGGAAAATTTTACGGTCAGTAATTCTTTCATCCTGTGAATTTCCAATTAAAGCAGCCGCAGCATATTCCCACTCTGCTTCGGAAGGAAGACGATATTTAGGAAGCAACATACCGTCACTCCATCGAACCGATCTTTCTTCGTTATCCGGATTTAAATCCGTAAGATTCTTATTCACAGCACCTTCGTACTGCCCAGCCAAATAAGCTTCAGTATTGAAATTATTTTCATCCCGTTGAGTAGGATCATTATTCAAAATTCCTTTATCAATAAGAATTCTTTCATTTACACGATCGGTACGCCATTCGCAAAAATCAACTGCTTGTTCCCAACTTACCCCAACTACAGGATATTCTCCATAAGCTGGATGACGAAGGTAATTATTTACGTAAGGCTCGTTGTAAGCAAGTTCATCACGCCAAACTAAAGTATCGGGTAATGCCTTTCTGTAAACCTCTGGGTAAGAAACAAATACTCTCTTAATCCAATGTAAGTACTCTAAATAATCAACATTTCGAACCTCTGTCTCATCAATATAAAAAGAAGGAACTGTAACTCTTCTTGGAACATTGTTCCAATCATACATCACGTCCTGTTGTGTTCTTCCCATAGTAAATGTACCACCCTGAATAAATTTCAGACCAGGACCAGTTTCTTGCTGAAAACCGCTATGATATTCAAAACCTCCATTCTCAGGCTCGTTATAAGCCCAACCTGTGGTTTTAGATTTTTCTCCCTTTCCTACAAGATTTTTCACTTTCGAACATGATGGTAATATCATCAGTGAAATTGCAAAAACAAAGAGAATAATGCTCGATTTTAATTTCATAATAGATTGAATGTAGTTTATCTCAAAAAATACTTAACTCAACAAATATAACTAAAAGAGTACAGAGTTTATTGTATTTAATTTTACTTTTTTACAAAATCATTTAACATTTAAAACGAATAATTCAGTTCAAAAAAATCATTGATCACATACAGAATAAGCACTTGAACATCTCTATTAACCTAACTGTCTGATACAAAACAAATTTAAAAAAACATACGCTTTGATCCCAAAGAAAAGTCTTCCCTTTATCTTAATATCTTTTCTCGACTTTGTCTTAAGTTTTGCTTATTTTGCATACCCGAAATTCTCACAAATTGCCAATTTGTTTAATCTAGATGTAAAATACCTGTAATAATTTATGCGCTATCTGATAATATTACTTTTCTCCATTATAAGTGTTAGTTCATTTTCACAAACTACAACTCCAATTAATTTGGATTGGACAGAAAGTTTAATTGCCTATCCTACTGGAGAAAAAATTAACACCCTAACTTTTACAGGAGCTTCTTTAGATGCGAACAACTTTTGGTTGCCAGAATATTCATACCTTCAATTAACAGGTTCAACCAACGATTTATTCACAGTTGAGTTACTTGATACGGAATTTAAATTATTAAGTTCCGCTGAAAGGCAGATTTTACGAAATAAAACAATCCCCAACACAATAAAACCTTCAATTAACACAGTTGTTATTCGAAAACAAAATTACCAACAAGTTAAATTTACGCCCATACGGAAGAATCCTTTAACAGGCCAACTCGAAAAATTGATTCGATTCTCACTGAAATTTCAGAAAAAAAGTCAGATTAAATCAACAAAGCAAAGCAAATCTTACGTCAACAGCTCTGTTCTTCAATCCGGAAAATGGGTGAAAATTGCAATTGACACCACTGCTGTGCATAAGATTACCTATTCCCAATTAATCGAAATGGGTATTTCCAATCCTGAAAATATCCGGATCTATGGTTCTGGAGGTGGAATGCTTCCAAAGATGAACAACGAAGATAGCCTGGATGATTTGCCAAACAATCCCATTTACATGGATAAAGGAAGTGATGGCATTTTTAATTCAGGTGATTTCATCCTCTTTTATGCCAAAGGACCAAGATCGTGGAGATTTGATAAAACTGCCGGGGAATTCGTTCATGAAAATCATTTGTATTCCAAATTTTCACATTATTTTCTTAGCTCCGACATGGGAAGTCCGACTCTCATTCAATCGGCAACATCCTTACCTTCATCAAATATAAATGTTACCGGATTTGATGATTACGCTGTATTTGATCAAGACAATATTAATCTTTTGGAGAGTGGCAGACTTTGGCTCGGAAATACTTTTGATGTTACAACAAATTATTCTTTCAATTTTTCATTCCCAAACCTAAAAACAGGCGAACCTCTTTCAATTAGTACAAATTTGGTGGCCAGATCATCGTCCGCAACAAAATTCAGCCTGCTTTCCGGAACGAATTCAATTGGAGAAGTAGAAATTCCATCGGTTAATACGGGAAGCTATACAGCCAGTTATGCATCTAGTATCGAAAAGAAATTTATAAATTTCACTCCTTCCTCGGCTAATTTCGAATTGATCCTGGATTATGCAAAAAGCTCTCCTTCGTCGAAAGGATGGTTAAACTTTCTTCGGGTAAATGTCAGACGAAATTTGATTTTCACCAACAATCAAATGGCATTTAGGGATTCGAAAACCGTTGGTGCAGGCAACAATGCATTATTTTCTCTTCAAAATACAAATGACAAAATTCAAATTTGGGATGTCACCACTCCTCAATCTGCAAAAATCATATCTGCTAATTACAGTAACAACACAACATCTTTTACTGCAGATGCCAGTTCTTTAAAAGAATATGTTGCCTGTGATCCAAATGGAAATTTCCCTACACCAATTATTATTGAATCGGTTAAAAATCAAAATTTGCATGCTTTGGCTCAAACAGATATGATTATCATTAGTCCTTCCAAGTTTTTGTCTTACGCCAGTCAAATTGCAGATTTTCACAGAACCAAGGACAATTTAAAAGTTACTATTGTTGATCCGAAGGAGATCTACAATGAGTTTTCATCAGGTTCTCCTGACGTGAGCGCCATTCGTAATTTTGTGAAAATGTTTTACGATCGATCGACAAGTGAAGAGAATCTTCCCAAATATCTTTTACTTTTTGGCGATGGCTCATTTGATAATAAATCTGACCGCGAAAACAATACAAACCAGATTCTTACCTATCAATCAGAAAATTCTTTAAGTCCAACTCAATCTTTTGTTACCGATGATTTCTTCGGACTGCTTGATGATGATGAAGGCGAGGCAACTGGTATGGTAGATATAGGCATTGGGCGTTTCCCTGTAAACACAGCCGAAGAAGCACAAATTGTTACCAGTAAAATTTTAAACTACAACAATTCAGAATGGGGTGATTGGAGAAGCATGATTTGTTTTATTGGGGACGATGAAGACAATAATACGCACATGAGGGATGCCAATAAATTAGCTGTGCAGGTAGAAACTGACTATCCTCAATTTAAAATACAAAGAATTTTCCTTGATGATTATGATCAAATAACAAGTTCTGCCGGACAGGAATATCCTGATGTCAATCTGGCAATCGGCGAAAGCATAAACAAAGGAAACCTGCTTATGAACTACACCGGGCATGGAAATGAGAACGGACTGGCACATGAACACATTCTAATGCTCGACGATATTCTAAGTTGGAAAAATCCAACAAAACTTCCTCTATTCATGACTGCTACCTGTGAATTTAGTCGTTTTGATAATTACAAAAAACTCTCTTCAGGCGAAATGATTCTTCTTCGCGGCAACGGCGGAGGCATCGGTTTATTTACGACAACCCGACTGGTATTTTCATCACCAAATTTCAGTTTGAATCAAAATTTTTATCATCACGTATTTGACATGAATTCTGAAGGTAAGCATCTTCGGCTGGGAGACATTATGAGAAAAACGAAAAATAAAACCGGATCTGGAATCAATAAAAGGAATTTCACACTTCTAGGTGATCCGGCTCTGACATTAAATTATCCTAAATATACAGCCAGAACCATTCAAATAAATGATGTAGACATCAGCCAAGCAACAGATACCTTAAAAGCATTAAGTAAGGTTCATATTTCCGGTGATATAATTGCAAATACCGGTGAAATTTTAAATGATTTTTCAGGAACTGTTTATCCAACAATATACGATAAAGCAACAACGAAATCGACACGCGGAAATGATGGCGAACCATTTGAATACACAACTCAAAACAGTGTCCTTTTCAAAGGAAAAGCCAGTGTTACCGATGGAAATTTCAATTTTAACTTTCTTGTACCTAAAGATATTAACTACCAATATGGAAATGGGAAAATCTCCTACTATGCAAACAGCATGAATTCAGATGCAGCAGGATACTCCAATCGTATTGTGGTGGGAGGTACAAATCCAAATGCGGATGAAGATAAAATTGGTCCTGAAATTGAACTTTATATGGACGACGAACAATTTACTTCAGGCGGTCTGACAAGCTCATCCCCTCTTTTATTAGCAATCGTTCAGGATTCCAGCGGGATAAATACCGTTGGGAATTCCATTGGGCATGATATTATTGCCATTCTCGATCAAAAAACAGATCAGCCATATAAACTTAACGATTCCTATGAGTCAGACCTGGATAATTATCAAAAAGGAAAAATAAGTTACCGTCTTTTAGATTTAGAAACAGGCGAACATGAAATTCAGATTAAAGTTTGGGACAACGCAAATAATTCATCAGAAAATATGATTGATTTTATTGTTGCTGATAATGCCGATCTTATTTTAAAGCACGTACTAAATTATCCAAACCCTTTTACAACGAGTACTGGTTTTTATTTTGAACACAATCAAGCCTCCAGAAATCTTGATGTTTTAATTCAAATACTCACCATATCAGGAAAATTAATTAAGACTATTGAAACCACAATAAATTCAACCGCAAATCGTGTTGGTCCTATTCAGTGGGATGGAAAAGACGATTTTGGCAATTCCATTGGTCGTGGAGTTTACTTCTATTGTGTAAAAGTTAGAGCCGATGATGGAAAAATTGTGAATAAATTTCAAAAATTAGTAATCCTAAAATAATAAAAACCAGATTTAACAGTTTATTGAATATATTTGCAGACCATTATATTAAATTATTATGAATTACAGACTAACTCTAATCACAAGTCTTTTATCCATTTTGCTATTCTCAAACATGGAAACAAGTTGGGCGCAAACCTCAACATCGGGAGCTAATTACATTTCAACAGCTGTTCCCTTCTTAACAATTACTCCCGATTCCCGTGCAGGTGCGATGGGTGATGTTGGTGTGGCTACATCGCCTGATGCTAACTCGATGCATTGGAATCCTGCCAAATTTGCCCAGATTGAAGGCAACTACGGAGTTGCAGCATCTTACACTCCTTGGTTAAGAGATTTAGTTGATGATATGAGCCTTGCTTATTTAACCGGATACTATCGTCTGGATAAAAATCAAGTTATTGCTTCCTCTCTTCGATATTTTACTTTAGGAGAAATCATCTTTTTGGAAAGCGAACAGGCAACACCGGTCTCAAGAAACCCAAATGAATGGGCTTTTGACATTGCCTACTCAAGAAGATTAACCGATAATTTATCAGGAGCTATTGCATTCAGATACATCCGTTCAGATCTTACACAAGCTCAATATGTTGCAGGAGTCGAAACGCAAGCCGGCAATGCTTTCGCCACGGATATTTCGGTTTACTACCAAAAAGAATTTAAAAGAAACCGAAAAGAAATACTTTGGTCTTGGGGGCTTAATATTTCAAACATCGGTTCAAAAATCAGTTATACAACAGACGATGAGAAGGAGTTTATTCCTACAAACCTGAGATTTGGGTCTGCTCTTAAATTTGAATTGGATAATTACAATTCATTAACTATTGCTGCCGATTTCAATAAATTATTAGTTCCAACTCCTGCTAATGGCTCTCTTCAAGATGGTGAAGATAACGGAACTGTTATAGTTGGCGGGCAATCATCCAACAAATCGGTCATGAGCGGCATTTTCGGATCTTTTTCTGATGCTCCAGGAGGAATGAGTGAGGAATTTAAAGAAATTACATGGTCGCTTGGTCTTGAATATTGGTATCAAAAACAATTTGCATTGCGCACAGGTTACTATTACGAACACGAAGAAAAAGGAAACAGAAAATATTTCACTGCCGGATTGGGAGTAAAACTAAACATGTTTGATTTGGACTTCTCTTACTTGATTCCTTCAACACAAAATAATCCGTTAAAAAACACTTTACGTTTTACCCTTACAGCTAATATTGATAAAATTATTAAATAAATGAAAATTAGAGTAGGATTTGGGTACGACGTTCATCAATTAGCCGAAGGAGAAGAATTTTGGCTGGGGGGAATAAAATTAACTCATAGTAAGGGGTGCGTTGCCCATTCGGATGGAGATGTATTGATTCATGCTATTTGTGACGCTCTGCTTGGTGCTGCCAACCTGCGTGATATTGGATATCATTTTCCGGATACATCCAGTGACTTTAAGAACATTGACAGTAAAATACTTTTGAAAAAAACGGTTAAGCTAATTGCCCAGAAGGGATTTTCAATTGGAAATATTGATGCAACAATAGCACTGCAACAACCCAAAATTAAACCCATCATTCCTGAAATGCAAAAAGTACTTTCGGATGTAATGGAGATTGATTTGGAAGATTTAGCAATAAAAGCAACAACAACAGAAAAATTGGGTTTTATCGGT
The DNA here is from genome assembly GCA_016936255.1 of Marinifilaceae bacterium. GTDB lineage: Bacteria > Bacteroidota > Bacteroidia > Bacteroidales > Marinifilaceae > Labilibaculum. The sequence continues at coordinate 103,743 of JAFGYE010000107.1, read as the reverse complement.
ACTGAAGACGGCATTGCCGCTTATGCCACAGTTTTAATCCAAAAATAGGTATACTCAGTAGTTTTAATTAGTTAAAAACCTTCCATGAAATAATTTCAGGAAGGTTTTTTCACATAAAATAAAATCTATCTTATCGCTTACTCCTCTTTGATAATTTCTCCATTTTACTATATTTGTTGTATATAGATATATAAATACTTAAACTACTCCACAATGAGAAAAACAGTTGTTATTGGTGCCAGCTTAAACGAGGAAAGATATTCAAATCAATGTGTGCGTTTGCTGCGTGAGCATGATATCGAGACCATTGCTGTTGGAAACAAAGAAGGCAAAATTGCCGACGTTGAAATTAATGTAGGTCGTCCGTATGAAAAAAAAGTTGAAACGGTTGCTGTTTATCTTTCTCCAAAAAATCAAGAAACTTATTACGATTACATAATAGGTTTAAAACCTGAAAGAATTCTATTCCCTCCGGGAACAGAAAATCCGGAATTTTACCGCAAAGCAAATGCCTTAGGCATAGAAACAGAAGAAGCCTGTCCTCTGGTAATGCTTCGCACTGGAGTTTATTAACCGAATAATTGATGTAAAGAGACGCTATACTTTGGCGTCTCTAATTAAAAAGGAGCAGATAAGGACGTCTGATCTCCTCTTCAACTTGAGATACTCCTATTGATCGACTTCGACGTAAAACTTCTTTTCCATCCAGATACACCAATAAACTAGGATTGGTGTATAAGCCTAATTGTGCTGCAATCTCAGGTTGTTGTAAATTATCAACATGAAAAGCTTTCAATTTTGGAAACTGTTCCTGCATCATGCATTTAAGTTTAGGTGATAATACCTCGCATACTCCACAAAAAGGCGCCGAAAAGTAAATGTAAAATGATTCCTTTTTCTGTTTTAGCGTTTCCAATTCAGTCAGTGATAAGTTCATAACGCAAGTTCCGTTTTAAGATAGATACCAAAATTAATAAAAACACGGGGAAGATTTCTTAGGATGCAGACAATTCGTACAACTTCAACAAAAATATTCACATCAAAAAAAGCTGTTTCAAAAAAATGAAACAGCTTTTGTTATGATATTAAGAATTGTACTATTCTTTTTTACGAGTTCTTCTTTTTGGCTTTTCAGCTTGTTCTGCTTTCTCTGCTTCCTCCATGCTATTGTCATAATCAACAATAAAACGATCTACCAAAATACGTCCGCAATATTCACAAACGATAATCTTTTTACGAGAACGGATATCCATTTGACGCTGAGGTGGAATCTTATTAAAACAACCACCACATGCATCACGTTCAACAGTTACAACAGCAAGACCATTTCTTGCATTTGAACGAATTCGTGCATAAGCTGTAAGCAATCTTGGCTCTATTTTTTTTCGATACAAAGCAGAAGAAGCAACCAATTTTTCTTCTTCAATTTGAGTTTCTGATACAATTGCATCAAGCTCACTTTTTTTGCCTTCTAAATCAGCTTTCTTCTCAGCAAAAACTTTATCTGAGTTTTCAATTACAGCTTTTTTAGCCGCAATTTCCGAAGTAAATTCTTTAATTCTCTTTTCGCACAATTCAATTTCTAAATTTTGAAATTCAATTTCTTTTGAAATAGAATCAAATTCACGATTGTTACGAACATTCATTTGTTGAGCTTCATACTTTTTAATAAGTAATCCTGCTTCTTTAATTTCTTGTTTTTTCTTCGCAACAGTTTCAACTAAATCTTTTACCTCATTATTTAGGTTGGCAATCCTAGTATCAAGACCTGCGATTTCATCTTCCAAATCCTGAACTTCTAACGGAAGCTCTCCCCTTAGCGTTCTAATCTGGTCTACTTCAGAATCAACACATTGCATTTCGTACATTGTGCGCAATTTATCTTCTACTGAAATATCCTTAAAATCTGAAGCCTTTGGATCTTGTGTAGTCATATGTTTTACAAATAATTTATTGGATTCGAATTTATCTCTGAAATATAAACCGCAAAGTTAGGGAATTTTTTTGTAACAATCTCATAAAAAATATCTCTTGTAAATTGTTCACTTTCGTAATGTCCTATATCGGCAATTATTATTCTGCCTTCGGCATCAAAAAACTCATGATATTTAAAATCTCCTGACACAAAAACATCCGCTTTTTGGTTGATAGCCTTATGTAACAATGAGCTTCCACTCCCACCACATACTGCAACGGTTTTAATTTTTCTCTTACTAATCTGGGTGTGTTTTACGCATGCCGATCCGAATATTTCCTTTATCCTACTTAAGAAGAAAAGTGGTTCTTCGGGTACTGCAAGTTCTCCAATCATGCCCAATCCTACCTGCTTGTTATCATTTTCGAGTTGATAAATATCAAAAGCAACTTCTTCGTAAGGATGATTTTTTAGAAGTGCCGAACATATTTTCCCCTTTAAATGTTTTGGGAAAATAGTTTCGATACGAGCTTCAGGTTCTAAATGCACTTTCCCTTTTTCACCCACAAACGGATCTGTATTCTCACCGCCTCTAAAGCTACCTGTTCCTTCAACAGTGTAACTGCAAGAATCATAATTGCCTATGCTTCCGGCTCCCGCTTCGAACAAAGCATCTCTAATTTTTTGAGCAAACTTATTTGGTACAAATGTTACCAGCTTAAAAAGATCTTCGTTTACCGGAGATAAAATCCTCCTGTTTTGAAGTCCGATTAAATCGCAAATTCGATCGCTGACACCACCTTTCACCGAATCCAAATTGGTATGGGCAGCATAAATAGAAATATTATTTTGAATGGCAAGAATTACTGTTCTTTCGACATAATTACTCCCATTAAAGCGTTTTAACCCTTTAAAAACGATAGGATGATGAGCAATAATTAAATTTACTCCTTTCCTAATAGCCTCTTCAACTACACTTTCTACAACATCCAAACAAATAAGAACACCGGTAACATCTGAATCATAACTACCAACCAGCAAGCCTGAATTATCATACGATTCCTGATAAGTCAAAGGAGCCATCTCCTCGATAGATGAAACAATATCTCTTACTTTCAATTCTAATGAAATTTACTAATTACAATTCGTCCTTAATCTCAAGAAGAAGACCTTTAATTTCCTGTAAACGGGTAACAACAGCGAAATTATTCTCAGTATCTTCCTTATTTTCTTTCAACTTAAGCTGAGCTCCTTTAAGAGTCATCCCTCTTTCTTTTACTAAATGAAATATCAAATGAAAATTTTCAATATCCACACGTGTAAAAAACCGATTTCCCTTCTTATTCTTTTTAGGTTTTATAATATCAAATTCCTTTTCCCAAAATCGAATCAAAGAGGTATTTACCTGAAACATATCAGCTACTTCACCAATGGCATAATATAGTTTTTCGATTTTTTTTTCTTTGTAAGGCACCGATGTTACGATTTAAATTTCACAAGCCAAATAAATTGTATAGAAATGAACCGATTGGGACAATTTATTATCTAAAGTAACAAATAAAATGGCACGAAATAATATTTCCCGTGCCACTTTTTTATGCGTTTCTATTTTCTTTCGATAGAACTAATCCATTGTTTGACCAGTGTTGGCCGCGTAAGCAACCATACTATCATACTCATCGGCTGTTAAATCATTAAAATAATAGTTGATCGGATCTATCGTCTTATTATTCTTCCTTACTTCATAATGGATGTGGGGTCCTGTTGATGAACCAGTATTCCCAAGGAAGGCAATAACTTCACCACGTCTTACTTTTTGCCCCTTTTTAACATTATACCCGTCAAGATGAGCATATACCGTTTTATATCCAAAGCCATGGTCAATAACAACCTTCTTTCCATATCCCCTTTCCGTGTTCTTATATACAACCACACCATCACCAGTTGCATATATTGGCGTTCCAATGGTTCCATTAAAATCCATTCCATCATGGAATTTACGGGTTTTATAAATTGGATGAATCCTCCATCCGTAACCTGATGAAATTCTTCCAAAATCTTTTATGGCAATAGGCATAATAGCAGGAATAGATGCAAGCATTTTAAACTTGTTCTTTACCATTACTTCAACGTCATCGTAAGATTTGGTCTGAACATACATCGATTTGGCAATACGATCGATCTTTTTATTGGTAGAAATAACCAATTCTGAATTTTCCAGATTCTCCAAATTACTGTACCGGTTTACACCTCCATACCCGGCTTTTCGAATATTTGAATGAATCGGTTCAGCCTCAAAAATTACACGATAAATATTATCATCCCGTTGCTCCAGATCCGTTAAAACGTTTTGAAGTTTTACCAATTCAGAATTAAGACGAGTGTATTGTGCAACTAATTGCTGATTTTCACGAATGAGAGATCTCTCTTTTGGGGATCCGAAAAAATAGAACAATACCACAACCATTACAATGGCAAGGACTGAACTTGAAGCCATGTGCTTAAGAACGTTAATTATTTTCGTCTTAAAATTGGCCTCTACTTTTTCGTAACTAATAGACTCTGGGTTAAACTGATACTTAGTCTTCGCCATGTAATAATTTTAGATTTATTTTACAGAAAAAAGCCCAAACTTTTTTCCTCCATAGCTAACAAAATTAAGGAAATAATCTAACTTTGCAAGCTAAGTACATAAATCAGATTGATATAAAACATAATAGCACATGAATTCTAACGAAATCAGACAGGCATTTTTGGATTTCTTTGCCTCAAAACAACATAAGACTGTTTCTTCGGCACCAATGGTTATTAAAGATGATCCAACTTTGATGTTTACCAATGCAGGAATGAATCAATTTAAAGATCTTTTTTTAGGTAACGCACCAATTAAATACAAACGAATTGCCAACTCTCAAAAGTGCCTGCGAGTTTCGGGGAAACACAATGATCTAGAAGAAGTTGGTCACGACACCTACCATCATACCATGTTTGAAATGTTGGGCAACTGGTCATTTGGTGATTACTTCAAAGAAGATGCCATCAATTGGGCATGGGAACTTCTAACTGATGTATTCAAACTGCCACAAGATAGATTGTACGCTTCTGTTTTTGAAGGAAGTGATGATGATAAATTAGGCCGTGATGATGAAGCTGCTGAATTATGGGCTAAATTTCTTCCTGCCGAACAAATTATAAACGGAAATAAAAAAGACAATTTCTGGGAAATGGGAGATACAGGGCCATGTGGTCCTTGTTCTGAAATTCATATCGATTTACGCAGTGATGAAGAACGCAAACTGGTTGCCGGTCGTGATTTGGTAAATAAAGATCACCCGCAGGTAATTGAAATTTGGAATCTTGTATTCATGCAATACAATCGCAAAGCGGATAGCTCACTGGAAGCTTTGCCTCATCAGCATGTTGATACAGGAATGGGTTTTGAGCGTTTGTGCATGGCTATGCAGGGAAAAACATCAAATTACGATACTGATGTATTCCAGCCAATTATTCAGACTATCGCGAAAATGAGCGCCAAGGAATATGGCAAAAATGAGGAAATTGATATTGCATTAAGAGTAATTGCCGACCACATCAGAACCATCGCTTTTGCAATTACCGACGGACAATTACCATCGAATAACAAAGCAGGATATGTAATCCGAAGAATTTTGAGAAGAGCTGTTCGTTACGGATATACTTTTCTTGAATTCAAGGAGCCATTTATGTATCGTTTAATTCCGGTACTAATTGAAGTAATGGGAAAACATTTCCCGGAACTAATTAAGCAACAGAACTTAATCGAAAAGGTAGTAATGGAAGAGGAAAACTCTTTTTTACGAACTCTTGAAAACGGAATTCGCCTTTTGGATCAGATTATTTATAAAACAAAATCAGAAAACTACAAAGTTGTATCAGGTAAGGTGGCTTTTGAATTGTACGACACCTATGGTTTTCCTTTGGATTTAACTGAATTGATTTTGAAAGAAAATGATTTGGTTGCGAACCGCAGGGAATTTAATGAAGAAATGGAAGCCCAGAAGAATCGTTCACGTTCTGCAACTGCTGTTGATACAGGCGATTGGGTTGAGATTTTAAAAGATGATGTAGAAGAATTTATTGGTTACGATTACCTGACTACTGATGTAAGAATTACCCGTTACCGTAAAATTTCTTCAAAAGATAAAGACCAATATCAAATGGTTTTCAATATTACTCCTTTTTATGGTGAAAGTGGCGGACAAGTTGGAGATACCGGCTACATTGAAGCAAATGGAGAAAAAATATCTATCATTGATACAAAAAAGGAACATGGATTAATTGTTCATTTTGCAAAAGAATTACCGAAAGATCCGACTGTTGTATTTAAGGCTGTAGTTAGCGAGAGCAACAGAACTCTAATTGCAAATAACCATACAGCAACTCACCTAATGCACCTCGCACTTCGTGAAGTATTGGGAGAGCATGTAGAACAAAAAGGATCTCTTGTTAATGCTGATCATTTGCGTTTCGACTTCTCGCATTTTCAGAAACTTACCGAGGAAGAAATTGCTAAAGTAGAAGAAATCGTGAATGTTAAAATCCGTGAGAATATTTCAATCGAAATAAAGAACAACATCCCCATGGCTGAAGCCGTAAACCTTGGAGCAATGGCTTTATTTGGTGAAAAATACGGTGATTTGGTTCGTGTTATTAAATTTAATGATTCAGTAGAACTTTGTGGAGGAACACATGTGAAAGCTACTGGTCAAATTGGATATTTCAAAATTACATCGGAAAGTGCGATTGCTGCCGGTGTTAGAAGAATTGAAGCAATTACAGCTGTAAAGGCTGAACAATTCATCAATGATAAGTTAAATACCCTAAAAGAAATTGAACGCATTTTTAAATCAAATCAGAATCTGATTAAGAACATTACTGATTTGATGAATGAGAATTCAGGTTTGAAAAAGGATTTGGATGGGTTCGTAAAAGATCGTTTGAAAATCGTTAAGAATGATTTGAAAGGAAATATCTCGGTAACGAATGATGTTAATATTATTGCCGAATCAATTGCTGTTGCCAGCGCGGGTGACATTAAAGATATTGCATTTCAACTAAAAGGAGAAGTTGATAATCTTGTGTTTATTTCGGGTGCCGATTTGGATGGAAAAGCAAACATTACCATCATGTTCTCGGACAATCTGGTAAAAGAATACGATTTGAATGCCGGAGCTATTATTCGTGAAGCTGCCAAAGAAATAAAAGGCGGCGGTGGCGGACAACCATTCTTTGCTTCAGCTGGCGGTAAAGATCCTCAGGGACTGGAAAAAGCAATTGAAGTTGCCAAAAAAATGGTTCTTCATAAAATTGAAGGATAATATTTTAGCTACAAGCATACAAAAAACGCCGTTTCAAATCGAAACGGCGTTTTTTGTATATTCTAATTTCTTACAGAATCTGACTGTAAAATCTTGAAGAGTTTACGCAATCAAAACAGACATTTATCTGCCTTATTAAAGATAAATGTCACAAGACAAAAAAGAGATTTACTTACTTACAACAAGTTACATGTTTGCATGAAAAAATAGTTTGTAATGCAAATGGCAAGTGTAACTTGAGCTATTTTGAAATTATAAAGAAAAGCGTACCTTGAACTCTCATATTCGGAAACTGACGAAACATAAGACTTTCATCCGAATGACAATAAAATTCTTTAAACGAAATAAAATTTTATCAACAATGAATAAGTTTCTGAATTTCCTATTCTCTATGCAAATGATGGGAGTGCTCATCATTTTATTTGCTTTCTCAATTGGAACAGCAACCTTTATAGAAAATGATTTTGGCACTTCAGCTGCCCGAGTGTTGGTTTATAATGCTTGGTGGTTTGAGTTAATGTTACTTTTACTAACCATTAATTTGGTTGTAAATATTTTCAGATACAAGCTCTACAAAAAAGAGAAGTGGTCTATATTCCTGTTTCATGCAGCCTTCATTATCATTTTTATAGGTTCAGGGATTACCCGATATATTGGTTACGAAGGCAATATGCACATTCGCGAAGGACAAACGACCAATCAGATTACTACAATGAACTCCTACATTGATATCCAGGCACAAGCGAATGGAAAAATCAGTCAACTAAGCGAAAAAATTACTGTTTCATCGGTAAAAACAACGGAATTTAGTGATGATTTGAATATCGACAATAAAAATGTTGAGATATCACTTAAAACAATGATTCCAAATGCACAATCGACCATTGCACAAGACCTGAATGGGACACCGATTATTGAGATGGTTGCGGTTGGTTCTGCTGGTATGGCAGGAATGCAGAATTTTACTCTTGCCTACAACGAACAAAAAAACATAGGTGCCAATCTTTTAGCATTTGGAAGTAATCCCAATGCAAATACTATTGTTTTCGATTACTCGGATAGCTTAAGAATAATTTCGCCCACTGAATTTTCGGAAGTAAGTATGATGGGGGGAGATCCAATTTCAATGGAAGCTAATAAATGGCACGTAGTATTTCCTAAAAAATTATACGACTTAAACGGAACCAAAATAGTAATCAAAAACTTTTTCCCTTCGGCAATTTACAAATACATACAAGGCAAAGATAAAAATGCCCCAACAGTACTTGTATTTGATGTGAAAAGCGGAAATGAGCAAAAGGAAATGATTGTAAAAGGATCTGATAATTATGTAGGCGTACCTGGTAATCTGACGATAAACGGTATTGATGTTGCAGTAGCTTATGGTCCAAAAACAATTGAAATTCCATTTTCCCTGAAACTGAACAAATTTATCTTAGATAGATATCCTGGCTCGAACAGTCCATCATCATTTGCCAGTGAAGTAACCCTTTACGATAATACAAAAGGCATCGAGCAAAACCATCGTATTTTCATGAATAACATTCTTAAACACGATGGATTCAGATTCTTTCAGGCATCCTATGATACAGATGAAAAGGGAACTGTTCTTTCGGTAAATCACGACCAGTGGGGAATGAGGATTACCTACCTTGGGTATTTTATTCTGATGCTGGGGATGGCCTGGTCACTGATTAGTCCGGCTACCCGTTTTAAAGCATTGGGGGCAAAATCGAAAAGTGTGAAAGTTCTTGCTGTAATGGCTTTCTTGATTGCAGGCAGTCTTTTACCGGCTTCGGCGCAAAATCAAATATTGCCAATTGTTCCGTTAAAGCAATCGCAGAATTTTGGAGCATTATTGGTACAAGATAATGGCGGTCGTTTCGAACCCATTAACACCCTGGCCAGCGAAGTTATTCGCAAAATCACTAAGAAGAATAAGTTTCAGGGATATCCTGCCGATCAAATTTTTCTTAGTATGATTGTAAATCCTCAGCAGTGGCAAACCGTTGCCATGATAAAGGTTGGGAATTCCGAATTGGCTAAGGAACTTGGCATTTCGGGTAAATATGGATCATTCAGACACTTTTTAGACCAACAAGGTCAATACAAATTATCGAAGAAAGTACAAGATGCCTATTCAAGAAAACCATCGCAGCGTACAGGTTACGATAAAGAAATTATCTCGGTTGACGAAAGAGTTAACATCAGCTATATGGTGTTTACAGGTGAATTCTTAAAAATATTCCCTGATCCGAACGATGACATGCACGCCTGGTACAACCCAACTGCTGAACTGGCTTTTACCGGAGATGATTCTTTGTTTGTAAAAAAGTCTATTCTCTTGTTAGGACAAGCCTTAAACAATGGCGATTTTGTAAATGCAGACAACTATATTGCAGGCATAAAAACCTACCAAAACCGATTTGGACAAAATGTGATTCCATCTCCAATCAAACAAAAAATTGAGATTCTTTACAACAATACAAACATCTTTAAAAGATTATTTCCCTACTATTTACTAATTGGTTTCTTTTTAATCGTGTTTCTGGTGATCCAGATTATCAACCCGAAATTCCAGGTAAAGTGGATCATGCGCGCAGCCATGCTGATATTAGGAATTGGCTTTATTCTGCATACAACCGGATTGGCTGCCAGATGGTATATTTCAGGTCATGCCCCATGGAGTAATGGTTTTGAATCGATGACTTATGTGGCATGGGCTTGTTTGCTTTCAGGATTCATATTTGTAAAAAAATCGGATTTTGCATTGGCTGCAACATCAATTCTTGCGGGATTAACTCTTTTTGTAGCTCATTTAAGCTGGATGAGCCCAGAGGTTACCAATTTGGTTCCTGTGCTTAAATCGTACTGGCTAACCATTCACGTGGCCATTATTACTGCCAGCTACGGATTTCTTGCTCTGGCTGCAATTTTAGGAATGATTAACCTCTTCCTATTCAATTTGCAAAACAAGAATAACATCCCTAGAATTAAGAGCACTGTTACGGATCTTACCCGTATCAGCGAAATGACCATGACCATCGGTTTGTATTTTCTAACTATCGGAACTTTTCTGGGTGGTATTTGGGCCAACGAATCGTGGGGACGATACTGGGGTTGGGATCCTAAAGAAACATGGGCACTGGTAAGCATTTTGGTATATAGCTTTATACTGCACATGCGTTTTATTCCCGGCTTAAAATCGGTTTACTCCTTTAATATTGCTTCGGTTTGGGGCTACAGCTCAATCTTAATGACTTATTTTGGTGTGAACTACTATTTGGCAGGTATGCATTCGTACGCTAAAGGCGATCCTGTTCCGGTGCCAACCTGGGTGTACTACACCGTTGCAATTGTTCTGATTCTAAGTTTAACTGCTTACTTCAATTACAAAAAATACAATACCGAGCCAGAAGAGGTGGAGGCATAAAATAAATATATTTCAAAGTTTAAAGAGCTTCGCTTAGGTGAGGCTCTTTTTTTGTGCGCATGCAGAAACAAACCCGGAAGAATACAGACCTGTAAAATTTGATGCCGGATTAACTCTTTAGCAGCACTAAATGAATTCTCTTTTTAATCCCTGAAACTAAAAAAACAGAGCCGATTTCCCTTCTCCTTCAGGAAAGGGAGAACTAAAATCAACAACAAAAAAGAGAAACCCTTTCGGATTCCTCTTCTACTATTTTATCAAGCCTTACTTTATGCTTTATTCGTAGTAATCACAAAAATGATGAGTGGCTCGTCAGTAGTGTTTTGCACCGAATGAAATCCCTCATTGCTTACTGCAGTGATGCTTCCTTTCGTGATTTTATGGGTTCTCACTTTGCCATCTTCGCCTGCCTTATCGGAATATTCTCCTTCGCCATGCATTACTACATAAACCTCTTCTTCGCCTCTTGGACCGTGATTGTGAAATCCGGCCTGATCGTACTTGTTTAAAAAGACCATGAAGCAACCAATCCTGTTATTGATCAACTCATCCGAATCAAACATCTGCAAGAGGTAAACAATGCCATTGCCGCCATACATTGGCTGACGGGTATCCACGCGTACTACAGAACGTTTGTTCTGACCAAATGGAATCACCGAAAGATCGATGTACTTCGATACAATATCAATTACCTGATTGGCATCCTTTATCTTCATAGAATCGAATGGAGTTTGGTTCCCGTTTAGTTTACAGAGATCAAATGGATATCGAAAATAAGAACTGATCCTCCCGGAATACTGGAATAGTTATAACTACCATAAGCCAAGGCTGCAGGAACAAACAACTTTCCCTTACCTCCTTCTTTAAAATAGGTAATACCTTCTTTCCAGCCTTTAATTACCTCATCCAATCCAAAAGAAACTCCTGCTGAACTACTTTCATCGAAAACAGATCCACTCAAAAAATAGCCTTTGTAGGCCACAGTTACATTCGACGTACCTGTTGGCTGTGCTCCTGCTCCTTCCTCTTCAATTGTATAATACAAACCTGAATCGCTTTTGGTTGCACTTATGCTGTTTGCCTCCAAATAAGCGAGTATATCTTCATCATTCTTTGCAGCAATCATTTCAGGAGTATATACCTCGATTTCAAAAATCAGTACAGAACCTCCGGGAATACCATTGTAATCTTTACTGCCATATCCTAAATGGGCAGGTATTAATAACATTCCTTTGCCACCTTCTTTAAAATGGGTAAGTCCTTCGGTCCAACCAGGAATAACACCTTGTAAATTGAAGGAAACTAAATTCCCTTTACTATCATCGAAAACCGTACCGTTGGTATAATAACCTTTGTAGGTAACAGTTACGTTAGAACTACTTGTAAGCTGTGCTCCTGTTCCCTCCTCCTCAATTACGTAATACAGACCCGATGCAGTTTTTTCTGCAGTTAAATTGTTTGCGAGCACATAAGCTGCAATCTCTTCTTCATTCTCTGCCCTGTAATCTTTTTCATCATCGGAACCCGAACATGAAACCAAAAAGGCAAAACACAGGGCTAATAAGCTATACTTCATATGATTTATAATTTGTTTTTGATTTGCCATATGGAACTTACCATGCTGGAATAATTATCCCTCAATGTAAAAAACACCTTGGCATGGACGTTTCATATCTATCTGTTTTTTATTGAAAAAACAAATATAGTAAAAACTGGGAATGTTCAGGATTGTGATATTCTAGAACTTCTCTCCAACCCTCTCCTGAAGGAGAGGGAGTTTAAAAACCGAAGCTGTTTTCCCTTCTCCTCTAGGAGAAGGATAGGATGAGGTATCAAGGCTATCGAAGAGATGTATTTTTAATGCCCCGGCTGAAGCAGGGGACAAAGAAAAGAAGACCGAACCATCGTCATTCTGAGCGTAGCCGAAGAATCCTTTCATTAAAATAAGATGTTTCGACAAGTTCAACATGACAGCTACACCTCTACCGCACGATTGTATCGTGTGGCACTAACTTTACAATAGTAAGGAACGCGATACAATCGCGCACTAACAACGCTCTTTATCTGCATTTTTATATTACCCACAGGTCACAAATTTTCGGGAGGTGATTATTTATTCTGGTATTACACCAATGGTGATTTCAACCTTGCCGTCTCTTAGTGTAAGAAGATAACTAAAGCCTTCTTTCCTCCAAATTTGCTCTATACTTTCTATTTTATCCGCTATTGCCTGATTGTAAAACTTATTCAAATCATCTACTTGAATCAATTCTCCTCTCTCAAAACTGTAAGGTTCTAAATTGATATAAGTTTCATCGGGTAAAGAAGTAAAATGTAAATTGGCTATTCTTTGCAAACGCTCAATACCTTGAGCAGTAGTTTCAGTTTCCATATACCTGGCATATACCCAAAAGATTAATTCACCCAAAGATCCCGGATCCACACCCGCAGTAGTAATCTCGTAAACACCATTTTCTGTATCTAAACCATAATAAGGAAGCATACTATATTCTTGCACATAGAAGTTCTCAAAGTGTTTCTCAAAATCACTACGTTGCTTCAATACAAAATCATCCAATTCGAATAAGTCGATTTCTTCGTAAACACCTTCGGAATCTTCTTTGGAACATGATGCAAATAAAAACAGAAGTGAAATAAGAATAAGGTATTGATTTAGTTTCATGATCTATTTCTTAAAGAGATTTTAATTTAGAAGCCTCAGATTATATATCTGCTAGAGCGTGTAAATCCTCATTTTCTGTAAAATTCATAGCCTTGCATTTCTTATTATTTGAGATTAACATTGAACTATCCAAATATACAGTTAGAAATTGCAACAGATTCCAAACTTACCAAATTATATTCACTCCACCCACCCCTTAATAATCAAAGCACACAAAAATTATCCACACACATTCTCCACCACAAACCTCTTTGCAAACAAAATCCAATAATGCACAATCGTACTCTATTTGTAATAGCTTAAATTCTCACTTCCTCGTCCGAATTCAAAATAGACGTTCTCTTTTACCACTAAATACCTCTGCACTGCAAAACTCAGGTGTAAAAAAGGCGTTCGACAAGGCTGTTGGCAGCAAATTGAAGGCAAAATTGGCCTTCAACAACATTGCAGTGTTAAATTTGAGGGGCAACAAGCTGTTTTTCGCATGTGTAAAACAGATTTGAGAGGCAGAATGGGTAAAAACCTCATCTGCAAAGGCAAAAATGAGAGGCAAACTGCTGTTTTTCGCGTATAGAATCACTTTCTCAACACAAAAGATGGGTGAACAGCCTTGCCGAACGCACTTTTTACTGCTAAAACAGCCCATGCAGGTTCGTTGAAGTGCTTTTTTGCCTTAGCAGGAAGAAACAATGGGCTGCAAACAGTCCTCTCGGAACAGGAACAATGCAAACAGCCTAATCGAAGGGGATGTTGACTGCAAATAAACTGCAGACATCTTTGTTTTACATTAAAAAACAACAAAAATCATACAAGATAAAGATTCATGTAAAATAAACAAGCTGTCAAACCTGCCAACTTTCAAATCTCACATTTAACATCAAATAGTTAACCAATACTACTTATTGTTTATTTATTTTTTTCTAAATTAAACCTTCGTTTAGTCCAAAATCAAATTAAAACACAAACAATTATGAATCAAAAAATTTTTCATTACTGCAACACGTCCGAAATTAGTACGGTTGCAACCAATCTTTTAATTGCCTTTTCGGAAGGCGATTGGAGCGCAGATATGGCTTTAAGTGCCATTCTTACAAATTTGGGCAGTGAAAATGAGATTTTCACGAAATCGATTCGTTTCTCGAAGAGTGGTGCGCAGCCAAAAATCCTTCATGAAAAAGATGAGATTGCAGACCAATTGTTTATCTGCACCAAGCTGTTTATTTGGGCAAACTTGCATGCTCCCGAAAAAGACATCGCCGAAAAGGCACAGCGTATTTGGAGTATTTTCGATGCTAACAATCTGAATCTGCACCGCCTGAGCTACGAAAGTCAGATGGCCTTAACAAAATCATTAATCGAGAATATCAATCATCCTGATGTCCGACCATCTTTGGATCTGCTGGCTGGTGTTCCTCTCCGATTTGACGCCTTTGCGGCTGCATCCGAAGATTTTAGAAGTACTTTCCTGGAATTCCAGCAATCTGCTGCCGGTTTAGAAAAGGTGACTCCTGCATCAACTCAAAAAAATGTGATCCGTAAAATTATTAACGATCAGCTAACTGCTTATCTGGATAGCATGGCGGTTGCTCTTCCTGAAAAGTACGCTGCAATTAACAGTGTAATTGCCCAGCACATCGAAAGTATTAATACTAAGGCCCGCGCACGCAAAACCCGAAATACCGCCACCGAACCTGAGCTGAACATTACAGAATAACGAACTATTATTTGGACTAAAAGGAAAGAAGGAACGGTTTAATCTGTTCCTTTTTTTATGGCTATTAGAGAATACCTCTCCCCAGCCCTCTCATAAAAGCAAGGGAGTTTTACAAATCCATAAAACAAAAAAAATTGAAGCTGTTTTCTCTTCTCCTTCAGGAGAAGGATAGGATGAGGTATCAGAACAAATAAATTATTTCCTGCGAATCAACCACAATCCTAAAAAGGTTAGTGCCCCGTTAATCATCAGCAACTCAAACCCGATGGCAATTCCAAACCAATCCACCGAATTGTCTTTTAGGATGTAACAGATGATCGGTGATAAAATGGCAACAACAGGTACCAAATTATCTTTCACTTTCAGTTTGGTAAACAAGCCAAAAGCATACAATCCCAACAATGGACCGTAGGTGTAGCCCGCAATGGTGAAAATGGCGGCGATTACAGAATCGTCGTTAATGGCGCGAAATATCAATATCACCACAAGTAAAAGCAGCGAAAACAAAAGGTGCGACCGGAATCTTAATTTTCTGGTATGTGCCTCATCGTTTTCATCGGCACCTAAAATATCAACCGTAAAAGATGTGGTTAGTGATGTTAATGCCGAATCGGCGCTCGAATATGCCGCGGCCATCAGTCCAATTAAAAAGAACAGGCTAACCACTGGTCCTAAATACTGTGTGGCCAAAAGCGGAAACAGATCATCTCCTCTTTCGGGAATTGCAATGCCTTCGTGCTGAGCAAAAATCAGCAGCAAAGCACCCAAAATCAGAAACAATAAGTTTGCCGGAATAAAAGCAAAGCCATACCAATACATGTTCTTTTTGGCTTCGCCCAGATTTTTACAGCTCAGGTTTTTCTGCATCATGTCCTGATCCAAACCAGTCATGACAATGGTGATAAAAGCTCCGGTAAAAAATTGCTTGAAAAAATTCTGCTTGCTTTGCCAATCTCCAAATTCAAACACTCTTGAATAATCGCTTTCGCTGATGGTATTGGCTAAACCGGCAATATCCATATTCAGCCTATCCATTATCAGGTAAATACTAATGCCAACCGCCAAAAGCATAAAGAGAGTTTGAAGTGTATCGGTCCAAACAATGGTTTTTATTCCGCCTTTAAAGGTGTACAGCCAAATCAGCAATATGGTAATTAAAACAGTTACGAAAAACGGCACATTCCAGGCATCAAAAACCGTAATCTGCAACACATTTGCCATTAAAAACAATCGAAACGAAGCTCCAATGGTTCTGGATAGTAAAAAGAAAGAGGCTCCGGTTTTGTAGGAATTTTTACCAAAGCGACCGTCCAAATAGGAATAAATTGAGGTGAGATTTAACTTGTAATAAAGCGGCAACAGAATATTTGCCACAACAATATAGCCAAGCATGTAACCAAACACCATCTGCATGTAGGTAAAATCGATGGACTTTACCCAACCCGGAACCGAAATGAAAGTAACTCCGGAAAGCGAAGCACCCACCATACCGAATGCCACCACATACCATGGCGATTGTTTGTTACCAACAAAGAAAGCTTTATTATCGGCCCTGCGGCCTGTGAAATATGATATAATCAGCAGAAGGGAAAAATACCCAACAACAACAAGTAGAATAGAAACTGGTGACACAGGCTGAATTTTAAAATGTAGATCAAAAATAAAGAAAGCATTTAAGACTGCCCAAAACAATTGCCATTGAAAAAAGAATTCCAACTCTTTTTTCCTTGGATTTTGCTACTTTTGAACTAGACTAAAGAATCGATCGTAAAAATGAGTTACACCAATTTCCCTTCCAAGCTTCTTGAGAATGCTGTTGCTGAGTTTTCAAAACTTCCCGGTATAGGAAGAAAAACGGCATTGCGCCTTGTTTTGCATTTACTGAACCAACCCAAAGAGGATGTAAATCTTTTCGGTTCATCAATTATTCAACTGCGCAATGAAATTAAGCATTGCAATTCCTGCTACAACATCTCCGACACTAATTTATGCGACATTTGTGCCAACCCCAAACGCGATCATGAAACCATTTGTGTGGTAGAAAGCATCCGCGATGTAATGTCAATTGAAAGAACCCAGCAATTCAATGGAATTTACCATGTTTTGGGAGGAATCATTTCGCCAATGGATGGAATTGGTCCCAGCGATCTGAAAATTGAACCATTAATTCAGAAAGTAAGCGAAGGAAAAGCAAAAGAAATTATTTTAGCTTTGAGCACTACCATGGAAGGAGATACAACCAACTTTTACCTCTATAAAAAACTGAACAAATTTAAAGTACCTATAACAACAATTGCCAGAGGAGTTTCCATTGGCGATGAGTTGGAATATACCGACGAAATTACACTGGGAAGATCAATTTTACACCGAACTCCATTCGATCAGAATTTACAATAATCAATTAGTAATTAGTAATTACTAATTAGATAAAGTTCGGAGTTCCGTAATTCAAGAACAAGTTTATTGAATACTTATTACTTGATACTTGTTACTTGAAACAATCCCTTTTCGGATGTATTTGTCCGTTTCTGTTATTTTATTAATTTCGTGTAGTATTTAGACTAAATAAACACAATCAAAAAAAACACAACACGAACATGGCTAAAATAGAAATCCTGATTCCTGCAATGGGTGAAGGAATCACCGAAGCAACAATTACTCAATTTCTTAAAAAAGTTGGTGATTTTGTTGAAGAAGAAGATTCCATCATGGAAATTGCTACCGATAAAGTCGATTCAGAAATCCCGGCTCCTCAATCGGGTACTATTGTAAAATTCCTATTCAATGAAGGTGACACTCCTCAGGTGGGAGATGTTGTTGCAATTTTAGCAACTGCCGGCGAAGATACTGAGACAGAAAAAATTGAAGAAAGTGCGAAGCTCGAAGAAGCCAAACCCCAAATTGAAACTTCTCTAAAACCTGTCCCTTCCGATTCTGTTGCTCCTCAAATCAGTAATAAAACTGAAAGTGGAACTTTTATCTCTCCATTGGTAAGAACAATTGCTGTCGCTGAAAACATCACCACCGATGAATTGAACCAAATTCAAGGTTCAGGAGAAGCCGGCCGAATCACAAAAAAAGATATTCTCGAATATCTGGAAACTAAAAAATCACAAGCAGGCAAATTAATTCCTGCTGAACCAATTGCCGCTCCAATTAGTTCAGGTCCATCTGCGGCAGTTGCTGCTCACAAAAGCTACGAGGGCGAAAATGTTGAGATCATTGAAATGGATCGTATGCGTAAATTAATTGCGCAATACATGCTCAATTCAAAACAGGTTTCTCCTCACGTTACGTCCTTTATTGATGTAGATGTAACAGGCTTGGTACATTGGAGAAATAAAGTGAAAGATGAATTCCTGAAGAAGGAAAATCAAAAATTAACCTTCACTCCTATTTTTGTTGAAGCAGTTACCAGTGCTTTAAAAGATTATCCAATGGTTAATGTCTCGGTTGACGGAGATCGGATCATTCGTAAAAAATATATCAATATTGGAATGGCAACTGCACTTCCGAGTGGTAATTTAATTGTTCCGGTTATTAAAGCAACCGATGAATTAAATCTGATTGGCATCACCACAAAAGTTAACGATCTGGCCGGGCGGGCAAGAAACAACAAACTACAGCCCGACGAAATAAAAGGCAGTACATTTACCATCACCAACCTTGGAGCATTTGGCAGCACAACCGGAACTCCAATTATTAATCAACCCGAAGTAGCTATTTTGGCGGTTGGCGCCATAAAAAAGAAGCCTGCAGTAATCGAAACTCCTCATGGAGATACAATAGGTATCCGACACATCATGGTTTTATCCCTCTCCTACGATCATAGGGTTGTTGATGGGGCTCTCGGAGGAATGTTTCTAAAAAGGATAGCTGAAAACCTGGAAAACTTCGATACAAAAAGAACAATATAACCTCAAAAAAAACTTAAATAAAAGCCATCGAATCTTCTTTGATGGCTTTTTTGTACCAATTCTTTGGCTATTACTCAAAATATCAAACAAAATTATTTATTTTGTACAGTATAAATGTGCAGCATTGACTATTTTAGCAAGAATTTAAACGCGTTAGAGAAAGTTGTAAGTTTTTATTAACAATTCTGCTTTTTTATTACATTTGTTATTGGAGTTTGACCCTTATCTACTATATTTAATTATTGTTAATTAATTTAAACCATATAACCTGTTCAACAGTCCATAAACTGAACAAAAAGACACCTTTTGCGCTAAAGGTTTTTTTTATGGTTCTTATCTCTATTTTAATAGGGATAACTAACTCTCACTCTCTTTTTGCTTCTCCTAAACAGCAAAAAATTAAATCGAAAAGACAATATCAAATCGCAGAGAAATTTCTCGACAATAAAAACTTTTCAAAAGCAGCCATCATTTACAAAGAGTTACTCGATGAATCCTCCCGAAATGCTGATTTAAATTTCAAATTAGGATTGTGCTATCTGAACATTGTGTCAGAAAAAGAAAAATCGGTTGACCTGTTAGAAAAAGCAATTCAATACACCAGCTCAAGAAACAATGTTTCAATGGATGTATACTTTAATTTGGCAAAAGCATATCATGCCAATTACCAATTTAAAGAAGCTCTAAAAGTTTACAAAGATTTATTACAGATCATTTCACCTCAGAATACATCCTTTCGGAATGATATTCAGCGCAATATGCAAATGTGTAAAAATGGTATTGAATTGATGAAGAATCCGGTAAACATCTCCATCATCAATCTGGGAAATAAAATAAACACCGAATTTTCTGAACATAGTCCGGGAGTTACTGCTGATGAAAGCACCATGGTTTTCACTTCAAGAAGAAACGGTACCGGAAGCAAAATTGATTCTGACGGTCAATATTTCGAAGATATCTATATCACCCACCGCACCAATGGAATCTGGTCGGATCCGGTGGGAATCACAAAGCTCAACACAATCGACCACGATGCCTCCATCTCCATTTCGGCTGATGGCCAGGAACTATATATTTACAAAGCTGGTTTTGTTAATAGCCGGGAATCCGAAGGCGGAGATATTTACAGAAGCAGACTGAATGGCAATGAGTGGAGCAAACCTGAAAAACTGGCTCCTGTTATCAACTCATCAAGTAAGGAAAGTCATATTTCAATTTCTGCTGATAACAGAACAATATTCTTTTCCAGTAATCGTCCGGGCGGATTTGGCGGCATGGATGTTTACACCGTTACCAAACTTCCCAACGGAAAATGGGGCCGCGCAAAAAATCTAGGCCCTGCTATCAATACCGAATATGATGACGATGCTCCCTTCATTCACCCGGATGGAAAAACCTTATATTTTAGTTCTGCCGGTCATAAAACGATGGGCGGATTGGATATTTTCAAAAGCGTAAACATCAAAGGCCGCTGGACTGCACCTGTTAATGTCGGTTACCCAATTAATTCAACAGACGATGATATTTATTACACTCCAACACCCGATGGCAAAAGAGCGTATTTTGCTTCCTACAGAAAAGGCAGCTTTGGAAGAACGGACATCTTTTTAATCAAAACTCCTGACGAAAATACAGCGGGACTATTTGTACTGAAAGGAAAAATTATCAATTCGAGCGGCGATGTGGTTATAAATTCTAAAATCACAGTAAGTAAAGATGGAAATGTAATCGGAATTTATACACCAAATGCCGCAACGGGTAAATTCCTGTTTATTGTTGATGCCGGTAAAAAATACGATATCGAAATCGTAGCTGAAGGTTACAGAACTCTTCGTACCATTTTAAATATCCCCCCCGAATTTGCAAACAAAGAAAATCACAGTGTTATTACCCTGCTTCCGTTAACATTGAGAACCAAGGATGAACCAGACTATCCAAACACTTTGGAACTGATCGATTTGGATGAAAGTAAACTAAGTGAAATTGGTTCACTTCCTCCAACCAAAGATTCTATTCCTGAAGACAAAAAGTTCATCACTCCTGAAGTTAGCAGTGATACAATCAGTGCCAACGAAGAAATTAAAATCGATTCTGTTGTTCCGGCAGAAATTAAAAAGGATATCATAAATGCAAAAGACAAATCTGGTAGTACCACGATTCTTCCCGGTAAAAATCTGATTCCAATAAAAAATCCGGTAACAATACCGAAAATGAAAAAAGACGAGCCAGCCCAAGAATCTGAAAATATTGATATTAAGGCGCAAGCCGAGTTAATTAAACAATCAATTGTTAATGCCCAAAACTCAAAAATTGAGGTGTTAAATTCTGGTGATTTAGCATTCACGTTGGATTTAGGAAATTTTAATTCGCCACAACCAGAACTTTTTGCAACCCTTGATGGTGTGAAAGAGACCATTGGTCCAGACAAGAAATACCACTACACCTACGGTAAGTTCAAAGACTATAAGAAAGCTGCTAAAGCTCAAAAGGATATTGTTTCTAAAGGATTCACAGCTTCAAAAATCAAAATTTTATCGAACGATAATTTAATTCAAGAACAAACTGGCGGAGAAACTTATTACACCATTCAGATAATGGCGCTGAAACTATACGTTGAAACAGACTTTTTTGATAATCTGGATAATGTAAAAGCTTTCCGCGGAGGTGATGGCTATACCCGATATACCTATAAAAAATACACATCCTATCAGCATGCTGTTACCGAAATGAACAGATTGATTCGAATGGGATATTGGGATGCATTTGTTCGTACTGTAATCAACGGTCAATTGCTGTATTCCGGAATGAAATATTCCGAAAAAGACACCTACACCATTCAGGTAATGGCGCTTCGAAATCCCAAACCCTTATCTTTCTTTTCTGATTTGGGGAATGTTACTGTTTTCTCTGATGTAAATGGATTGTACCGCTACACCTATCGGACATATCAAAGTAAAGGTGCTGCTGTTAATGATTTGGGATATGTTCTTAAAAGAGGCTATTGGGATGCTTTTGTAAGAAAATCTCTTTCGGGAGAACATGTATTGAATTTCAATACTGATGAAACAGATAACTTCTACACAATTCAGGTAATGGCTCTTCGAAACGCCAGACCTCTTTCCTACTTTAGCAACTTGGGAACTGACAGCCTTCAGATTTATAAGGGAAACGATGGTTTATCCAGATATACTTTTCAGAAATATTCATCATTGAAAAAAGCCAAAAGCAGGCTTTCCTCAGTGACGAAAAAAGGTTATCTTGATGCCTTCACAAGGGAAATTAAATGGTATAATGAACACTAAAATGCAAATCCTTGAAGGTAAAAATATTCGATTACGGGCTCTTGAACCTACCGATTTAAAACTTCTCTACAAATGGGAGAATGATTCTACTATTTGGGAAGTCAGTCATACCTTAAAACCATTTTCAATTTTTATCTTAAAGCAATATCTGGAATCATCACATCTGGATATTTTTGAGACCAAACAACTCCGCTTAGTTATTGAATTAGTTGAAACAAATACGCCAATAGGCCTAATCGATCTATTCGATTTTGATCCATTTCACCAAAGAGCAGGGATTGGAATCTTAATAAATGATACCGAAAACAAAAACAAAGGATTTGCTTCGGAAGCCTTACAAATCTTTTGTAACTATGCATTTAGCACTTTGCAGGTTCATCAGCTATACTGTAATATTACAGCCACAAATGAAGTTAGCCTTCGCTTGTTTACAAAACAAGGATTTAAAATTATGGGAAATAAAAAAGATTGGATCCGTTCAAAAAACGGTTGGCTTGATGAATACAGCCTACAAAAAATTAATCCTGCAAACCATTAATACTTTCATAAAAAGGAATTTCCGGAATAAATTTAAAACTCTTTTTGTCATAATCCATTTGGCAACAATAATGCTGTAAACCATTGGTAACAACCAAAAAAGGGACTCTCAGTTTCATATTGTAACGTGCAATCTGATTGAAAACATCCTGAGTTATCTTTACCTTAACCGATTTGCATTCAACAATCATAACAGGTTGTGCATTATTATTATACAAAACAATATCGCTGCGCTGCGGAAGAAGATTAACATCCACTTTCTTTTCAATTGCAATTAAAGATCCCGGATACCTCTTTTCATTCACCAAATATTGAATGAAATTTTGTCTGACCCACTCTTCAGGAGTCAATGCCACATACTTCTTTCGAATACTGTCAAAAATTAGTTTTCTTTGCAGTTCAGATTTTATTTTAAAGGAATAAGTTGGTAAATTTAAATTTTCCATAAAATTGCAGTTACAGCCCATAAAGGTAGAAGATTATTCCTGATATTTAATTACCAAGCCCACATGAAAACAAAAGAGGAAATTGTAAAAAACTGGCTAACCAGATATACCGGCCGAGAACTCACTGATTTTAGTCCATATATTCTTCTAACTAATTTTAATCACTATGTTGAGCTGTTCGCTGAATGGCACAATGTTGAAATTCTGGGCGAAGACAAAGCAATGCCAAATGCATCGGCCGAAAACATTACCATAATTAATTTTGGTATGGGGAGTCCGAATGCCGCAACAATTTTAGATTTGCTAAGTGCTATTAAACCCAAAGGAGTTCTTTTTTTAGGCAAATGCGGAGGATTAAAGCGTAAAAACAAACTTGGCGATCTAATTCTTCCAATAGCCGCAATTCGCAGCGAAGGAACCTCTAATGACTATCTGCCTGCCGAAGTCCCTTCTCTGCCGGCATTTAGTCTTCAAAGAGCAGTTTCTCAGGTCATTTCAGATCGAAACAGAGACTATTATACAGGAACAGTATTCACGACCAACAAGCGGGTATGGGAATTCGACGAACGTTTCAAAAAGTATCTGTCTAAAACCAGAGCCATGGCTATTGATATGGAAACGGCAACAATATTTACTGTCGGATTTTATAATGGAATTCCTACAGGAGCTTTGCTTTTAGTTTCGGATCAGCCAATGATTTCTGATGGAATAAAAACAGATGAAAGTGATGCAAAAGTGACACTTGATTTTGTAGAAGAACACATCCGAATAGGTATTGAATCCTTAAAAGAAATTATGCATAATAAGCAATCAGTAAAACACTTACGCTTCTAACACAAAAACCTATGACATTTGAGGATATTCTTAAAAGCCTAAAAAAGAAAGAATACGCTCCGGTTTATTTTTTAATGGGAGAAGAAAGTTTTTTTATCGATCAGATTACTGATTACATTATTGAGAATGCACTGAATGAATCTGATAAAGATTTTAATCAAACAATACTGTATGGAAAAGATACCGATATTGGTACCATAGTAACCACTGCCCGAAGGTTTCCAATGATGGCTGAAAAACAATTGGTTGTGGTTCGGGAAGCTCAAAATATAAAAAACATTGATCAGCTTCTTTCCTACATTCAAAATCCATTGCATTCAACCATACTGGTAATTAATTACAAATATAAATCCTTAGACAAAAGAAAAAGCTTCACAAAAGAGATTGCTAAGAACGGAATCTTATTTGAATCGAAAAAAATCTATGAAAATCAAGTTCCCGATTGGATAAAAAATTATACCAGTCAACAAGGATATCAAATTGATTCGAAAGCGTGCTTTTTACTTGCTGAATTTTTAGGCAACGATTTGGGTAAAATTACCAATGCAATTGATAAATTAACCATAAATATCACGGAGACTAAAACAATTTCGCCCGGCGACATTGAAAAAAATATTGGGATATCTAAAGATTTTAACAATTTTGAATTACAAAATGCATTGGGCAAAAAAGATGTTTTTAAAGCCAATCAAATCATAAACTATTTCGCTACGAATGAAAAAAATAATCCAATGATTGTAACCATTGCCTTATTACACTCGTATTTCTCAAAAGTTTTAAAGTATTATTTTATCAAAAATAAAACCAATGATAAAATGGTAGCTTCTACTTTACAAATTAATCCTTATTTTATAAAAGACTATAAACTGGCAGCAAAAAATTACAACCCCAAAAAACTAGTTGCTATAATTGCACTGCTGCGGGAATATGATCTTAAATCGAAAGGAATTGGAGATGTAAGTACGAAGCATGGAGATTTATTAAAGGAATTAATCTTTAAAATTCTTCATTAGAATTTTGATTCATAAAAACAGTAACAAAAATTAAGTTGTACATAAATCCCAACTATGAGATTTTATCTACCCATTTGCCTGCTTACTATACTAATTTGCTTAAACTTCTCAGTAAGTTTCGGGCAGATTACTCCTGTTGCACAAAACGATACGGTTTCAATAACCAATAAAAGCCTTGCAAACGAAGTGGTATATATAGAAGTTGATTTTCTGGAAAATGACAAATTTTCTGATGTTGATGGACTTAAGATTTCAATCTTAAATCAAACCGACCAATATGGAAAAATGCATTTGATAGAGAATAACACTTTAATGATTTACTATCCTTATGAAAATTCATTTGGCACGGATACTATCCGTTATCAAATTTGTAATGAAAATAATAATTGCAGTAAAGCTTTCGTTCTCGTAAATGTTCTGGATCCAAATCAGGTTGAACTTATGATCCCATCATCCTTTACCCCCAACAATGATGGAACCAACGAGAAATTTTTCATTAAAGGAATAGAGAACTATCCTGAAAATGAATTCATCGTATTTTCCAGATGGGGAACAAAGGTTTTTGAAAAACGAAATTATTCAAATGATGATGCCTGGGATGGTGGTTACAATAAGGCCGGCGTAAAATTAGGTCCGGGGGATAAACTTCCCAAAGGAACCTATTTCTTTAAGTTGATTATTAAAGACAAAGAGTATGTGAAAAGTGGCTATATTGTTATTAAATACTGATAATGAATTACATACTAAAACAATCTATTCTCTTTGCATTCATCATTTTATGCTCTGTTACCTTACTGGCTCAGGAAGAAATCCGATTTTCAAATCATAAATACAACCGACTTTTTTACAATCCAGCTTATGCTGGTAACACCGGATTTATGGAAGCTGTTCTTGCCTACCGAAACCAATGGGTAGGAGTTGAAGGATCGCCGGCAACTACAATGGTTTCATTTCAGGCTCCAATAAACTACACAAATTCGGGTTTAGGAGCTGTTGCCTACCACAACAAATTTGGAATTCAATCGGATGTTGCAATCTTTTTTAATTATGCCTATCAAATTCAAATCAACCACGAAGGTAAATTATCAATGGGATTGCAGGCTGGTTTCATTAATAAACAAGTTAATTGGACAGAATTGACTTTTTATGATCCGAACCCAAGCAGTCCTAATGATGCAATAATCCCTGATAATAACATATCAACCTGGGTACCAAATTTTGGATTAGGCTTTTACTACTACACTTCCGAGTACTATTTCAGCCTTTCCATTCCAAGATTACTTTCGAATGATCAGCCCTCAACAGAAGGCATATCAAATAATGTGAGCTTTGATTCAAAATCACTTTTCTATTATTTAGGTGCTGGAGTTACCTTGCCAGTTAACCGGGAAATTAATTTCTCTCCTTCTGTTTTATTTGTTGGTTCACATAAAACCTCGAACCTGATAAATGTAAACCTCGACTTTATACACCATAGCGGTGTATCTGTGGGAGCTGGTTACAGAAGTGATGGCACATGGGCCGGTTTATTTGGCTATCAACTAACTCAAAAACTAAGATTTTCATACTCTTATGAAAAATCTTTCGGAAATTATCCCACAAAAGGCTATACAAATCATGAAATAATATTAAATTACAATTTATCATTACGTAAAAGTCAGATTACATCACCAAGATATTTCTAGTAATATGAATAGGAGCCGAATCTTACATTTTCTCTTAATTATTATATTTGTTCTGTCAGGTGTTTCGGCATCCTTAGCTCAAAATCAGCAAATACAAAAAGTCGATCGTTTGTACAATAACAAAGAGTTTGCGGCTGCTGCTTACTACTATGAAAAACACCTCGAAAATTCTGAAGATATTGAAATAAAGAGAAAACTTGCCGATTGCTATCTTCAAATACAAAAAGATACCGAAGCAAATTATTTACTTGAAAGTATTGTTGCTGATTCGGAAGCCAATGCTGAAGACTATCTGAATTATGCAAATCTCTTAAAGAGAGTTCGCAACTATGAAAAAGCAAAAGTTTTTTTCAAAAAGTATGCGGAATTAAAACCTGAAAACAAAAATATTAGCAACTTGATTCTCTCCTGTGATTTAATTAATGAGTTACAAGATGATCACTTGTATTCTATAGAATCAATTTCTATTAACTCTCCTCAATCCGATTTTGCATCTGCATTTTATAAAAACGGGCTTGTTTTTGTTTCCGGACGAAAAAATAATACTTCGAAACAAATGGATGGTAGAAGTGGAGAATACTTTTTAGACATGTATTTTTCAGAAAAATCGGGAAATAATTTTTTAAGCCCTAAATCCTTTTCTGATAATTTTAACACGAAATATCATGAAGGACCAGCCTGCTTTAGTGCAAATGAAAAATTTATTTTCTTCACCCGAAACAAAGGAACTTTAAATCTGGAAGGGAAGTCGGAATTAAATATTTACACTTCAAGACACAATGATACTGACTGGGATAAGGCCGAAATCTTCCAATTCTCTGGTCAGACATATTCCATGGGCCATCCAAGTATTTCCCCCGACGGAAGACACCTTTATTTTATCTCGAATATGGATGGAGGCTACGGCGGTACAGATATTTATGTTTGTCAAAAGTCTGGATTTAGCTGGAGCAGACCGATTAACTGTGGCCCTGCCATTAATACTGACGGCAACGAAATGTTCCCGTTTATTGCAGAAGATGGTTATTTATATTTTGCTTCGGACGGCCATATAGGTTTTGGGGGCTTAGATATTTTCAAATCAATTTTTGAACAAAACGAATGGACATATCCAGTTAATTTGGGGCCTCCTTTCAATTCCTCAAAAGATGATTTTGGATATTTAATCAGAAAAAACAAAGAAATTGGTTATTTTTCTTCAAACCGGAATGGTAGCGATGATATTTTTGAATTCAGACAGAATCCTGAAAAAACACAAAATCTGCGTGGACGATTACTTGCCAGCAATACCAAAAGTGCTTTAAAAGATGTTGAGGTTATTCTTATGGATAATTTATCCCGAGAGAAATCAACCAAAACAGACGAAAAAGGGCTTTTTTCTTTTGATATTTTTAAAGGCAAAAATTACAGTTTAATTGTCGGCAAACCTGGTTACAAAACAAAACGAATTCTCTATTTTGCTCCTGACGAACAAACAGCTCCCAAGCAATTAAATATTGCTATGGATACTACTCATTGGGTACGATTCAAAGGAAATATAATAGATCAGTTTTCTGCCCATGCTGTTGAAGAAGCCTCAATTCAGATAATTAATCAGAGTTACAAAAGTAATTCATTTTGTGTGACTGATAAATATGGTGATTTTGAACAAGAGATTGATCCTTCAAGAGCTTACGAAATCATTATCCAAAAAGATGGTTATTTCACCAAAGTAATCAACAATTACAAATATCAATCAGCAAAATTTGAGCAAATTGAACTTCAAAAATTCTCTGTCAATCAAGATATGGAACTGTACGGAGTTGAGTACGATGAGGGCTCATGGGAATTAAAAGAAAATACAATAATGGAGCTGAACAATTTAGCCAGTCTTTTAAAAGTAAATCCTCATATTTCCATTGAAATTAATGGATTTACGAATCTGGATAAAGGAAAAAAAGAAAACAATATAATTTGCCGGCAAAGAGCAAAAATCGCCTCTGAATATATAATCTCCAAAGGCATAACCCCAAATCGAGTTCAATACAAATCAGCCGGATACAATTCTGGCAGATCAGTTTTAGTTGTAAAACTAACTGAAGCATTTTAAACTATAAAAAATGACCATCATAATAATTGCCATTACTGTTTTAATATCATTTGCTGCCTTTAATAAGGTTGAGTTATTGTACAAATACCAATTTAATGCTTACCAAATAATTAAAAGAAATCAATGGTATCGAATACTTACCTATGGTTTTCTTCATGCTAATTGGGATCATCTGTTGGTGAATATGTTTGTGCTTTTTTTCTTTGGAAGAGTACTGGAAACTTATTTCAACTACTATTTTGGAGCTTCGGCAGTTCTTTATTTTATTTTGTTGTATGTTGGCGCCATTGTATTTTCAACTCTTTACGATTTAAGAAAACATCGTGAGCATTATCATTACAATGCTGTTGGTGCTTCGGGTGCTACTTCTGCTGTAGTTTTTGCGGCAATTTTCTTTGCTCCTTTAGAAAACATTTATTTCATGTTTTTTATTCCGATCCCAGGAATCATTTTCGCCTTAGGTTATTTATACTATTCATATTACATGAGTAAGAAAAATTTAGATAACATTGGCCACAGTGCCCATTTCTACGGGGCTCTTTTCGGATTTCTATTTCCAATCCTTATTAAACCCCAATTATTCTCCTTATTTTTGCATCAGATTCTCAATTTCTAGAACATGCAAAAAGCCCTTTTTCTTGATCGTGATGGTGTAATAAACTCTGACGAAGGACATTATTATATTTACAAAACCGAAGATTTTAAAATTAATGAAGGCATTATTCCTTCCTTACAAAAAATTTCAGAAGCTGGATATATTTTATTCATAGTAACAAATCAGGGGGGTATTGCCAAAGGAATCTATTCCGAATCTGATGTGGAAATACTTCATAAACATTTACTTTCTGTTTTAGAAAAGAAAAATATCCATATAAAAAAGATTTACTTCTGCCCTCATCACGAAAGTATAGCAAAGTGTGATTGCCGGAAACCAAGTCCTTTTTTCATAAAAAAAGCCATTGCCGATTTTAATATTGATGCTTCTAAATCCTATATGATTGGAGATAGTACCAGAGATATTCAGGCTGCGGAAGCTGCCGGAATAAAGGGAATAAAAATTAAATCCAATGAAAATATTAGTATTTATTGTGATCAGATCGTAAAGGGAGAAATATAAAAATGAATACAGCTGAAAAAATATGTTTAGACGGTACACTATACGCCAAAGATGAATTGTTTTTTGGAGCAGGAAATAGAGCCTTTCGTTATGGTGATTCACTTTTCGAAACCATTCATGCCAACGGAACTGAAATTCAGTTTCTTCCAGAACATCTTAATCGCTTAACTAAAGGAATGGACTGCTTGGGTATGATTGTTCCTCATGGATTCCGTGAAAAAATTCAAACAGATATCACTTTTTTAATCCATAAAAATAAAGCATTTGCAGGCACAAGAATTCGATTGAGCGTTTTTCGCAAAGATGGTGGACTGTATGCACCAAAGGATAATTCAATTTCTTACCTGATAGAAACTTCTCCTTTGGAACATGATCATTACATACTAAACCGAAAAGGGTTAAAAGTTGGAATTTATGAGGAAATGAGGAAATCTCACAACCTAATATCGAGATTTAAGACCGGAAATTCACTGCCATTTATTTTGGCGGCAAACTACCGTGAAAAAATGAATTGGGATGACTGTATTTTACTTAACGATAGAGGGAATATTGTAGAAACTATCAGTTCAAACCTATTTTTAATGAAAGATGGAATTTTAATGACTCCTTCGCTTGAAAATGGCAGCGTTTCCGGAATTATGAGAGAACAGGTTATTGAAGCTGCAATAGATATTAACATTACTGTTTTTGATGATTGTGTTTTAAATCCTGAAGATCTTTTGGCTGCCGATGAAATATTTCTGACCAATGCAATCAATGGTATTCAGTGGGTTGTTGCATATCAGGAAAGACGGTATTTTAATAAAACGGCTAAACTTTTAATTGAGGAATTAAACCGCAGAGCTTTTAATGAGAGATAATCTCAGATTAATTGGCAACTAATTCATCCCCGGGTTTTCCGGAAAATTAGACCACATTTTATATCGTCCACCCATACGTCTCAAAGATTGTGCCCACAATCTTTCGTTATTGCAATCCATTATTTCCTGAACATCGAGCTGACTAACCAACCATGAATTTTCATTAATTTCATCACTGAGCTGTCCAATGCTCCATCCAGAATAACCTGCAAAAAACCGAACCTGATCGGGCCGAACTGCCTTTTGTTCAATCAAGTCCTTTAAAACTCCAAAATCACCTCCCCAGTACAAGTTTTCAAAAATATGAATACTATGCGGAATTAAATCCGGTATTGTGTGAAGAAAATAAATTCGATTTGTATCAACCGGACCACCTATAAAAACATCACCTTCAAAATGTGCAATATTAATAAGCACCTCATCAATTGTTAAATTAACAGGCTTATTAAGAACAAAACCAACTGCACCATTCTGGTTACATTCAACCAATAAAACAAGAGATCGTTTAAAATAACGACCTTCCAAAAAAGGTTCAGCAATTAAAACTTTTCCCTTCTCTGGATTAATTTTGTTCTTTCCAACGCCAAAAAAATCTGATGTCTCGTCCACCATACCCCCCAATTGTTTATACTTCCAAAATAACCAATTTTACTGAGTAAAAAAAGAATTTTATTATTTGGAAATTTGCCTTACTGAACCAATTCAATTAGCATAAATATTGCAAATTTATTATATTAGAGCCACCCTAAAACTAACTTCATGTTCAATCAAATTTATTCAATCCTACTGATATTTCTAATCAATCTAATTCCCTTTTTTGCATATTCTTCAAGCAATGCGGACCCTAAAGTACAGGGTAAACTGCAGGTTGAATTTCCAAAAATTATCATCGCAAATATTCCTACACGAATTACAATATCAATAGATGATACAAGTAGCATTCCAAGTGAGACTGACAGTGTTTGGATTCAGGTAAACAACGAAAAAATATCAGCAAAAATTGATGACAGACAAGTTGTTTTTCACTACACTTTTAAAGAAAAAAAAGAATTTCAAATCTACTTCCAAAACAAAAGTTTCACCAATACGATCAATCCAATTCCTTTATGGCTCTCTATACTTCCTCCACTGATAGCCATTCTTATGGCTCTGTTTTTTAAAGAAGTATTTTCTGCTTTATTCGTAGGTCTGTTTTCTGGAACATTACTAATCTATTCGTATCAGGAAGCTTCCGTTTTTTCAGCCTTTTTTAAAGCCATATTTGCCATTTCGGATACATATATTCTTCAATCTTTGGCTGACACGGGTCATATTTCTATCATTCTATTTTCAATGTTAATAGGTGCAATGGTTAATTTAATTACCAAAAATGGAGGAATGCAAGGAATAGTAAATAAACTTTCCAAATTCGCAGGCAGTCCGAGATCGGGACAATTTGTAACATGGCTTTTAGGAGTTCTTATTTTCTTTGATGATTATGCGAATACATTAATCGTTGGAAATACAATGCGACCTGTTACCGACAGATTAAAAATATCAAGAGAAAAACTTGCATATATAGTTGATTCTACTGCTGCTCCTGTGGCATCGATCGCAATGATTACAACCTGGATTGGTATCGAATTAAGCTACATTCAATCTGCCACGGTTCAAATAAATATAGATGAAAGTCCGTACAGCATTTTTCTCAATTCTCTACCCACACGCTTTTATCCTTTCTTCACCCTATTTTTTATTTTAATGCTGGTGATTTTAAAAAAAGATTTTGGCCCCATGCTAAAAGCGGAAAAAAAATGCAGGCTTGAATTAGAATCAGAATCACTGGAAAGCGAAGTTGTACCATCCGAATTAAAAGAAATTCAGATAGATAAAAACACTCCTACCCGCTGGTATAATGCTGGTATACCAGTCTTAATTGTAATTTTAGGAACATTTGCAGGTTTGATTTATACTGGTTGGGATGCGAATATTTGGAACGATACAAATCTTGCCTTTGGTAAGAAACTCTCTCACATTATTGGAGCTTCAGATTCATACCTTGCCCTTTTGTGGTCCTCTCTTTCGGCAGTCTTGGTCGCTCTGGCACTTACGATCGGTCAACGCATACTCAGCTTAGGTCAAGCTGTAGATGCTCTGGTTGGTGGCTTTAAAAGCATGCTGACAGCAATTCTCATTTTAGTTCTTGCATGGGCATTGGCTGACATCACTAAAGACATGCATACTGCTGATTTTATTTCGAATACTCTAATTGCAAGTAATGTTTCACCAATTCTCTTGCCATCCTTTACATTTATCCTTTCAGCCTTAATCGCATTTTCAACTGGCTCTTCCTGGGGAACTATGGCAATTCTATATCCTTTAATTTTGCCTGCATCATGGGCATTGTGCCATTCTGCCGGAATGAGTGATCTTGAAAGCATGAATATTTTCTACATTACTGTTTCTGCTATATTAGCTGGTTCTGTATTGGGTGATCATTGTTCACCAATTTCCGACACAACCATTCTTAGTTCTCTGGCAAGCTCCTGCAACCATATTGAACACGTACGAACACAATTACCTTATGCTTTAACTGTAGGTATCGTTTCTATTTTTGCCGGTTTGCTTCCTGCCGCCTACGGGGTTTCTTCCTGGATTTTAGTACCTGTTGGATTTGTATGTCTTTTTTTAATTGTGAAGTACGTAGGAAACAAAACAGAATAAAAAACCCGACTTGTAATAGTGGGTACTATATATGCCGGAGTAAACTTTATGCTGATTTGCAATTGTTATATTTACAAGCATCCCACTGACCACAATGTATCAAACCAACACCTACTAAAAGTTATATGCGCTATAAGACACCCTTATTTACAAAAAGGTGGTATATAATCATGATTTTCAACAATCGTTAACTATTTCAATATCAATTCCCAATATCCTACATCTATCCATTTATTAAATTTATATCCTACCTCCTTAAAATGCGCTACCTTCCCGAAGCCGATTTTTTCGTGCAATGCAACACTGGCATCATTTGGTAAAGCAATACCACCAATTGCCGCATGCAGGTCTAGTTTTAACAGTTTTCTTATTAATTCCTGATACAACATAGTACCAATTCCTTTTCCCCTTGCATCAGGATGCAGGTAAACCGTGGTTTCGACAGAATATTTATAAGCACATCTTGATTTCCATTCACTCGCATAAGCATAGCCGTACATTTTTCCATTCTCAGAAAAAACAATCCATGGCAGTTTAGCTGTTATACTGAAAATTCTTGATTCCATTTCTTTGGGAAAAACCTCATTTTCCTCGAAAGTAATTACAGTATTTTTTATATAATGATTATAAATTTTACAGATGTCTTCAGCATCAGAAAAGCATACATTTTTTATCATAGAAACTAAATTTTGGATTGCCTTAAAGATACAAAAAAAGAGAAGCCATCCCTTTCGGGATGGCTGTTACCCCAGTATATTTTGGAGCCCTTTTAGAATTGATTTGCTGTCTAGAATTACCACATTACATCCAACAATCACTAACTAAAATATCCGGAAATTTCCCCTATAGATTCTCCCGAACGAGTACAAGACAATTAAAAACCCAAATAAGGTGACTACATATGTAAGAAATATGCAACTAATTATCTTATACTAAAATAAATAACTGCTTAAAAATTTTGATCGATGCACTAATTTATAATTACATAAAAAACAACCACCTCTTTCGAGATGGTTGTAACTCCGATATATTTTGGAGCCCTTTAGAAAAAATTATTAACTGAACTACCACATCAATTAACAATTAGCAATACAGTTCTTGGGAATACCCCTAATATCAACAAGAACAGCTTTCGAATGACTACTTAGCACATCCGAACAAAATAATGATTGAAATATTGTTAAAAGTTGCGTAAAAAACCATACTTATTTTACAAAAGAGAAGCCACCTCTTTCGAGATGGCTGTTACCCCTGTATATTCTGGAGCCCTTTCAGAATTGATTTGTTGTCTAGAATTACCACATTTTATCCAACAATCACTAACTAAAAATATTCGAGAATCTCCCCTATAGATCCTCTCGAACAATACTATAACAAGTTGATCAGAAAAAGGGGTGACATCATTATGAGAATAATCTCATATTTAACAACTTTTAACAAAAAAAAGACTGAATCGGTTAAAATCCAGTCTCTTAATTATAAAATAATTACAATTTCTTAATTGGTATATATAGGTGGAAATTTTTGAGGATTTGATTCCCTCATGATGTCATAAATTATCTCAAATACATCCTCTGCATTGGGATTTGAAAAATAATCTCCATCAGTACCATATGCAGGCCGGTGATCTTTAGCAGTAATTGTTCTAGGTTCTGAATCCAAATGATAATAAGCATTTTGTTCTTCCAGCACTTTCTGCATCATAAAAGCAGTAGCTCCTCCAGGTACATCCTCATCGAAAAATACAATCCGATTGGTTTTCTTTACCGATTCAAGAATTCGACTATTAATATCAAATGGCAATAAAGTCTGAACATCAATCAGTTCAACTGAGATATTAAAATCTTTTAACTGCTTAACTGCATCTTCAGCAATTCGAACACATGAACCATAAGTAACTAAGGTAATGTCAGTCCCTTCTTCTAGAACTTCAGGAATCCCTAATGGAGTATTAAATTCCCCTAAATTATCAGGCATTTTTTCCTTTAATCTGTAACCATTGAGTGGCTCAATTACTAATGCCGGCTCGTCCGATTCTAAAAGTGTATTGTAAAAGCCTGCTGCCTTGGTCATATCTCTTGGCACACACACATGAATTCCTCTGATTGAGTTAATCACCATGCTTAGAGGAGAACCCGAATGCCAAATTCCTTCCAAACGATGACCGCGGGTACGAATAATTACCGGTGCTTTTTGTCCTCCTTTGGTTCTGTATTGCAATGTAGCCAAATCATCACTCATAGTTTGCAATGCATACAGCAGATAATCGAAGTATTGGATCTCGGCAATTGGACGCAATCCTCTTAATGCCAAACCAATTCCCTGCCCTAAAATGGTAGCCTCTCTAATTCCTGTATCTGTAACTCTAAGCTCGCCGTATTTCTTCTGCATTCCTTCCAAACTCTGGTTTACACCACCAATAAAGCCGGTATCTTCACCAAAAGTCAACAACAAAGGATATTTACTAAAAAGTTTATCGAAATTATCGCGAAGAACTTCACGTCCGTTTACCATTTTTGATTCGTCAGAGTAAACAGGAGCACAGGTTTTGATATTTTGCACTCTTAAATCAGTCTCGCTGTATAAATGACTGCTGTATCGTTCATGATTTTCCTCAAGAGAATTTTTAAGCCACAACTGCAATTGCGACTTTAAAGGTTTAAAGCTTTCACATGAACTACAAATAAAACGTAATATTTTCTTTGCTGCCGTAAAATTATCCTTTCGAACCGGATGAATAAGCTTTTTAAGATCATTTACAATTTTGTCTATTCTTTCTGTTTTCTTACAATCGCAACCGGCATTCTTCACCAATTCAATCAATACATCTCTTTCTTCTATTATCGGATCAGAAAAAGACTTCCAAGCCGCTTTTCTTGCCGCTTTTACTTCTTTCAGTGCTACATTTTCTATTTTGTCTAAGCTTTCTTCTGTCGCTAATTCCAGGGAAAGAATCCATTCTCTCATTTTTTTAATTGGATCATATTCATTTTCCCAATCGAGACGTTCCTTAGTTTTGTAACGTTCGTGCGAACCCGAGGTTGAGTGCCCTAAGGGTTGAGTCATTTCTGTCACATGAAATAAAACAGGAACATGATCTTTACGGCAAAGCTCAACTCCTTCCATATACATTTTACAAAGTGAAGGATAATCCCATCCCTTAGCCTTATAAATTAAGTAACCATCTCCATTTTCATCCTTTTCAAACCCCTTAAGGACTTCTGAGATGTTCGATTTTGTAGTTTGATACTTATTAGGAACAGAAATTCCCCATCCATCATCCCAAACACTCATAGCCATAGGTACCTGCAGAACACCTGCAGCATTAATGGTTTCCCAAAAATGACCTTCGGAAGTACTGGAATCACCTATTGTGCCGAAAGCAACCTCGTTTCCCTTATCTGAAAACTCAGAAAACGCATGTAATTCATTATTCTGTCTGAAAATTTTTGATGCGTAAGCTAAGCCGAGCAATCTAGGCATTTGACCCGCTGTTGGTGAAATATCAGCGGATGAATTTTTCTGATTTGTTAAATTTTTCCAGCTTCCGTCCGCATTTAAACTTCTGGATGCATAATGATTATTCATTAAACGCCCACCATTAGCCGGATTTTTGTCTAGTTCGGTCTCACCAAATAATTGAGCAAAAAATTCCTCACTTGATAACATTCCAGAGGCAAGCATAAAAGTTTGATCGCGATAATACCCAGAGCGCCAGTCTCCTTTATTAAAGGCTTTGGCCATAGCAATCTGAGCAACTTCTTTTCCATCTCCAAATATTCCAAATTTCGCCTTACCGGTTAATACTTCCTTACGCCCCCATATACTTAACTGGCGGCTAACATTGGCAATTCGATAATCTTCCAGTACTTCAGTTGTAAAATCGTTGAATGACAAATTTTCTTTTTTTGTCTCCTTATCTTCTTTTACCATTTCCGACATATAATTTTGCGTTATTAGTCTGCAAAGCTTTTCCCCCCCTGCAATTGCAAACAAAGATGTGTTAGTGTGCTTATTTAACAGAATATCCCTCAGTTAAATTTAGATCAAATTTAGCAAGAATTATTCTAAATAAGAATATTTTATCCAAATATTTACAGACCTTTAAATCTGTTTTTGTTTGGAAGAACAATACCGAAATGATATCTTTGCCTGTGAATAATAACTACTTATTATTAATTTATTTGTATTACTAATGTAATACTCTTGTTGTTGTCAACAAATAATAAATTGGTATTATACCAAAATAATTTAAAGGCTTTTACAGCTCTTTTTATAAAAAATTAAGAACTATTCAAATGATTACAGTCGTACTTATAACAAGCTTTCTTCTGGCAATTGGCTTTGCAGGTTTTGCTATTACTATATTGGTTAAAAAGAATGGTAAATTTCCAGAACTCCATATTGGAAATAATAAAGATTTGAAGAAAAGAGGAATTGGATGTGCTACTTCGCAAGATAAAATGGAGCAAGCTAAAGCCAAAAAATCGCTTCAATTCAAACAATTAACACTTTTAGAGAAAGAATTAAAATCTCTCTAAGCCGAAAATAAATTTAAATTTTAACATTAGATATATAACCATCTAATTTTACAATCGTATCCTTAACCGGAGTATCCTAAAATCTAATTTAAAATGGCAGTGTTTTTTAAGATATTACTACTATCACTATTTTTATTGCTGCTTGCTTTTATCGGAATTGGTATTAAGTTGTTATTCGATAAAAATGCAAAGTTTACCGGTGGCAGCTGTGGTTCTTGTAACTGTACTGATCCGGACAAGGAAAATTGTGATACACAATAAGGAATTGAGTTATCGGTTTTTTATTTCCCGTTGTTTGTATTATTTCATAACAACTACTTATTTTCCAAGCTGCGGAAATCGAAAACCGATAATTTTCACCCCCTCCCTATCATCAATTCAATCTACTTTATGAGTGAATCCTTTAACTTTTCACTTACATAGGTTTTATAATTACCCAAAGAATCCGCATAAATAAAATAAGCTTCCAATAGTGAATCTTTCTCAACAATTCCAATGCTTTTTTCCAATCCCAACACCATAAAACTGGTTGCATAGGCATCGGCTGACATACAATCCGGAGCAAATACCGAAGCCGAAAGCAAACTGTGCTGAACTGGATATCCTATACGGGGATCAATTGTGTGAGCATATTTTTTCCCATTCTTAATGTAGTACTGACGATAGTTTCCCGAAGTAGCCAAGGCTCCATTTCCCATCTGAACTACCTCTTGTATTTCTCTCGACATGGTTGATGGATCATCAATTGGCTTATCAATACCCACACGCCAGATTCTGCCTTTATCATTTTCACCTTTAGCGCGAATTTCACCTCCAATTTCAACCATGTAATTCCTAACGCCATTTAATTCCAAAAGATCGGCAACAACATCAACACCATATCCTTTTGCAATAGCACTTGCGTCGAACATGATTCTGGGATCATCCTTTACAACTTTCCCATTCAATAGCCTTACTTTTTCATAACCAACAATCTCCAGCAAACTATCAACAGGAATCATCTCTGGATCGAGCTTATTCTTAAATCCAAAGCCCCAGGCATTAACCAAAGGTGCAACAGTCATATCAAATGCACCATCCGTAATCCGCGATATTTCCTCTCCTCTTTTTAAGGTAGTCACAAAATAATGATCCAATACTACCGTAGTATCATTATTATTCACCCTTGAAATTACCGACTGTGGCTTATATGTGGACAGAGACAGATCGAATTCTGCTAACTTAGCCATTATATTATCATGAAGACTTTCGTTGCCAGTGTACTCGTAAGTAATGTGATAAAAGGTGCCAAATATTTGCCCTTCATCAAAATAATAGTTTTTATTGTTGTTTTGGCACGATGATAAGATCAGAATGCCGACAAGAACGAATGAATTAAATAAATTTCTCATGACTGAAGAATAGTTCGTATTTTAAAGGATATTAATGAAACAAAAGTAATCAAGCTTATAAAAACAAACAAGCCTCGAAAAATCCGAGGCTTGTTATATTATAATTACGATCCAAAATCGTCAAATTCGACCATTTCGTCTGGTACTCCTAACTCATAAAGCATGTTTGTAACAGCAGAATTCATCATTGGAGGTCCACAAAGGTAATACTCAACATCTTCCGGCTCCTCATGTTTGCTTAGGTAGTTGTCGTAAATCACCTGGTGAATAAATCCAGTTGGTCCTTCCCAATTATCTTCCGGCTGAGGCTCAGATAGAGCTAAGTGCCACTCGAAATTAGGGAAATCAGCAGCGATAGCATCGAACTGCTCTGCATAAAACACCTCTTTTAATGAACGTGCACCATACCAGAAAGTAGCCTTACGACCGGTTTTCACAGTATGGAACAAGTGAAAGATATGAGAACGCATTGGAGCCATACCAGCACCACCACCAATAAACATCATCTCGTTATTGGTTTCTTTAATAAAGAATTCACCGTAAGGTCCAGAAACGGTAACTTTATCACCCGGTTTCCGAGAGAAAATAAAAGAAGAACAAATACCTGGATTCACATTCATCCAACCACCGTTTACACGATCGAATGGAGGAGTTGCAATACGAATGTTCAACATTACAATATTTCCTTCGGCAGGATGGTTAGCCATTGAATAGGCACGATATGTAGGTTCCGGGTTTTTCATTTTAAGATCAAACATCTTAAACTGTTCCCATTCTCCCCGATATTTGTCTTCAATAATCATATCCTTAAAGTCTACATCGATTTTAGGAACATCAATTTGTATGTATCCTCCCGATTTGAAATCAAGAATTTCACCTTCCGGTAATCTAACCACAAACTCCTTAATAAAAGTAGCTACGTTTTTATTGGAAACAACTTCACACTCCCATTTCTTGATTCCCATAATTTCCTGAGGAATCGACATGCTTAAGTCTTCTTTTACTTTTACCTGACAAGCCAGACGCCAATCATTCTGTGCTTCTTTACGAGTAAAATAGCCTGTTTCTGTTGGTAGTATACTTCCTGCTCCGTCATGCACCTGACACTTACACATTGCGCAGGTTCCACCACCACCACAAGCTGATGGCAAGAATATTTTTTGAGCTCCTAAAGTTCCCAATAGGGTATTGCCCGGCTCTACAACCAATTTTAGGTTTCCTTCATTAATATCAATAGTCACCTCTCCTGATGGAGTAAGTTTCTTTTTTGCATACAAAAGGATAGAAACCAGTACCAGGATCACAAGTAGAAAGATCACAATACTTGTGGCAATAACTGTTCCCTGTGTTGTTAATAATATCATCTCTATTCCGATTAAATTTTTTAAAAATTCAATTTTACTTTATTCTTCTTTCAGCTTAGAGTTTGATCCCCATAAAGCTCATAAAAGCAATCCCCATTAATCCTGTTACAATAAATGTAATTCCAAGTCCACGTAATGGAGCAGGAATATTTGAGTAACGGATTTTTTCACGAATTGCAGCGATACCAATAATAGCAAGAAACCAACCCAGACCTGATCCAAGACCAAATGAGGTTGCCTCTGCCAAAGTACCATAGTCTCTTTCCTGCATGAAAAGAGATCCTCCTAAAATTGCACAGTTAACAGCAATTAAGGGAAGAAAGATACCCAAAGAAGAATAAAGAGCCGGAGCAAATTTTTCTACAATCATTTCAACCAACTGTACCAAAGAAGCAATTACTGCAATAAACATGATAAAGCTTAAAAAGCTTAAATCTACATCAGCGAATGAAGGATCTACCCATGTAAGAGCTCCACTTACCAAAATGTATTTGTTTAACAGGTAATTTAAAGGAACGGTTATTCCCAAAACAAATATTACAGCTATGCCAAGGCCAACTGATGTTTTTACTGTTTTGGAAACAGCCAGATACGAACACATTCCTAAGAAGAATGCGAACACCATGTTGTCGATAAAAACCGACTTGATAAATATATTAATCAGATTTTCCATGTTTCGATTTTTCTTTACAATTAGTTCGACTCAATTAAAGATTTATCTCTAGATCTTTGAACCCAAATAATAATTCCTACTGTAATTAATGCCATTGGTGGAAGAATCATTAAACCGTTGTTTTGATATCCCATATCATAAAATGCCTGAGGAATAACTTTGAAACCATAGACTGATCCGGATCCTAACAATTC
Organism: Marinifilaceae bacterium; assembly: GCA_016936255.1. Taxonomy (GTDB): domain Bacteria; phylum Bacteroidota; class Bacteroidia; order Bacteroidales; family Marinifilaceae; genus Labilibaculum. The sequence goes on along the minus strand of JAFGYE010000107.1, from coordinate 61,975 downwards.
ACGGAAAAATGCAACAATAATTAAGATCAAGCCATATCCGGCAGCATTGCCAATACCGTCCAGAAAAGCCGGCCATGGACGATTTCCAAGCGCAAAAGCTTCCAGGCGTCCCATGATGATACAGTTGGTAATAATCAGACCAACAAATACAGATAGTTGTTTACTTACCTCGTAAGCAAAAGCTTTTAATATTTGATCCACAACAATTACCAAAGCTGCAACAATTACAAGTTGAACAATGATACGAATACGTGAAGGGATAGTATTTCGAATTAATGAAATAATTACATTAGCAAGTGCCAATACGGCCATAACCGAAAGGCTCATCACCACTGCCGGTTCCAATTTTGCTGTAACCGCTAAAGCCGAACAAATTCCTAATACCTGAACGGTAATCGGGTTGTCGCTTCCCAATGGGTTTTTCAGCAATTTCCGATTTTTAGCGGAGAATAAAGGTTCTTTATCGCTCATATCGTGCTTATTTAGAAGATTTTAAAAACTTTTCATAACTACTTAGGTTATCTTGAAGCATAGCTTCCAAACCTTTTGAGGTAACAGTACCACCAGATACTGCATCAAATTCGTGAGGATGGCCAACAGCACCACCTCCTTTAACCAAGGTTAAAGAGGTAAACTTTCCTGTCTCATCAAAAATTTGCTTTCCTGTAAATGGTTCCTGAAATTCAGATTTTGAAATTTCAGCACCTAAACCGGGAGTTTCACCTTTGTTTCCGAATGTAGCACCATAAATAGTTTTTCCATCAGGTTCCAAAGAAACAAAGCCCCAAATAGGTCCCCACATTCCTTTACCCAGAATTGGAATAATCATTTTCTCGCCTATTCCTTCTTTACTAAACACGAAAACAGGTAGTTTTCTTTCTACCACATTTTTTTTATTATTCTCAATTTTCAGGTCAACTCCAAAAGTTTCATTCTTATCTTCTGAAGTAACAACTCCTTCGGAGTTTACAATTAAAGCTTTTACAATGTATTTACTGTAAAGCTCTTCAGCATTTTCGGGAGTAGAAGCAACGTTCACAGCTTTTAAGATGTCTTGCTTTTTCTCTATTTCTATATTCCTCGTTTGGCGTGGCTTAAGTTGCAAAGCAGCAAAAGAAAGAACCGCCGCAACTAACACCACCATAACAGAGGCATAAAGAAATGTATATGTATTGCTTTGAGTATTCATTTTCTAGTTGATTATTTGTTTAAGCACTCACCTTAACTCGTTTCAATCTTCTTTTGATATTTCCCTGTACCACATAATGATCAATTAGTGGTGCAAAAGTATTCATCAGTAGAATCGATAACATCATAGCTTCTGGGAAACCTGCATTCAATACGCGAATCAAAACAGCAAGGAAACCAATTAGGAAACCATAAATATATTTACCTCTGGCTGTTTGCGCTCCCGATACCGGATCAGTAGCCATAAATACAGCACCAAAAGCAAAACCACCCATAATTAGATGCTGCCATGCTGGAATTAATTCCATATAAGCATTCCCACCAATTAGGTTGAAAAATATTCCCATTACATATCCTCCGGCAAACACCGAAACGATAATTTTCCAACTGCCAATTCCTGTTGCAATTAAAATTACTGCCCCAATTAGTATAGCGATCGTGGATGTTTCCCCTATTGATCCCGGAATTAAACCAACAAACATATCCCACACGTTAGCGAGATGTTGTTGATAAAAAGTAACAGCCGCTTCACCTTTAACATCAACTAAATTGGCTGCATGAGCCAATGGTGTTGCTCCAGAAAAGCTATCTGCTTTTTCTGCGATCCAAACTGCTTCACCAGACATTTTTGAAGGATAGGCAAAGAAGAAAAATGCCCGGGCAACCAGTGCAGGATTCCAAATATTCATTCCTGTTCCACCAAATACTTCTTTACCAATAACCACAGCGAATGCAGTGGATACAGCTACCATCCAAAGAGGTGCTCCAACCGGCATTATCAAAGGAATAAGCATACCTGAAACAAGGAAACCCTCGTTTACCTGATGTCCACGCATTTGTGCAAAAGCAAATTCAATACCCAAACCAACCACGTATGAAACAACGATAATCGGCAGAATTTTAATCAGACCATAAATGCAGATTTCCATCAAATCGGCCGATTGACCAAGAGATAGAAAATGCTGGTATCCTGTATTGTAAATCCCAAATAACAATGCTGGAATTAAAGCCATAACAACGATCGACATTGTACGCTTTAAATCAATAGCATCTTTTATGTGTGTACCGGTATGGGATGTAATATCGGGAACGAATAGAAAAGTTTCAAATGCCTCGAAAGACGACTGCAACTTTGCAAACTTCCCACCCTTTTGAAATAAGGGTTTCTTTTTATCAAGAAATTTTCTTAGTGCTTTCATTATATAATATTATCCGTTTTTTCTTAGCTCATTTCTTTAATCATCAGATCAATTCCTTTACGAACCAAATCCTGTACATTAATTTTCGATGTACAAACGAATTCGCATAAAGCAAGATCCTCCGGAGCTACTTCGTATATTCCCAACTGCTCCATTTGATCGATATCCTCAATCATAATAGATTTAACCAATTGTTGTGGAAGCACGTCCATAGGCAATACCTTATCGTACTCACCAGTCATTACGAAAGCCCGATGCTCCCCATGAAGATTAGCATCCAAACGGTATTCTTTATTTGGCGTTAACCAAGAGAAGAATGTTTTCGACATTGAGAATTTCTGTAATCCAGGTAATGCCCAACCTAAAAACTCGAACTTATCTCCTTCAGGAATAACGGTAATTTGTGAATCGTAGAAATCAAGAAATCCATCTTCCGAAATTTGAGATCCGGTTAAAACATTACCTGAAATAACCCGAATCTTCTCATCATCTTTCAATTTACCTTTTAAGATATTTCGTACTGATGTTCCTAAAATTGTTTCAAAATAACATGGGGTTTTCACTTCAGATCCGCAAAGTGCAATTTTACGACTAACATCATAAATGCCTTTTAAAAACAATCTTCCAATGAAAACAACTTCCTGAGGACGAATTACCCAAGCTACTTCTCCTTTATTCATCGGGCTAATGTGGTGAATTTGAACACCAACATTTCCTGCAGGATGAACACCTGTAAATTGACGCACTTCTACATTTTTAGCTTCCGAAAAAGTTTTGCTTTGATTCAAATCAGGATTCGTATTTAAATATAACTTTCCATCAGTCAATTTTACCAAAGCATCAAGACCAGCCTGAAATGCTTCTGCCTCATTTCCCAAAAGGAAATCAATATCCGCCGCCAATGGTGCAGTATCGAAAGCTGAAACAAAAATTGCTTTCGGAGTATCTTCAGGTTTCGCAATAACGTCGTAAGGACGTTGACGAATAAATGCCCAAAGGCCACTTTTCAACAACTCTTCCTTTATCTCCTCACGGGAAAGTACGTTAGGATCAGCCTTTTTAAACTCCTGGTATTGAATCTCAGCATCTGCTTGAATTACTACCTCTAAAATCTTTCTTCGTTCTCCACGATTTACGGCAATAACCTTACCACTAACCGGAGAAGCAAAATTAATTTCAGGACAGTACTTATCGAAAAACAGAGAATCTCCTGCTTTTATTTCAGCATCTACCTTAACTTTTAATTTAGGTGTTAATCCGGGGAAATTGGATGGTTTAATGGCGTATGTCTCAGAACGATCAGCTTTTTCAAGTACCTTTTCAGCCTTTCCTGCCAGCTTAATATCTAAGCCTTTTTTGATCTTTTTAACTTCAGACATGTTAAACTATTTGAATTTATTAATTTGCATCAAAAATAACTAATTTAATCTCTAATTCACAATCTTTGCTCCGATACAATACATGTTTCTCAACGTTATATTTATCTAATCTAAGACCTTGTAAAAAATTCGAACACAAATATATAAAGCAATTTTGTATTTTTGAAGCGCTTTGGTCTATTTTTAACCAGTATATATACATATTCATATGCCTAAAAATTTCGTTATTTCTATAAGTATTGTATTCCTTATCATTCCAAAGGGATTGTTTGCTTACAATTCTGAACCTGAAACCGTATATTTCAACGAAATAAAGAAAAAAAGCATCCATACTGTTCAGATGCATCCGGCGAACTGGGAACTAACAGAACCAATCATAGAACTTAATGGAGATAATCAACTCCTTTTTTCCTTTGATGACATTGCTGAAAATATTCAGGATTACTCCTACAAAATTATCCATTGCACATCAGATTGGCACAATTCCGGCTTAAGTGAATTCGATTTCATTGATGGTTTTACCCAAAATCAGATTCAAGATTACGAACATTCCTTTACTACCAATGTTGGTTTTGTACATTATTCCCTGAAAATTCCTAACAACGACATACAATTAAAACTATCAGGCAATTACATCCTTGAAATCTATGAAGATTTCGATCCTGAAAAAGTAATTATCCGCCAACGGTTTATGCTTTTGGATTCAAAAGTTGAAATCAAAGGAGATGTAAAACATCCTATTGCAATTGATTTAAGAGAAACACATCAGGAAGTCGATTTCAGTATTCTTCATCCAGGTTTTACTATTGATAATCCGCACTCTGATTTGCAGGTTGTACTGACCCAAAACAGCAGATTAGATGGTAGTGAGAAAAACCTAAAGCCTGTTTTTATCCGTAAAAATGAATTGGTTTTTGATTACGAAATGGAAAATGTTTTTCAGGGAGGAAACGAATTTCGAAATTTCGATTTAAAAAGCCTGAGGTACCAAAGCCGCTATATCAAAGAAATCACCAAAGAGAATGAACAGACACATGTTCTGTTGACAGACGGAAACATCCGCCATTTTAAACCATACATTTACGAGCAGGATTTAAATGGCCGTTTTTTAATTGATGTTCAGGAAAGAGACGAACCATCTACCGAAGCTGACTATTGCTATGTTACATTTTGCTTGCCGTTCGACAATGAAATTAAGCATGGGAATCTTTATGTTTACGGCGGCTTCTGTAATTGGACTTGTTCTGATAAAAACAAAATGGAATACGATTTTGATACAGGCAGCTACCGCAAAACAATTTTCTTAAAACAAGGATACTACAATTATCAATACGCCTTACTCGAAAATGGAAAAAACACTCCTGACCTGAGCTATATTGAAGGCAGTCATTGGGAAACGGAAAACAACTACATGATTTACGTTTACTATCATGATATAGCTTTAAATTACGATATGCTGATTGGTTACAAAACCATTAATTCAACGTCTAAATTTTAGACCAAAGATCAAAGCACAAGGACCTTGTATGCAAAGTCATTACCCGACAGATTCCTATATGTTGTAAAAGTATTTCCTTCTTAAAAAAAAAGAATACTTTTGACTCCGAAATAGAGAGAATCATTATCTTGCTTTTTCTTAATTTAAATTTAAACACATATGAATCCTGTTTTTAACAAAGGTCGATACAAATCGGACTCGCAGGTATTCAGACGATGGAGCCGAAAAGGCTATGCGGCTTTTGCCAGCATGAACAAGGAAATTACAATTTCCTGTATCAACACCAGTTATAATTTACTGGTTCCATCAACTGAGTGCGGCTTTTCCGGATTTTGCTATGTACCATTAAACAGCAGGGATAAGAATGAGACTGATGAATTGGAAGCCTTGCGCTTCGAACTCATGCAAGTTATGGTACTGCAAAACCAGAGCACAACCAAAACCAGTCAGACTGAACCTCATCAACAAACGAAAAAGGTTCTTTCTACTAATTCCTATTCCCGCAATTTTAGAAACTAAAAAAGAACCTAAGTTATGAGTGATATCAGAAACAACTGGACACACGAAGAAGTTAAAGAAATTTACGACCTGCCATTACTGGATTTGGTGAACAAAGCAGCTAACCTTCACCGCAAGTACCACGATTCTACAAAAATGAACATGAACACCTTAATTTCGGTTCGTACCGGAGCATGTTCACAAGATTGCAGATATTGTGCCCAATCTGCCCGTTACAACACACATGTAAAACCAGTAAAATTAAGCTTGGAGCAGGTTTTGGAAGAAGCCAAAATTGCCAAAGAGAATGGTGTAAAACGTGTTTGCCTGAGTTCTGCCGGCAGAGATGGGAATCGTGATGACCGTTTCAACGAAATGGCTGAGATGATTACCGAAGTAAAAAAGCTTGGACTGGAGGTTTGTTGCACCATGGGAATGATCAACAAAGAAAAGGCTGCAAAATTAGCTGATTTGGGAATTACTGCCGTAAATCACAACATTGATACTTCGGAGCGTCACTACCCTAACATCACCACCACACGTACATACAGTGAAAGACTCGAAACTCTTGCCAATTTGCAGGAAGCGGGTATCTCTTACTGTTCCGGCGGTATTTTAGGGATGGGCGAAACCGACGAAGACCGTATAGAAATGCTTCGCACGCTATCCAATCAGGAAAATCACCCTTACAACGTACCGTTGAATTCATTGGTGCCGGTTGAGGGAACTCCGTTTTTCGGAAAAGAAACCATTGGTATTTTTGAAATGGTACGTGCCGTTGCAACTGCCCGTATTCTGATGCCAAAAGCAGTAATCGCTTTTGCTGCAGGCCGGACCCATTACAGTCAGGAAGGGCAAGCGCTTTGTTTCCTTGCCGGAGCAAACTCCATCTTTTTCGGAGATAAATTGCTTACCGTAAAAAACATGACGGTTAACGAAGATCAGCATTTGCTGGATACCATTGGAATGATACCGACCCGTTATCAGGAGCTGACTACTTTGGAAGAATAGAAATACATTCTACACAATTATATTTACAACAGGGACCTGCTACAAGTATGTCCCTGTTTTTTTTTATTCTAAATTTTCTCTTAAAATTGCTCCTTACTTTAACATATGTTTTATAATTTAATTGCCAAAATGAGATAAAACGATGAATCCGATTATTAAATCCATCAAAAAAATCAGCAAAAATGACGAATATAACAGCCACAAAAACGATTGATGAATTGGTTCTTGAAATTCCTGAAGACAAAATTGTTTTGCCAACAATTCCAGCCGCAATTTGTATTGGCGAGGCTGGAAAACTTCATCAATATGCAATGGAAGATAAAGAAGAGCTCTTAGCAAAAGGATTAAGCGAAGATTTAATTAATGATCTTACACCAAGAGCTAAATTTCTGCAAGACAAACAATCGGAATGGACTGCGGTTTATCAAAAGGCTTTAACCAACACTAAGGAATGGAGTGTGAAAATAAATGAAGCCAGCCAGTTGCAGCGAGAATTAAAACACGATTTTCAGTTTGCCTTCAGAAACCATCCTGAAATTTTAAAGACGCTAAAAAACATACTCGGTGGCAATGGCAATATGGATTTGATTCAGGACATGAGCGACTACCCTGCTTTTGCAAAACAATATCCTGATCCATTAAAAGCCATTAATTTTAACACCGCTAAAATTGACCGTGCCAGTCAACTTTCTCAAGAACTTCTCGATTTGCTGAATAAAGTAGATGGTGTGAAAAACAGTAAAAACAGACCAGAAAAACAGTTGCGCGACAGAGCCTATACCTACCTTAAACAATTGGTCGACGAAATTCGCACCTACGGAAAATATACCTATTGGAACAATGAAGAAAAACTGAAGAGGTATTCGAGCGAATATCAAAGAAAATTTTACGAAAAATACGCACAAGAAAAAGCGACAAAAAAACAAACTAAAGCCCCACAATAGTTGACTAATTTTACAATAGGGTAATCAATCCACCAATAGCACTCATTATTCTCCAATATGATAATGTAATATAGCAATAGAGATCAACTTATTCCAATAGGAATAGTAATTGTTCCAATAGGCTTCTAAAATTAACAATAGACATATCAAAATCTACAATAGTAATTACAATTACGACCATTGGGCTTTGTGGAAAGCCCAATGGGTAATAAAAAAACTTATTACCGGTCTAAAAAACGATCAAAGGAAAAATGGTTTGAAAAATAATCAAGCTCAATAGTAAGAAAGCAATAATTAAAACATGACATTTCTTTTCCAATTGTTTTTTCGTAAGTTCACCCCCTATATTAACCGACCACAAACCACAAATGAACGAAAAAAACAAAACCATATCCCTTTGGGAGTCCCTTATTCCTATTATTTTACTAATTATTCTGCTAAGTGTAAATGCAATTGTTTTTGGTGATGGAGCCATTGAAGGAGCCAATCAGTTTTCCCTTTTAATGGTAGCTGCTGTTGGTGGACTAATTGCTCTGCGACATGGTAAAAACTGGGATGACCTTCAGAAAGGAATTGTAGAAAGCATTAGTACCGCAATGCCTTCGATGTTGATATTGCTGTTAATTGGTTCTTTAGCCGGCACATGGATGATAAGTGGTGTAGTGCCTGCAATGATCTACTATGGATTGGAATTCTTAAATCCGAAATTGTTTTTAATGCTCTCGGTTGTGATTTGTGCCATCGTTTCGGTCGTAACCGGAAGTTCATGGTCGACCATTGCAACCATTGGAGTTGCACTTTTGGGTGTTGGCAATGCAATGGAATACAATAACGCCATTGTAGCCGGAGCAATTATTTCCGGAGCTTATTTTGGTGATAAAATTTCGCCTTTATCGGATACAACCAATCTGGCTTCGGCAATGGCTGAAGTTGATTTGTTTGTACACATCCGTTACATGATGTATACAACGATCCCTTCCATCATTATTACTCTTTTGATTTTTTTGGCGATCGGTTTCAATAAGCAAGGAGAAATAAATCCAGAAAGTATCCGCGAAGTTCAGATTGCAATTAAAGAAACATTCACTATTACACCATGGCTGTTTTTGGTCCCTATATTGCTCTTTGTGATTATCAGCAAAAAAGTGCCTGCCCTGCCTGCAATTTTTACCGGCACATTAATAGGAGGCGTATTTGCCATCATTTTTCAGCCACAGATTATTCAGCAAATTTCAGGAAGCAGCTCCTATATACAAGCTTGTTATCATACGGTAATGCAATCCATCTTTACGGATATTAGTATTCCTGTGCAAAATAAAAATATTCAGGATTTATTATCGACGGGTGGAATGGCCGGTATGCTCAATACCATTTGGCTGATTTTAACCGCTATGGTTTTTAGCGGTGTTCTGGAAACAGCAGGCATATTGCACAAAATCACCGAAACCATGCTGAAAGCAGTTAGTTCCACCGGATCGCTGGTAACAACTACAGTGGCCAGTTGTGGATTTCTGAACCTGACTGCTTCAGATCAATACATTTCTATTGTAGTTACAGGACGAATGTTTTCGGAATCGTACAAAGATCAGCATTTAAAACCTGAAGTTTTGAGCCGAACTCTTGAAGATGCAGGAACAGTGACATCAGTTCTTGTTCCATGGAATACCTGCGGTGCAGCACAGGCTGGTGCATTGGGTGTAGCTACTGTTGCCTTCGCCCCTTTTTGTTTTTTCAACATCATTAGTCCTATAATGACCATTGCTGTTGCTTACCTAAATATTAAGATTAGAAAAACAACTGATCCTGCTGTAGAATCAGCACAAATATAAATTTAATCACAGCTTTAAAAACTTGTGAAATTCTTACCCTAAAAAAGTTTCTTTTCTTTTTTAAAAGTATGACAATACTCATTACTGATGCTTTGTGTTTTCTTTAAATTTGCAAAGAAAGAAAATAATAAATAACCCTTAAAACCACATCATTATGCCCAAAGGTATATACAACGTTCCTGCCGTAACTAACGAGCCAATTTTATCCTACGCTCCTGGATCTCCAGAAAGAGCTGAATTACAAGCTACAATTAAAAAAATGCGTTCCGAAGTGATCGATGTGCCTATGTACATTGGTGGCGAAGAGGTTCGTACGGGCAATTTATTTGCAATGACTCCTCCTCATGATCATCAGCATGTGTTGGGGCATTATCACCAAGGTGAGAAAAAACATATCCAAATGGCTATTGATGCTGCTTTAGCAGCAAAGCCAGCTTGGGAAGCTATGGCCTGGGAGCATCGCGCTTCTATTTTCTTAAAAGCAGCTGAGTTAATTTCCGGTCCTTACCGTCAGAAATTAAATGCTGCTACTATGTTGGGACAATCGAAAAATGCATTTCAGGCTGAGATTGATTCTGCCTGTGAAATTGCTGATTTCCTTCGTTTCAACGTTCAGTACATGACTGATATTTACAAACAACAACCGATATCTTCAAAAGGAATTTGGAATCGCGTAGAGCAACGTCCGCTGGAAGGATTTGTATTTGCTTTGACTCCTTTCAACTTTACAGCTATTGCCGGTAACCTGCCAACAGCTCCTGCTATGATGGGTAACTGTATTGTTTGGAAACCATCTAAAACTGCTGTTTATTCGGCTAAGGTTTTAATGGAAATCTTTATGAAAGCCGGTGTTCCTGCCGGTGTTATCAACTTGGTATATGTATCTGGTCCTGCTGCTTCTGAAGTATTATTTAATTCTCCGGATTTTGCAGGTATTCACTTCACTGGATCAACAGGTGTATTCCAGGACATTTGGAAAAATATTGGTGAAAACATCCATAAATTCAAGTCTTATCCACGTATCGTAGGTGAAACCGGTGGTAAAGATTATATTTTCATGCACCCGACTGCTCCTGCTAAAGAAGTAGCGACTGCAATCACCCGTGGAGCATTCGAATATCAAGGACAAAAATGTTCTGCTGCATCCCGCGCTTACATTCCTGCAAGCAAGTATGAGGAAGTAATGGCGTTTGTAAAAGAAGATTTGAAAAAAATTAAAATGGGTGGAACTGAAGACTTCACCAATTTTGTGAATGCAGTAATTGACGAAGCTTCTTTCAACAAATTATCTTCAGCTATCGACGCGGCAAAAGCTTCTCCTGATGCAGAAATCGTGGCAGGTGGTACTTACGACAAGTCGGTAGGTTATTTTATTGCTCCAACTATTATCAGAGCTTTAAAACACGATTATATAACTATGGAAGAAGAGCTGTTTGGCCCTATCCTTACCATTTTTGTATACGAAGATGACAAGGTAGATGAGACTTTGGATATCCTTGATAAAGGTTCAATGTATGCCCTTACAGGTGCTATCTTTGCTGATTGTCGTTACGCTATTGAAAAATTAGTGAAACGTTTGACTCATACAGCAGGTAACTTCTATATTAACGACAAACCAACCGGTGCTGTTGTTGGACAACAACCATTTGGTGGCGGCAGAGGTTCCGGAACCAACGATAAAGCAGGCTCTATGATCAACCTATTGCGTTGGGTTTCTCCTCGTACAATTAAAGAAACATTTGTTTCAGCTACAGATTATATGTATCCTAACTTTTTAGAGGATTAATCTTAAAGATCTGATATATCAAATGTGAGATTTGAGAATAAGAAAATCAATCTTTTGATACCAAAATTGAATTGAGTAAAACGACCGGAGTTCTCTTCGGTCGTTTTTCATTTACTTAGCTTTCATCGAATCAAACTTCTTACTCTTTTACATTTCACCCCTCCTACTTTCAGACTTTCACATATTCTTTGTAATTTAGCATGCAAATAGAAACAAAATGAATCAGAAGAAAGCACAAATTATAATTCTCAGAATTGTACGTAACAAATACGTAATCACTTTTCTGATCTTTTATTTTTGGCTTTTCTTTTTCGATCAACACTCTGTTTGGGAACGAAAAGGAAATGAAGATACTATTGAATCCCTTGAAAAAGAAAAGGCTTACTTTATTGAGAAAATTGAAACAGACAAGAATCGGATTCACGAGCTGAAAACCAATCGTAAAAATCTTGAAAAATTCGCCCGCGAACAATATTTAATGAAGAAAAAAGGCGAAGATATATTTATCATGATAGAAGAAGAATAAAAGAAAAGACGTTGCAGGCAACGTCTTTTCTTTTATTCATGATTTTTCTCGTATTCTCTGTAAATCTCCAACAATTCTTTCGCTGAATAAATCCCTTTGGTTTCGATACCAAGATCGATGAGTAGTTGTTTGGCACAAACAACAATGCTCTCCTCATCAATAAATTGTTCGTGAACATTATTCAGGTATTTCAGTACTTTAAAAGCATTAAAAGCCCCAAAGAATTTCTTTCGAAATGATTCAACACTGGAACAGTTTCGGTTAATTTCCTCCAAAGCTTCAAAGAAATTATCCTCTTTTAAATAGGAACGTACGGGACCTGGAAGATCAACAATCAATTTATTTAAATAAGTATCGTAATCAACACCAAAAAAATCATCAGCACGATCAAAAAACTTTTTCACATCCTTAAAAGCAGAGTAATTGTAGGTTTTGTAATCGATAATTCCTTTTTCCATAAAGGTGGAAATGGCTTTGCCTGTTCCAAATGGAACCCGATCTGACTCTCTTGGTGAAGGAATTACCCGGGTGGTTTTAATCTCATAGAACTTACCCAAAGCAATAATTTTCTGCAGAAAATAAAAATCTTCACCTGCCTGCCGGCGATTCATTCCACCTTGCATGATATAAGCTTTCGCCGTAACAGCAAAACTGGAACCTACCGTATGAAAGGCGTGCGGATGACCGGCATACCGCATGGCCAACATGTAATACCGCAGGTAAAGTTCGTACTGAGCAATGGCATCATAAATTGGCTGATCGAATTCTGTTCCCTCCAAAGGATGTTCGTAAAATATGTTAGCTCCATTCGCCTTTGGATGCTTTTTGAACATCTTCTCAATCTCAACAAAATAATTGGCATCACATCCCGAATCGGCATCAAAACCAGTAATAATTCCATTTGGTTTGTCAATTTTATTGAAACGGCTTACCGCCTCATCCATCGCAATTTTTCGCGCCAAACCAACTCCTGCAAATTTCTTAGGCAAATTTGGCTGATGAATTAAATAAAATTTCAACTTCTCATCCTGATGATCAGCCATCCAGTTCGTTGCATCGGCAATGGTTTTCTCATTTTGTGCAAGTATTTCTTTGTCGGCCAACTCTCCTGAATTCACAATTACGATTACTTCTGCATTGCAATCCGGACGTTCGCAATTCCACAAAGCCTCTAAACCTGGAATCAAATCAGGCTCATTAAAGCACGGAATAGTAACAATGATATTTAGTTGTTCCGAAGCTATATCTTTAATATAATCGGGATACAGACGTTGTTTTTTCAGATAGTTATCAGCAAAAGCCATAGTTTTATTTTAGAGTTGAGAATTGATAGTTTCTCCATGGAAACTAATCTTCATTTCTCAATAAACAGCAATTTAAATTTCAGTTCTTAAGATGTCATTTAAAATCTTACATCTTAAAAAAAACAAAGATATAAAAAAGGGCAGATAGCTTGTGTAGCTGATCTGCCCTTAAAATATTTTGTTGTTGAAATTTACTTAGCTGCAGGTTTGTATCTGCTGTTTAAACCAGTAATTATTTCCGCTGTAATATCTAATCCATCCTGAGAAAGAAGAACATTTCCTCCTTTTGTTGTACTTAAAATTAAGCTGTAATTATGAGCAGCATTGTATTCTTTCAAATAGTTGGTAACACTATCGAATAATCTTTTGCTGTTTGCCTGTTGTTCACCCATTAATTGGTTTGAAAGCTCACGATCCAATTGCTGTAAATTCTGTTGTTTTCCAATCAATACACGCTGAGCTTCTTCAGCTCTCTCGCGGCTTAGGAATCCACCATTTTGAACTTTACGTTGAAACTCACCTGCTTCTTTCTCCAATTTCTGAGCCTTGAAGTTAAAATCAGTTCTTGAATCTTCCTGCTTTTTAAGAAATTCCTCATTCAAATCACGAGAAAAATTATAATTAGTTAGCAATGAATCGGTGTTAATATAAACAACTGCACCTTCACCTGCCACCGATTTTACTTTTTTAGAATCTGCTGACGAATTAGAAAAATGAAGTACATAAAGAATACCAACTGCTACAATTAGTACCGCATTTAAAACAATAGATAAATTTTTCATAGGTATTTTAAGATTTAATTATTCAAGATTATTTTCCGATCAGTTGAAATTTTGGAATCAGAATAAAGATTTCATCTTTATGAGCATCTGAAATACAAAAGTCATTGTCGGTAGTATTTATTTTTTTTTGATTTTGCCTAACAAATATAAGCTTAAAAAGGAGACTAAAAAATACTGTGACATCAAAATTCACATTCGGGAATCCTTGACAAACTTAAAATATTGAAATAATAATTGCTGATAAACATCATTCTTTTATTTTGGAATACTATTTACATTGATCCCATAAATTAACCCGAATAAACAATTTAAAAACCATCCCAATGTTTAATAAATTAATCGCAGCTACCCTGCCATATATGCCTAAAAAGCTGGTTTGGATCTTTTCTAAAAGATACATTGCCGGCGAAACCATCGAAGAAGCCATTAATGCTTCAAAAGAACTAAATAAAGAAGGTATTAAAGTTACCGTAGACCTTTTGGGTGAATTTATCGAAGATTTAAGTCAGGCAACTGAAAACAAAGAGGCTTACATCAATATTATTGAGGCTTTTCAGGAAAATAAAATTGATGGTAACTATTCAGTAAAACCTACCTTTTTTGGTTTGTTAATTGATGAAGAAGTTTGCTATCAAAACATCCGTACTGTTGTAGCTAAAGCTGCAGAATATGACAACTTTGTACGTGTAGATATGGAAGATTCTCATTGTGTGGATAAAGAAATTAAACTTTTCAGAAGATTAAAAGCAGAATTCCCGAACAATGTTGGCTTAGTAGTTCAAGCTTATCTAAAAAGAACTTTAGATGATTTAAGTAATATGATGGACATGCAAAACGGCAGTTCAAAATTGAATTATCGTCTTTGCAAAGGAATTTATGTGGAGCCGGCAGAAATAGCCTACAAAAAGTACGAAAAGGTAAATGAAAACTTTATTAAGGGGTTGGAATTCATGTTCCAAAACGATGTTTATCCTGGAATTGCTACTCACGATAAAAATGTAGTTGAACCCGCTTTTGAATTGATTGAAAAATACAATGTTCCTAAGGATAAATATGAATTCCAAATGCTTTATGGAGTTACTCCTGAACTTAGAAAAATGATTACAGACAAAGGCCACACCATGAGGGTTTACGTTCCTTTCGGAAAAGATTGGTTCGGATATTCTACCAGAAGACTGAAGGAAAATCCTAAAATGGCTATGTTAATTATAAAAGCTTTATTTAACAGAGGGTAATAACACTCTGGTTTTGGCAATAAAAAAGCGGTGAAATATCACCGCTTTTTTTTATTCTTTTTTCTTTACACCGTACTTATACATTTGCTTTAAGGTTGTTATCTCCTTATCTGTTATTAAGTTATCGGGAATCTTCAATTCTCTTTTTCTCTTCATCCGCTGAACCTCAGGCAAAGTTCTTGCCACACTAACACCTACCATCATATCCGGAGGCACCATTACATGATGCTCATTCATAATAATATGATTTTTCACCAACATGTCCGTATTGGCCTTTGCATCCATTTTTTCGGGTTGTTTGGTAAGTGCTTCGTAGGTGGCTGAATTGATATTGTTTTTAGCCCGAACATATTCCGGTGTATTCACCTTTGCATTGATAAATGCTTCTCTAAAGTCACCAAATCGAGGCAAAATAAGAACTTCTTGCAGAGCAATTGTATCCTTTGCCATAAACACGCCAAACAAATAAGAATCTTGTTTCAGACTATCACTCACAATAATCTTTACATCATGATATCCTACATAGGTATATTGAATGGTATCGCCGGAGTTTACCCAAAAGGAAAACCTTCCAAAAGAATTGGTAGTTCCTGCTCTTTTATCATTTACCCGAAAATGAGAATAAGGTAAAGGTGATAATTCTTCCTGATCCATTACAGCGCCGGTAAAAAAGATGGAATCACTCCTAACTTTTTGTGCTCTAATATTCTCTGCCATCAGCAGAAATACGAGCACAACCAAACAACTTACAAACGTTTTTTTCATCTCTAAAATTTTTACTTACTATAGGTTTCCTATTATCAGATCCTCTAATTTTCGCTTTGGAACATGATGAACCTGATTTTCATCCCGCCAATATTTTATATCTTCATTCTTCATCTCATCAATTACAACCACCTCCTTAGGTTTCCCTAAAGCAACTACTTGTATAATTTTATAATTCGAAGGAATCTGCAGCACTTTCCGTAATTCCTTTTCTTTAAAAGCACGAATGATACAACCGCCAAACCCCATCTCTACAGCTCCAAGCAGTAAGTTCTGAACTGCAATTCCATCATCGCTAAAATAATTCTTTCCTAACTCTTCATCGTTCAACATGATCACATAAGCCACCGGTCTTTCCCCTTCTGCAGGGCCATCCCAATCCGACAGATAACCAGCCCATGCCAAAGTTTCAAATACTTGCTTACGTTTCTCAGCACTCAGCACAATCTGATATTTAAGTGTTTGTCCGTTTCGGCCGGATGCACCCATCCTTGCCAAATCAATCCATTGCCGAATATTTTCTAAAGATATTTGCTCTTCCTCATAAAACCGTCGGTAACTTCTGTTTCGTAAAATAAGTTCTTTTAACATTTGATAATTGTAACTATGATTCAGTTGATTTTTATTCGTCAATTAATAACTTCCCTGTTCCTTAAATTAAGAGAATTTTCCCTATCGATCAAGGAAAACTCAAATCATTTTAGGATGTAAAGGAATACTCAAAACTACATAATTTTTAAAACAAAATTAATTTAACAGGCAACTACCTAATAATGAAAAGAAAGGAGGTTCCTCTTGAAAATTTGAGTCAATCCTTATTTGAATTATTACCGAAATCACAACCGGTCATATTATGCAATAAAAAAAGCGGTGATATCTACTATGCAGATCACCGCTTTATTTATCATTTACTTACTTTACAAATCATTATATCGTTTTTCAATCACTTCCCAATTTACCAAATTCCAGAAGTTCTCAATATATTTCGGACGTGCATTTTGTGTATCCAAATAATAAGCATGTTCCCAAACATCCATTGTTAATATCGGTGTCATTCCATCGGTAATAGGGTTGCCTGCATTATTTTTCTTCATGATTCTTAGCTTATTATGAGAATCAGCGGCCAGCCATACCCATCCTGAACCAAACAAAGTTGCTCCGGCTTTCGAAAATTCTTCTTTAAATGCAGCAAACGATACAAATGTATCAGTAATCGCATTAGCAAGTTCACCTTTAGGTTCTCCTCCTCCGTTTGGACTTAAAGCCATAAAGTAAAAGGTGTGATTGTATACCTGTGCTCCATTATTGAAAATCCCACCTTCGGAATGGCGAACAATTTCCTCCAGGCTAGCTTTCTCAAAAGCAGTTCCTTTAATTAAATTGTTCAAATTGGTAACGTAGGCCTGATGATGCTTTCCGTAATGAAACTCTAATGTTTTTTGACTAATTGAAGGTTCAAGCTCATTTAAAGCATAAGGTAATTCGGGCAGTTCGTGTATCATAATTTCGTTTTTTTGATTTAGTATACAATTTCACAATAATTCTTCACAAAACCAATAATTAACAATACTAAACTAAAAGACCGGCTTTCAAAAGAAAGCCGGTCCCAAAATCAAAAAAACAATAAACAAAACTAATCCTGAAAGCGTTTAGCCACTTCCTCCCAATTAATTACATTCCAGAACTCCGAAATGTAATCAGGTCGTTTATTCTGAAACTTCAGATAATATGCGTGTTCCCAAACATCCAATCCTAAAATTGGTGTTCCTTTTACTTCTGCTACATCCATTAACGGATTATCCTGATTTGGAGTTGAACTCACAACAAGTTTGCCGTTAGATTGTTTCACCAACCAAGCCCAACCTGAACCAAAACGAGTAGCAGCAGCTTTGGAAAATTCTTCTTTAAACGAATCAAAAGATCCAAAATCTTTTTCAATTGCAGCTAATAATGAACCTGAAGGTTTTCCTCCTCCCTTAGGAGACATTACCTGCCAAAATAAATCGTGGTTAAAAAACCCGCCTCCATTATTTCGTACAGCAACTGATTGCTTTGAAATGTTCGCTAATATATTCTCTATACTTTGCTCTTCAATATCTGTTCCAGCAATAGCAGCATTCAAGTTATTTGTATATCCTGCATGATGTTTCGAATGATGGATCTCCATTGTTCTTGCATCAATGTGTGGCTCAAGAGCATCGTAAGCATATGGTAACTTTGGTAATTCAAATGCCATATTTCGTATTTATTTTAAATGTAATTACTATCTGTTTTTTTAACACTAAAACAAAGCTAATTTTTATCTGGATTAGATCCAAATAAATTAAGGACTTTTTTGTCTTTTATTTTCAACACTCACCAAAGCCTGTCAGATAAAAGATTTTTAGTTACTTTCGTGTCTTAACTATTCTCAAAATTCTTTCGTGAACAAACGGATTCTAAAAATAGCGCTTCCAAATATTGTCAGTAATATTACTATTCCTCTGCTTGGCATTGTTGACCTGGCCCTAATGGGACATTTGGGAAAAGTCGATTTCATAGGTGCAATAGCCCTTGGTGGAACCATATTTAATTTTCTTTATTGGGGATTTGCTTTTTTACGAATGGGAACTTCAGGAATTACGGCGCAAGCATATGGTGCAAGAAATCTAAGTGAAACCATTCTATCCTTATCGAGAGCTCTTCTTGTAGCATTAATTGGCAGTATTTTCATATTAATTCTCCAAAAACCAATTGCCGATTTAAGTTTTTATGTAATTGACTCGGAAGAATCGGTTGAAACAATCGCAAAATCATACTATTACGTTAGAGTTTGGGCCGCTCCGGCAACTATTGGCTTGTACGCCTTAACAGGATGGTTTATTGGAATGCAGAATTCTAAAATTCCAATGGTGATTGCCATTATCAGTAATGTTATCAATATTGCTTTGTCGTCATTCTTTGTTTACGGAATGAATTTAGATGCCCGGGGAGTTGCATTAGGAACTGTTATTGCCCAATATTGCGGTTTATTTCTGGCTTTGTTTTTTATCTTTCGTTTTTACCGCCGGCTGTTTCGTTACTGGAGCATTCAAGGAATGATGAAAATTAAAGAATTGAAGAACTTCATTGCCATTAATAAAGACATTTTCATTCGAACACTCTGCATTATATTCGTTTTCACATTTTTTACAACAGAATCGGCAAATACCAACAAGAACATATTGGCAGTAAATTCACTACTGCTTCAATTTTTATTCATATTTTCCTACTTTATGGATGGCTTTGCCTTTGCCGCTGAGGCATTAGTGGGAAAATTTATTGGAGCTAAAAATCAAACCGGATTGAGAAGTGTAATTCGTCTTCTTTTTATTTGGGGAATTGGAATCAGCCTTGCCTTCACATTTTTTTATGCTACAAGCAGTAATTGGATATTATCTGCATTAACAAATAATAAATCGACAATATTAGAAGCACAAGCCTACATAAAATGGATTGTATTATTACCATTACTAAGCTTCGGCTCATTTTTACTCGATGGAATTTTTATTGGTGCCACAGCCTCTAAGTATATGAGAAAGACAATGATGGCCGCAACTCTATTTGTATTTATACCTTGTTACTATTTTCTGAGTGAAACTTTTCAAAATCACGGATTATGGATCGCCATGCTCGGATTTATGCTGGCCCGGGGAGTATTTCAAACACTATATTACAAAAAAGCAATCCTTCTTAAATTTAATTAATCTGCATTCAAAACCCCGGCTAAAGTACTTTGCAAAGCTTCAGTTAATTTTAAAACCTCATCTTCCTCTATTTTATATTTTTCACTTGCCTTTTCAAGACGGTCGACCACGTAGAAAAGCTGAATTAATTTCACTTTCTCTTCCAAACAAACATACAATACACTCGCTCCATCCCGACTCATTACATCGGGCTGATTTTTTTGATACATACGCGATATTGAAAACAGGTTGTTAGGAATTGAATTGCAGCTGATACCACTCACTTTCCTATATTCAATATGAAATTCAGGTAGCCGCAGATTGTTTTCCAGAATTTCATTTGTAAACGGATATTCATTCTTATTTCGTATCCCCAAATCGAATACAGAAGAAAATGCTTCTTCAGTTTCAAAGCCCAAATCACCAAAGTAATCATCAATTAAATTGATTACAATGCCCGATTCAAGCTGATCTTTTAATGAAAAACACCTTCCCAAATGAATAACAACATCATATTTCCTGAAATTTAAAGCTTTACACAAATAATAGGAGATAACACTCCCTCCCGTACCCGAAATAAGTATATCCAGGTCTTTATCCTGATACTTAAAACGAGCATAGTTTTTCCCTAAATTTTCAACCAAAACCAGTTGACTAATAAAATTTTGCATGGCCGAAAATGCGCCAGCAATTATCAAAATCTCCATTGATGCAAGAACTTAGCCTAAACAAAAGCTTCGAAAAGTTTGTTATATAGGTGAAATTTATACTTATTTTGCAAGTCAAAAATGTGACTTAAATTAAAACACTAAATACAGATGGAATTTTCAACCAACGGAGACACTAATAAAGGTTTTACAAAAATAGAAAAATACAATCAGGATACTACTGAACAGTTAATGTTTCACTATAAAAAAGTACTTGAATTATTAGGAGAAGATGCCGAACGCGAAGGTCTTTTAAAAACACCCTTACGGGTTGCCAAAGCAATGCAGTTTTTAACGCAGGGATATCACAACAATCCTGAGGATATATTAAGATCTGCCATGTTTCAGGAAGACTATCGTCAAATGGTAATTGTTAAGGACATTGAAGTTTATTCTATGTGCGAGCATCATATGTTACCATTTGTAGGCAGAGCACATGTTGCTTACATTCCCAATGGTACCATTACCGGATTAAGTAAAATTGCCCGGGTTGTAGATGCTTTTGCCCGCCGTTTACAAGTTCAGGAACGTTTAACCACTCAAATTAAAGACTGCATACAAAACACCCTGAATCCACTAGGTGTTGCTGTAGTTATCGAAGCTCAGCACATGTGCATGTCGATGCGTGGAGTTCAAAAACAAAATGCAATTACTACGACCTCTGATTTTACCGGTGCTTTTGAAAAAGTAGCTACAAGAGAAGAGTTTATTCGTTTAATTGCTAACAAATCAAACTACTAATTAGTTAATTGATTCATAGGAATCAAAGAATTACCAATTTACATTGTACTTATGAAAATTGCACATTGTAAATTGAATAGATATCTTTGTGCCCGGAATATTTTTAAATCTTACCATGATAATCAATTCATTGCTATTAAAAAAATACGAATGAATTGAAATTTATTAATTGAAGAAGAATATGAAAGCATATGTATTTCCAGGGCAAGGAGCCCAATTTGTTGGTATGGGAAAAGACCTGTACGAAAATTCAGACCTTGCTAAAGAGCTTTTTGAAAAAGCCAACGATATTTTAGGTTTTAGAATTACCGATCTAATGTTCGAAGGAACTGACGAAGATTTAAGACAAACAAATGTTACACAACCAGCAATCTTTCTGCACTCAGTAATCTTAGCCAAAACTCTTGGCGATGATTTTAAACCAGAAATGGTAGCAGGTCACTCTTTAGGAGAATTTTCTGCTTTGGTTGCTAACGGATCATTATCGTTCGAAGATGGTCTTAGATTGGTTTCTCAACGTGCTTCAGCAATGCAAAAAGCTTGCGAAATTGAGCCTTCAACTATGGCTGCAATCATTGGATTAGATGATGAAACTGTAGTGAAAATATGTGAGGAAATTAATGAAATTGTTGTTCCTGCTAATTTCAACTGTCCTGGTCAATTGGTTATTTCGGGCAGTATGAAAGGGATCGAAATTGCTTGTGAAAAATTACTGGAAGCTGGAGCTAAAAGAGCGCTTCCGTTAAAAGTTGGTGGTGCATTTCACTCTCCATTAATGGAACCTGCACGTGTCGAGTTGGAAGAAGCTATTGAGAACACAACTTTCTCAACTCCAATTTGTCCTGTATATCAAAACGTAAATGCCTTGCCAGTATCCAATCCTGATGAGATTAAGAAAAATTTGGTTTCACAGCTAACTGCTCCGGTACGTTTTACACAAACCATGCTTAATATGATTGCTGATGGTGCAACATTGTTCACCGAAGTTGGTCCTGGAAAAGTAATTCAGGGATTGGTGAAAAAAGTTGACCGCAAAATGGAAACTGCTGGAGTAGATTCATTTCAAGGATAAAAATTACAACTGATAAAAAAAGCCGTTTCAAAACTTATTGAAACGGCTTTTTGCTATTTATAACTTATAACACTGGTTTGTTTTTTACCATCCATTAAAATTTCCAGAGGTTCTTTAAACCGAACATGTTTAAAATAATGGATCTGCTCAACAAGTTTTTGCGTGTCTAAAATTTCAGTATTCACAAAATTTTGTTCGGTATTACTTCTTACCGAAAAATATCCAACATTCATAGAAGTTACATTGTGAAAGAAATGAGACCCTAAGGAAGCATCTAAAGGAAAATCTTCCAACCCTTGCTCTACAATTACCTTTGCATTGGATATTTGAGACCAAAGCACAGGAATACCGGTAAACTTATCTCTTGTTCCCCAACGGCCAGGACCGATCAACACATATTGACGATCCATCTCTCTCATTTTCTGATTTAATTTCTCAATCTCAAGAGCCATCTCTTCAGTTTTGGTACGATCAAATTTTTCAATATCCATGTAAATTACATCACGAACATGATCTATTTTTCCGTTACCCATGCCTTTACTTGCGAGTAATACAAGCTTATCCTTATCAACTAAGGTCATATCTATATCAATACTCATCTCCTGACGAATCAAAGGTTTGATCTGTAAAAGCTGGAAAGTAGGCAAGTCATTTTTCCCTTTTGAAAGATCAACGGCAAACTCAATTTCAACAGGAGCTCCCATTGCTTGTTTAAAAATATTCAGAAGTACACTCAAAGCATGAGCAACAGGAACCTGATTGTATTTCAAAATATTTGCAAAATTTACAACCCGTGGGCCCCGCAAATTCAAATCCGGTTCCAATCTATCGTTCTGGTAATCGTAAACTGAAGCGCAATGTAACAGATTCCCATCCTTTTCAGCATCTGCAAGTTCATATTTTATCGTAACAGCATCTTCACCGTCTTTTAAAAGATTAACATCATCTTTTTCCATATCGATCGCATAAAAATATTTCTGCGAATCTTTCATTTGATCTTCAATTGAAGCCAATTGCAATTTTGGGTGTTCCGGGCAAAAACGATGCGTTTTTTCCCCTCCTACAACATATTTACCCAACCCAACAGCTATCACTGCAAAACCATCCTCCGGTTTCATGTAAGAAAAAGGATAGTAGTTGTATGATTGTGCTACCCCACTGATATTTGGATAATATCTGCCATTGGATTCCTGCCCTACCACTTCCTGAATAATTACAGCCATTTTTTCCTCTTCAATTTTATAATCAACCGCACTAAAATAGGATTGAGCCTCGGGCGAAAAAATAGAAGCGTAAATAAGCTTGATTGCCGTTACTAATTGACGAAACCGCTCCCCTATGTCAGGATGATTATTTGGAAGCAAATAAGTAGCATAAACCCCTGCAAATGGCTGCATTAAAGAATCCTCAAACAAACCAGATGAACGCACAGCTAATGGACAAGTCATTTCTTCAAGATAATTTAGAAGCCTTTCTCTTAATTTATCAGACAACTCACCTTTCGCAAATAAATCACGTACCTTTTTATAGTTTTTATCGAGATAAATCTTGTTGTAAAGATTATTCTTCTCAATAAAGTTATCATATTCATCAACTCCAATAATAGCAGTTTTAGGAATCGATATATTAATATCCTTAATTAATTTCGCAAAATAAATATTCTCTATAAAATTACTCAGAAAAGCCAGGCCCCGCCCTTTCCCTCCCAAAGATCCACGTCCCAAACGAACAACATAATGATTTGAATTAACGATATTAGGTCTGAATTTAATAATCCGGCCCCGTAACTGTTTTATGCGTGAGGCTTCAAATACATCCAAACAAAATTTGCGTAAATCTTTTACCGATTTAAAATCCTCAATCTGATATCTTCTTAACTTTTTAGCAATATTAATTTCTCCTCTGGCCATTAACCATGTCGAAATTCCATTTCTTTTTGAATGGAAAAGAAGTGATTCATCCGGAACGTATTTTAACTTTTCTTCAAACTCTTCCATAGACTTTGCGATAGCCACTTTAGTTCCACTTTGATTTCTAAAGACAAAATCACCAAAACCAAGTTTCGTGTAGATAAAGTTATAGATATCCAAAGCCAAAGTATCACTGTTCTTGTTAATAAAATCTGCATCAACCTGCATGGCACGAATTGCATTATCAGTATCATGCGATTGCATTAAACATGGAATTTTCATGTTTTTTTCCTGCACGTATTTAATCAGATCCACACCAGAATCATCATCCAATTTCCCATTCCTCGCAAAACGAACATCAGAAATTACACAAAGCAAGTTTTCCAAATAATTATCGATAACTTCAACTGCATCTTCATAAGTACTCACCAAAATGACTTTAGGTCTGGCGCGCATTTTTAAAATCTTATGCATTTCGTCAATATCCCCTTCATCCGATATCACTTTTTGGGTTTGAGTCATTACTGATGTGTACAGCAATGGCAGATATCTGGAATAATACTTTACTGAATCTTCAACCAATAAAATGACTCTTACATCTCCACTCTTTGTATCGGGTTCCAGATTCATTCTATCCTCAATATACTTGGTCATGGCCATAAAAATCTTGGTGGAACCATTCCAAACAAAAACCCGATCAATATTGTTCTTAATCTTATCTGCAGCTCTGTCAAAATAAGCCAGGTCGCTATTGTTATTTACCAAAACCAAAACAGGAATTTCGGGCTGAACCCTTTTTATTTCCTGACTTAATTCCAAAGGGGATTGCTTGTCCAAACCAGCCATTAAGATGACCACATCATAATTTCTGTTTTTTAAGGCATCCAAAGCTTCATCATTAGTGGCTACACTCGTAAAACGTGGTGCCGCATATAAATTTAATTGCAGATATTCCCCAACAATTTTATCAGAAAACTGGCCTTCCCTAACAATTGTATAAGCATCATAATAGGTTGCGATCAAAAGAATCTCCTTCACTTTAAAAGGCATCAATTCCTGAAAAATATCTCTATCACTCTTTTTCCGTTTATATATCTTGGAAATCGAAACTTCTTCCATGCAAATTGGTATTTATGTTTTTGTTGTTTGTATTGTAAAAATACAAAATAATATAATTTTCCGGTTTTGAATTCTACCTTTTCCCAACAAGTACTGATTTCACTTAAAATCAATTAATGAAAAGGAAAATTATCTTTTTTATTCATTATTCGCTAAGAAAATGATGCCGAAAATACTAAAAAACAGGAATAAAAAACAAAGAGGAAACTTATGGTTTCCTCTTTCTATGTATTGATAAATTAAATATTCCAGTCTAATTATTTAACTTCCCAAGTATCTCCGCTATTAAGCAGGTCATCCATACACTTAATTGATGATACCGCTTGTACATCTTTAATTTGCCGCACCATTTTTTCTTCATAAGAAAGCGCTGCAACATCTCTAATTACGCCAAGTGCAACAGGATACTCCGGAGCTGACATATTTGATAATAGCCAAGCCATATGAGGATCAGGATTGTGAGCATCATGAATTAAAATGTCCTGCTCAGTAATGCCAAATTCACCAATTGTAACAACAATTAGTTTGCCATTACCTCCCAAAACTAATCCCTTGTTTCTATCCTTTCCGAAAACCATTCTCTCTCCGTGATGCAAAATCAACTGAAAATCATCCTTTGTTTCCTTATCAGTAATCAAAGCATGTGCTCCATCGTTATAAATCACACAATTTTGAAGGACTTCAATAATAGATGTTCCTTTGTGTTTTGATCCTGCCAAAATCAATTCTGTGGTCAGTTTAATATTGGTGTCAATAGATCTTGCATAAAACTTAGATTGAGCGCCCAAAGCTAATTCGGCAGGATGAAATGGTTGTTCAATTGTTCCGAATGGAGAGGTCTTGGTGATCATTCCTTGCTTCGAAGTGGGTGAATACTGACCCTTTGTAAGACCATAAATCTCATTATTAAAAAGAAGAATTGTCATGTCAATATTACGGCGAATAGCATGAATGAAATGATTCCCCCCAATTGCCAAAGCATCCCCATCTCCTGAAACTTGTAATATTTCAAGATCCGGATTCGCTGATTTTACACCCGAAGCAACCGCAGCAGCTCTTCCATGAATTGTATGAAAACCATAGGTATTCATATAATACGGAAAACGGGATGAACATCCAATTCCCGATATTACCGCGAACTTCTCCTTGGGAATGTCCATGGCAGCCATTGCTTTTTGAACCGAATTCAACACTCCATGATCTCCACACCCTGGACACCATCTTACTTCCTGATCACTTTTAAAATCTTTTGGAGTTAATTTCACAGGACTATGTGATTTAAGAATTGTATCTGTCATGATTATTTCTCCTCCAATAATTGGTTAAACCTCTCTTTTAATTCCAACACAGTAAAAGGCAATCCTTGTAATTTATTATATTGATTGAATTTAATATCCTGGAAACCAGCCCTTAAATACTCGGCAAATTGCCCTTCATTCAACTCACAAACAATTACTTTTTTATGACGTTTTAAAACTTCTTTTGTATTCTTTGGCAACGGAAAAATATAATGAAAATGTGCCAAAGCGATGCTCTTTCCTTCAGCCTGAAGTTCACGAACTGCTGTAGTTAAGTGACCATATGTACCCCCCCAACCTACAACCAAAACTTCAGCGTCATCATTTCCCTTTACAGGAACATCAGGAATGAAATTAGCAACCCGTCTAATTCTTTCAGATCGGATATCTGTCATTACCTGATGATTTTCCGGTACATACGACACGGTACCCGTAATATCCATCTTTTCTAAACCTCCTATTCGATGTTCCAAACCTTTTGTGCCGGGAACAGCCCACTTTCTAGCCAGTTTCTCAGTATCTCTGGCATATGGTTGATAGTTATCTCCCTCCTTAGCAAATGGTACCTCTATAGGTGATAGATCGGCCATTTTAGGAATTCGCCAAGGTTCGGCTCCATTTGCAATAAAACCATCAGTAAGCAAGATAACAGGAGTCATATGCTCTAATGCAATTTTACCTGCGCTATAGGCGTATTCAAAACAATTTGAAGGTGTACTTGCAGCGATTACCGGCATTGGACATTCTCCACTACGTCCGTGAATTGCCTGCATTAAATCGGATTGCTCTGTTTTGGTTGGAAGACCTGTTGATGGTCCACCACGTTGAACATTCACAATTACCAGAGGTAGCTCCGTCATTACAGCCAAACCTGCAGCCTCTGTTTTAAGAGCCAAGCCCGGTCCTGACGTTGTTGTTACAGCAAAATTCCCTGCAAAACTTGCTCCAATTGATGTGCAGATTCCTGCAATCTCATCTTCTGCCTGAAACGTTTTTACACCAAGATCCTTACGTGCTGCCAGTTCCTGCAGAATTTCCGTTGCCGGCGTAATTGGATACGATCCACAAAACAATTCCAAACCAGCCTTTTCTGCAGCTGCAATTAATCCCCATGCTGTAGCTTTGTTTCCTGTAATATTACGGTAGGTTCCTTTCTTGATCTTAGCTGGTGCCACACTAAAATTATATGGCAACGCTTCAATGGTTCTTGCAAAATTATAACCGGCCCGCAACACCATCTTGTTACCTTCAACAACTAATGGGTATTTTTTAAATTTATTCTCGATAAACTGCTCCGTATATACCAATGGACGATCGAACATCCAATAAACCATCCCCAAAGTAAACATGTTTTTACTTCGAAGGATACTTTTTTGATCCAATCCTGTATCCTTCAAACATTCTTTTGTCAGCGATGTTACCCTTGCTTTAATCAGATTGTAATCAGAAAGGTTCTCATCTTCTAATGGGTTGGAATCATAACCTGCTTTTTCAAGATTCTTATCCGTAAAACTATCCTCATTTACAATAATCGTTCCACTAGGTTTAACCCATTTTAAATTTGCTTTTAATGCTGCCGGATTCATTGCTACAAGCACATCAGCAAAATCTCCTGGAGTATTTACCTCCATCTGCCCGAAATGCAATTGAAAACCTGATACTCCACCTACCGTTCCCTGTGGAGCCCTGATCTCAGCTGGATAATCAGGAAAAGTAGCAACATCATTCCCAAACAATGCGGAAGTATCCGAAAATTGTGTTCCTGTTAGCTGCATCCCATCTCCGGAATCGCCGGAGAATCTTATAACAACTTCTTCCTTTTCAATGACTTTTGTCTTTTGACTCATGACTATTTTGAATTAAGCTTGAAATTAATTCCTTGTTTAGTTAGTTGTTTTTAATTTTCATTCTACATAACACGAAGCTAAAATCATGTTATATAGCATGGTAAAGGTAGCGTTTCCCAGTTTTTAGACAAGCAAAGATTAAAAAAAATACAGACTTTTTGCAAACGTTTGTGTCCTAAAAAGTTACAGATTAGTTACGCTTAAAAACAGCACTGATTAAGAGTTGATTAAGTCTTAATAAGGGGAAGAAAAGGAAGAGAAATGGAAAATTTATTGAATTTTAATCCATCTAACAAATAAAGAACCTATGCGGTGTTTAAATATACAAAAATAGGTGTCTCAAATAAATGAGACACCTTTACTAATCATTAAACTAATGTAATATTCTAGTGTTGATCTTCAGGGAAACCGGTATAACGGTAACCTGAATAAACATATGTCTCATCACCCGATGCTGCATCGTATGCAGAAGATTCAATCTTCCACTTAAATTCCGCTACTTCAGGATCCGCTCTATACTCTACAGGAACCTCCACTGATTTAAAAGTAACATCTCCGTACATGAATTTAATTTTCATATAGATACTATCAGCTACATTGCCACCAATTGTAGTCATAGCCTTAGGTAAAATCTTACCTTCTACAAGAGCGGTTTTAGCTCCCCAAATATTTTTGGTTACAGTCTCACCTGCTACCGTTGGTTTAGGAGTGAAATCCTCTATTACCACTGAAATATTAAGAGGTAGATCGTCAAATTCAAGAGACTTTGATGCAAAATTAGACGCATCTCCAGTTAGAAAAAATTTCGAAGTTATTTCTAAATATTTCCCATAATCCGTAATCCAAAATTCATTTGGAACATCATCCGACGTATTATAGATGTCAATTTTATTATCATCTTTATAATCCGACAAAACAGTTCCATCTTCCTCCTGAACTTGAACCACGTAAGAACCTGAATAATCAAGAACCGCGCTATCCCAAATTTCTATATCGTCATTACAAGAGCTCATCGAGAACAATAATCCAGCTCCTAATAAACTTGCTAATATTTTTTTCATGTTTCTTAATTTATTAGATTGTTTTTTTAGTTAACTGGACATCAAAACCAAACCCACTACCATCAAGTAAAGTTGTTTTCCAAGTTAAAACATCACCATTTTTAACTCCTCCTGATAAATCCCATGGTCCCCATGGAGTCGATGCTCCAGGATCAGCAGTAATGACATTACCTGTTAACACCATTTTTGATGTTGCTGATGAATATTTACGACCATAACCAGCTCCATATTCATAGTAACCACCAAGAAGATCTGTACAAGAATAAGTACCATCACCATTTGTGTAAATCAGAACTAAGCCACCATAACCTCTGCTAACTCTGATTCCATCGTAAACGCCAGCCAAAACGTCATCTTCTTCATATACTACAACCATACGTGTAGCAATTCCAGGTATTCCATCAGGATTTATCGCAGCATATTCAACTGTATAGATTCCCGGTTTGTTTGTATCAACAGCATCAAACATAACCTCTTCACCACCTGATGAAGTAGCACCTGGATCAACAAAGTTGGTTCCTTTCTCAACAAAGATAAGCTCATCTCCTATTACAGTGATAATAGGATATTCCGTAATTCTGGAAATACCTTCTGTTTCTTTATCGTCGCAAGACCAAAGTAAAGCAACAATAGATAACAGTGATAAATATAATATTTTCTTCATTTTAGTTTTTTTAATGATTTGAATAAAAAAAATTCTACTCAAGACTGTTATAAACCCGCTTTTTTATCCCACCAAACTTTTTCCAATAAATCAGCTTTCTGAGAAGGTTTGTTTTCATTTCTTACCATAACACTTTCAGGATAAGTTGGAGAAGATGGTAATCTACCATTCGTTTTAGCTTTTCCTGTTACTGAAACAGAAAGAAATCCAATTGGAAAAGTTTGAAAAGCATTCTCACGATCGAAACTAATATCCATAGAATTTACAGCAGGATATTTTGTTCTGTTTCTTTCCAAGAACGATTCAATATGCTGGTAATTAGCATTCGCAACCCATTTTTGCATTGCAATTTGCTTAATACCTTCTTCAATCGTCCCATCAATCCAAGTAGCGTATCCAGTCTCAATAATATCATTACTCGAGATGCCATTCTGACTTAATGAAGCTTGAACTCCTAAATCATAATACTCTTTAGCTTTACTATTATTCCCTGCACGTGCATATGCCTCTGCAATAAAGAAGTTAACTTCCCAAGTAGACATGATAACCAAATCCATATCTGCAGCAAAAAGAGGAGTACTGTAATCTTCTTTATCATCTGCAACACCATCTCCATCAGTATCTGACTTAGAGTTGAAATCACCAAAGAAGGCTCCCTCATGGTTAGAACCTGTTTTAGAAAACAAAACATCAAGACGTGGATCGTTATTATTAATTAAATAATCCAAGAATGTTTTAGATGCAATTACATTCTTTGACAAATATTCCGCTCCGCCTGCCTCGAACTCTCTCATTGGATGGCGCTTACCTTCCTGATTATCTGACCAAGTAGAACCTGATATTTTCGCACTTTCTGAGATTAAGTTATTAGCTTCAATAAAAGTAATTACTGCAGCATTATCATAACCTGCTGTTTCTGATAAACGCATCATCAATTTTAGTTTCACAGATTTTGCAAATGTTTCCCATTTAGCAAGATCCCCACCAAAAATCATATCATAGTTCTTATCTAAGCTAGATCCTGATAAATCAATTGCTAATAAAGCATCGATTCTAGCAAATAAATCAGCATAGATATCAGCTCCTGCGTCAAATTTTGGTGAGTATAATCCTTCGTCACCTTTTAAGGCTTCAAAATATGGAATATCTCCCCAAACATCTGTCATAATTTGCCAAGTAAAGATAGATAGAGCCTCAGCTACATAATAATTACCTTTATTAGTAGATTCAGCTGAAACTGTCTCAATTCTTTTCAAATCGTTTAGTACTCCTGAAGTTAATTCTTCATAAGCATCCTCAAAATCAGTTTCTGTATATTCACACAAAAACTTAAACTGAGAAGCAGCATATGCCTGAGTCCAATACTGAGCCCAGTATCCTCCTCCAAATCCAAAATCCCATCCCATTAATTGATTGGCTAGTCCTATCTCTGCAGCGGGTAATACCACTTTAGCATCAGGAATATCGCCTAAAACATTAGGATCCTGATTAATATCTAAAAAATCATCACAGCTCCATGCAAAAACTGACAATAGGGCAAGTGAGATTGCAATTATATTTTTTTTCATAATATCCTTTTTTATAATATACTACAAGCTAAAACTTAAACCAAATGTATAGAACTCATTACTCGGTCCTGCACCATATTCTCCAAACTTAGCTTCCATATTATTACCGAAAGTCGTTGTTTCAGGATCGATATAAACATTCTCATCAGGAGTCCACAATAATAAATTACTAGCACTTATAGACAACCGCAAGTCATTTACATGTAACTTTTCACACAAACTTTTTGGTAATTCATAAGCCAAACTCACATTTCTAAGCTTTAAGTAAGAACGATCGATAACAGCATCTTCGTCACCGAAAAATCCACCACCATCACCATAGAATTTATGTAGTAAAGTAGGGTCAACTGGAGTTGAATTTTCAACATAGCCTCCAAGCCCATCAGAAACAACAGAATTAGGTACTAAGAAAGTTTTTCTATCATTATTAACTGATTCAGGATTTGCTCCAGTCCAATGCAAGTAATCCTTAGTATAAGAGTACATATAACCACCCGAACGGTAATCAAGAGTTGCCCCTAATGAAATACCTTTCCATGTAAAGGTATTCGTCAATCCCATACTATAATCTTCATTTACATCTTTTCCAATATATTCTGCTTCTGTTGTAGGCAATGGAATACCACTACCATCAACAACTGTAGCCATAGTTCCATTGTAATCAACTTTCTTATGTCTGGTCATCTTGAATTGTCCCATAGACTTACCTTCGACTGCATAAATACCAGAACCTCCAAAACCTCCAAGGAATACTTCTTCTACACCATTTAAACTCTCAACCTTATTATCATTAGTCGAAAAATTAAAAGAAATATCCCAAGAAAAATTACCTGTCTTAATAGGAGTTGCGTCGAGAGAGAATTCAAAACCTGTATTTCTTACATCACCTAAATTAGCCCTTTGCTGGTCATAACCAGTAGAAGGATCTTTAGGTAAATTTGCAATTAGTCCTTCAGTTAATCTATTATAATAAGAGAAATCAAAACCTAATCGATTATTAAAGAAACGAATCTCAGCACCTAACTCAAATTCTTTAGTAAGTTCATTTTCTAAATCAGGATTACCTAAACGATTAGAAGCCATATAAGAATTCACTCCTCCTAAAGGAAACTGTAAATCGTCAATATTTGGATAACCTGGATTGTTAGAAAAAGCTGAAACGTAACGATCATATACCATATATGGCTCCGTATCAGAACCTGTAGTACCGTAAGCTGCTCTTACCTTAGCAAAACTAATAATACCAGTATCAATATCATTTGAGCTTAAAAAATCAGTAATAAGGAAGCTACCAGTTACACCAGAATAAAAGAAATCATTATTATTAGTAGGTAGAGTTGAAGACCAGTCATTTCTTGCTGTGTAAGTTAAGTAAGCATAATTCCTGAAGCTAAAATCAACATTAGCATATAATCCAACTAATCTACGTCTTTCTGAATACTGATCAGAAGTTGAAGGTGCTAAACTATTACCAAGATTATAGAAACCAGGTATATCAATTGAATTTATATTACCATAAACCCAACTATATCTTCTCTCATTTACATTAACACCAGCAATTGCATTAACAGTAAAATCATCATTTAAAGCTTTGTTGTAAGTAGCCATAAAATCCTGATTAATCTGAGATCTCTCTCTTCGTGTTTCTCTATAAGATCCTGGATCAACAGGTCCCTTTCCAAAATTTGGAGTCCCAGGGTTAAAAGCAATCACTGCAGTATGAGTTTCAGCATTTGAAGTTTCAAAGTCACCACCAAAACGATAGCTCAAGTTAATATTATCATTAACTTCATAATCCATTTGAAATTTACCAAAAATCTTCTTTTTCTTCTGAATCGCACTATTTTCATTCAAGACATAATATGGATTTACTCCATAGGGAGTGAAATAGTTATCCAAATTATTGAACTTACTGTTATAATCTTTCATATCAACAATCGAAATATCATTTGCCGACTCATATAGTGATCTGAACATAGAAGTTCCCTGCCCTGATGCTACCGCTTTTGTTTTCTCTGTACTAAAATTAACATTAGCACTAACAGTCAATTTTCCAGCTGTATGAGAACCTTTAGTTGAGATAGTATATCTCTTATATGAGTCACTATCCGTTGGAATTACACCATCAACAGAATTTTGAGAAAGAGATAAAAGGAAATTTGTTGTTGAGTTTCCACCACTCAAAGATACCGAATTCTTCATGTTTTTTCCGGTCTCATAGAAATCACGAACTCGATCCTCTAAGAAAACATAAGGTTTAATTTGCTGACTGTTATCAACTATATTACCCCAAACACGATCTTTTCCATCGTAAGCTGGCCCCCAGTTTCCATTCTCATCCAGAGCTCTATCTCCTGACCAACCTTGACCAAATTGTTTCTGAACATCTGGCAAACGACCAACACGAGAAATAGTATAACCACCAGTATAAGATACTTTAAATTTTCCATCGCTATTCTTACCGGATTTGGTAGTAATCATGATTACACCATTCGCAGCACGAGAACCATAAAGAGCA
The DNA here is from genome assembly GCA_016936255.1 of Marinifilaceae bacterium. GTDB lineage: Bacteria > Bacteroidota > Bacteroidia > Bacteroidales > Marinifilaceae > Labilibaculum. The sequence continues at coordinate 27,822 of JAFGYE010000107.1, read as the reverse complement.
GTCGCAGCAGCTCCTTTTAACACAGTCATATCCGCTATGTCATCAGGATTCAATGCATTTATACCTGAACCGAAATCAACCTGTGCGTTCAATGCACTTCCCGACTGATTTTGTTCATTAGTTAATGGCACACCATCAACAATATAAAGAGGTTGATTATTTCCAAAAGAAGAAGCACCACGTATCATTACATTTTGAGTAGCACCTGGTCCTGGAGCTGTTGAGATATCAACACCTGCAACTTTTCCTTGCAGTGCATTCATTGGATTAACTGCCTGAGATTTTCCAATCTCTTCTCCACCAATTGAAGTTGCTGCATATCCTAATGCTTTCTTCTCTCTAGTAACACCCATTGCAGTAACAATAACCTCATCCACACCAATAGATTCGGTTTCCATCACAACATTAATTGTAGCAGAAGTAATTTCACGCTCCTGCATAGTCATTCCAACAAAAGAAAAGACCAAAATCTTTCCATCAGCAGGAACATTTAAGGAGTAATTACCATCGAAATCTGTAGTGGTACCGATGGTTGTACCTTTAACAATTACGGAAACTCCCGGGATAGACAGCCCATCATCGGCTGAAGTAACCACCCCTGAAACTTCTCGACTTTGAGCTAGAACGCTCTGTAATCCTATAACGAATAGGATTAACATCGAAAACAAACTTTTTTTCATAAACCTTTAGTTAGTGGTTAATTAACATTAATACACATTTATATATAAATCCATTCATCCCATAAAATGAGATGAAAGCAATAAAATGCACCCTTTAGAATTGTTTTCAGAAAGAAAATTTAGTTTTATCACTAAAAAACCTCTTCCCAAACCGCAGATTTCAAAATACCCCTATTTATATCTGCGCCATCAAAAGTGTGAAAAAAACTTAAATTTTCAAATCTTTTTTATCGTAAACCTTTTAAATTAAAGTTGAAACAAACATCCAAACTAATAAATTACCGACATTCAATACAATTTACTTACAATTTAACGCTGAGCTATCACTCTCATTTTCAATTTCATTCACGTTAACGTTTGCATAACTTTTTTTATAACATATTTAGAAAAGATATTCAAATTATTTTTTTAATTATCTTTGTATTTATAATCAAACCAAATAAGAATGGCATTTATTAGAAAATTAAATGGAAATACTCCGGTATTTGGAGACAATTGCTTTTTAGCAGAAACCGCCGCCATTATTGGTGATGTTGAGATGGGAAATGATTGCAGTATCTGGTACAGTGCCGTTTTACGTGGAGATGTTCATTCTATTCGTCTTGGAAACAACGTGAATGTTCAAGATAATGCGACCATACACGCAACTTATAAAAAATCACCAACCACAATTGGGAATAACGTATCTATCGCCCACAATGCAGTGGTGCATGGTTGCACAATTAAAGATAACGTGCTTATTGGCATGGCCGCTGTAGTTCTTGATGATGCAATTATTGAAAGCAATGCGATTATTGCTGCTGGTTCCGTTGTAACAAAAGGAACTCATGTAGAATCTGGAAGTGTATATGCGGGTTCTCCGGCAAAAAAAATAAAGGAACTAAGTCCGGAATTATTAGAAGGCGAAATAAATCGTATTGCCAACAGCTATGCGATGTATGCAAGCTGGTACAAAGAAGATGAAGAAAGCATCAAAAAGTAATTCAGCTTAAAACAAAAACAGAGCCTTTCAATTTTATATTGAAAGGCTCTGTTTTGTTATACTAAAGCTCTTGTAACAGTTAATAGCTGATATGCTGAGCCTTTAAAGTAATATTAAGAAATCGACCGGCCTTTTCCTCAAAACTATCTACAAATTCTGTTGTAAAGAATTCACAAATTGAATTTTTACTACATCTCACATCCATTTCCGGATGCCTAAAAAGGTAATCTTTTAAACTTCGGGCAACAATCTCTCCCTGAGAAACCAACTGTATATGATCAGGAAGCATTTTCTGAATCTCTGATTTCATCAAAGGATAATGAGTACAACCTAATATTATCGAATCGATAAGAGGGTCTTTAGCCAATAAACTATCAATGTTCTTTTTGATGAAATACCTGCCTCCAGCCGTTTCAATCTCATTATTTTCAACCAAGGGAACCCACATTGGACAAGCCTCCTGAACAACAACAACATCCGGGAACAATTTAGCAATCTCCATTGGATAAGAATTGGAACGAATTGTGCCTACGGTTCCCATTACACCAATATGTTTGGACTTGGTTATTTTAGAAACCTCTTCAACACTAGGACGAATAACCCCTAAAACCCTTCTGTTGGAATTTATTTTAGGCAAATCGCGTTGCTGTATGGTACGAAGTGCTTTAGCCGAAGCGGTATTACATGCAAGTATAACCAACTCACAGCCCATTGAAAAAAGTTGTTCAACCGCCTCTAAAGTATAGTCATATACAACATCAAATGAACGGGTACCATACGGACTTCTGGCATTATCTCCCAGATAAATAAAATCATATTCAGGTAAGCTCTTAAGCAGTTCATTTAATACGGTTAAACCTCCATATCCTGAATCGAAAACACCAATGGGCTGACTATTTTTTATCATTCTGGTAAAAATAAGAAAAGGTGGTATTAAAAATACCACCTTTTCACAATATCCTGAAAAATATTTACAGTATTCCTAATTTTGTTTTTACCAATGGCATAATATCAACACTGTTATTTGAGTTGAACAAGATAACACCAGTACTAATATCAAAAACATAAATGAATCCATTCTCAGCACCCACAGCCTTTATTGCAGCTGAAGCTTTATCGAAAATTGGCTTTAATAATTCATTTTGCTTTTTTTGAAGTTCTTGCTGAGCAAATCCATCAAATGTCTGCATACGATTTTGCAAATCCTGGATTTCTTTCTCTTTATTTGCTCTAACAGCCTCTGAAAGAGTTTCTCTTTTTTCTACATAAGCATTTACCAAAGTTTGATACTCTTCTCTCATGGCTTTAATTTGAGCATCATACTCTGCTGCCGCAGCTTGAATTTGTTTTTGTGCCTGCTCTTTTTCAGGCATAATCGACAGTAATTTATTCGAGTCGATATGGCCAAATTTTAAGGTTTGCGCAAATGTACTTGAACCTGCAGATAGGATAATGGCTAATAAAGTTACTTTTAAAAAATGTCTCATAATATCACTCAGTTAGTTTTTATTTTAATTTTAATTAGTTCGAATACCTAACTTATACAGCACCTTATCACTTAAATCAAACTTTTGGTTACTGTATATAATTGTTGGCCCGTTAGCACGGTCAATAATCATACCATAAGTTCCGTCTTTTGCAATTTCTTTTATTGCTTCATAAATATCATCCTGAATTGGCTTTATTAATTCCTGACGTTTTTTATAAAGATCTCCGTTTATTCCAAAATACTTTTGCTGGAGCTTTTGAGCAGAAATTTCCATACTAAAAATCTCTTTTTCCCTTTTCTCTCTCATTTCTGAAGATAAGAACACCTCATCAGCCCTAAACTTTGCTTGTAAATCTTTTATTTCAGAAGCTATTTTCTCAATTTCTATTTGCCAATTACTTGAAATCTGATCAAGTTGTTCCTGAGCATTTTTATAATCCGGCATTTTATCGAGAATATATTCTGTATCAACGAATCCGTAACGTTGTTGAGAATACAAATTCCCTATCAATACACATACACATCCAATTATTAATACTAAACGCTTCATTTGATTCTTAATTTAGAATTAAAGTCTAAAATAACTTAAATTATAATAGCGCCAAAGACCAGTTACATAAAATATGTTAAAATTGTTGACCAATTACAAAATGGAATTGACCACCGTTTTGTCCTGTCTGATTCGCTTCATCAAAACCGTATCCATAATCAATTCCTAATAATCCAAACATAGGAAGGAATATTCTAAGGCCAACACCAGCAGAACGCTTCAAATTGAATGGTTGAAAATCTTCAAAATCATACCATGCGTTTCCAGCTTCAGCAAATGCCAAGGCATAAATGGTTGCAGACTGACTTAAAGATAATGGGTACCGAACCTCTGCAGTAAATTTAGAATAAATATTTCCACCCAATCGTCTGCCGGTTGCACTTACGGGAGTTAAAGATCCATTCTCATATCCTCTTAATCCAATGTTGTCACTACCGTACATACTGTATCCGGACATACCATCACCACCAACTTCAAATCCTTCAAAAGGTGATCTTTTATCTTTATTATAATACCCCAAATATCCAAACTCTGTGCCGGTATACAAAACCAATTTATCTGTACTATTCAACAACGAAGAATACATTTTCCCTTTAAATACCCATTTGTGATATTCAATCCATTTGTATCTTTCCTGATCGCTGGTATTGCCACTCCCATAATTTACATTATCGAAAAATGAAAATGGCGGTGTCAATTTAACGCTTAAAGAAAATGAAGAACCTCTTCTGGTATATAACGGATTATCGATAGAACTCCTTGATAGAGTAGTTGTAAAACTGAAATTATTGGATGTTCCGTCAGAGATTAAATAATATTGCCAATCCTTTAATCTATAGTTTTGATAGCTAACTTCATTATACAAAGAGAAATAATTATCAGGCCACTTTAAACGACGTGCCAAACCTACACTTGCTCCAAATACCTTCTGACTTTGATCAGAATTGCCACCCATTCCACCATAACTATAGTTTCTGCTATAAGAACGACTATATCCGGTTTGCTGAGAATAATAAATTGAAGTGCTTAATGAAGTTGGTTTTTTACCACCTAACCAAGGCTCCGTAAATGACATACTATAAGAATTGTAGTATGAACCATTTGTCTGAGCACGTATACTCAATGTTTGTCCGTCTCCTGTAGGCAGAGGACTCCAGGCTTCTTTATTGAAAATATTTCTGATTGAAAAATTAGAAAACTTCAAACCAACAGTACCAATAATCATTCCAGCTCCCCATCCTCCGGAAAGTTCAATCTGGTCATTCGCTTTTTCCTCTAACTTGTAATTAATATCAACAGTTCCACTTTCTGGGTGAGGTTTTACATCCGGACTTATTGCCTCCGGATCAAAGTGACCTAACTGAGCCAATTCCCGGACACTTCGGATAATATCCGACTTACTAAACAATTCGCCAGGATATGTATACAACTCCCGACGAGCAACATGCTCATGAGTTTTTGTATTTCCAATAATATTTACTCTATCTATAGTTGCCTGCTTTCCTTCAACGATTCTCATCTCTAGATTAATCGAATCCTTTCCAATAACTGTCTCTACTGGATTCACGTTAAAGAACAAATATCCTTTGTCCAGATATTGATTACTAACAGCATCATCATCACTGGTTAATCTTTCATCAAGCAAAGTTTGATTGTAAACATCACCTTTTTTTATCTGCAAAACCCTTTGCAACCAGTAACCTGTATACACTGTGTTACCCACCCAGTCAATATTATTGAAGAAATACTGATTTCCTTCTTTCACTTTCACATGAATATTCACTCTATCCTCAGATACCTGTTCAATACTATCCGATAAAACAAGGGCATCACGATAACCTTTTTCGTTGTACTTCTCGATTAAAGTCAATTTATCTTCATTCCACTTTTCTTCAATATATTTTGAAGATTTCAAGAAATTTCTTAATGTTTTCTCTTTTGAATCCTTGATTGCTTTTTTCACCTTTTTATCGGTAAACGCTGTATTTCCCTCAACAAAAATATTCTTAATCTTAATTTTGTTGTTTCTATCAATATTAACATCAAGTATCACACTATTTTCCTCTGCTGAATCGTCCCTTTGAATAACAGAAACAATCGTATTGTAAAAGCCTTTTTCTTTAAAGTATCCTTCAACTATGGTTTTTGTGTTTGTAACCAGATAATCGGTAACCTGAGTTCCTTTCATCAGCTTTAATCTTTCTTTCAGCTTTGTTGTTTCACTTTTTGATGTTCCATTATAATTTACCAAAGACAATCGAGGGCGTTCCTGAAGTTGAATGTTAAGGTAAATTTTATTCCCTATTTCCTTAGTTGCTGTAATTTGAATGTCTGAGAAGAGACCTTGTTTATACAATTTATTAATTGCATTTGTCACCTTTTCACCAGGAACTTCAATCATAGAACCAACGCGAAGACCTGAAATTTGCACCAAAACATTATTTTCCAAATGTTTTACCCCTGTTACTGTAACGCCACCCAATTCATAACTTTTTGGAGAAGAATAATGAGTTACCGGATTGTAGATTGTATCGGTTTCCTGTGCTAATGCACTAAAACTTAAAAATAGAGTAAAAATGAAAGTTAATCTTTTAATCATTACTTGAATTATAATGGTTAATGCTTATTTATCTTTAATTTGTTCACTAATCTTACCAAACCGACGCTCTCTGTTCTGATAATCAAAAAGTGCTTTATAAAGCTCTTCTTTATTAAAATCAGGCCAGAATAATTCAGTAAAATACAATTCAGAATAAGCTATTTGCCATAAAAGAAAATTGCTGATTCTGCTTTCTCCACTCGTCCTTATCAAAAGTTCCGGATCAGGAATACCTTTTGTTGTAAGTTGATTGGAGAACAAGTCCGAATTAATTTCATCCAGAGATATCTCTCCATTTTGAACCAGACTTGCAATATTTTTAACTGCATTCACAATTTCCCATCTCGAGCTATAACTTAAGGCTAAAACCAAAGTCAAACCAGAATTCCCAGATGTATTGGAAATTGTTCCCTGTAATTTCTCCCTTACTTCAATTGGTAAACTTGCCAAATCGCCAATTGCCTGCAGGCGAACATTGTTCTTCATTAAAGTAGGAGTCTCATTTTCTATTGCTTCAACCAACAAGGACATTAATCCTAAAACCTCATCCTGAGGCCGGTTCCAATTCTCGGTAGAAAATGCATACAGGGTTAAATAAGAAATTCCAAGCTCACCGGCTGCTTCAACAGTTTGCCTTACTGCTTCAACGCCGTTCTGATGACCAACAATACGATGTTCTCCCCGCATTTTTGCCCATCTCCCATTCCCATCCATAATAATGGCAAGATGAATAGGCAGCTTTTCCTTTACTATTTTATCTTTAAATGACATATTTTATTTTACAAAGCGATCGTATGAATGACATTCTTCATTATCGGGGAACAATTTATAACTTATTATTACTCCAAAAAAAGATGCCCAATCGTTATTGTGTACTAAACTACTTTTATTAAGATCATTTGGATCATCGAGATGATCCAGATCATCGGTAAAACTTTTTCTAAAACTCCATTCCAAAGCGGCCGTCCATCTGCCCGTTAAGTTCGTTTTCACACCAACTCCCATTGGAATTGTGAATGAAGAGCTTGTACTACTTGGAGCAATGTATCCAATCCCTCCGGTAAGGTAAGGAACCAGAGTCTGGCTCTTCGTTTTTTTAGGTGACCAAAAAGACTGAAAATTAAATTCTACCTGTAAGGATAGATCAACTAAATCTGTTTTGAATGATGCACCTCTTGCCTGTTGATATGAATTATTAAAATCCTTATCCTCTGCTTTTAAACCTGAAAACAGCATGCCTGCTCTTAAAGAGTACCTTGAATTAAAATTATATCGATAAATTCCTCCCAAGGCAACTGAATTTGAATAAAACTGCTTTTGAGGATTAATATCACCCATATAATAGGAGACTCCTCCAAAGAAGCCCAACTCTGCTTTTGTCTGCGAAAAAGCTGAATTTCCAATCGCAAAAAACAGTATTCCTAATATCAGTTTATACATGAAATCAAGTTTGTGTTTTCCTTCTTGCAAATAAACAAAAGTTGATGCTTAAGCTCCTAAAAACGTTGGTTTGAAGAGGGTCTATTCCATCTTAATTTATTCACAAGCTACAAAAGTAACATATAATCTTAAAAAACCTTATCAATGAAAAAAAATAACGCCAACCCGGCGTTAAATTTTGTTAAAACAGAAAACCAAATAAAATTACTCTCTAATTACGTTTATCAGCACCCCACATGAGCTTATTTCTCAAGGTTCCGTAAAAGCTGTGAGTTTTTAGTTTTAAGACCTTAATCCGAAAATCGGCCCTCCTGATTTTAAGCTCGATTGATGATTCAAAAGTACAGGAGCGAGAATCAAGCGAAGCCAAATAACTATCACTTCGTCCTTCAACCCGAAGTGTTATTTCATGATGATTAGGCACAACAATCGGTCGAACGGTAAGATTGTGCGGAGAAATAGGTGAAATAATAAAATTTTGAGTGTTCGGAATTAATATAGGTCCACCAACACTTAACGAATATGCTGTTGATCCGGTTGGTGTCGCGATAATTAAACCATCTGCCCAATAAGAATTTAAATACTCATTATTCAGATAGGTGTGAATGGTAATCATCGAAGCTGAATCTGTTTTATGAACAGTAAATTCGTTTAAAGCATAATTAAATTCTTCAAACAAGCCATTCCGGGATGTTTCCAACCGCAGTAAGTTCCGCTCCTCAAAACTATAGTCTCCGGCTACAATATCGGCTAAAGCCTGAGGTATTTCATCCTGAGCAATATCGGCCATAAAACCTAGCCTACCACTATTAATACCAACCAATGGAATTCCCGAATCACGCACGAATGTCACTGCGTCCAAAAAAGTACCATCGCCGCCAATACTAAAGAAGAAATCCACTTCCTTGTCTAAATCCTTATTGCTATGAAAACAAGTCTGAACAGGAGGTTTAAAATTAATTTCCCTGATTAGAAAATCATAAAAAGGCTCATAAATTATTACTTCTATTTTATGCCTGACAAAAACATCAAACATCATAATAAAGCTTTCGGTAAAGCTTTCGTTAAATGATTTGCCAAAAAGTGCAATTTTCATACTTCACAAATTTGCGTTTTGTTTATTTGCCCGGGCAACAGAATCCAAAAAATTCTAAAACCTTTTTAAATTTACACTCACTTAAAATCCAATAAAACCTTAAGATTGGCTTGGTATGTCTGTTTAAGTAATGTTTAGCACAAATATAGAGTAATCTGATTAGTGGCAAGAATTCTATGCAGAAAAAGAAGCCTAAAACTTAAGCTTTTTAGATATTTAGAAACCTCATGAACGAATTGTATCGATCCTCCATCATATCTTTCATGTCATCTTCACGAACATAGGTAGTTTTAATGGTGTAATCGTAACGCAAAAAAGTTTGTATTATTGAAGTGATATTGGTTCGGTTTATTTTAATTGTTAATTCAATTTTTCTTGAATCCGTAGATGATGTCACATACAGACTGAGAATTTTTGCATCATTACTCTCTACAATTCTTGATATTTCACTTAAAGAATAATCAACTGAATTAAGTTCCAACACGACTATTCCTCCAGGTTCACGAACGGAAAAAATTCTTTCAATGTATTGCATCAAATCGTTTAATGTTATAAGACCAACATAGGTTTTCTCATCTTCCAAAACTGGTATCACAGTCAATTTAAGCCTTGAAATAATCTCTATTACTTCGTAGATATGATGATTTTCGTTTACATAAGGACTAAACAAGGATAACTTTTGATCGCCAATAGGTTCTTCTGCTTTGTTTAAATCGTAAATATCATTGTCTGAAATTAAGCCCAGAAACTCATCGCCCTTAACTATTGGCAAATGAGAAACTCTGAAAATCTCCATCCAGTTAAGAGCTTGAATCCCGGTATCGGTTTCCCGTAATACCGGAACAACATCAGAAATTAAATCTTTTGCTATCATACATACCTGTTTTCTAGGAATTACTTTTAATTTTGCCTTAAGGGGAATTTAATTATACAAAGTAAGTTTGTATCTTTTTTTCACCTAATTATTCGTCCTATAAAGTTTTATAAAATGACCAGACTTAGTGTAAATATAAACAAAATTGCGACAATTAGAAATGCCCGCGGAGGGAATACTCCTAATGTTTGCAAGGTAGCTTTGGATTGTGAAAGATTTGGAGCTGAAGGCATTACAGTACATCCTCGTCCTGACGAAAGACATATCCGTTATCAGGATGTTAGGGATTTAAAATCTTTAGTTACAACCGAATTTAATATTGAAGGGTATCCAACCCGGGATTTTATTGATTTGGTTGTAAAAGCAAAACCGGCGCAGGTTACTCTTGTTCCTGATCCTCCAGAGGCATTAACCTCTAATGCGGGATGGGATACAGTTAAAAACCGTGATATTTTAATCGAAATAATAAAGGAATTTAAAGCCGCAGGAATCAGAACCTCTATTTTTGTTGATACAGACCTGGCTAATATCGAAGGTGCTGTTTCTACAGGAACAGATCGCATAGAACTATACACAGAACCTTATGCAACAAATTATCCTGAGAATAAGGAGGAAGCAATTCGTCCTTTTGTGACTGCAGCAAAAAAAGCTCACGAATTAGGCTTGGAAATTAATGCCGGACACGATTTGAGTTTGGAAAATCTTAAATATTTTAATGATAACATTCCGAATTTAGCAGAGGTATCAATTGGACATGCTCTTATTTCTGATTCATTGTACTATGGTTTGGAAAATACCATTCAGATGTATCTTAGGTGTTTGAAATAAGTCGAAACTTATTATATATTACAAAAGGATGCCAGCAAGGCATCCTTTTGTATTTGCGGGTTTTATTAAAAAACTCAACTTAAGCAATCACCTTATCAATTTGGTTCTTATCTTTATTTCTGATAATTAATCTCAGGCAAATGAAACTCAATTACAAAAAACTTGGCAAAGGCCACCCTTTACTAATTCTTCATGGTCTTTATGGTGCATCAGACAATTGGCTGACGATTGCCAAAGAGCTGTCAAACAATTTTGAAGTTTATATCATAGATCAAAGAAACCACGGAGATTCTCCGCATTCCAATTCACATACCTATCAGGATTTAAAAGAAGATCTTCTGGAATTTATGGATGATCACAAAATTGAGAAAGCCACTCTGCTTGGGCACTCGATGGGCGGAAAAACAGTCATGTTTTTTGCTGCTGATTACCCCGAAAGAGTCAGCAGTTTACTTGTTGTGGATATTGCTCCCAAAAACTACAGCAAAATTTCCGATTACGCCCCACAAACAATCGATCACTCCTGCATCGTTAAAGCAATGCTTAATTTGGATTTATCGCTTTACAAAAACAGAACCGAAATTGATGCAAAATTAACAGAAAGTATAACCAGTAAACGTGTCAGACAATTTCTTCTTAAAAATTTGAAAAGAGACGAGAACAAACAGTTTATCTGGAAACTAAATATTAAAACCATTAACGATTACTTACCCCAGATAATGGATGGAATTGATGGTGATCGTTTTGCAGAAGGCAAAGGAATCACAGCATTTCCTGTTCTATTTATCCGTGGCGAAAAATCGAATTACATAAGCGATAACGACCACAATTTAATACGAACAATATTTCCAAAAGCAGAAATAACAACCATTCCCAATGCCGGACATTGGGTGCATGCCGAACAGCCAAAACTACTGGTTAAAACTGTTGAATATTTTGCTTTGGATTAAAATGTGCTATTTCAGGAGAAGACACTCCCGTTCGTAAATTGACCATCTCTGTGCGCCGACTGAGGTCTTCCGTTTGGCATGGATGGACTTCCGTGCGCGTTGGAACCCTTTCCGTTCGGCAGTTTTGTGCTTCCGTGCGCAGGTTGAAATACTCCGTTCAGAGTGAATACCCTTCCGTTCGCGAACGGAACAAGTGAAAGTACGAACGGAACACTCGCCTTCACGTACGGAGAATTATTTCCAGGCAACGGAAAGAATCCGGAAGCGAAACAAATTGTGGGGACAGGCTACATTTGCTTGAGGACAGGCAGAGCAAGCAAAACTATTGATTATAACAGTGAAGTATTTTGTTTTGGATTCAATAAAAAACCCGAAACGAATTCGTCTCGGGGCTAAAATTCAATTATTTTCATACTACCACTGACCACCTTTTAAAACAAAGCGTGTCATAGCTTGTATGTTTTCTTCCTTGTTTGAACTATTATCTGCATGAATGCCGTCTTCGTATTTGAAACCAATAATCTTCACAAAATAGTCTTCACCTACTGTTAATTCAGACAACAAATCCAATTCATTAGCAGTAGAAGGGCTAATTACAATTTCTTTTTCCTCTCCTGCCACAGCAGATTGTCTTGCGCTTCTGAATTTAGGAGCATTTTCATTCGCATTCTTATCCAAAATCTCAACATAGTAGTAAATATTATCCTCATCTACCGCCTTCCACTTTACAGTAACTTGTGAACTACCACTTGCATGTGATGCTGTAATATCAAAATTACTTAACGCTTTAATATCTGAAGCGTAAAGTTGTTCCTCCAATTTATACTGCTCTTTATTAGCCAGTTTGATATAAAACTTGATCGTTTGAGATCCCGCAAAATCATTAACATACTTAAACCGATCATTAGCTGATAACTGAAATGCCTTCTCCCCTTTAAAATCGGTAAATTCTTCTAACTGATAAGAACTTGAAGCGTCAGGCAAAACAGTTACATTAGAAAGACTATTACCACGAACAATATATTCCAATCGGTAAGCTGACTCATAAACATTATTAACCAAACGTAACTCATTCACAACATAAGCATCTGCTTTCACATCATTTATTCCATCTATATCTGTATAAAACTCCCTGGTTCCTGTCGAACTATTAAGCTTCAAATAGGAATTAGTTGATTTATCCTGAATAAACCATTCTTGCCTATTATCCGCAGAAATAGATTCATCTTTAATCACCAATTGATTATCTATTAAACTCCATTCTCCAACAACTTCATCTCTCCGACCACTAAATTCTTGCTTTTTCAACACTCCTCCCCCTTCAAAACGATACACGATCAAAGCATCATTACGATTATAATCAGATGATAAAAAAGGATTTGCATACCAATACTTGTTGGTTAGGTCGGAAGATTTAAACTCGAAAACGTCCTCTTCTCCACCTCCACTACTGCTTCCGCAAGAAGTTAAAAACATGCCGCCTAGTATCGAAAAAGCAAAAAACAGCTTTTTAAAAAATGAATTATTCATCAGTTTAGTCTCTTTAAATTTATATTTCCCCTCCCAAAAGAAGAGATTATTTTATTTAATCAAAATCATATTTAACAAACACGAAAAAAAGAAAACTATTGTACAATAGCAAGACAATTATAACAATACCCGCTCAAAATTGGTTTCCGGAATTAAATCCTCGCCCTGATAACGCAAAAACACCTGCGCTGTGGCCAGAATATCTTTCTCACAATATACAGCAATGCGTTCCAAATCATTATCCTGCCAATATACTTTACCCACCATCGATCCGTCAATATCATCTTTTGGTGTTGGTATATTAAAAATTTCACAAAGTAAGGCTAATGAAGTGTAATGCTTGTAATCGCCGAATTTCCATAGCTCCATGGTATCTAAAAACTGTACTTCCCAAGGTTTTTTGCCTGCAATATCGAGTACCTCGGGTAATACAACACCATTTATCAGCATTCTTCGGGCAATGTACGGAAAATCGAATTCCTTTCCATTGTGAGCACACAGGTTGCGATTCGGTTTGCTGCAAAAACGATCCAACATCAAAGCAAATTCCTCCAACAATTGCTTTTCATTGTCGCCATAATATGATTTTGCAACAAATTTTGTTCCCCCATTCTTTTTTGTGACCAAGCCTGTTGAAATACAAACAATTTTACCAAACTCGGCATAAATACCAGCTCTTCCATATACATCCGATGGCGATTCTTCCTCTTTTCGAAAATATTCAGATTTTTTCTCCCACAGCTCCTGCAATTTGGGCGACAATTCCTCGAACGTTGCTTTTCCAGAAACGGTCTCAACATCTACAAAAAGTAAATTTTCAACTTTAATTTGATTCAGCATAACAAAAGACTTATCATAAATTAAAACGAAAAGTTATAAAAAAAGGAGACAGTAACAAAGTCTCCACTCTAATTTTCTTATCCAGAAACAAAAATGAACAACTTACTGATGTTCGATCAGGTTTTTCTGAATAAAATGGGTTAAAATATCTATAGCTACAATATTATTGCCTCCTTGCGGCACAATAATATCAGCATAACGCTTGCTTGGTTCTATAAATTGAAGGTGCATTGGTTTAACCGTTTTATCGTATCGATCCAATACCTTTTCAACCGACCTGCCCCGCTCTACAATATCTCTCTTAATTACCCGATTTAAACGATCATCGGCATCACAATCAACAAACACCTTTAAATCCATTAAATTTCTAAGAACTGGATCTGTTAAAATCAAAAGTCCTTCTACGATAACTACGCCTTTGGGCTCCACCCGAATCGTTTCATCCGATCGAAGACAAGTAAGGTAAGAGTATATTGGCTGCTCTATCGATAGGCCACTCTTTAATTTCTTGACATGATCAATTAATAATTCAAATTCGATTGACCTTGGATGATCAAAATTTATTTCCTGACGTTCTTCTAATGTAAGCTCTTCATTCGACCTGTAATATGAATCCTGCGGCAAAACGGCAACGTCCCCTTGATTTAATCTTTCAATTATTTTTCTAACCACTGTAGTTTTGCCAGAGCCTGTTCCTCCCGCAATTCCAATAATCAACATGTTGTATGATATTTAGATGTTTGATTCAAAAATGCTAATTTTGCATTAACTTCGGCTGGAAAGTTAGTAATAATTTAAAAAAGAATTAAAATGATCAAGCACATTGCCATGTTTAAGTTTAAAGCTTTTGAATCGGCTGAAAAAAAAGAAAATTACTTTACCAGATTAAAAGAGGCATTTGACGGATTGGATGAAAGAATTCCTGAAATCAAATTTTTACAAATTGGTTTTGACCAACTTCATTCGGATGCTTCATTTGATTTTATTGTAAATGTTGATATTGAAAACATAGACGCCTTGCCTTTATACGCTAACCATCCTGAACATTTAAAAGCAGCATCGGTTGTAAAGGAAATGGCTGCTGAACGCAAAGTAATTGACTACGAATTTTAAGATTAGCCAAAAGCCAAAATAGCAATCAAATTAATAAATTGTACAAAAATGAGTTTGTATCCATTGAAATTTACGCCCATCCTAAAAGATAAAATTTGGGGTGGAAACAAATTAAAAACAGTATTGAATAAAGATTTTTCTCCACTACCTAATGCAGGTGAGAGTTGGGAGATTTCGGGTGTTGAAGGAGATATTTCTGTTGTTAGCAATGGATTTTTAGCGGGAAACAATCTGGAAGAACTCATTGAAATTTATATGGGTGACCTTGTTGGAGATCATGTTTATGAAAATTTTGGGATTGAATTTCCATTGCTGATAAAATTTATTGATGCCAATGATGTCCTATCTATTCAAGTACATCCTGATGATGAACTTTCGAAAGAAAGACACAATGCTTACGGCAAAACCGAAATGTGGTATGTTATTGAAGCCGATAAAGGATCTGAACTAATCGTTGGTTTTAATCAAAACATCAGCAAAGAAGAATATTTAGCGAAGCTGAAGGAAGGCAAGCTGGAAGAGATCTTAAACAATGCCCCTGTAAAAGAGGGAAGTTGTTTCTTTATTCCTGCCGGCCGTGTTCATGCAATTGGGAAAGGAATTCTGTTGGCCGAAATTCAGCAGACATCTGATGTTACTTATCGAATATACGATTTTAACAGAACTGATGATGCCGGCAACCCAA
Organism: Marinifilaceae bacterium; assembly: GCA_016936255.1. GTDB lineage: Bacteria > Bacteroidota > Bacteroidia > Bacteroidales > Marinifilaceae > Labilibaculum. The sequence goes on along the minus strand of JAFGYE010000107.1, from coordinate 12,166 downwards.
GAGAACTGCATACAGAACTTGCTGTTGATGCAATTGACTATAGTTTCGAGAAAAAATATGAAACCAGCTACCAAACTGAAATTAATAAAACAGCTGAACTGGTTCGTTGTCCTTATTTCACAACTAACATTCTGGAATTTGACAAAGCTCAGGAAAAGGACTACATAGAATTAGATTCATTTGTGATTTATATGTGTTTGGAAGGCGAGATGATTATTACCTGCGGGGAGGATTCTTTAACTGTTGAGAAAGGAGAAAGCGTTTTAATTCCTGCAATTATTAACAATTTGACTCTTACTCCGAAAACAAAAACAAAAATTCTTGAAGTCTATATAAAATAGACTAACAACAAATTATACGATCCTCTTTTTTACACAAAAAAAAGAGGATTTTTTTATTCCCATAGAATATAAGATGATCAGTCAATAAAGTTGAATCATTTTTCGGAAAAGATAAGAATCTGTATAACTTTGCAACGTAAAAAAATACTCCATGAATATTACTAGTGCTAAATTTGTGATGTCCAACTCGGATATTAAAAAATGTCCGACCGATAATAAGGCAGAATATGCTTTTATCGGACGTTCAAATGTTGGAAAGTCATCACTTATAAACATGCTGACCAATCACAAAGGTTTGGCGAAAATTTCTACCAAGCCTGGTAAAACACAATTGGTCAATCATTTCTTAATTAATGATGAATGGTATCTGGTAGATTTACCCGGTTATGGTTTCGCCAAAGTAGCAAAGAATACCAAACAACGGTTTTCAAAATTAATTTTCAGTTTTATTGAAAGCCGTCCCAATCTTATCAATTTATTTGTACTTGTGGATTGCAGACACGAACCTCAAGCCAAAGATGTTGATTTTATGGAATGGTTAGGTGTAAACGGAATTCCTTTCTCTATTATTTTTACGAAAGCTGATAAACTTGGCAAACAAAAATTATCGGAGAACATTAAAGCCTATGAAACTGAATTATTGAATACATGGGAAGAAATGCCTCCTTACTTTATAAGTTCGGCATCAAGTGGTTTGGGAAAAGAAGAAATATTAAATTCTATAGATGAAACCAACAAAACGGTTTTGCTTCAAAAGCGAAAATAAAAATAAGGGAAGATCTCGTAAAGACATCTTCTTTTTTATTTAAACAAAATAAATTATCCTTTTAATTGGATAAAATAAATTGCGGCAACTTGACTAAAATCAGTTTTTTGGCGCAATAATTCATAAATTTGCACAGTACAATAGTTATCTGATTTATAAACAAATAATATTTTAATGAAAGCCCCGATTAAAATCTTTTCTGGTTCGAACAGTGAGTATTTAGCAGGTGAAATTGCAAAAGCAGCAGGATTGGAGTTAGGAAAATCAAGCATTACAAGATTTAGTGATGGTGAATTTGAAGTCTGTTACGAAGAAACAGTAAGAGGTGCTCAAGTATTCATTATCCAGTCAACTTATCCCCCAACTGATAATTTGATGGAGCTATTGCTAATGATTGATGCCGCCAAAAGAGCATCTGCTTACAAAGTTATTGCAGTAATTCCTTATTTTGGATTCGCCCGTCAGGACCGAAAAGATCGTCCCAGAGTTGCGATTGGAGCCAAATTGGTTGCCAATTTACTTATGGCTGCAGGAGTTGACCGTGTAATGACAATGGATCTTCACGCTGACCAAATTCAAGGATTCTTTGACATTCCTGTTGATCACTTGTATGGTTCATCGGTACTTCTTCCTTACATCGAGAATTTAAAATTGGACAATTTGGTAGTTGCTTCTCCAGATATGGGTGGTAGTAAAAGAGCCAATACTTACGCAAAATATTTAAATGCAGGTTTGGCTATTTGTCACAAATCAAGAGAAAAAGCGAATGTTGTTGGCGAAATGACTGCAATTGGTGATGTTGAAGGCAGACATGTTGTTATTGTGGATGACATGATTGATACCGCCGGCACAATTACCAAAGCTGCTAATATGCTTAAGGATAAAGGTGCTCTTAGCGTTCGTGCAATCGCAACCCATGCGGTTTTATCTGGTCCGGCTTATGAACGAATTCAAGAATCGGCTTTAGAAGAGGTTGTTTTCACAGACTCTATTCCTTTGAAAAAAGAAGTTTCTAAAATTAAAGAGCTAACAATTGCTGAAATTTTCGCAAAAACAATTCTTAATGTTTACAATTGCGAATCAATCAGTTCCAATTTCATATTATAATTTATATCTTTGCGCAGATTTTTTTGGTAAAACATTTTATAAACGTGTAATGGGAAATAAACTGAACTTTTTTACCAAGTGATGACGTTTATTTTGAGTAGCACATAATTTCAAGGAAATGAAAGTTTTTGAATTAAAAGGTTCTTTAAGAACAGATTTAGGAAAAAAAGCAAACAAAGCTCTTCGTAGAGAAGAAATGATACCATGTGAAGTATACGGTGGTGGTGAAAACATTCACTTTGCTATTAACGAAAAGGTATTGGGTAAATTACTTTTTACGCCGGATGTTTACGTTATCAATGCAGATATTGAAGGAAAAAAATTCTCTTGTGTACTGAGAGATGTTCAGTATCACCCGGTTAATGACAAAGCTTTACACGCTGATTTCTATCAGGTCTTTGAAGACAAAGCATTCGAAGTAGAATTGCCAATTCGAGTTGAAGGATTCGCTATCGGTGTTCAGTCTGGTGGTAAATTAGCAGTTATCTCAAGAAAACTTAAGGTAAAAGGTCTAATGGCTGATCTTCCAGAAAATCTTCTTGTTAAAGTTAGCCATCTTGGACTTGGAAAAAGTATTCAGGTTGGAGAACTTGCTTATGATAACTTAGAACTTCTTAATTCTAAGAAATCAGTAGTTGTTCAAGTTAAGCTTACAAGAGCTGCTCGTGCTGCTGCTATGGCTGCAAAATAGATTTCAACACTATTTTGCTCAGCACAATGAAGCAAATAAATATAACCTCCCATTTATTGAAGAATGGGAGGTTTTTTTAATACCCCCCGTTCCTATTAAATAACGGATAGAATGAATACAAAGTTTTCATGGAAAATGCCATGAATATTCTAACTTTGGATTTGTTATGATACAATTTCTAAAAAAACTATTTGGGCAGACTAAAAATCAGCCTAAAGAAAATAATATCGAGATGAAATATCTGATTGTCGGCCTTGGCAACATTGGTGCTGAATATGCAAACACAAGACACAATATAGGATTTCGTATTTTAGATGCTCTTGCTGAGACAGCTAATATAGAATTCAAAGAAGCCAGATATGGAGCTGTTGCTGAATACAAGTTTAAAGGCCGCATCTTTGTTCTTGTAAAACCAAACACTTACATGAATTTAAGTGGAAAATCGGTTAACTACTGGCTTCAGAAAGAAAAAATACCCGTTGAAAATATGATGGTTTTGGTTGACGACCTTGCCTTGCCATTTGAAACTTTGCGCTTACGTCCGAAAGGAAGTGATGCCGGTCATAATGGATTAAAACACATCAACGAGATATTGGGACATCAAAACTACAACCGCCTGCGTTTTGGAATTGGTTCCGATTTTAGCAAGGGACAGCAAGTAGATTATGTTTTAGGAGAATGGTCGCCTGAAGAACTGGAGAAACTGCCTGAACTATTTAAAATCTGTATCAACATGATAAAAGGAATGAGTACCATTGGTATCCAGAGAACCATGACAGCATACAATACAAAAAAATCAGGCAGTTAAAAATAGGAAGTCATGGATGATAAGGTTAGAGTAGACAAATGGCTATGGGCTGTACGTATTTTCAAAACCAGAAGTATGGCAGCGGAAGCTTGTAAAAAAGGAAAAGTAAGTATTGGTGGTGTACACGTGAAACCATCGCGCGAAGTAAGGTTAAACGAACAAATTGATGTACGTGTTCCTCCTATTACCCGCAGTTATTTGGTTACAGCCATATCCGGCAAACGGATGGGAGCAAAATTGGCCATTGACTTTGTAAAAGACATAACTGCTCAGGATCAATTGGATTTATTGGAAGCAACCAATACCCGTGGATTTGAATCCAGAGACAGAGGTGTTGGAAGACCAACAAAATTAGATCGCAGATTAATTGATAAGCTTAAGCAGGAATAAACACATCAGGAACCGACAAAAAAAAGATATGATAATAGCACAGGATAAAAAGAAGACAAATTTAGCAGAATACATCCTTTACATGTGGCAAGTTGAGGATATCATCAGAGCTTATCAATTTAATATTGATAAAATTAACGAAAACATCATCAAACAATTCAATCAACCAGAAGCCAATCAAAACGAAATTAGAGCCTGGTACGAAAATCTGATTGAAATGATGAAGATTGAAAAAGTGGAAGAAACAGGACATCTTCAAATCCTTAAGAACAACGTAAACGAGCTTTACGATTTTCATGTTTATCTACTAACAAAAGGCAAAGATTCAGCCTACAACAGCCATTATCAGCAAGCTCTTGGCAACATAACCGAATTTCGCGAAAAATCGAAAGCAACCCAGGAAAACAACGACATTGAGGTATGCCTTACTGCTTTGTATGGTATTTTAATGCTTAAACTTCAAGGAAAAGAAATCTCGAAAGACACCCTCTCGGCGATTACTACTTTCAGCCAGATGATTTCTGAATTAACAGCGAAATACAAGGCTTTCGAAGAAGAAAACGAATAATTACAAAACACCCCAAGATAATGATACTGCCCCCAAGATATAACAATTGGATATTACTGATTTTAGTTTCTTTTCTTTGGGGAAGTCCATATATTTTGCGGGAGATTGCTTTGGAAAGTTTCAGCCACAATCAAGTGGCTGCTTTTCAGGTGTTTTTTTCATTCCTGCTATTTATTCCTCTGATTATTAAAAACATCAGAAAACTTTCGAAAGAAAACATACTTCCGTTACTACTTTCAGGAATCACAGGAAATATTGGCCCGGCCTACTTTTTCGCCAAAGCGCAAACCCAAATCAACTCTTCGGTAGCAGGCATGCTAAATGCCATGCTGCCTATGGTTACATTGCTGATTGCAATTCTTTTTTTCAAAGCAGGTACGAGTAAAAAAGTAATAGGGGGAATTTTACTGGCATTTGCTGGAACAGTTGTCATTAGTTTTTCAGGAAACTCTTTCGGGTCATCTTATTTTTGGGGCGTATTTTATGTGTTTATGGCTATTTTATCAATAGCTGTCAGCATTAATATTGTTAGTTTTTCATTGCCTAAACTTAGCGGCACCGAAATTGCCTCTTTAGCATTTCTATTTGTCGGCCCAATGGCAGGTTGTTTTCTGGCTATCACTGATTTAAGCACCCCTTTGGCATCAGAAAGTTTACCAAAAAGTGCATTAATGCTTTGTTTGCTGGCCGTTTTAACATTCGTAGGCGTTATTCTATACAATCAGCTCATAAAAAAATCATCGCATGTATTTGCAGCATCAATAGCCTATATTATTCCCATTATAGCCATATTTTTGGGCATCGTAATTGGCGGCGATTCTATTTCTATTGCTCAAATTGCATCCATATTTATTATCTTGGTTGGGGTTCATCTAACTCATCGCTAAAGTGAATAAAAACATTCTTTTCGCCATTGCATCGGGTCTTTTGCTGGGCATGCCTTTTTGCATACCACAACTTTTTCCGCTCATTTTTTTTGCATGGATACCTCTTTTATGGCTGGAAGAAAAAACAATAGATCACCACAATCCCTACGTCCTTTTCAACTATTCATTTCTGAGTTTTTTAATCTGGAACATTTTGGCCTATTGGTGGGTGGGCAAAGCACAAATTACAGGTGTAATCCTCATCCTACTAATTAATTCTCTTTTGCTGGCGCTGATTTTCTGGCTGATTAGCAGAACCCGAAAGACCCTGAAAATTGCGATCCTGTTTCCCTTTCTGCTTATCTGGCTGGGTTTTGAATATTTCGACACCTGGTGGGATTTAGCCTGGCCCTGGTTGAATTTGGGGAATGCTTTTGCCACTGCCCCCAAATGGATACAGTGGTACGAAATTACAGGAACACGTGGCGGAAGTTTGTGGGTGATTTTAATCAACATCAGATTCTTTTCTCTGATAAAAAAACCAAGAAAGAACATTGCGTTGAGATCTATTGGAATGCTTCTTTTAATTGGTATTCCTTTCCTCTACTCTATTTCTCTGTATCACCAAAAGGAAAATGCAACCGGAACCCGAAGCTTTGCTCTGATCCAGCCAAATTTGGATCCGTACACCGAAAAATTTGTTCCCGAAAACGAAGAAAAACACTTTGCCGGTTTTATGAATACAGCAGATTCTATTTGCAGTAGTCAGCGTCCTGATTTTTTATTTGCACCGGAAACCGTGATTTTAACATCTATCGATGAAAATAAGCCCAAAAAATCTTCCAGCTATACACAATTGCTCGATTTAAGAAAGAAATATCCCAAAACAAAAATACTAATTGGAACCCACAGCAATATTGAATCAGAATCATTCAATTCAGCATTATTTTTAACCGACACAATAACTCCTCAGTTTTACCACAAAACAAAGCTTGTTCCTTTATTTGAGAGAGTGCCGTTCGATAAATACCTGAGCTTTTTAAAAGATTATTCGCTTGAGATTGGAGGATACCAGGGAAGCTACAGCAGTAGAAATGATATTGACTATTTCATATCTGATTCTGCAGCATTAGTTCCTGTGGTCTGCTTCGAATCAATTTTTAGTGATTACTGCGCCCAAAGAGTTCCTGAACTTCCTGGTTTTCTTTGTATGATTACCAATGACGGATGGTGGAAAACCACTCCAGGTTACAAACATCATTTCAATTTTAGCCGGTTAAGAGCCATTGAAACCCGCAGAGACTATATTCGGGTTGCCAACAATGGAATTTCAGCTTACATCAATTCTAAAGGCACGATTATTGCTAAAACCAAGTGGTGGGAAAAATCGGTATTAACGGGTAAGTTCAAATTAATGAAAGAAAAGACATTTTATTCGCAACATGGAGATTTCATTGGCCGGGTGTGTCTTTTTACGGCGATTCTTTTATTAATCTTTGTTAAAATCCGTATTGCAACACAATCTAATACCACAACAAGGAGTTAAAAGTTTTACATTTACTCTTAGATTAATATTCCTGAAAAAATAATTCTAAAATAATAAATACAAATACTATGAAACGATTACTATTTGCACTTTTTAGCATCTGCGTTTGTGTTGGATCAGCAAATGCGATCACCAAACACAAGAAAATTGAAAAGACATTTAAAGCCGGAGAAAATCTTAAAATTGAATCGAAATACAGTAAAATTCAGATTAAACATTGGGACAATCCTGAAATTAAATTCGAGGTACTGATTAGTGTTGTGGGTTCGGATGATGAGAAAACAAAAAGGATGACCGACGATATCAATATCGAATTTACGGAAGGAGAAGCTCAACTATCTGCAGAAACCGTATTTGGAGGTTTTTTCGCACTAAAAAAACTCACCAATTCCCTTTTCAACAAAGGGGAAATAAAGATAAATTACACCGTTCAGCTGCCTTCCAACGTAAAATTAGAAATTATCCAAAAAGATGGAGATGTTTTTATGGACAGTCATGATGGCAATATAAATCTTGATTTGACCAATGGCAACTTTACTGCTGAGAGCTTAAACGGCGAAAACAGCTTTGCAATTACTGGATGTACTTTTAAAGTGAAACAACTGAAAGATTCCAAATTAAATGTGGCCAACTCGAACGTGACTATCGAAAATGCCAACAAACTAACCGGAGAAAGTCGTGATTCAGAATTTACAATTGGCGTGGCCGATAACATTAGCATGACATCTGCCAGGGATAAATTCGACATTAAAGAATTAGAATACCTATATGGATCATCAAACTTTAGTAAGATTGAAATCAGCCAAATGGGAGGTGAAGTTGACTACGATCAGAAATTTGGACACATCAATATCTTCAATATCAACAACATGTTTTCATTTATTAAAATAGACTCGAAATACGGAGATATTGGCCTTAGCTTTATGGAAGGTGCTCAAATTGATTATGAAATCAATCACAAGTCAGTAAAATTCGATAATTCGAAAGACTTCATTTTATCGAATAAAGAAACTGCTGATAAAAAGACTTTTGTGGCAAAAGGTCGTGTCGGCGATAAAAAAGCCTTTTCTAAACTGAATATCAGAGCAAATAACTGCAAGATCAGATTGCAGTAATTCCCTGCCGGCAACTCCTACTTAAGGAAGTTCTTAATGACTAAAACAAAGACCAATTCCAGGGAATTGGTCTTTGTTTTTTTTCAGATTTAAGATATTGGCAAATGATTTATACCTAAATGCCAATGTGCACCGTTTCTTTTTAGGATTTAATTAAATAGCGACTCCAAATAAATATCCAACTACCGCCGTAAGTCCCATTGCAATAGTTCCCCAAAATGTAATTCGAATAATTGCTCTGCTTACGCTTGAACCACCTGTTTTAGCCGCTAATGCACCCAAAAGGATCAAAAAGAAGATCGCAAAACAATAAAGAGAATACTCCATATTTTTTAAGGGTAAAAAAAGAGTGACCAAAAGGGGTAGTACTCCTCCTACACTAAATGCGGCACCTGAGGCAAAAGCGGCTTGTATTGGTTTGGCTTTACTGATTTCATTAATTCCCAATTCATCTCTAATATGTGCACCCAATACATCGTGCTCGGTTAATTCTATTGCAACAGTTAATGCTGTTTCTTTTTTCAATCCTCTTTTTTCGTAAATTTCTGCCAATCGCTGCAACTCAATTTCAGGCATTTCTTCCAACTCTTGTATTTCTCTTTCAATATCCGATGCCTCCACGTCTGTTTGAGAACTTACTGAAACATACTCTCCTGCCGCCATTGACAATGCCCCTGCAACCAATCCCGCTACAGTTGCCAACACAATAGGTTCTCGAATATCTGTTGCTACAGCAATACCAATAGCAAGACTCGCCGTTGATAAAATTCCATCATTTGCACCAAGAACTGCTGCTCTCAACCAATTACTTCTATGTATGTAATGATTGTCTAAATAATCATCCTTTTTTTCGATCATATTAATTTTCTGATTGTATGCAGCCCGAAAGCTATGACATGAAACATAATTCCTTTTTACTTTGTCACCCAAAACCCCTTATTTGTTTCCAAACCGTACATTGTGCAAGAATAACTTGTTTCTTTACATCCTATTAAAGATACCAAATCAATAAGGCAATCGATATTCCCCTTCTAAAATAATTCTCTTTTATGAGTAAGCCAAGTTAAACAAAACTTTTATATCCTATATTAACACTGCCATAAGCATAGCCTAAAAATATCACCGGATGATTTCCTCCTAATTGCCCCCTGCTTGCACGGGTAAATACCCATTTCCTGATCATCAAAGTATCATCAGCGAAAGCGGAAACACATTTACTGATCGCCAAAGTATCATCAGCAAAAATGGAAACACATTTACTGATCACCAAAGTATCTTCAACAAAAACGGAAACACATTTACTGATCACCAAAGTATCTTCAACAAAAACGGAAACATATTTACTGATCACCAAAGTATCTTCAGCAAAAACGGAAGCACATTTACTGATCGCCAAAGTATCTTCAACAAAAAAGGAAGCACATTTACTGATAAAAAAGGTACCATCCGTTTGGGTGAAGCTCATATTCCGGAAAAAAAAAGACCATCGCCTTACGAAGAAGTACCTTTACTCATCACCAAAGTATCATCTGCATAAATAGAAGTGCATTTGCTAATGGATAAAAGACCATCCGCTTTTGTTGAAGATACTTTGGCTATGAATAAAAGACCATCTGCTTTTGTTGAAGATACTTTAGCTATGAATAAAAGACATTCTGCTTGGGTAGAAGACCATTTTTTGGAAAAAAAAGATTACCTACTTAAGTTGCAGCATATCTACGAATGGAAAAAACCGACTGATTAAAAAGTTTAAGCCCCTAAACTTTACCCGGTTGTCCCTGAATAATACCCAGCCTATTTCTAATACCGACTCCTTTTGATTTTAAAAAGGCATAATAAACTTTACGAAACAAAAGGTTGACTGCAGGATGTTGAGGCTGCTTGTTTTAACAATTTTTAATTCCATTTGCTAAAAGCTTTTTATTATCTTCCTGAGAATTTTAAAACGGATGATATGAAGAGGATTTCACTATTACTTTTGCTGGGCTTTGTAATTACAACAGGATTTGCTCAAACACAACTGAAACAACATTTCGAAAAAGATCTGCGGAATTACACAACTGCATTTAATAACAAACAATGGAATACGGTTACCGATATGATGTATCCACCCATGTTTGAAATGATGAGCAAGGATAACATGCTGATGGTTTTGGAACAGATGGATAATTTGGGTGTTAAAATGACAACCGACTTTCATTCTATCGACAAAATATCGAAGGTAGTGGATTATGGGAAAGAGAAATATTGCAAAATTCAATACTACGGAATTATTAAAGTTAAACTTACCGGATTGATGTCGCAAGGCAGCTCTTTAATGCAACCTCAATTTGAGCAGGAATTTGGCAAAGAAAATGTAAAATATCACGAAACATCGAATTCATTTACCATTCAGGCACACCGATCGATGGTGGCAATTGCTGATATAAAATCAGACAACTGGAAGTATGTTGATGTGAATTCACCTCAGGCAAAAGGATTAAAAAGATTGATTCCTGATAAGGTACAGGAACAACTAAACTAACTTACACCTCTAAAAAGCTTAAAAGTAAAAACGGGGCAAGCCTCGAGGTATTGTAATCCTTAAAGAGAATAAAAACAACATGAAACGTCAATAACTTACAATTGTAATGCACAGGAACATGATTATTGGTTCATGGAAAATTCCATTTAACAACTAAAAAACAGATGAAAATATATTTTTCAGGATCGATTCGTGGAGGACAGCAAGACACAGATTTGTATGCAGAACTGATTCAGGAATTGAAACAATATGGAACCGTTTTAACCGAGCACATTGGATCAAAAACGATCGATACTACCATAACCGATAAGGAAATACATGATAGGGATGTAGCATGGGTAAAAGAATCGGATATAGTGATAGCAGAAGTAACTGTTCCTTCGCTTGGGGTTGGCTACGAAATTGGCCGGGCTATCGACATGAATAAACCCATAATATGTTTGTACAGAGTATTAAACGGCAAAACGACCTCTGCAATGATTCGCGGGTGTTCCGATTTGCAGTGCTTTGAATACTCAAATATAGCAGAAGCTAGGGAGATTTTAAAGAAACAACTTAAAACTACATAGATGAACTGGCAAGATATTTCATACCTGAATTCGGGTTCGGCAATTCAGAAAAGAGCATTTAAATGCTTAAATAAACTTCAGGTTTTTAATCTTCTGGCAGAGTATTCTCCTATTTTAACCGGTACAATTCCTATTGGAATTTCAATTGATTCAAGTGATTTGGATATTACCTGCCGATTTATGGATGCTGATAAATTTGAACGGAAAATGGAAAATCTGTTTAGAGATCAAACAGATTTTAAAATACAGCAAAAAGAAAAAAACGGATACTGGGTTGTAGTGGCAAGCTTTACTTACCAGGATTTCCCTTTTGAAATATTTGGTTCTCTTTTTCCTCCTACAGATCAAAATTCCTATCGTCATATGCTGATTGAGCATCGTATTCTGGAGTTACTTGGCGAAGATTTTAAACAAAAAGTAATTCAGTTAAAAAAGGAAGGTCTGAAAACAGAACCTGCATTTGCTAAATTATTAAAATTAGAGGGAGATCCATATCAGCAATTACTGAATATGGAAGGTGTGACCGATACTGAAATACTTCAACATTGGAATAAGGGCTGAAAAACTGATCGTAAGTGATAATAAATCAGGCAAAATAACGAATCCAAATCATGTTTAAAGGTAAGAAATTTCAATGTTTACCATTGATTACAATTCGTTTGCCAAACAGCAAAAGTTCTTGCTCTATAAATTTTGATTACCAGCAGTTTATAATCTATTTTTGATCAATATTTTATATTGATATGGAAGGATTAAACTGTTGGGAATATTATTTGTGTGGCAGAGAGGTGTTTTGACCCCTGATATCCTAGAGTTTTATTCTATTTTTTAATTTTCATTTTTATAGAGCGATTTAGGCTCTGTCAAAATTTAAT